>NZ_JCASID010000001.1:0-930478 GCF_059685855.1 Telluria sp. ZB4P37
ATCAGGGTCCAGCACCTGAGGCAGGTGCAGTAGTACGAGACCGGATATACGTGAGCAGTCGTACCTCACGGCCTGAAGACGGATTGTTTGCAAACGAGGAGGAGTCCATATACGGACACAGGCACCTACTCTACATCGTCTCGCAATCTGTCTCGTGCCGTCTGCAACAGCTCCAGATAATCGAGTCGAAAGGGGGAAACAAGTTGCTTATGAAAGAGACAAAGCAAATTCCAAAGTGCTCTCTCTTCGGCTTGGTCAACGATCGTCAAATCGCTCGACTTCTCAAAGCGGCTGAGAAATTCGAACAAGACTAGCGCTTCGTCGGCAGTGAGCGAAATGTGTACTTCAGGAGTGTCGTTGTGTGTGTTCATCTTTTTTCCACTGACTAGCTTAGGAACCCTAACGTCCACTCCTGGCCGAAGGCGGCCGTTGAGCTCAGCATAGCAGGCCCCAGGAGCCGAAAAATCACAGGTTGTCACGAAGGACCGGGACCGACCCAAAGCAGACGACGATCAACCAACCCTAATGCTGTTCCAAGCACTTTGAAAAAGCACTTCGGAAATACCGTTGAGTGTCCCGTATTCGGGCTTCGCTGCCTCCCTCGCATCCCATGGCCCTTCGGGTAATGCCCCAAAGGCATCCGCCGGATTTTTATCGGTGTACTTCAGCGCACCCCCTTTTGACCGAACTTCGAGGTAGCGAGAGCAGTATCCGTCATCAGCAATCTCGAAGAAGCCTATGTACTCATCAAGGCCGTGTGTGTTTCCTGACGAGCAGTACAGGTAATGCTTCATCCAGTCGTGTCCTGATGGGCTGTTGTTATTCTGAGTACGTCCGCTGTTGGCCGAAGGCGGCCGTCCAGCTCAGCATAGCAGGTCGCTAGGGCGGAAAAATCCCGGACTGTCACGAAGGGCAGCAACCGACCCAAAGCGGTCTTCGCATTAGCAAGCTGCTGGGCGAGCTGACCGGCTCTCCTTGACAGGATCATGGAACCGGCAATAGCCGGCGTGATGCACGATACCAGGGGCCTACTGTCCACGTTAACGGTCACGGTCAGGGTGAACTGATCACCCCATTGCGGCTTGTAGTAGCTAATCCGAGGCCAAGGTGGAGGTGCGAAGTCGAGCGTGATGTGCGCCGCCGTACGGCAAGCCCGGCTGCGCGCGTGACACTGCACACATGGTGGAACTGGCGCGCGCGGCCGGTGTCGAGGCGCGCGCCTTCCTGCTCTAGGCTTGGTCGCCAAAGGTGGACTTGAACCAGTCCTCGGTCACGCTGTCGGCGGGGAAGAAGGTTTCCACCCGCAATTCGTGCAAGGTCACGTCGCGCGGCGTTCCCAGCGTGGCAATGGCAGTAAACAATTTCAACTCAACACCATCCTTGCACAGCGTGATCGGCAGGAAGGGCAAATTATTGCGGTCGGCAGCTTTATCCCACTGCGCCCACTGCCGTCCCGCATTGCCGGCCAGCGCCGTCAGCTCGAGCAGCAGCTTGCTGGCCTGGCTGCCGGGCCCGTCGCTCATCGCTTCGCGCTCGATCCAGTGCAGCGAATCGGGCGCCACGTCATCCCAGTTGGCAATGTAAGGTCGCACGCCGGCCGGGTCGAGCATCATCCGCAGCACATTGATGGCGCCATCGCCCGGAATCGCCTGGGCTGCCGGCATGTCCAGCAGCCACTTGAACATCCCCGCCGCCGGGCCATTGAGCATCTGCAGGTTCCACAAACGGTCCACGACCAAGGCGGGAAACGGCGCCTGCTGGCGCAGCATGAAGTCGAGCGCGTAGCGGACCGACGCCAGTTCTGGATCAGACAATTTACGCTCCTGATAGGCCGGCGCGAAACCGGCAGACAACAGCATGATGTTGCGCTGACGTAGCGGGATGTCAAGCACCACGCCCAGTTTGAGGATCAGTTCCTTGCTCGGCTGCGAACGGCCGCTCTCGAGGAAGCTGATATGGCGCTGCGAAACGTCGCCGATCATCGACAGCTGCAGCTGGCTATGGCCGCGCTTGCCGCGCCAATAGCGCAGCGCGGACGGAAAATCGGCGAAAAACTCGCTCGCCTGCGGCCGTTCCATCGTTTCGCTCATAACACCTCCCCTTGGTTTGATCGACATGCACAGCTTGAACCCACTGGGCCCCGCTGGCAACTGGCCACGATTACCTAGGAGGTAATTGCCGTGAATTGCGTCCAGGATGACACTGGCTTCACACCCAACCAGGAGAAAACCCATGAAAGCTTATGCCATCGCTCACTTGCTCAACGTCAAGATGGGAACGTCTATCGCCACCTACATCAAGCGCGTCGATGCCACGCTGCCCGCTTTCGGCGGCAACTTCCTGGTGCATGGCGTGGAGATCGAACGGCTCGAAGGCCCGTTCGACAGCAACGTCGTGATGATCGAATTTCCCGATATCGATGCCGCCCGCGGGTGGTACGCGTCCGACGCTTACCAGGACATCTTACCGCTGCGCACGGAAAACGCCGATTGCAGCGTCTTCCTGGTAGAGGGCGTCGCCCCCGGATACAAAGCCACCAACTTCCTCAACGGAGAAACAGCATGAAAACCATCGCCCCTATCCGCCTGCTCAAACTTGCCTTGTTTGCCGATGCCGGCGCCAGCGCCACACTCGCCGCCGGGCAACTGATGTTTCCCGCGCTGCTGGCAGAACAACTGTCGCTGCCTTCGGTGCTGCTGATGGAATCCGGAGTCTTTCTTGTAGGATACGTATTGATGCTGGTGGTGCTTGCCAGCATGGCCCGGGTCTGGGCCGCGGCCATTCAGTTCGTGGTGATCGGCAATGTCGGCTGGGCGCTGGGCTGCCTTGTGCTGGCGGCCACGCCAATGGTGTCGCCGAGCGGGCTGGGGGTTGCCTTCCTGATGTTCGAGGCGGTGTCGGTGCTGCTGTTCGCCTGGATGCAGCGCTCTGGCCTGCGTGCCTCGATCGACGCGCCGGCCAGGCCAGCCGCCGTAACTATCGCTTGATCTCGCTGCAGGCCAAGGCGCCCTTCGCCTTGGCCCCGCCGCCGACTATCTGAATATTGGCAAACGCAGCCTTGAACGCGCCGTCGGTCGCAACACTGAACGGCGTGCCGATATTGGCAAGATCGACGCCCGCAAAGCAAGCCAGCGGAATGATCACTGTATGCTTGCCTTTGCCGGCAAGCGCAGCAAGTGCCGGCGCAAGATCCAGCGTGCCTTGTCGATGCCCACCAGCACCGGCGCAAGACGCCGTTGACCAACACTGCCAACTGTGCCGCGAGCTGCCCCTGGTACCGTGTATCACTCCGCTATTGCCGGTTCCATGATCCTGCCAAGGAGAGCCGGTCAGCTCGCCCAGCAGCTTGCCAATGCGAAGACCGCTTTGGGTCGGTTACAGTCCTTCGGCTTAGACCGCTTTCGGTTACAGTCCTTCGGCTTAGACCGCTTTCAATGGGATGGACGCCCCCACCCGTAACGGCATCAGATGTGCCAAAGTGGAAGTGTCAACCAACCACTTGAGTCGAGGGGGGCGTCACCATGAAGATTACGACAATCGGCATCGATTTGGCGAAGAACGTGTTTCAGATTCATGGGGTCGATGCGCATGGCAAAGCAGTACTTAAGAAGCAGATTAAACGTGAGGAGATGGCAGGCTTCTTCGCTAACCTGGCGCCGTGTCTAATCGGCATGGAAGCATGCGGCGGGGCTCATTACTGGGCCCGGAAGCTGCAGAGTCAGGGTCACACAGTCAAGCTCATGGCCCCGCAGTTTGTTAAGCCATACGTCAAGACCAACAAGCACGACGCGGCTGATGCCGAAGCTATTTGCGAAGCGGTAACCCGTCCGACGATGCGCTTTGTTCCAGTCAAGCATGTCGAACAGCAGTCAATTCTGGCGTTGCATCGAGCTCGACAGGGTATGGTCAGAGCCCGTACTGCACAGGCAAACCAGATCCGCGGCCTACTAGCCGAATTTGGACTAAGTAATCACGAAAAATTTACTATGAATTCTGTCCCGAAACCTTTCATCAGGGACCGGATTTCGTCGAGCAGTGCCGTGCCATTCGTGGCGACGAAACGACGCCAGAAGTACTTGGCGTGCTTCCAGAGGATCTCAATGCGATTGAGTTCCGGGCTATAGGGCGGCAAATAGTAAAGGTGCAGGCCCTGACGTGCCCAGCGCCGCCGCTTTTTCTGCATCACCTCACCTTTGTGAATTGCCGCGTTATCGAGCAAGACAATGCGTGGCACCGAATGCGGCTGATCTGCGATCTGATCGAAAAAGGCAATGACATCTTCGCGCCTGGTCGGTCGCTGTTGAGTAGTCCAAATCAGCTGGCCGTCGTGGCGCAGTGCGCCAAGCACGTTGACCCGTTGCCGGTGTGCCAGCGGCTCTACGGACCGGGTTTCACCAATCCGGGTCCAGCCGTATTGCAACGAGGGATTCGGGCTGAAACCTGACTCGTCGAAGTACAGTAATTCGCACCGGTGTTCATGGTCGAGCCGGCCCAGGGCCCCGATTACCTTGCCGGCGCGCTCGAACGCCTCCCGGTTGCGTTTTTTTTAAACTGTACCGATAGCGTTTGTAGGTGAAATTCATTTCCTTGAGATAGCGTGCAGCAGTGCCCTGGCTGATCGATGCCTGATCATGGCGCTCCTTCAGGTGGCGCAGCAGTGCGGCAACGGTGCCGCCCTCTGATTGCGCCAACACCCCCAGCGCTTGCTGTTGCTGGGGCGTCCATTTCCGCGGCCGTCCCGTGTGGCGTCCCTCGTATAACCCCGCTAATCCAAGCTTGTTCCAACGCTGGCGCCACTGCTCGACACTGTTCAAGTGCACCGAGAACTCGTCGGCCGTCTCTTGCAGCGTCAGTCCCTGACTCAACCGCAAGATGCCCTGGGCACGCATGCGGGCCCGTGGATGAGGATGGAAAATTCCCATTTCCCGCAGTGTCCGCCGTTCAGTATCGGACAACATTAATAGTTTCATCGCAGCGACTCCTGCAGCAGTCTCCCATCTACATTTGACTCAAAATTTTGCGAGACTACTTAGTCGTCCCTCAAGGCATTACGCATCTATATCAACGTGTACCGCTGGTGCTAGAGCAAGCGAAAGACGAGCTACCTGGCCTATTCCGACAACTAATACAGCGTCTCATCGCGCACCTGAAACTAATCGACCGGCAAGTAGATGAGATGGAGCTCGAGATTCCGATGTGGCACCGTTCGAACCCATTGTCGCGCAAGCTGGAAAAGATTCCCGGCATTGGACCCCTCGCAGCAAGTGCCATGGTTGCATCAGTAGGCGATGCGAAGAGCTTTGACAACGGGCGGCAGCTCGCAGCGTGGCTGGGACTGGTACCCAAACAGCATTCCAGCGGAGGCAGGCCCACATTGCTGGGAATGAGCAAGCGAGGAGATTGCTACCTTCGCACATTGCTGATTCACGGGGCTAGGGCGGTGATTTACGCGCTCAAGCGCAAGCCACCAACTACAGGATGGCTTGCCAACTTACTGGCACGACGCGACAAGAATATTGTCGCTGTCGCTTTGGCGAACAAGAATGCACGAATCATCTGGGCGCTTCTGGCCCAGGATCGAGAATTCCGGTCTGATTACGCAACACCGTAATCAGACCGGTGAGCGGCGACGAAATAAAGAGGCTGTAGGCAGATCAAACCACCGATTGCTCAGGCAAACACGAAGTGATGGCAAGGCAGGTAAGACCATAGTCGGTAAAGCCCGTTTGGGTCGGAGCATAAAAAATGCGCGCTTTCGATTGGGGCGCCGACTAGCAAATCCCATCAGGGACCGTAGCAGTTACTGCTGCACCAAAGTCCGGATGTACGGGTGCAATCTTTACCTTCTGCTTATCATGGAACGAATGCTTGGCAAACCGGGGGCGTCCATGTACGACCCAAAGCGGACATACCAGTTAGCCGAGCCAACGCGAATGGAATTTTCTTCCAGATCGCGACGTGATGGTAACTCGGGTATGAAGCTCATAGCCTTTTTGATCCCAAGGGGCTGGCGTGGCATGCAAAACCATTGATGACACGTCAGTTTCTGAAAGGCCGTGTTTGCTCAAGATTTCAAGAGCTGTCGAGCGGAGAGCAGCCATGGCCAGCCTTAGTGGCTCAACTTTAGCGACAAGAAGTGGATAAGGATTGGCAGCTATAAGATCAACGTCTGTCGTCTCAAGATGTGCTTCGCGAAGTGCAATCGCCAGATGCGGGGAGATGCAGCTCAAGCCACTCGCCGCATGGTGGGCAATGTCGTGTGCTACGCCTGCGAGAACAGCAATTCGTCCCACCATGACTCCTTAATAATTATTTGGTTTGCGTCTGCTTCTGGCCGAGAGCGGGATCTCTAGCTAAATTCTTAGAAATCGATTCCTTATCATGGAATGGGCACTCAAGCTTCAAGCCGAGGTCCCAAGGCTCATCATTGCCCGCAACGCTCCTATAAAAAGGTTTGCGGAAAGCATCAGCCCGAATCCGATTGCTGTTAGCGACATACCTTCGCGCCAGCCGAAAAATTTTCCATCGACCGTTGCAGCTCGGTCACGAAAATACCAACCACCAATTATTATGGTTGTAAGCAAGCCGAGAAGCAAGAAAAGCCATTCTCCCAGTACGTTAATCAGCTCCTGCCCTGTAACGTTTTCGATGATTTTTAGCAGTCCGATAATAAAACCGAAGACAAAGCAGTGTTTCCAACTAAGTGATGTACGTCGATAAAACCTTGCCCCCAACTTTTGAAAGCAAGACACGCTAATTATAGAGAGGCCGACACTAATTAAATTAACGTGGTTTTGCATTTAGGTTTTCTGATTTGCTTCAAATTAGTTGGCAAAGACCGGTTTCGACCCATTCCGGACCTTCGGCATGAGCCAGTTTTCTCGAACCCTAGTCCTCTGCGGTAAGGACGCCGCGATAATGGGTCAGCTTTCCTTTGCCGTAGTGATCTAAGAACTCGGCCATGGCAGGCGTCACTTCAGATTTCACAGCAATCGTCCAGAATTTGGCTTCGCCAATCATAGGCACAAACCCCTCAATCAATCCGCGACTGGCGTTGTGGCTCGATGAAAGCAGCCAGTGCTGCAGAAGTCGAGTGACTTCGTTGGTTGGAAGCTGAGAAGACCGGACCATTGCAACCGCATACCTGTGATTGTGCCTGTACAGACCTTCAATAAAATCTACACGCTGCGGTACAGGCAGTGAGCGTATCCACTGACGAAGTTCGGTATCAACTTTGGCAGTGCCGGATCGACGCGTGAACTGCTCAGGCTTAAAACGAAGCTCATCCATGGCGTTGTCGCACGAAGTGTTTGGCGTAATCGCAAGTCATTTATGTTGTCGGTCCGCTTCTGGCCGCCTGCTGCCTTTCAGTGTTTTTCAGCGAACGCTCCCAAGCGCACCTTGGGAACAGCAGAGGCGTCTAGTCGGCTGGATACCTGCTAAGTCACGAGACCTTCTGTTCCCAAGACTCCAAAATGAACAAGGCTGCTGTATGAGCACTGTGAATTGCCAAGCGGGCATGTCTAGGCTGAAGTTTATATTGTTTCTTACCGGCGCCATGAGCAGAACTCGTATGCGTCCTTAGTGCACCGATTCCCTCAACGATAGCGAAGAGCCCAGTAAGAATTACTTGGAGATCTTTGTCTTCAACCACACCAGGATCGAATCCAAGGTCCTTTCGAACTACTGACCAAACGGACTTTAAGTCTTGCTTCGGCGGCGCCTCAAGACATCGTTCGGCAATGTAGACCTTGCAAACGCTCTCAAGAATATTGCTTGCGGCCGAGACCGCTTCTCTTGGGCTATGCTCGACATTGGCCAGCGCCCTGCTAAATTCATGATCGATTGCAGGCAGGTCGCGGGCGCCAATGTAGTCTTCTAGTGCTTTCGAAGGCGTGCCGAGCGTCCCAGAAATCAAGCCTCCGCGGACGTACTGAAGATCATAACGAGCAAGCGCTTTTCGAATTTTTTCTTGGTCATCCGTTTCGGTTCGTGGCGGGCCTTTATCGAACGGACTGGGTTCAGGCGGATCCTCTTCCATGTACGTTTCTATCAATCGGCCTAAAACACTTCGTGGCTGAACCGTTTCCTCTCGATTGACCCGACGTAGCCATTCCTGCGCCTTGACCCACTTGCTACCTTCAGGGGGTTCACCTGGGGCACCGGCATGCATGAACAAATTGTCCAGTGACGCGTGCGTGGTACGCTGTGAAAGCATCTCTGCGACGGCGGCAATCACTGGTGCCGGAATCAGCTTGCGCATAACCACCGCTCATTAAACAAGAAAGTGTCAGTGTAGCTCATTGCCAACGTCCGCTCCTGGCCGAAGGCGGCCGTCCAGCTCAGCATAGTAGGTCGCCAGGGCGGAAAAATCCCGGACTGTTACGAAGGGCAGCAACCGACCCTTTGCAGACGTTCCATGATGTATTTAGCCGCGGAATACTGAGGAGATCAAGTAGTTTTCCAAATCGTGTTCCGGGTTAAAAACATCTTGCGTTACCGGTGTCTTCAGCGCGAGCTGATACGGTCCGGCACCGTTGCAGATGATTATCACCTCTTGGTGTCGATTTGTTATCGTAATGCCGGATTCTGCGCTGAAATAGCCTGACTTCCTGAATACAAGTTTTTCGATCAAAGCGATGTTCTGCCACCTGTCTCCTAGTTCGACAATTGGTCTGGCAACATCAGACGCTTTGACCCGCTCGATCTCGAGACTACCGACCTCATCCCAGTTTTCCAGGTCATGCATCTCAGGCTGAACTCTCAACACTGTATCGTCACTCAAGCGGAGCCAAACAGTGGTAACGGAAACGTGTGTTCCGTAGTCTTTTCTGTTCCACGAAAATCCACGAAGTCCAACTGAAAGAATGTCTCCTAGAAGGGCTTCTCCAACTATAGGGAACACTTGAAATGTCTTCATGAAATTTTTTCATTCGATTGTGCTGCAAAGGTCTGCTCTTGGCCGAACCTGGCCGTTGAGCTCAGCATAGCAGGTCGCGAAGACGGAAAAATCGCGGACTGTCACGTAGGGCAGAAACCGACCCAGAGCGGACCAAGCCCATACGGTCACCGTCCTGATTCCAGAACGGCCATAAGGCACCAAGCAGCGCGTGCCGGCGCAGGGCAACGACCTCTTCTGATATGAATGGAAGTGGCCCCTCGCCGTTCGGATCGGTGGATCTCCCAGTGATCGCAATTCCCCCGCGAACAATCAGGTTCATGAACGTTCTACTGTCGGCCAGTTTTACGTCTACCCAATGAACGTCCATCTTCATTTCTGGGCCAAGCTTCGAACGAAGATGGGACGACAAAAGGATACTGGACATTGGTAGCCTGTATAAATTAGGGAACGGGCGTCTGTAATTGATGAGCGACACCAGCAAGCCAAGGTTTGCTCCTGGCCGATCTCGGCCGTTCAGGCCATGGCAGCAACCGACCCGAACCGGACTTTGTCCAACGCCGGCCTCACAGGGGTCCATCTACGAAGGGCTTGAGAGATTCGACTTCGGGAAGTTCATCTGCATCTCCTAAGCAATCGATCGACGAGATCTCTATACCAGCTAATAGGCCACCTTGTGAAAAGATCATGATTGCGAATAGGTAACCGCGTATGTCTCGCCAATAGAATTCCGAAAGCGGATACATCCCAGATGTTTGAGGTGTCTGACCAGCGACTGCAAAATCGACGCTTGGGCAGTCACTGCAATGGGCGACAACTTCCGCCTGGTCTAGCTGTTTCAAGAATCCGCGAGCGTAATCATCGGAGTGGCTTAAAAGCCAAGTGGCGAGCTCGCGTTCAGCATGGCTTAACGGACGAGGTTCCGATAGTGTTTCGAATTCATGAGTCATCGTTGTAGAAAAACTTTCGTAGAACCATCGCTCGCCGATGGCAGCCGATGTGTAGTGGCCGCTTGCGACCCAAAGCAGACAAAGCAGACTCAACGCTTTGCTTGAAAGCCTTCGATCACGAACGTGAGAAGGTCGCGCAAGCTGATGTCGCAATCGTAGGTGTTTCCCTCGTAGTCAGATGAGGGTAGCTGATGCGCATGATCGTAGTACATGACCCTCCAGACTCCGCGCTCCTTCAACAAAATAAAAAAAGCTCCGCCAGGACCGCTACCAATAGCCACGGAGCCTTTCGGAAGATCGTCCGCAAGCTCGCTCTGCCAGAACTCGAAATCAACGCCTGGTTGAAGATTGAACCCGAACAGACAGTCGCATAGCACCTCGGTTCCATCGCTCAGCCTGATGATGCGATTCTGCCGACAAATGCCTCCGTTATGGGTAGCTAAAAATTCGACGTACTCAGCTGGCAGGCCGAGGCCACCGGCTATGTCGAAAGCAGATTGAGTTGAATTCATCGAATAACTGGAGCGTTAGGCTATTGAGTGTAGCAGTGGCCGCTTCTGGCCGAACCCGGCCGTTGGACTCAGCATAGCACCTTGTCAGGGCGGAAAAATCGCAGACTGTCACGAAGGGCAGGAGCCGACCTAAAGCGGCCAGTCAGTCTTGCCTAAATAATTTCAACTCATGCATGAGACGATTAGGGTGAGGGTGTAAGGCTTGCAATGAGTGTCGGTATTGCCCAGGCAGGCAATAGCTTATGCTGGATGGTGCCGAAACAGGTCCTGCGTCCTTGTGCATCAAATTCAGGAAGAGCCCACGGACGATCAGGTTTACTACGCTCCGCAATGACAAGCCCAGAAGAAGGTTCAACGGCGAGGCAGAACTCCGGATTCGCAACACCAAGTTGATTAAAGTCAAGTCGGATTGGATTGTCCGGCGCATCCAGCCACAAAGCAAGTTGCCGGGAATTTCGCATCACATCAATACATGCCATGCTTACGGAAGTCGAGGTAACGGCTGACGTAACACCACCTCCGAGACCGAAGTAATGTTCTCCATTATGCTCGACAGGCGCCGTGATGCCGGCATTGCGCAGTAGCTTAATGTCATTCGACGACTTCGGCCCGGACACTACACGCATTCCAGTGACTCGATATGGCTCCGCCTGCTCTGGCCAGGAATCGATGAACGTCTTCAAAAGATCGTCCTGGGTCCACAAATCGCTCTCATTGTGGCCGCGCACATCGATTAAAGCTACTACGTCATCATAGACCATCAGGAAAAGCAGCCAGTCCGAACGTGCGGAAAAGCGCGCACCCGGAGCAGTGGGGGTGGTCGTCAAATGCATGTGATGGATACGCCAATCAGCCCATAGTCCATCGGTCCGCCGCTGGCTCTTGGATGAACTAATGTCGTTACCGATCGTGGTCTTGCTAAGATATGAGTTAACATCTTCTCCGTTGGCAAAGCGGGCTTCAATCTCGGATAGCGCCTGATCGATTTCTGCGGGCAAGTTTTGAACGGGGAAGCGCGACGATTTTTTAACTACGCGTGGTTGCGGAGCGATATGTCGTAACCGGTAATCCATCCAACGGTACAACACTTTGTCGTTCGCAATTGTGCCAGTAGCAGTAAAGGTCAGGCCATAAGCACGCACAAGGTCATGTGCAAGTTCTTCTATGTCAGTTTGGAATTGTTCTGCCGTTGTTTTCATCGTTGTCTTTTGTGATTAAGTAGTTTGTCGTCTCAAAGGCTCTGCGCGGACGCGAAATATCCAAGAATTATTTATACCTCGACTGTCTGCTTTTGGCCCAGGCTGTGTAAAAACGCACTGCGCCCCTCAGAGGAGTGCGTTAATTTGTGGTCGGTCTGAATCCAAGCTACGGGATAGCGCGGTTACGTTTTCTAGGGAAAGTTGCCCGGTTTGCGGTGAATCGGTAAGGAACAACCAATCGTGGTTCGCTAGCGCAACACTCACTCCACCAAGCTGGAAATTTCTACTTAAGTCAGCCGTGAAAAAAATCTGGGGAGAGTCATCGAAGTGCGCCCCGACGAGTACGACAATCATGCTGGCAGTCGTTGATCTTAGTGTCAATGACGCTTCATTCAGAGACGTAATTGAAGCAAGTCCTGTTTGAATCATGCCGCCCCCCGAGCGCAGATAGACTATTCCTAGTTGTTGCTGAGCAGATTGCCACCGGGAGATGGTGGACCAAATTTCTGGTGTAGTACTCATGCGTCATCCATAGTTTAAGGAAATGCAATCGGGGGGACACGTGTGATTTGCCTGCGGGCCGCTGCAGATACTATGCAATTCAAACTTATAAAGTTGGGTAAACGGTTATGGTTCTGTAAACGTTAAGCCAGTATCTCATCACTACGGGTGCGAAATGAAGCGCTTTATTACGGGCGAAGACCGCGGACAAGGCACGCTGCTACCCGAACACCTGGAGGACTACGTGGCCGAGGATAATCCGGTTCGTGTAGTCGATGTGTTCGTCGACGAGCTTGATCTTGCCACCCTGGGTTTTGCTCGGGTGGCGCCAGCGAAGAAGGGCCGACCGGCTTACCATCCGGCCGTGTTGCTAAAGCTCTACATCTACGGTTACCTCAACCGCATTCAGTCGAGCCGGCGGCTTGAGCGTGAGGCGCAACGCAATGTCGAGTTGATGTGGCTGACGGGACGCCTGGCGCCAGACTTCAATACAATAGGGAACTTCCGGAAGGATAACGGCAAGGGCATCCGGAACGTCTGCCGGCAGTTTGTTGTTGTGTACCAGCAGCTCGATTTGTTCTGAGACGCGGTTGTCGCGATCGACGGCAGTAAATTCAAGGCAGTCAACAGCAGTGACCGCAATTTCACCGACGCCAAGCTCAAGCGCAGGATGGCGGAAATCGAGGCGAACATCAGCTGCTACCTGGCCGAACTCGACACCGCCGACCGGCAGGAACCGGCAGTTGCATAGTCCAAAAGCGCTCGTCTAAACGACAAGATCGCCGCGTTGAAATCGCAAATGGCGATGCTCAAGGAAATTGAAGCGAAGCTGGAAACAACAGGTGAACGCAGATTTCGCTCACCGACTCGGACTCGCGCTCGATGATGACGCGTGGCTCAGGCATTGTTGCCTATAACGTGCAAACTGCGGTCGAGGCCAAACATCATTTGATCGTTGAACACGAGGTAACCAATAACGGTAGCGACCGCGACCAATTGTCTGGCATGGCCAAGAAAGCCCGTGCTGCTATCGGCACGAAAACATTGACGGCAATTGCTGATCGCGGCTACTTCAAGGGCGAGGAAATCCTCGCTTGCCATGCTGCGGGCATTTCCTCCCTGGTGCCACCGACGAAAACCTCCGGGGCCAAGGCAGACGGTCGATTCGACAAGACCGACTTTTTCTACGATCCGCAAACGAACGAGTACCGCTGCCCGGCGGGCGAATCCCTGATTTGGCGCTTCGCGAGTGTCGAGAAAGGGATGAAGAACCACCGCTATTGGAGCTCGAACTGCAAAGGCTGTCCGCTCAAGAACCAGTGCACGCCGAGCACGCAGCGGCGAGTAACCCGCTGGGAACATCAGGACGTGCTCGATGCGATGCAGGGGCGTCTTGAACAGACGCCGGATGCCATGCGAATCAGGCGCTCGACGGTCGAGCACCCATATGCAACGATCAAGGCATGGATGGGAGCGACGCACTTCCTGACGAAAGGGCTGGAGCGTGTGAAGGCCGAGATGAGCCTGCACGTGCTTGCCTATAGCTTCAGGCGCTTGATGTCGCTGCTTGGCATGCAGGGAATGCTGGCAGCGATCAGGGCGTACGCCCGTATTTTGACGCTACAAGGCTTGCTCAAAGTTGTATTCCTGCTGGCCTTGCCGAAAATGTTAAAACGGAATTGCAACGCCGTGGGCAATGCAATGCACTTCAGGATTCGCTTTGATCCGTACAATTCGACGCGCAGTCCTTCGTTTTGAGTTTTTACACAGCCTGGGCCGATAGCGGAAGTTCGAACAGTGTACGGCAGCTGTTGCTTGTCTTGCAAAAAATGACTCTGTGTGAGCCATTTTTTCAATAACTGCATCAGAAATTTTTCACTAACTTGGCACAGTTTTCACGTTCTGTGTCATCCGACACGGCATCAACGATTCCGGGCAACCCGCCACACCGTGTTTGCCAGGTCATCCGCGACGATGAGCGCACCGCGCGGATCGACCGTCACGCCCACTGGCCGCCCGCGCGTCTTGCCATCGGCATCGCGGAAGCCCGTCACGAAATCGACCGGCTCACCTGAAGGTCGCCCATTCGCGAAGGGCACGAAGATTACTTTGTAACCCACGGGCCGGGCGCGATTCCAGCTGCCATGCTCGCCGACGAACACGCCGTCGGCATACTTGTCGCCCATCACCGGGGACGAGAAGCTCAGGCCCAGCGCAGCCACGTGCGAACCCAGGCTGTAGTCGGGCTTGATGGCGGCAGCGACCTTTTTCGGGTCCTGGGGCATGACGCGGGTGTCGACGTTCTGCCCCCAGTAGCTGTAGGGCCAGCCGTAGAACCCGCCTTCGCGCACCGAGGTGAGGTAATCCGGCACCAGGTCCGGTCCAAGTTCGTCGCGTTCATTCACCACTGTCCAGAGCTGTCCGGTTCCCGGCTGCATCGCCAGGGCGGTCGGATTGCGCAGGCCCGTGGCATACGGCTTGTGGGCGCCCGTCGCGACATCGATTTGCCAGACCACGGCCCGGTCGAGCTCGGCTTCCATGCCGCGCTCGGTGATATTGCTGTTCGAGCCGATGCCGACGTAGACAAAGCGGCCGTCCGGGCTGATGGTCATCGCCTTGGTCCAGTGGTGGTTGATCTCGGAAGGCAGCTTGGCGATGCTGGTGGGCGGGCCGCCCGCCTTGGTCTGGCCTGCTTGGTAGTCGAAGCTGACCAGCTCGCCCTGGTTGGCGACGTACAGCTTGTTGTTGGCGAAGGCCAGGCCGTAAGGGGCATCGAGCTTGTCGGCGAACACGGTCTTGAGCTCGTACACGCCGTCGCCGTCGGCGTCGCGCAACAGGGTCAGGCGGTTGCCGCCCTTGACCTTTGTATTGCCCTTGGCCTTGATGTAGCCTGCGATGACGTCTTTGGGTTTGAGCTTGGCCGCCTTGCCGCCACGGCCTTCGGCCACCAGGATGTCGCCATTGGGCAGCACCAGGGTCTGGCGCGGGATAGCCAGGTCGGTGGCGATCGCGGTGACGGTGTACCCGCTTGGTACGGTCGGCTTTTGCTTGCCCCATTGCACCGGCTCGGCAATCTTCATGCTAGGCAGCAGGCCGCGCTGGGGAGCGGGCAGGGTGGGATTGGCGCCGCGTGCCTGCGTGCTGGCGCCCTTGTCGTTGCATGCGCCAAGCAGCAGCGCCGTGCCGAGTACAGTCAGTGCGCGGTATCGGTTCATGTCGGCGCTCCCGTACGCGTGGTAAGGCCCATCCAGGCCGTCATGCAGATCAGGAAGGTCACGACCACCGACAAGACCAGGCCGCCCGGCATGACCGCCCAGGCATCCTTGGCGTGCTGGAAGGCATTGATCAGCCCGAGCACCCAGGTCGCCAGCAGCAGCAGGAAATACACCAGCGGCGATCCCGCCTTGCGCTTTGACCGGACTAGATTGACCAGTGCAAACACCAGTGCAAGCCCGGAGAAGAGCAGGCCCCCGACGATCAGCCAGGATGCGAAATTACTCCATTGGATCTGATGGCTCTGGTCGTAGGCGATATCGCTCAGCAAGGCTCCTGAAAACAGGGGAACGGAGCCGGCAAGGAGGATCGCATGGAGCGGTCCGGGCGGGCTTCGGTAGTTCGGGCTGGCCGTTGCGGCAGTGGGCATGGGATTGTCCTTGATAATAGGTGATGGCTCCAACCTTATCGATAATGCAATGGTCATGTCGCATCGTTGATTCACGCGCGTGGCGTCAGGGCAAAATGGGCGAATTCAATTGAGGCGTATGATCGTTCCCAAGGCTGTCAGTTGGAAGACAGTTCTATTGCTTAAGGAGAATATTATGCGCATATTGTCGTTGACGGCGGCGACCGCACTCTGCCTGCTGGGGTGTGCAAGCCCACAGGAACGAGCACTGCAGCAGCAGGCTGAGATGGAGCAGATGATGGCGGAATACGGACCGGCCTGCACACAGCTGGGCTATGCGATGAACTCGGATCCATGGCGGGATTGTGTTCTTCAGTCGGAGATGCGTAGCGGAGGCCGGCGTGGGGGCGTGTCGACGTCGATCTTTGGCGGTTGGGGCAGCGGGGGCCGCGGTTCCGGCATCGGTATCGGCTTCGGGATAGGGCGCTAGCGACCATTGGTTAGCCTGTGTGCGACTATGTCGGCATGAAAAAAGGCTGGAACCTGTATGGTTCCCACCCCTTTTCGTCATTACAGGCCTGCGTGAACGGGCCCCAGGCAATTACGCGAACGGCAGGATGCGGCCGTGCTCGTAGTAGTCGACGTCGATCGGGGTGTCGATGCGAAGCAGCACTTGCCATTGCTGCGACTGGCCGTTTTTACAGTGTAGAGACGCGAACACCGGGCTGCAGGCATTGGCGTTCGAACTGGGCAGAGAGGTAAGGCGGGTCAGCTTTCTTGCTGCCTGCCTACTGGTTCAAGGAGTACGACTCGCCAGTAAGCTGCGGATTTCCGGCATCAGGCGGTCGAAGAACACTGGCTTGCGCAAGAAAACCTCGTAACTCGGACTGTCGAGATCGTGCCGCTCGGGCGCGCCGCTCATCAGGATGATCGGCGTGTTCCGGGTGCTCGGCCGGGCCTTGACCTGCACCGATAACTCGACGCCGTCCATATGCGGCATCATGCAGTCGGAAATGATCAGATCGGGCGTCCTGCTCGCAAGGAGCTCAATTGCCTGCAACGCGTTGTTAGCCGTGATGACCTCGAATCCCTCAAAGCCGAGGTACAAGGCATAGGTCTCAGTGATGTCCACTTCATCATCGACCACCAGGATCAGGGGTTTGCTATTCACGTTCGTCCCCATCCTCAACCGACGTTTCCGTCGGGTTCGGGCTCGCTGAAGTTCGCTTGGGACGTCAGGCCACCAACGGCCATTCCTTCGCCCGAAATCGTCATGATGCGGTTCGCCCCGTCGTATTCGTTCTCGCGCAGCTTCATGACCGAGATGCGGCGATGGTTGATATCGCCTACCGCGAAGTACTCCAGCAACATGATGTTCTCGTAGAGCATGGATGAAGAAGCTTCTGCCGCTGGCGAGCCCTTCTTGAAGTAGTGCAGCTGTTCGGTCACGTAGACCGTGACCCCTTGCCGCCTGAGTTCATTGCTCAGTGCCACGAAGAACGCGCGCGAACGTTCCGGATGCATGATCAGGTTGTCCAGCCCTTCCATGCCGTCGATGAACAAGCGCTTGACCTTGTGCGTGCGGATGCAGTCAAGCATGCGCGTCGCCAGGTCGTCGACCAGGATTTCCAGCGGCAGCTGCCACATCATCTGCAGCTTGCCGCTGTCCACATGCGGCTGCAGTTCGATCGAGATCTTGCGAGCTTTATGCACCAGGGTCTCGGGCGACTCGTGGAAGCCAACGATGAGGCAGCTTTCGTTAGCCGCGAGACCGGCGCCGATAAAATGCAGGCCCATCATCGTCTTGCCTACGCCTGGACTGCCAAGCAGGCAAGTGATCGAGCCCGCAACCACGCCTCCGCCAATGCGTTCGTCCCAGCTCGGAATGCCCACGCTCAAGCGACCCGTCGCGGCAGGCGGTGCCTGGGCATGTGTTGCCAATGCCTCGAAGCGCGGGTACACACGCACGCCTTCGCTGCCCATCTCGAACACATGCTTGCCCAGCAACTGTTTGGCGCCACGGATTTTAAAGACCTGCAACTCGCGGATCACGTTCAGACCCTGGCTGAATTGCCCGAGCTCGATCACGCCATCGACCAGCGTGTTTTCGATGTCGGTAATATTGCCCTCGACCGGCGAGAGCAGGAAGGTGGTGCAGGCCATCGATGAGACCAGCGAATTAAGCGAGTGCATGAACTCAGCCAGTGCAAGATCAGTGGCGCTCGAATTGCGTATTGACCGGAATCCGTCGATGATCAGGATGTGGGGCCGCTCTTCCGACAAGGTTGCGACGATCAGCTGCAGGAGCCCGCCCAGGCCACCTTTGACGAGGCTTGCATATGCTGAAAAAAATATGATTTCCTTGCCGACCAGTCCTTCATCGAAAAAACTGAAGTTGGAGAAGTGGTTGATCATCTTGGCATGCGACTCGCCAAGCAGGGTCATCACCACCACCTTCTTGCCCTGCTGCGCATGGTTGAAACCGACCTGGCAGGCCAGGGTGGTTTTCCCTCTGCCGGCCAAGCCCTGGATGAGGTAAAGATGCCCGGCCGGCAGTCCTCCACCGAGTACGGCATCAAGCCCGGCCACACCGGTTTGCAGCAAGGGCTGCGAGCCATGTGGCGTGTCGTTTTCTATATCTGCAAACATAATTTCTTCATAGCGATTGTCGGCTGGGCGGGATCGCCGTGCGCAAATCTCGGGTTATTAAGCGGACAAGGAGTAAAAGGCAAGCCGCATTAGCGGCCGCGCACATAAACAGGCGCAGCACTGTATGGACTCTCGATTCAATCACCGGAACGGGTCTGTTGAGGACAGATGGCGCAAGCAGGCTGCAATGAAAGGACAGGTGATCAGTCATCGCTCCTGCGATGCGGTATCACACGTGGTATGCGTACCGAGAAAATTACCCCATCCGCCTCGCTCGACGTCACGGAAACCTCACCTTTGTGGGCTGCGACAATCTCCTTAACCACGTAAAGACCTAATCCCAGATTTTGCGCCCCAGCCCTGACCCGCTCGTTTGAAGGACGTATGGCAAAACGCTTTACAGGATCGAAGAGTGTCCGCAATTTAGCCGGCGGGATGACATCGCCGTCGTTTTTCACCTGGTAGACCACCTCATCGGCAAGACCGAGTATCGAAACCTTGACGACACTTTCCGGCTTGCCGTGCTGGAGGGCGTTGGATATCAGATTCGCAAAGACTTGAGAAATGCGATCTCCATCCCACACGCCGGTCAGGTCGCCTTCGACCAGCAACTCGATCTTGCGGTCTGGATGGAAGGTGTTGGCCTCTTCAACCACGCCATGACAGATTTGCAACAAGTCGACCGTAATGGGATCAACCGGTATGCCGTCGCCGAGGTGCGATGTCGAGAAATCAAGCAGGTCCCGGACGATTGCATCCATCCGTTTCGTGCTGTTGAAAATTCGGAGAGCTACCTTGAGCGCCTGCGATGGAAGCGTCTGGTCCTGCAGCAGTACCTGGGCACCCATGCTGACCGCGCCGAGCGGGCTGCGGACATCATGGCCGAGAATCGCCAGGAAGAGGTTTTGCGCTTCACGCAACATCTGTGCATATCGCGCCATTGACTCGGTCTGCGCCTGGTCGATTGCCTCATTGAAGCGAATCATGTCCTGAATATCGCCGGCGGTGGTGATCTCGGCCTGGCCCGCCCAAAGGCGCAGCACGCTCGAGCGAAGGGCGCGGTACTCGGCCATCACCTGTTCACCTGTAAAGCCGATGGAGACCCGGCCAGCCCCGTGGATCTCGGCTGCGGTATCATCCGCCGCTTGCGGCCCGAGGCCTTTGGATTTGGCAATGCTCTCGCGTTCGCACTGGGGAATGTCGAGGTCGGCCGCGATGACCTTCAAGACCGCCGCAGCATGATCACGCAATTCTTTTTTGTTTGCATCGACCAGCGGTTCGATCGTCGAAGCGAAATCTTCCCACTCCTGCAGGATGCACTCGAGCTCGGACAGAATGAAAGTCGATAACCTCATGGATTCCCTTTTCTGTTCGGCTCGGCGTTGCCGTGATTTGCCAGCAACCTGCGTACTTCGAGCAGAAGAACTTCGGCTAGAAACGGTTTGCGCAGAAATCCGTCATAGCTTTCGCCCGGAGCAACATCGCACTTTAACGAACTACTCATCAATAAAACTGGAAACTGGCGATCCGCAGGCCTGGCCCTGATTTCTTCACTCAACTGCAGTCCCCCGATATCGGGCATGACGCAGTCGGAGATGAGAAGATCCGGCTGCGCTTCAAGGATCTTTCTCAGGGCTTCGGCACCATTGGATACCACGCTCACGGCATACCCATGCGCTTCCAGCATGACCGAACAGTTCTCTGCAAAATCAACATCATCATCTGCTATTAAAATCATCACCATCTCCTTGTAGGCCGTTTATTTGTCACCGAACGGTCCACGGGAATCGGTAAAGGGCTAAAGGCTCTCCCATCCTGAAAGTATGAGGAGGTGCTTCCATGGTATCCGTGCGCCAGGCCACACATAGGCTGGCTCATTGCGAGGAAATGCAAAAAAGGCCGAACCCGCCAGGGTTCGGCCTTTTTTTTGTCGAGGAGCCCGCTTGCGCGGGCCCCGGCAATTACGCAGCCAGCAGCTGGCGCAGCACGAACGGCAGGATGCCGCCATGCTTGTAGTAGTCGACTTCGATCGGAGTGTCGATACGCAGCAGCACTTGCACGTCCTGCGACGAACCGTCTTCACGGTGGATCACGAGGGTCGCCAGTTGTTGCGGCTTGATCTCGCCTTCAAGGCCTTTCAGGTCGTAGGTTTCCTTACCGGTGATGCCCAGGGTCTCGACGCTGTCGGTACCGATGAACTGCAGCGGCAGCACACCCATGCCGACCAGGTTCGAGCGGTGGATGCGTTCGTACGAACGCACGATCACGGCCTTCACGCCCAGCAGCTGGGTGCCTTTGGCTGCCCAGTCGCGCGACGAGCCGGTGCCGTATTCTTCGCCGCCGAAGATCATGGTCGGGGTACCTTGCGCCACGTACTTCATGGCCGCGTCATAGATCGACAGCTGTTCGCCGGTCGGCTGGTGGATGGTGATGCCGCCTTCGACTGCCGAACCGTCAGGCTTGGCCGGGATCATCTTGTTCTTGATGCGCACGTTGGCGAACGTACCGCGCATCATGATCTCGTGGTTGCCGCGGCGCGAACCGTAGGAGTTGAAGTCGGCCTTCAGGACGCCGTGCGCCTTGAGCCACTGGCCCGCAGGACCGTCTTCCTTGATCGAACCGGCCGGGGAGATGTGGTCGGTGGTGATCGAGTCGCCGAACACGCCCAGTGCGCGCGCGCCCTGGATGCCGGTGGCGGCAAGCTTCGGAGTCATCTCGAAGTCTGAGAAGAACGGTGGTTCGGCAATATAGGTTGACTCTGGCCAGTTGTAGACCTGGCCTTCGGTCGTCGAGACGCGCTCCCACAGTTCGCCCGGGTTGCCCTTGACGTCCGCGTAATTCTTCTTGAAGACTTCCGAGTTCATCGCGAAGCGCATCAGTTCGCCGATTTCCTGCGAGGTCGGCCAGATGTCGCCCAGGTAGACGTCGACGCCATTGGTGTCCTTGCCGACTGGTTCGGTCATCAGGTCCTTCGTCATGTTGCCGGCGATCGCATAGGCGACGACCAGCGGAGGCGAGGCCAGGAAGTTCGAGCGGATGTTCGGGTGGATGCGCGCTTCGAAGTTGCGGTTGCCCGACAGGACAGCCGAGGCGACGATGTCGTTCTCGATGATCGCGGCGTTCAGTTCCGGGGTCAGGTCGCCGGCGTTACCGATGCAGGTGGTGCAGCCGTAGGCGGTCACGCCGAAGCCCAGCTTGTCCAGGTAAGGCAGCAGGCCGGCGGCGGTCAGGTATTCGGTGACCACGCGCGAGCCAGGGGCCAGCGAGGACTTGATGTGCGGTGCCACGGTCAGGCCGCGCTCGACGGCCTTCTTGGCCAGCAGGCCGGCGGCCAGCAGCACGCTCGGGTTCGAGGTGTTGGTGCACGAGGTGATCGCGGCGATCAGGACGTCGCCGTTCTTTACGCGCACGCCGTTGGTGGTCTCGTACAGCTTGTGCAGGTCGTCCGGGTTCTTGTTGAAGCCATTCGCGGTGGTTGGCTTGCTGAACAGGTCGGCGAAGGTGTTCTTCACGTTGCCCAGTTCGATACGGTCCTGCGGGCGCTTCGGGCCGGCCAGCGACGGGGTCACGGTCGACAGGTCCAGTTCGATCACGCGGGTGTAGTCGATCTCGCCTTCCTGCGGGATGCCGAACATGCCCTGGGCCTTGTAGTAGCCTTCGAAAGCAGCCAGTTCTTCTTCGGTACGGCCGGTGCCGCGGAAGTAATCGACAGTGGCTTCGTCCACAGGGAAGAAGCCCATGGTCGCGCCGTATTCCGGGGCCATGTTGGCGATGGTCGCGCGGTCGGTGGTCGACAGCGAACGGGTGCCGGCGCCGAAGAACTCGACGAACTTGCCGACGACTTTCTCGCGGCGCAGCATTTCGGTGACGGTCAGCACCAGGTCGGTCGCGGTGCAGCCTTCGCGCAGCTTGCCCTTCAGGTTCACGCCGATGACGTCCGGGGTCAGGAAATAGACCGGCTGGCCCAGCATGCCGGCTTCGGCTTCGATGCCGCCCACGCCCCAGCCGACGACGCCGACGCCGTTGATCATGGTGGTGTGCGAGTCGGTGCCGACCAGGGTGTCAGGGTAGAACACTTCGCCCTGCTTCATGACGCCGCGCGCCAGGTATTCCAGGTTGACCTGGTGGACGATGCCGAAGCCCGGCGGCACGACGCCGAAGGTGTCGAATGCCTGCATGCCCCATTTCATGAACTGGTAGCGCTCGTTATTGCGCTGGAATTCCAGTTTCATGTTCAGGTCGAGCGCGTTCGGCTCGCGGAAGTGGTCGATGGTGACCGAGTGGTCGACCACCAGGTCGACCGGCACCAGCGGCTCGATCTTCTTGGCGTCCACGCCCATCTTGTTGGCGACGTTGCGCATCGCGGCCAGGTCGGCCAGCAGCGGCACGCCGGTGAAGTCCTGCAGCACCACGCGCGCCACGACGAAAGGAATCTCGTCGGTACGCTCGGCGGTGGCCTTCCAGTTGGCGACCTGGTTGATGTGCTCTTCGGTGACCTTCTTGCCGTCGCAATTACGCAGCACGGATTCCAGGACGATACGGATCGACACCGGCAGGCGCGACAGGTTCACACCGAGGGCTTCGCCCAGCGCCGGCAGCGAGTAGTACTGGCCGGCCTGGCCGGCGCCGACCGGGAATTCCTTCAGTGTGTTCAGGGTGTTGCGAGACATATGCTCTCCTTCAGTGGGATATTGTTATTCAAACCCGTTATTGCAACCAGGGATCCGGGGCTTGCGGCCGTGGATCAGCTTTTCTTTTCAACAGGCAGGGCGACCGTGACCGGCTCCGACTGCTTGGCGTTCTTGCATTCGTTGGCCAGCTGGCGGTTCAGGCGCGAGTCCAGCAGGATGCCCTTGGACGGGATGCCGATCCAGATCAGGCCCCAGTACGCGTTCTCGAAGCGCAGCGCGCCGGTGGTGGTGCCCACGCGGCTCAGGCGGTGCACCCGCTTTTTCCAGCGCAGCGCAATGTTGGCCGGGTCGTTCTCGTTGGTGTAGATCGTGACCTTGTTATTGAGCTCGCAGGCGTACTCGACGGTGACCGTGTCGGTGATGTCCGGTTCGGTCTCCTCGTGAGCGTCGTAGACGGCGGCAGCGCGCACCGACGCGTCGGCAGCTTCGGACTTCGCGGACTTGCTGGTTTTGCCCTTGGATTTCGCCTCGGCCCTGGCCTTGGCTTTCAGGACCGCTTCGGCTTTCGGATGCGTCTCGGTGGTTTTGGTGGTTGCCGCAGTCGCGTTTGCGCACATGCTGCTCGCGGCCAGCGCAAATGCGCAGGCGGCGAGGAATTGGGGGAGTGGGGTGGCCATCAGTTGGAATCCGTGTAGTTGACGATTGCGGCAGCGGCTTCCGGCAGCGCAAGGCCAGCCAGCTTCGCGCGCTGTAGAACGGTCCAATAATATCGGTAGCTTGCACGGTCGTGCAAGCGCCCATGTTGCGCGATCGGTCCCCACCCGGCGTTCATCGCCTCGGTGAGGATATTGGTCGCTTCGTTGACTTCGGACAGGCGCGGCGTGAAGGCCTTGAGGATCGGCTTGACCTGGCCGGGGTGGATGCTCCACATCCGGGTGAAGCCGAATTCGGCGGCGGCGCGCTGGGCGTCGTTGGCGACCGTGGCGCTGTCCTTGATGTCGGTGGTGACGTTGTGCGAGGCCACCTTGCCGTGGGCATGGCAGGCCGCGACCATCTCGAGCTTGGCGCGCACCACCAGCGGATGGGTGAACTGGCCCGGGGTGCGCATGGCGCTGGCCGGCACCGCGCCGTAATGGGCCGAGACGAAATCCATGATGCCGAACGACAGGCATTCGACCTGGGGCAGGGCGGCGATGTCGTAGGCTTCGCGCAGGGCGCCGTGGGTTTCGATCAGCACATGCACCCGAAGGTCAGCGCGGCCGGCCTTGGCGGCATGCTGGTTGACCAGGTCGATCGCGCGGATGACTTCCGCGGCGCTGTCCACCTTGGGCAGCACCACATAAGCCAGGCGCCCGCCTGCGCCGCCGACGATGGTGGCGACGTCGTGTGCGAAGTGCGCGCTCTTGGGGTCGTGCAGGCGCGCGCCGATGCGGTTGAAGCGGTTGTCCTCGCTGTTGACGAGGACCGTGACAAGCGCGGCGTGCTCGCTTTCGCTGCCGGCGGCGGCGCCGTCTTCACAGTCGAAGGTGATGTCGAACAGAGGGCCAAGCTCTTGTTGCAAGGCCATCGACTTGCGCATCAACTTCTCCGAACCGGCGTAGTGATCGCAGGCGGGAAGCAGGAGCGGCTGGCGTTTGCCCTGGAATAAAACCTCGGAAGGATGCATGTGTTTGTCGCTGGAAGCAGAAGCAGCCGTGCCGCCTGGGGTGGCGGCACGGCGGGTGCGGCGGACGGGAGGCTTGTCAGGCTCCATCTGCCGCGTGAAACTCAGGCCAGCAGGTGCGCCACGCCTTCACGTTCCTCGGTCAGTTCCTTGAGGGTGAGGTCGATGCGCTCTTGCGAGAAGGCGTCGATCTCCAGGCCCTGGACGATCTTGTATTCGCCGTTTTCGATGGTGACCGGGAAGCCGAACATGGTGTCCTTCGGGATGTTGTACGAACCGTCCGACGGGATGCCCATCGTGGTCCACTTGCCGCCCGTGCCGACGTGCCAGTCGTGCATGTGGTCGATGGCGGCGTTGGCAGCGGAGGCTGCCGACGACAGGCCGCGCGCTTCGATGATGGCGGCGCCGCGCTTGCCGACGGTCGGCAGGAAGGTGTCGCGGTTCCAGGCGTCGTCGTTGATCATGTCCTTGACCGATGCGCCGTCGATGGTGGCGAAGCGGTAGTCGGCGTACATGGTCGGCGAGTGGTTGCCCCACACGGCCAGCTTCTCGATCGAGGCGACTGGTTTGCCGGTCTTGGCGGCGACTTGCGACAGGGCGCGGTTGTGGTCCAGGCGCAGCATGGCGGTGAAGTTCTTGGCCGGCAGGCCAGGAGCCGACTTCATGGCGATGTAGGCGTTGGTGTTGGCCGGGTTGCCGACCACCAGCACCTTGACGTTGCGCGAAGCGACGGCGTCGAGCGCCTTGCCCTGCACGGTGAAGATCTGGGCATTGGCTTCCAGCAGGTCCTTGCGTTCCATGCCAGGGCCGCGTGGACGCGCGCCGACCAGCAGGGCGAAGTCGACATCCTTGAAGGCGGTCATCGGGTCGGCGTGGGCGGTCATGCCGGCCAGCAGCGGGAATGCGCAGTCGTCGATTTCCATCATGACGCCCTTGAGCGCCTTCTGTGCCTTCTCGTTGTCGATCTCGAGCAGCTGAAGGATGACCGGCTGGTCCTTGCCCAGCATGTCGCCGTTGGCGATGCGGAACAGCAGGGAATAGCCGATCTGGCCGGCCGCGCCGGTGACGGCGACGCGCATTGGGGTTTTAGCCATGATGAATCTCCAAAGTGGGAAAGAAAACAGTAGAGCAGAGGATGCGAATTCGGGAAAACAGCAATGATACCAAAAGCGGCACCTGTCAATTGGATATCGCGCGCGCGCCTGAGCGGACGCACGGAGGTCCAGCCGACCGCGAGTTTATTCCTCGGCTATTCGATCTGTCAATTCATATCATATGTCTTATATAAGACACATGTCTCGACCGCTATGCACTGGACGTACGTGTCCGTTTATGGTGAAATCGCGGTCTATGAACCCCCTTCCGAACCAGGCCGGTGATGCCGCAAGCGTCGCACACGCCAGCCAGTCCCCGTCGTTCCGCCCGTTGTACCAGCAGATCAAGGCCTTGATCACCCAGAGCCTGCAATCGGGCGAGTGGAAGCCGGGCGAGCTGATGCCGAGCGAGGTCGAGCTGGCCGGGCGGTTCAAGGTCAGCCAGGGCACGGTGCGCAAGGCCATCGACGAGCTGGCCGCCGAACACCTGGTCGTGCGCCGGCAGGGCAAGGGCACCTTCGTTGCCACCCATGCCGAGGAGCGTGCCCACTTCCGCTTCCTGCGCCTGATGCCCGACGAGGGCGTACCCCACCATCCCGACAACCGCGTGCTCGAGGTCAGGCGTATCCGCGCTCCGGCCGAGGTCGCGCGCCTGCTCGAACTGAAATCGGGCGATGCGGTCGTGTATATCAAGCGGGTGCAGTCTTTTGACGGCCAGCCGACCATCCTCGAGGAGCTGTGGCTGCCGGGGCAGCTGTTCAAGGGCCTGACGGCGGAGCGCCTGGTGGAATACAAGGGGCCGATGTACGGCCTGTTCGAGACCGAATTCGGCACGCGCATGATCCGCGCCACCGAACGGATCCGTGCGGTGGCGGCCGATGCCGCGGCCAGCGAGCATTTAGGCGTGGCCGAGGGCACGCCGCTGCTGTGCGCCGAGCGGGTGTCGTTTACCTATGGCGACAAGGCGGTGGAGCTGCGCAAGGGGATTTACTCGACGGTGAATCACCATTACCAGAACGAATTGTCTTAAGAGTTACACCGTAGGGTGGGCGGGGTGATTTCGGGCAATGCGCGGAATGACAAACGCCCGCGCGTTCACATTACGTGTCATGACACGTGCCGTGGTCAATCACACCGGCGTTGAACGCGCGGGCGGCGAAGCCGC
Source organism: Telluria sp. ZB4P37 (assembly GCF_059685855.1). Classification (NCBI taxonomy): domain Bacteria; kingdom Pseudomonadati; phylum Pseudomonadota; class Betaproteobacteria; order Burkholderiales; family Oxalobacteraceae; genus Telluria; species Telluria sp. ZB4P37. Next base: position 26,886 of record NZ_JCASID010000001.1, read on the forward strand.
CCACCCTACGAGGGGCCAGACCCTGCAGGGATCGCATGAAGCGATTAAAATATGTTGGTTTTGGGTAAGCGACGGACTGACCCGGTTCGCCGCACTGATGTACCGGTCATCTTCGCTGATGCTTGGTGCCCGGGCACAAAATCGGCGAAAATGAAGGGTTCATTGAAAAACTGTCGTCATAAGGGAGGTGTTACATGTCCGAAGCCGTGAGAGAAGCTGCAAAAAAAGGGCGGCCGGAGTTCCGCAATATTGGCATTGGAGATATTACGGGTAAATATCGCATGCCGCCATCGGCCATCGTGTCGATCCTGCACCGCATCAGCGGCGCCGCATTGTTCCTGATGCTGCCGTTCCTGCTGTACCTGCTGCAGGAGAGCCTGCGTTCCGAGATCTCGTTTGCCCACTTTGCGGGCATCGTCGATAACGTGTTCGTCAAGATCATCCTGCTGGGCCTGTCGTGGGCTTACCTGCACCACTTCATCGCCGGCGTTCGCCACCTGTTCATGGACAACCACTTTGCCCTGGACAAGGACGCCGCACAATCGACCGCACGCTGGGTGCTGGGCATCGGCCTGGTGCTGACTGCCCTGGTCGGCCTGAAAATGTTCGGAGTGTTTTAATCATGGCAACCAAGAATAATATCGGACCGCGCCGCCTCGTCGTCGGCGCCCACTACGGCGTGAAAGACTGGCTGGCGCAGCGCGTCACCGCCATCGTCATGGCCGTCTATACCATCGTGCTGCTGGTCTCCTTCCTGACCGCGCAGGACTTCTCCTATGAAGGCTGGGCCGGGCTGTTCTCGAAACAGTGGTTCAAGCTGTTCTCGCTGGTGACTTTCCTCGGCCTGTTCTATCACGCCTGGGTCGGCATCCGCGACATCTGGATGGACTACATCAAATCGGCAGGCCTGCGCCTGTTGCTGCAACTGGCGACCATCTTCTTCCTGCTCGCCTGTGCTGCGTGGACTGTGCAAATTCTCTGGAGCGTGTAATCGTGGCAGCAATCAAAACTGCAATCCCGACCCGTCGTTTTGACGCGGTCATCGTTGGCGCCGGCGGTTCCGGCATGCGTGCGTCGCTGCAGCTGGCTGAAGCCGGCCTGAACGTCGCGGTGCTGTCGAAAGTGTTCCCGACCCGTTCGCACACCGTCGCGGCCCAGGGCGGCATCGGCGCGTCGCTGGGCAACATGAGCGAAGACGACTGGTACTGGCACATGTTCGACACCGTCAAGGGCGGCGACTACCTGGGCGACCAGGATGCGATCGAATTCATGTGCCGCGAAGCCCCGAAGGTCGTGTACGAACTCGAACACTTCGGCATGCCCTTCGACCGCAACCCGGACGGCACGATTTACCAGCGCCCGTTCGGCGGCCACACCGCCAACTTCGGCGAGAAGCCGGTGCAGCGCGCCTGCGCCGCTGCCGACCGTACCGGCCACGCGCTGCTGCACACGCTGTACCAGCGTAACGTCCGTGCGCGCACCCACTTCTTCGTGGAGTGGATGGCCCTCGATATCATCCGCGACGCCGAAGGCGACGTGGTCGGCGTGCTGGCCCTTGAAATGGAAACCGGCGACACCATGATCCTGGAAGCGAAGACCACCATCTTCGCCACCGGCGGTGCCGGCCGCATCTTCGCCGCATCGACCAACGCCTTCATCAACACCGGCGACGGCATGGGCATGGCGGCGCGTGCCGGCCTGCCGCTGCAAGACATGGAGTTCTGGCAGTTCCACCCGACCGGCGTGTCCGGCGCGGGCGTCCTGATCACCGAGGGCGTTCGCGGCGAGGGCGGTATCCTGATTAACAGCAACGGCGAACGCTTCATGGAGCGCTATGCGCCGACCCTGAAAGACCTGGCGCCGCGCGACTTCGTCTCGCGCTCGATGGACCAGGAGATCAAGGAAGGCCGCGGCTGCGGTCCGAACAAGGACCACGTCCTGCTGGACCTGCGCCACATCGGCGCCGACACCATCAAGAAGCGCCTGCCGTCGATTCTGGAAATCGGCCACAAGTTCGCCAACGTCGATGCGACCAAGGAAGCGATTCCGGTCGTCCCGACCATCCACTACCAGATGGGCGGCATCCCGACCAACATCCACGGCCAGGTGGTCGCACCTGACGGCATGGGGAACCAGAAGATCGTCAACGGCCTCTACGCCATCGGCGAGTGCGCCTGCGTGTCGGTGCACGGCGCCAACCGCCTCGGCACCAACTCGCTGCTCGATTTGCTGGTGTTCGGCCGCGCGGCCGGCAACCATGTCGTCGCCTCGAACCTGAAGCAGAAGCTGAACAAGCCGCTGCCAGCCGACGCCGCCGACATCGCGCTGGAGCGCATGAACCGCCTCGAGACCTCGACCGGCGGCGAAAAGGTCCAGCACGTCGCCAATGACATCCGCGCCACGATGCAGAAATACTGCGGCGTGTTCCGTACCGACGCGCTGCTGAACCAGGGCGTGGAAGAGATCATGAAGCTGGACGAGCGCCGCAAGCACGTGTCGTTCCAGGACAAGTCGAAGGTGTTCAACACCGCCCGCGTGGAAGCGCTGGAACTGGACAACCTGATCGAGACCGCGAAGGCGACCATCGTGTCGGCCGCGGCGCGCAAGGAATCGCGCGGCGCCCACGCCCACAGCGACTACGAAAAGCGCGACGACGACAACTGGATGAAGCACACCCTGTGGTTCTCGGACAGCAACCGTCTCGAGTACAAGGCCGTGATCCAGAAGCCGCTGACCGTCGATACCTTCAAGCCGAAGGCCCGTACTTTCTAATATTGCATGGCCGGGGATTTCCCCGGCCTGGATGAACAGGTAAAACAACATGGCACGCACCGTCCAACTGAAGATCTACCGCTACGATCCTGACAAGGATGCGAAGCCTTACATGCAAGACGTCACCGTCGAGCTGCAAGACACCGACAAGATGCTGCTCGACGCGCTCCAGCGCATCAAGTCCGACGTCGACGACTCGCTCGCGCTGCGCCGCTCGTGCCGCGAAGGCGTGTGCGGTTCGGACGCGATGAACATCAACGGCAAGAACGGCCTGGCCTGCACCACCAACCTGAACGAGCTGACCCAGCCGATCGTGTTGCGCCCGCTGCCGGGCCTGCCGGTCATCCGCGACCTGATCGTGGACATGACCAACTTCTTCAAGCAGTACAACTCGATCAAGCCGTTCCTGATCAACGACTCGATCCGGCCGGAGAAGGAACGCCTGCAGTCGCCGGAAGAGCGCGAAGAGCTCGACGGCCTGTACGAGTGCATCCTGTGCGCCTGCTGCTCGACCTCGTGCCCGTCGTTCTGGTGGAACCCGGACAAGTTCGTCGGTCCGGCCGGCCTGCTGCAGGCCTACCGCTTCATCGCCGACTCGCGCGACGAAGCCACCAATGAGCGCCTGGACAACCTGGAAGACCCGTACCGCCTGTTCCGCTGCCACTCGATCATGAATTGCACGGACGTGTGCCCGAAGGGCCTGAATCCGAACAAGGCGATTGGCAAGATCAAGGAATTGCTGGTTCGCCGGGCGATTTAAGGTCGGCGTTTCAGTTCGCGGAGTTGATGTTGCGTCTCGATGTGCAAGCGTGCGTTGAGCGCGCGTACGGCTTAGCCGTACACCCTACGCAGGGTAGGCGGGGTAATTTCGGGCAGTGCCCGAAATGACGAACGCCCGCGCGTTCAAGTTACGCTCGCATCAGGCGCAATCACCGCACCACTTGCGGTATCCGTCGGTAATGATGCCGCAAATACCGTAAAAGTACCGTACTGCCGAAACCCGGCAGGCGGAGTATGATGTTGACCCAACAACGGACTCTAGTGTGAAAACGCATCAATCCGATCCTGCCAACCGTGCACGCCTGCGCTGGCGTTCGCGCCGCGGCTTGCTCGAGAACGATTTGATCCTCACGCGCTTCCTCGATGCGCATGAAGAAGCATTGAGCGACGAGGACGTCGATGCGCTGACCCGCCTGCTGGACCTGGCGGACAACCCGCTGATGGACCTGCTGCTGGCCCGCACCGAGCTGGAGGGCGAGGTCGACCAGCCGCACGTGCGCGCCCTGCTGGCGCGCCTGCGGCAAGCGTAAGCGGCCGGCATCGTCCGCGACAAGTTTCGTTTATTGTTTTTAGATCCACTCCCAAAGAAGGAAGTGCCATGAATATCTCTGATACCAAAGCCACCCTGTCGTTCTCCGACGGCAGCCCGTCGGTCGACATGCCGATCTACAAGGGCACGATCGGCCCGGATGTCATCGACATCCGCAAGCTGTACGGCCAGACCGGCAAGTTCACCTACGACCCTGGCTTCATGTCGACCGCCGCCTGTAACTCGAGCATCACCTACATCGACGGCGACAAGGGCGAGCTGCTGTACCGCGGCTACCCGATCGAACAGCTGGCCGAGAACTGCGACTTCCTGGAATCGTGCTACCTGCTGCTGAACGGCGAACTGCCGAACGCCGAGCAGAAGCAGAAGTTCACCGACACCGTCACCAAGCACACGATGGTGCACGAGCAGATGCAGTTCTTCTTCCGCGGCTTCCGCCGCGACGCGCACCCGATGTCGGTCCTGGTCGGCACCGTTGGCGCGCTGGCGTCGTTCTACCACGACTCGCTCGACATCAACGATGCCAAGCAGCGCGAGATCTCGGCGATCCGCCTGATCGCCAAGCTGCCGACCCTGGTCGCGATGGCCTACAAGTACTCGATCGGCCAGCCGTTCATGTACCCACGCAACGACCTGTCGTACAGCGCCAACTTCATGCACATGATGTTCGCCAACCCGTGCGAAGAGTACAAGGTCAACGACGTGCTGGTGCGCGCCCTCGACCGCATCCTGATCCTGCACGCGGACCACGAGCAGAACGCCTCGACCTCGACCGTCCGCCTGGCCGGTTCGTCGGGCGCGAACCCGTTCGCCTGTATCGCTGCCGGTATCGCCTGCCTGTGGGGCCCTGCCCACGGCGGCGCCAACGAAGCCGCACTGACCATGCTGAAAGAAATCGGCTCGGTCGAGAACATCCCTGCCTTCATCGAGAAGGTCAAGGACAAGAACTCGGGCGTCAAGCTGATGGGCTTCGGTCACCGCGTCTACAAGAACTTCGACCCACGTGCGAAACTGATGCGCGAAACCTGCCATGAAGTGCTGGAAGAGCTGGGCCTGCAGGAAGACCCGCTGTTCAAGCTGGCGATGGAACTGGAACGCATCGCGCTGAACGACGAATACTTCGTCTCGCGCAAGCTGTACCCGAACGTCGACTTCTACTCGGGCATCGTGCAGTCGGCCCTGGGCATCCCGGTCTCGCTGTTCACCGGCATCTTCGCGATGGCCCGCACCATCGGCTGGATCGCCCAGTGGAACGAAATGATCGCCGATCCGGAGCAGAAGATCGGCCGTCCACGCCAGCTGTTCGTGGGTTCGCCAGCGCGTGATGTGCCGGCGATTGACAAGCGTTAATTCACCGGTCGTAGCAAATGAAAGCGGACTTCGGTCCGCTTTTTTTTTGCCTGCTTCGTCAAGCGACCAAGGGGGTGGTCCGGGCCAGCGCGGCGCTGAGAAAGGCCAGGTCGACCGGCTTGGCGTACAGGTCGTCGAAACCGGCCGCAATGGCATCCAACCTGTCTTGCTGCTGGGCGTAGCCGGTGATGGCAATCAGGGTGGCGCCTGCCGTGGCGGCATCCGCGCGCAGGGTGCGGGCAAGGTCGAAACCATTCATTCCCGGCAGGCCGATATCGAGCAGGCAGACGTCCGGGCGGAATGCGGGCAGGCAGGCCAGGGCCTGTTTGGCCGACTGGGAAATCGAGACCTGGTGTCCGCAGGACTCCAGGTACATGGCCAGCATCGCGGCGGCGTCCTCGTTGTCGTCCACCACGGCAATGCGTAGCGCACCTGGCTGCGGCTCCTGGCGCGGCTCGGGGGCGCCATCGCATGCCGGCGCGGCGTCGGCCAGCCGGGGGAGGGTGACCTCGAACATGCTGCCCTCGCCGGGGCCGGCGCTGCGCGCCGTCACCATTCCGCCATGCAGGTGCAACAGGCTTTTTACCAGCGCGAGCCCGATACCCAGCCCACCCTGGCTGCGATCGAGTCCGCGCGCGCCTTGCGAAAATAGCTGGAATGCACTTGCCGTTAGCTCGGGAGTCATGCCGATGCCGTCGTCGCTCACCCGGATGGTATGGACGTCCGGTCCAGACTCGAGCAGGACCTCGATATTCCCGCCATCCGGAGTGTACTTCGCGGCATTGCTCAGCAGATTAGTCATGACTTGCACCAGCCGCTTGCGGTCACCGAACACGGCCGATGGCGTCGGCGGCAGGCGCAGCGCGAGGTGATGGGCGTGCTTTTCAAGCAGGGGGCGCACCTGCTCGACAGCGTCGGCGATCACGTCCCTGACGTCGAGCGCGACGCTGTCGAGTTCGACCTTCCCGCGCGTGACCCGCGAGACATCGAGCAGGTCGTCGATCAGGCCGGTCATGTGGCGGGCTTGCCGGGCGATGATGGCGCTGCTGCGGCGCACGGTCGGCTCGTCGCCGGGACGCATGGAGAGGATGGCGGCGGCAGAGGTGATCGGCGCCAGCGGGTTGCGCAATTCATGGGCCAGCATTGCGAGGAACTCGTCCTTCTTCTGGTCGGCCTGGCGCAAGGCTTCTTCCGCGCGGACGCGGTCGGTGATGTCCATTTGTGCAACGACGGCGCCGACGATTGCTCCGGCCTCGTCGCGGATCGGGGCCCCGGAATTGAGCACGATGCGACGCTGCTGCGATGCATCGAAGGACTGTACTTCAATGATCTGGCGCGGCGCCGCTTCCCCGCCCAGCGCCCGGCTCATGGCCCAGTCGTGCTGCTGCAGCGGCTGCCCATGGCGCGCGGAGCCGTCCGCCCACCATCCCTTCCATTCGCCGTATTCCTCGATATCCACGGGAAACGGATGGGTTCCCCATATCTTGCGGTTTTCGGCATTGACCTGGATGACTGCACCGGTCGCGTCGGCGACGATGATCCCGACCGGCACTGCTTCGAGCAGCGCGTCGAGACGCCGGCGCTCGTTCTCGGCCTGGCGTGCGGTCTCCACAGCATGGTGCTGGCTCGCACGCAGTGCTGTTTCAGCCTGCTTGCGCTCGGTGATGTCGCGGTAGAAGACCGCCAGGCCGTCGTTGGCCGGATAGGCGCGGACATCGATCCAGTAGCTGCGGCCGTCGGGGTAGGCATAGCTGGCCTCGAAGTTGACCGGCACCCGCTCCTGCATTGCGTGCCGGTAGTGGCGCGCCATCGGCAGCGCTTCCGAGCCGGGCCAGGCTTCCCAGTGCGACTGTCCGATGATCTCGGCAGCGGTACGGGTCTCGAACTTCAGGCCGCCCGCGTTGATCTGGCGCACCCGGAAATCGCCGTCGAGGAAAACGAAGCCCTCGTCCATGCCGTGGAGCAGGCGCTGGCTCTGGTCGCGTTCGAGTTCCAGCTCTTGCTGGATCCCTTGCTGGCGGATGAGCAGTTCGCGCTGGTCACGCAGTGCATTGCGCAATTCAATCTGGCTCATGACCTGCTGGGCGAGCGTCTTGAGGATGAACCGTTCCTGCGCGGTGAGCCCCTGCGGCCGCGGCTGCGTATCGAGCACGCACAGCGTGCCGAGCGCCACGCCGTCGGCGGTCTTGAGCAATTCACCCGCATAAAAGCGCAGGCCGGGCTCGTCTGTCACCAGGGGATTGCAGGCGAAGCGATCATCGAGGCGCGTATCAGGCACGACCATCAGGTCTTGCTGGAGCAGGGCGAATTTGCAGATGGAATCGTCGAGCGGCATCTCCCGCGTGCCCAAGCCAACCTCGGCCTTAAAGAACTGCCGCGTTTCCGCAATCAGGTTGACCGCCGCAATCGGCGCATTGAGCAGTTGGCTGAGCAGGAGCGCGACATCGTCGAACGCCTGTTCGCGCGGCGTATCGAGGATACCGTACGAATCGAGGACGGCGAGACGGGCGATATCGCCGCCGTGCGTCAAACCTGCATCCATGGTGAAAATCCTGCCAGTGTAAAGAGAGAGTAGAGCATTGTATCCAGTTGCCAGGATGCATAGCGCGCTTCTGGAGCCAATTCGTCCGGCGAAAGCGAACCTCAGTCCGTTTCTTTATCGGGCAGCAAGCGCCGCGATGGCCGAAGCAAGGTAGTGCCGGTACACTCATGGTCACCCTTCGATTTTCCTATCGGACCATCATGCCAAGCCTACCCCTCAAGACCGTCGATGTATTCACCACCGTGCCCTTCAAGGGCAATCCGGTGGCCGTCGTGCTGGATGCTGAGGACCTGTCGGCCGGGCAGATGCAGCAGATCGCCAGCTGGACCAACCTGTCGGAAACGACCTTCGTGGTCCCGCCCACGGCGGACGGCGCCGACTACCAGGTCCGCATCTTCACCCCCGGCGCCGAGCTGCCGTTTGCCGGCCACCCCACGATCGGCACCGCGCACGCGCTGCTGGAAGCGGGCAGGGTGGCGGTAAAGGACGGCGTACTGGTGCAACAATGTGCGGCGGGGCTGATCCGCTTGACCGTGGAGCAGCTTGACGCGGGCGCCCCCTGGATTTCATTCGAGCTGCCGGCGCCGGCATTCACGGCACTGGACGCGCGCCAGACCGCGCAACTGGAAGGCATCCTTCGCGCCGACCTGGAAGTGAATGTCACGCCCTACCTGGTCGACGTCGGCCCACGCTGGGTGATTGCGCAGTTGACCAGCGCCCGCGCGGTACTGGCATGCGAGCCGGACCTGCAGCGGATGAAGGCGCAGGACGGCAAGGACAGGCATACGGGCGTTGTCATCTTCGGCAAGCACGACGCGGGCAGTGCGGCGGAAATCGAAGTACGGGCCTTTGCGCCGGCCCATGGCGTCAATGAAGATCCGGTGTGCGGCAGCGGCACCGGCGCGGTGGCAGCCTACCTTCGGCATACGCGGCAGCTCGAGGAGTTCGGACGCGAATTCCTGGCCAGCCAGGGCGAAATGGTCGGGCGCGCCGGTGTGCTGCGGCTGTCAATCTCGGACGAGGCGGTCAAGGTAGGCGGCCAGGCAATCACCTGCATCGACGGCAGCATCGGCCGTCCGGATTAGCTGTTCACCGGTTGCCGGTGGTTCCATCGGTAGCCGGCATCTTTCTTCAAGTTGAGGCGCCGCGCCCCAGAACGGCAGGGCAAGCAGGCTGCCGACGCCAAACACTGCGGGATGCCCTGCATGCGCGCATGCGCGGCAGACAGGTTGCAGATGAGCAGCCAGGCCATGATCCCCGGTATCCATGCTCGCATCGCATGCCTGATTGATTTATCGATCAGCCAACTGTATAAGAGTTGATGAGTTGGATGCTTGATCCGGCCTGAACGGTTACAGTCCGGTGTGCGGCCTGCGAGCCGTACCCCTGTCAACAATCATGGAGAAGACGTGTCGACCGATCGCGGTTTTGTGGAATATGTCGCCGAAACGGCGAAGCTGGGCAGCCGGCTGGTGTACAAAAGGCTGTTCGGCGAATATGCGCTCTACCTGGACGAGAAGGTGATCGCCTTCGTCTGCGATAACAGCGTCTACATCAAGCCGTCGCAGGCAGTGAATACCCTCGCGCCGGATTTGCCGCAGGGGCCACCGTATCCCAACGCGAAGGCCTATCCGATCGCGGACGAACTGCTCGACGACCCGGATACGTTTCGCCGCCTGTTGCTCGACACCGCCGAGTTGATGCCGCCGCCGAAGCCGAAAAAGCCGGCCAGGGCCAAGCCGGACAGCGCGGCATAGGAAGCGGCGAGCGAAGGCAGCGCGTTGACGGATTCGCTGCAAGGGCTATACTGGCCTTGCCAGCAATCGACCAAACCCATGAACCCACCACGCTTCACACCGCCGCGCACCAGCGCCTGCCAGCAGGGCAGGGGCTTTGCCGCGTCCGTCGAGCGTGACTGCGCCGCCGTCCTGCGAGCGGTGCAGCAATCGTCGCGCAACCTCGCCTGGCTCTCCCGGGCTCGGTGAGGACCGCGGGAACCCAACCCGCAACCAGCGTCCTCCCGAGCCACCTCCACCCGATCCGATACGCCGGCCGCCCATGAAGGGTGGCCCTCACCGTTTTCGCCCGCCTGCCTGCGGGCACACCCTGGAGTACCTATGAAACCTTCTATCCTCGTCTCGTGGCTGGACATGGACCGCCTCGACCGCCTGTTGGACGCCTTGCCGGCTGCGCAATCGCGGGCGCGCGACGCGCTGCTCGATGAACTCGGCCGCGCGCGGCTCGCCGAGCCGTGGGAAATGCCGCCCGATGTCGTCACCATGAATTCGCGCGTGCGCTTTTCCTTCGAGGCCTCGGAGCAGCCCGTGACGATGACCCTGACCTATCCGAAGGACATGAACGGCGGTGCCGACCAGCTGTCGATCTTGACCCCGGTCGGCACCGCGTTGCTCGGCCTGAAGGTCGGCGACACCATGCGCTGGGAGCGCCCTGACGGCGGCATGTTCGAGGTCAGGATAGAGGGCATCGAGTACCAGCCGGAACGCGAAGGGGTGTACCACCGCTAGGCCAGCGCCCGGCGAGCTGCCGCGCCTGCAGCAGCATGACGAGGGCCAGCACGATGGCGCAGGCGATCCATACCGACCACAGCGTATGGGTCAGGAAGTGGGCGCCGCGCATCTGCTGCATCCATCCCACCGCCATGCCGAACGCGATGGCTGCGCCGGCTGCGCGGCCGGCCTTGCGGGGCTCGCCCGGCAGCCACAGTACCGCCAGCGAGACCAGCCACAGCGCGCTCGAAGCATGGCCCGCCGGCAGGCAGTGGCCGGGAATGGCGCCGGGCGGTAGCGCCTCGAACAGGCGCAGGTAGGGATGGCTGCCGCCGTAGCGCGCCAGGTCCCAGGGGCAGTGCGCATTGCTGCTTTGCTTGAGCAGGCTGATGGTCAGCGGCACCAGCGCCGCCGACCAGGCAATCACCTGCAGGCGCAGCCTTGCGAGCGGGCGTGCATGCGCGGCTTGCGGCCAGATCGCATCGGCCACTGCGGCGGCGATGAACAGCGCGGCGAGCACGGTCAACCCGGTCTTGAGGATACGGTGGCTGAATGTATCGGTAAGCCACGCCCGTCGCCACGGGAATGCGCTTGTCGCGGCGTCATAGAGGGCATCGGCCAGGTCGAGGTCGAGGTCCGTGAACTGTCCGAGCGCGAAGATCGCCAGCGCCGCAAGGGCCAGCCAGGCCCCGATCCGGAAGCCGGCCTTGGTACTCAGCAGTGGTGATGCGTCGTCTCGCGCCGGCGTGGTATCAGCTGTTGCGGACGCATGCATGGAACAAATCCAGTTTCGGGTTGAGGACGGCCGTGTCGACGTTGAGCATTCCGAGTACCGAATGGAATACGTTGTCGTGCGATAGCGCCTGGTCGCGGCGCGCCTCGAGGCAGGCGCGATCGATCCGGAAGCGGTCGCTGAAACCGTCCGACATCCACAGCATCATGGGCACATGCGTTTGCTCGTCGGGAGCGAGGATATAGGGCGCGCCATGCAGGTACATGTTGTGCTCGCCAAGCGATTCGCCATGGTCAGAGAAGTACAGCATCGACGTATCCACGCCTTCGTCCTTGGCTACGGTGCGCAGCAGGACGATCGTCTTTGCCAGGAAATGATCCGTGTAGAGGATCGTGTTGTCGTACGCAGCCACGATCGCCTCGCGCGAGCATTGTTCGAATTCGCCGGTCTGGCAAACCGGCCCGAATCGCCCGAATCCGGCGGGATAGCGCTTCGCATAAGCAGGGCCATGGCTGCCTTTCTGGTGCAGTACGATGACCAGGTCCTTGCGGGAACCCCTGATCAGCTCAGGCAAGCTGTCGAGCAGCCCTTCGTCGTAGCATTCGTCGCCGGCGCATTGGGTGTTGCCGGTGGCCGGTGATGACAGGTCAGTGAAAGCCACCCGGTCGCACACGCCCTTGCAGCCCGAGTTGTTGTCGCGCCAGAGCACGTCGAAACCCGCGTGCGAGAGAACGTCGAGCAGGCCTTCCTGGTGTTTTGCCTTGGTATCGTCGTAGTGTTCGCGGCCCAGCGCCGAGAACACGCAGGGAACCGAAACCGCGGTCGCCGTGCCGCATGACTGCACCCTCGCGAAATTAATCAGGCCCGGCACGCGCGCCAGCTGCGGATTGGTGTCGCGCGGATAACCATTGAGCGAAAAGTTAGCGGCGCGGGCGGTTTCTCCCACCACGATCACGGTGACCGTGCGCCCGGTCTTGCCGGCCCAGCGGTCGCCCCTGACGGCGTCGCGTCCGATCGCGGCCAGCGGAACCGGCGTGCTCCAGCGGTTGCGCAGGTATCCATTCAGGGCCTGGACGACATTGGTCGGGGTGAGCAGGTAGCGCAGCTCGCGGTGCTCGCGCACGGCGGGGGCCAGGCTTTTAAAAAGCAGCATCAGCAGCAGCGTCGCCAGGGCGAGCGAGCCGCCGGCAATGCCTGCGCGGTGGAGCACGCCGCGTACGCCATCGGGAAACCTGATGTGCGCACGGGCTACCAGCAATGACGGCAGGCCGCCCGTCAGGGCCACGAACAGCACCAGTTTCCAGCTCAGCAATTCAAACGCTTCGCGCGAGTCTGTCTCGAAGACATTCTGGATCATCGCCTTGTCGATGACGATGCCATATTGGTTGATGAACCAGGCCGAAGCCGATGCAGCCAGCAGGATCGCGATGAGTGCCGGCTTGGCCAGGAAGCGGAAGCTCACCAGCGTAAGCAAGGCGTGGAAGAGCAGGAGCACGATGGCGAAGCTGCCAAGCAGCAGCGGCAGGCGCCCCGGCGACACCCCCCCGACTGCGGGGATGAAGACCGACCAGAAATGGATGTTGGCGACGGACGCCAGCAGCAGCGCTACGGCAAGGACAAGCAGGTTGGCGCTGATGCGCCGGGAGAGGATGGCGGGCACGTCGTTTCACTTCAGGATGCACAGCCGGAATGGCTGAGTTACCCGTGAAGGGTAGCAAGGCGACCGTGAGCGGCCCGTCAACTGGACGTTAAGTTTTCGTGAACGGCCGCCTTACCTGGCCGGGAACGTAATCGTGAACGAGCTGCCGCCCCCCTCGCGGGGTGCGTAGGCGAAGCCGGCGCCGAGGAAATCGCAGATGCGGCGCGCCAGCGCCAGGCCCAGGCCCGTGCCGGCCGAGCCGACCGAGGGGCCGCCGCCCAGCCCGAGGGTCGCGACCACGGCCGGCGGCAGGCCCGGGCCGGTGTCCTCGACCACGACCTGGCCGGGCAGGAGCATGACCCGGATCTCGCCCTGGTCGGTGTACTGGCAGGCATTGCGCACCAGGTTGCCGATGGCGGCGGCGCACAGTTCGCGCGGCGCACGCACGCTCAGCGGCGGGCCGTCGATGAAGCGGATGGTCACCGGTTTGCCCGCCACCAGAGGACGATATTTTTCGACTTCGTCTTCCGCGATGTCGTCCACTGCCACCGGCGGCTGGGCGCCGAGTTCGGGCGCCCTGGCCAGCAGCAACAGCACGGTGACGCATTCGGCGGCTTCGCGCGCGGCGCGGTAGATGCGCTCGGCCGGCAGCAGCACGGCGGGCGAGGGCGCTTGCTGGATCAGGATCTCTGCTGCGCCCATGATCACGGTGAGCGGGCTGCGCAGCTCGTGGCTGACGTCCCCGGTGAAATAGCGCTCGCGGTCGAGGACGGCGCGCAGTTCGGTGGTGTGGGCTTCGAGCGCGCGCGCCAGCACGCCCAGTTCGTCGCGGCGTCCGCTGAGGGCGGGCGGAACGGTCTCGTTGCCGACCGACTGCGCCAGCTCGCGGATCGGCGTGACCACGCGCGTGCCCAGGAAGCGTCCCAGCAGGGCGGCCAGCAGCAGGAAGCCGGTGAAGGCGAGGGCGAACATCGAATACACCACCACTTCGATCTTGTCGTAGTCGCTTTCGTGGTCGACCAGCACCCAGGGCCCGCGCCCGTCGTGGCCGGCCAGCACGTGCAGGCGGGTGTCGCCGACGTCGACTTTGTGCACGCCGTCTGCAAGCCCGCGCAGCGGCGCCGGAATCGATTCGCTGCGATGAAAGCGCAGGCCGGCCGGCATGTCGATGCCCAGTCCCGCAGCCTCGCGCGGCGCGGCCCAGGCCACTGCGGCATTGAGGCGTTTGTCGACCAGCTCCACCTCGATGCCTTCGACGGCGACGGCGGCAATCACGGCGAAGAAGGCCGAGGCGCCAATGCCGAACAACAGGAATGCGAAGACGATGCGCTGGCGTATTGAATCAGCGCTTTTCATTGGATTGCGTATCGGGCTGCGTATCCTGGCCTGGCTCGCGCCGCGTTTCGAACTGCACCAGCTTGTAGCCGACCCCGGCGACTGTCTGCAGCATCGGGCTGGCGAAGGGCTTGTCGATCGCCTGGCGCAGCGAGTGGATATGCGTGCGCAGCGCATCGCTGTCGGGGCGGTCGTCGCCCCACACCGCATGCTCGAGCGACTCGCGCGTGACGATGCGCGGCGCGGCGGCGAGCAGGGTGCGCAGCAGGATGTAGCCGGTCTTGGTGAGCAGCACCGGCACCCCGGCGCGCGACGCCTCCTGGGTATCGGGGTCGTAACTGAGCTCGCCGAAGCGCATGGTCGCGTGCACCGCGTGGGTGGCGGCCGAGCGCCGCACCAGCGCCTTCAGGCGCACTTCGAGTTCGACCAGCGAGAAGGGCTTGACCAGGTAGTCGTCGGCGCCGCTGTCGAAGCCGGCCACCTTGTCGGGCAGGCTGTCGCGCGCGGTGAGCATCAGCACCGGCGTGGCCTTGCCCAGTTCCGTGCGCAGCTTGTGGCACAGCTGCAGCCCGTTCAGGCCGGGCAGCATGATGTCCAGCACGATCACGTCGTAGTCGTTCTCGGACGCCAGCGCCAGCCCGCCGTAGCCGTTGCGGGCGGAGTCGAGCTGGTGGCCCTTCGGTTCGAGGAAACCGTAGAGGTTGGCCAGGATATCGGGGTGGTCTTCGACAATGAGGATGCGCATGGGCCTATTCTAGTGCAGCCGCGCCGCCGTCAGCCATGGTGGTAGTCGATACTGCAGCATGCGTGCCGCCAGATCTCGAAAAAGCGGTCGCCGCTAAGGGTTGGCCCCTGCGCCCGCGCCTGCGCCGCGATGCGGCCGACCAGTTCGACGTCGTGGCGGTCGAGCGCCAGCAATCCTGGATCGACAGGTTCTGTGGATGGACCGGCATATGCTCGTTCACTGCGCGCACGCCTCGGGCTTGAATGGGAGAGGGCGGCCGGTTGACCATTCTCCGGAGCCTAATGGATGGATTGTCAAGATCGCGTTAAAGAAGAACAAGGAGCCACCAATTCACCCGGGCTGCATGGCGTCCGGCCGGCGCCGTTGGCAAAACCATCCTGCTGCTTTATTGTGAGCGGGTTTGCACGCTGCCTGCAACTTCGCGCTTCCCGCAGCCCTCACGGCCAACTACTGAAAGAGACCATGAAACGACTCCTTGCCGCCGCTGTCCTGTTCCTCGGCCTGATCGGCCTTGCCCACGCCGAGACCGACGCGGCCCTCACTAAACAGGTCAACGCCTTCGTCGACGAATGGCATGGAGATGCCGCCAGCGCGCGCCTGGCCTTTTTCGACAAGATGGCACAGGATGGCGTCTACATCGGCACCGACCGCTCCGAACTCTGGCGCCGCGACGAGTTCAAGACCTGGGCCAGGAAGTATTTCGACCGCAAGTCCGCATGGAGCTTCAAGGCCACCCGCCGCAACGTGTATTCGTCAAGCGACCAGTCGCTGATCTGGTTCGACGAGCTGCTCGACACGCCGAACATGGGGCCGTGCATGGCCAGCGGTGTGATCCGCAAGACGGCCAAGGGCTTCGAGATCGTGCATTACCAGCTGTCGATGGCCGTGCCGAACGAGGTGGCGGGGCAGGTGACAAAGTTGATTGCCGGGCACGCGAAAAAGTAAACCTGCGTGTGCTAACGTAGTTATCTCCAGGACTAGACAAATCAAGCAAGTGAACCCACCCTACATCGGCCGGTTCGCGCCGTCGCCGACCGGCCCGCTGCATGCGGGCTCGCTGGTCGCGGCGCTGGCCAGCTATCTCGATGCCCGGGCCTACCAGGGCGCCTGGCTGGTGCGCATCGAAGACATCGACGAAGGCCGCAGCGTGCCCGGCGCGGCCGAGGGCATCCTCGCGCTGTTGGAGAGGCTCGGCATGCACGCCGACGGCGAGATCGTCTGGCAGAGCCGGCGCAAGCACCTCTACCAGGCGGCCGCCGACCGCATCGCCGAGCATACCTACCCCTGCGGCTGCAACCGGCGCGAGATCGCCGATTCACGGCTTGGGCTGGCCCCGGACGGCGCGGCGATCTACCCCGGCACCTGCCGCTATGGATTGTCCGACGGCCGCAGCATGCGCAGCCTGCGCCTGCGCGTGCCGGACCCGGGCTACGACGTGGTCAGCTTCACCGACCGCTTTGCCGGCGAGGTCACCCAGCGCCTGCATGGAGAGTCGGGCGACTTCGTCCTGAAACGCGCGGATGGGTTCTGGGCCTACCAGCTGGCGGTGGTGGTGGACGATGCGCTGCAAGGCGTGACCGACGTGGTGCGCGGCGCCGACCTGCTCGATTCGACGCCGCGCCAGGTCTTCCTGCAGCGCGTGCTCGGCGTGCCGACGCCGCGCTACCTGCACGTGCCGGTGGTGCGTAATGAATTGGGTGAAAAGCTGTCGAAGCAGACCGGCGCGCTGGCGGTGGCGCCGGGCGACGAAGCCGCGGCGGTGGCTGCGCTGATGCAGGCGGCGGCCTTCCTCGGTTTGCAGATGGAAAAGGCGGTATCGCTCGACGCCTTCTGGCGAGGGGCGATACCAGCCTGGCGCCAGTTGCTGGCGTCCCGTGGCGCTGCGCTTACCTGAACATGGCTGGACGACGGCGCGACAGGACCGCCAGGCCTGCCAGCCCCGCTCCCAGCATGCCCCAGGTTGCAGGTTCCGGAATCGCCGCCACCGACGTATTGACCAGGAAGCCGCGAATCTCGCCCCCCGGGTATAGCGAGGTGTGGATGTTCAGGTAGACCTGGTTGCCCGTCAGCGCGTCGAGCATGGCCGCGCTGGCGCCGGCCGCCGTGCCGCCGAAGGCCGCCAGGAAGCTGGGGTTGTAGATCGCAGCATCGGTCAGGTCAAAGGTCTGGGTATAGGTGCTGGACGTGACCCCGAGCGGAAAGCCGAACAGCGGGATGGCAACGCCTGCCGCACCGGCCAGCGAACCGGTGGTGCAGCAATGCAGGTGGGCGCTCACCGTCGGCGCGGTCAGGTCGCTGAAGGGAATGTCCGCGGTGAGGATGTTCCCGTCGATTTCGAACGTCGCGATGCTGTACCCGGGCGAAGCGACGGGCGTGACTTCGGCGGGTCCACTGGCTACGGCCCGGTAGACTTCCTGGGCCTGGCTTGCCGGCGCCACCGTCAGGGCGAACGCTGTCAGCGCCAGGGCCGAGATTACTTTTTTCATGGCATACCTCCTGGATAGGAAAGAAACCAAAACGGCGCGTCCGACCGGACCGCCGCAGAAAAAAGTAGCACAAGCAATCGTAGCGAGCTACACCTTACGGGAAGTAAAGAGATACCCGACAAACATGTGTAGTACGGCGCTGCCGTCGACTGCCTTTTCAAACGATGCACTGCGCGAGCAGGCGACGGCGATCAGCGCATTGACGGCGACCAGCGTCGCCGCGCCAATCAAGCCGCCGATGAGCGAGGTGTCGCCGCCGCTGAGCGAATTCGACACCGCTTCGGACAGCAGCATGACGATCAGCAGGTCGAAAGGCGTGAACTGGCCGACGGTGCGGCGGCCCGACAGCCGCACCATGATCAAGAGCAGGATGTACACGGCAAGGGCGCGTACGACGAATTCCCACCATGGAAGATCCATGTCAAACATATCCACTCCACGCCATGACCGATGAGTTCATTCTAATCAAGATAGCAAGATCTTGATCCCAAGCGTGCGCGGCGAAAGCGCGGGTCAGGCGGCAGGCGGGACTTGCACTGCGTTGGCGGCTTCCCAGGCAGCCAGCTCGCGCTCGTAGCGTTCGAGCGCGGCTTCGTACAGGTCGAACACGCAGGGTGTGCAGCCGCTGCGGCAGCAATCCTCCAGCTCCGGCGGCAGCGGCGGCTGGGGCCGCGCGGAAGGAGGGGGCGGCATGGCTCAGTCCTTGCGGTTGAGGATCTGCTGGATCTCTTCGCGTTCCTTCTTGCTGACATGGCCGCGCAGTGCTGCCAGCACCAGTTCCTTGCCCGAGCCGGAGAAGGCCTTGTGGATCAGGTCCTTGATGAGGCTGGCCTGGTGCCTGTCCTGCGGCTGGGCCGGCGCATACACGTGCGCGCGCGCGCTTTCGTCGCGGCTGAGCAGCCCCTTGGCATGCATCACCTGCAGCAGGCGCAGCACGTTGGCATAGGCCATGTCGGGACGCACCTCGACCGCCGCCTCGTGCACCTGGCGGGCGGTGGCCGGGCCGAGCTGCCACAGCAGGCGCAGCATTTCCAGTTCGGACGGGGTGGGCTTGGCGGGAACGTCTTGGGTGCGCATGATTCTAGAATAAATGATCTAGACCGCCAAGTCGAGCCGTTCCCGCCGCGGGCGGGGCCGTGTCAGTGGTCGTGACGGTATTCGCGCAGCCGGAACACCGCCTCGCCGTTTTCGCGCCCGCACACCCCGGTCATTGTGGCGCCTCGGCCCAGCTCATAGGTCAGGCGCGCGCCCGCGGCCTTGTCGGCGCAGGCCGCGTGGGCTCCCGCCGGTACCGCCGGGATAGGTGGGGGCGCCGGTGGTGCAGGGGGCGCCGGCGGCACGGGAATCGAGGTCAGCGCCAGCGGAGCGGCCGGCGCCGGGCTGGAAGGCGGGGCTGGCGGGACGGGCGGCGCAGGCGGTACAGGCGGTACAGGAGGCGGAGGACACTTGTCCTTGTCCGCCGCATCGCATGTGTAGTGGACGTGCAGGCCGGGGTGGGCCATGGCCGCGCCAGAGCCCGGCAGGGCCAGCGCGGCGGTCAGTGCCAGCATTGTTGTTTTCATGGTGAACTCCTCTTGGCGGTGGCCCGCCTGGTCCGGCAGGCCATGGATGCATCCTGCCCGCCAAATGTGGAGAAACCGTGGAGGGGCTAGATGTCGCAGCGGTAACCCAGGCCGTAGATCGAGCGGATGGCGTCGAGTCCAGGCGCGGCGGCCTCGATCTTGCGGCGCAGGTTCTTGACGTGGCTGTCGATGGCGCGGTCGGTGGCGTCCAGGCTGTCGGCGCGCGCCGCGTCCAACAGCTGGGCGCGCGAGAACACCTGGCCGGGACGGCGCGCCAGCGCGGCGAGGATGGCGAATTCGCTCGGCGTCAGGTCGAGCAGGTTGCCGTGCACCTTGACGCGTCGCGCGGCCTCGTCGATCCTCAAGGCTTGCGCAGGCGAGGCGGCCCCGGTGCGGCGCAGGATGGCCTTGATGCGGGCCATCAGCTCGCGCGGGCTGAAGGGCTTGCACAGGTAGTCATCGGCACCGGCTTCCAGGCCGAGCAGGCGGTCGATCTCTTCCACGCGCGCCGTCACCATCACCACCGGCAGCTCGCTGAAGGCGCGCAGCTCGCGGCACAGCGACAGACCGTCGAGTCCCGGCAGCATCAGGTCGAGCACCACCAGCGCGGGCGGCGCGGCGCGCATCGCCGCCAGCGCTTCCAGGCCGTTGCCGAAGACGCTAGGTGTGTAGCCGGCGGCGCGCGCATAGTCGGCGACCACGGCGGCCAGTTCCGGCTCGTCCTCGACGATCATCAGGGCCGTGTTCATGCGCTCTCCCTTGCCAGCGGCAGCGAGACCGTCACGCGCAGGCCACCCAGCGGCGAGTGCGCAAAATCGAGCGCGCCGCCCTGGGCTTCGAGGATGCGGCGGCACAGCGCGAGGCCGAGCCCGGCGCCGCCATGCGCGCGGCTGCGCGAGGCATCGACGCGGAAGAAGCGCTCGCCCAGGCGCGCCAGTGCGTCATCGGGCACGCCCGGCGCGCTGTCGTTGATCACCAGGTGCACCTGCCTGCTGTCGGCATGTGCGTGCAGCGCGATGCGCCCGCCAGCTGCGGTGTAGCGCAGGCTGTTCTCGAACAGGTTGTCGAGCACCTGGTGCAGGCGGTCGGCGTCGGCCAGGACCAGCATCGGAGGCGGCGCGGCGCCGGTCTCCAGCACCTGCCCGGCGGCCTGCAGGCGCGCGGCAAAGGCCTGTGCATGCGTGGCGGCGAGCTGCCACAGGTCGAGCGGCGCCGGTTTGCAGTCCAGGGCCCCGACATCGGCACGCGCCAGCGCATACAGCTCGTCGATCAGCCTGTTCAGGGACAGCACCTGGCGCAGCATGGCGCCGACCGTCTCAGGGGTGGCGCTGCGTACGCCGTCCTGCAGCGCCTCCAGCTGGGCGCGCAGCACGGCCAGCGGGGTGCGCAGCTCGTGCGAGGTGTCGGCCACCCACTGGCGGCGCGCGCTTTCCGCGCTGTCCAGCTGCAGCGCCAGCGCATTGAAGTGGCGCGCCAGGTCGCCCAGTTCGTCGCTGCGCGTGTCCGGCAGGCGCACGTCGTAGCGCCCGCCCGCCAGCGCGCTCGCGCCCTCGGCCAGGCGCCCGATCGGCTGGCGGAAGTGGCGCGCCAGCAGCACAGCGGCCAGGGCGCTCAGTGTCACCGCTGCCGCCAGGATCAGCCACAGGCTGCTGCGCAGCTGGTCCAGGAAAGCCAGCGCCATCGCGTCGCTCGGCCGGTGGCTGCGCGCCACGCCCAGGTAGCCGATGGCGCGGCCATCGAGCTCGATCGCGCGCCGCGCCAGCGGCAGGGCGCCCGGCGGGCGACCGGCGAGGTAGCGGCCGTTCAGGTCGAGCAGCGTGGCGCGCTGGTGCAGGTCGTAGGTGACGCCGTCGGCGCGTGGCGCGTCAGGCGCTGCCGCACGCACCGCTGCGATATACGGCGGGGGCAGTGGCATTGCCGGGGGCGCGGGCGGGGCCGGTGGCGCCGGTGGCGCAACGGGGATACTAGCTGCGCGCAGGGGCGCTGGAGGGGGCGCCGGCTCGACCTCGGGCGAAGGCGGCGAAGGCGGCGAGGGCGGCGACTCAGGCGAGGGCGGCGATTCCGGCGAAGGTGGCGAGGGCGGTTCCGGAACTGCGCGCGCACGGCGCTGTCTTTCATCCTGCAGGCGTGCGAGTTCGGTGGCGATCCAGCCGCGGCGCGCGTCGCCATCGGGCAAGAATTCCCAGTTGCCGGCGGACCGGTAACGCACTGCCAGAGCACCGGAAAGTTCATCGAGACGGTCGAGCTCGATGCCGACGGCGTAGTCGCCGAAGCCGGCCAGCACGTTCTGGCGCAGCAGGAAAACGGCGCTGGCGGCCACCGCGAGGATGGCCAGCAGGACGGAGAGGAAGAGGCGGTGGCCGATGGAAAGTTTCACGGGGTCGCGTCAGCGTCGGACTACAGTGCTTGGGATAATTCGTTCTCGATTATTTGCAACAATGCTTCAGCGTATTCTAAGGCATAGCGCAGCAGAGCAATATTTTGGAATAGATTGCCTGTAGTTTGACAGACCAGAAGCCTGGTCGAGCAAGGCATTCTCCTACAAGCTTACTGCCGTCTTTGGGTGGCCGAGCGTGGTTGAGGCGACTACGATGTTCCTCACTCAGCCAGATCTTGGCGGGCTACTGAACACCACCGAACATTATGCTTAGGAGGAAATATGGCAGCGAACAATCAGGGCGGCAACAAAGGCGGCAACCAGGGCAATAAAGGCGGTAACCAGGGCGGCAACAACCAGAGCGACACCAGCAACCGCGGTTTTGCATCGATGGACCCGCAACGCCAGCGCGAAATCGCCAGCGAAGGCGGCCGTGCAGCCCACGCATCCGGCAATGCCCACGAATTCACGTCGGAAGAGGCACGCCGTGCCGGCTCGATGAGCCACAAGAATGACGGCAACAATCAAAGCGGCAGTGGTGGCACCCAGCAGAGTGGCCGCGGCGGGAATAACCAGAGCGACAGCGGCGGCGGCCAGCAAGGCGGGCGTGGCGAACAGGGGGGCAACCAGGCCAGCCGCGGTGTGCAGGGCGGCACGCCCGAGCAGCACGCTCGCGCCGGGGCACAGAGCCACAAGAACGACAAGCGTTAACCGGTTCGATTGACACCGGCTGCAGGCCGAGCGTTTCACGTACGCAGGACGCGTAGCGGGACCTTAACCGGGGCGGCTGGGTGAGGGGCCAGTGGTTTGCACGGAAGTGCGGCCGCTGGCTTTTTTTATGTGCGGGACCCTACAGCGTTTAATACACGTCGCGGCGATAACGACCTTCAGCCGTCAACGCGTCGAGTGCCTCCGTACCCAGCACCTCCACCAGCGCATCGTGTACGCCACCGGCCATGCCCTGCAAACTGCCGCACACATAAATCGCGGCGCCGCGGCTGATCCAGCCGCGCAGCTCGTCCGCCTGTTCGCGCACCAGATGCTGCACATACCTTGCCGTCGCCTGGTCGCGCGAGAACGCGAGATCGAGCCGCGCCAGGGCGTTCGAGGCCAGCCAGCCCTGCAGCTCTTCGCGGCACAGGAAGTCATGCGCGGCATTGCGTTCGCCGAACAGCAGCCAGTTGTCGCCACGGCCGCAATCGATGCGCGCCTTGAGCAGGGCGCGCAGGCCGGCCAGGCCGCTGCCGTTGCCGATGGCGATGAGGGGCCGCGCCGCGTTGCCGTTCAGGCGGAAGCGCTGGTGGGCGCGGATGCGCAGGCGGATCACGTCCTTCGGTCCCGCGCCCTCGCACAGCCAGCCGGATGCCGCGCCCAGGCTGCCGTCGTCGCGCCGCTGCAGGCGCACCAGCAGGGCCAGCTGCCCCTCGGAGGGTAGCGAGGAGATCGAATACTCGCGCGGATGGCCAGGGTCGAGCGGCACGCTCACCTGCGCCAGGTCGCCGGCTTCCCATGCGGGCAGGGCGCCGTCGACGGCGACCAGCGCGATCCGGTAGAGCGGGGCGCCGGCGCTGCCGGGGTTGACCAGAACGCGGCTGGCGATACGCCAGCCGCCATAGGCGGGTGCTTCCCAATCGGGGGCATCGCTGGTGCCGGCAAGGCGTCCGACCTGGTGCTGCCATTCCGCGAGCGCGGTGGCATGGCCACGGTCGACGTCGATGCGCTCGAACAGGGGCGTGGCGCCGCGCGCGGCGAGCCAGCCGTCCAGCGCGCGGCCGAAGCCGCAGTAGTTGGTGTAAGTGCTGTCGCCCAGCGCCAGCACGGCGTAGCGCAGGTGCGCGAGCTGCGGCGCGCCGGCCATCGTGATGCTGGAAAAGCGCGCGCCGCTGTCGGGCGCATCGCCTTCGCCATAGGTGCTGGCGATGAACAGGATGCGGGAAGCAGAGGACAGCGCTGCGGGATCGAGATCGGATATGCACACGGCGCGCGCCGACAGGCCGCCGGTGGCCAGCAGGGCCGCGGTGCGCTCGGCCAGGTATTCGGCGCTGCCGGTCTGGCTGGCGTACGCCACCAGCCAGTCGGCGCTGCCGGTCTGGCTGGCGTACGCCACCAGCCAGTCGGCGCTGCCGGCGCCGGCGCTGCGGCGTCGGTTGCGGCTGGCGTCGCGGGCGCGCCAGATCGCCAGGCACAAGCCGAGGTAAGCGGCGAACAAGGCCAGCGCGCTGCCCCAGCGCACGGGGTCGATCGTCATCATTGCAGCAGTTCGCGCCAGGCGCTGGAGGTGGCTTCCAGTAGGGGGCCGTCGCGGCGCAGCAAGTAGCGCGCCGCGATGCCGCGCGCGTCGGCAAAGGCAAGGCCTGCCTTGAGTCCCATTACGCCCAGGGCGGTGGACAGCGCATCGGCCGCCATGCAGGTGTTGGCCACCACCGTGCAGGAGGCGACCGCGTTGTCGATTGGTTGTCCTGTGCGCGGATCGAGCGTGTGCGACGCGCGCCGTGGGCCATACTGGAAATAACTGCGGTAGTCGCCCGAGGTGGCGATCGCCAGCCCATGGAGCGCGACGATCGGTCGCATCGTGGTAGCAGCATCAGGCACGCCTTCGATTTCGACCCACCACGGGTCGCCCCCCGGCTTGACGCCGGCCCCGCGCAGTTCGCCGCCGACTTCCACCAGGTAGTGCTTGACGCCGTGGCGCGCCAGGCAGAGCCCGAGGCGGTCCACCGTATAGCCCTTGGCAATCGAGGAAAGATCGAGGACCGCGCCGCCCGGCTGCAGCAGGCGCCGGCCGGCGCGGTCGAGTTGCGGCGTGCTTCCGGCGCGCGCCGCGAGCGCTGCAGCCACGGCATCAAACGAAGGCGCATGAAAGCCGGCCTGGTCATAGCGGTCCCTGGGGCCGAAGCCCCACAGGTTGACGAGCGTGCCCGCAGCCGGGTCGTAGGCGCCGCCGGTGTCTTCATGCACCTGCAGCGCGAAATCGATCACGTCGAAAAACTGCGGCGGCAGCGCATGCCAGCTGCCGCCTGGAGCGCGGTTGTAGCGCGAGAGCAGGGAGTCCTCAACCCAGTGGCTCATCTGGGCGACGATGGCGTCGAGCTCCCGCCGCAGCGCCGCGTCCAGGTCGGCCGTGACCCCGCCCGGCACGATCATCTGCGCCGACCAGTCCGTGCCCATTGCCTGGCCCGCCGCCTTGCGCAGCTGGCTGCCCGGGGGCGGCAGGACCAGTTCGATATCGAGCGGAACCAGGACGTCACGCATGCAGGCTTTACTCCGGCAGCACTTCGAGCGTGGCCGAATAGGCATAGCGGCGCGAACCCGGCTCGCCCGGTCCCTTTGCCTGCTCGACCGGGAACTTGGCGCTGAGCCAGTAGCGGTTCGGCTCCGGCAGCTTGAAGCTGGCTTCGCCCTTGGCATCGGTGACGACACGGATCTCACCGATCGTGCCGCGGAACTTGACGCCACCCGGCACCAGCGAGAAGGGGAAGTTCGGCAGCGGCTTGCCGTCCAGCTGGAAGCGGAACTTGGCCGGCTCGCCGGCGCGCAGGTCGTTCGGGTGGGTGACCGGCACCAGTTCAAGGCCTTCGCCGCCCGGCTTGAGCGCTCCGGTGGAGAGCTTGTTGGCCGACACGAAGGTCTCCATGCGGGTATGCGTGGTCGACTTCTGGACGTCGGTGGCGCCGGCCGGGATCTCCTTGGCCACGCTGGCCTCGGTACCGCGGAAGCGCTTGACTTCGCCACCCAGCTTGTAGCTGCCCATGACGTTGTTGCTGACCATGGCGATGCGGTAGGTGCCGTCCTTCGGCAGGGGCAGGTCGAGCGTCGAGCGCAGCTTGCCGAGCACCGCTGCCGGGGCCGGGCTGGTAGCGCCGCCAGGATCGGTGACGGTCACGCCTTCCATGCGCAGCGGGACGTGGTCGAAGTCGAACAGGCCCTCCGACACGGCGCCGTCGATGGTGACCCAGGCTTCTTCCTTCTCGACGAAGGTGGCGGAAGGCAGCATCCAGCCGCGGTGGGCGCTGGCGGCAAACGAGACGCTGGCCAGCGCCAGTGCGAGGACGGTCTTCTTGACGAGATGGTTCATGTGGTCTCCGGATGCTGTTATCGAATCGCGATCGCAACTAGGCCGAGTTCTTCCTTGCCCGGGGCGCTGGCCGCCAGCTTGCCCTTGGCCGGCAGCGTGAACGGCACGCGCACGACTTCGCGGCCGCCCGCTTCGCGCGCCGCTTCCACCACCAGCTTGTATTCGCCGGCCGACAGCTTGCCCGTTGCGCCCGCAAAGTTCATCGTGTGGCTGCCCGCCGCTTTGGTGGCGCCGCTGACGCCGTCCATCGGCAACCGCACGTCGCGGCCGGCCTTGCGCCACCAGGTGCGCAGGTCCTTGACCCATTTCTCGCCCGCGTTGTCTTTCTTCTTCACGTCGTACAGCACGGCCAGGTTCGAGGCCACGCTGCCGTCGCCTTTTTCGATCCAGATCGCGACATAGGGCTTGTGGTATTCGGCCACGTTCATCTGCGGCAGTTCGAACTTCACGGACAGGTCGGCAGCGACGGCCCAGCTTGAAGCGAGCGGCAAGGTCAGTGCGAGCGAGTGGGACAATTTCATTAGTTCGCCTTATATATGGTGGGGTAACTAGAAGCCAAGCAAATAGTTTACAGGTCAATGCACGAACAGCAGCGCCAGCACCGCCGGCAGCAGGATTCCGAAGCCGATCACCGGCCAGGTCGAGGGCCGGTTGGCCGCATGGTATTTCATGATCAAGAAGCCCGTGATGCAGAACACCACGCAGGCGATCGCGAAGATGTCGATGAACCAGCTCCACACGGTGCCGGTATTGCGGCCCTTGTGCATGTCGTTGAGCCAGGAGATCCAGCCGCGGTCGGTCTGTTCGAATTCGGCCGCGCCGTCAAGCGCGATGCGCAGCCAGGCGTCGCCGCCGGGACGGGGCAGGGCGATATAGGCGTCTTCCTCGCTCCACTCGGCGCGCTTGCCGCGCACGTCAACCGGGAAAGCGCCATTGGCCCAGTCGGCCAGCTCGCTCGGTAGCGGCACTTCGGCATCCGCATGGCCAGAAGCATAGGCTTCGAACTGGGCGCGCAGCGGCTCCGGCAGCGTGGCCTTGAGGCGGGTCACGACCGGCTTGGACTCGATCTGGGAGGCGTGGTTCAGGGTAAAACCGGTAAAGCTGAACAGCAGCATCGCCATCAGGCAGATGGCCGAGCTGATCCAGTGCCATTGATGCAACTGCTTGAGGAAGACGGCGCGGCGCGCGCCGGGCAGGGCAGAGGCGGGCGCGGCAGGTGCGGGCGTGGATGTTCCGGTTGAGCTCATCGTTAAATGATAACGATTATCATTTACGTGGTCAACCATCGGATGTGTTCTTTACACAAAGAAACAAATTAATCTGGGACGGCATCTGCCTTGCATGTGAGCATGCGTTACAATAACGTGCGCTAATTGGCAGCAGAGTGTCCGATGGCCGGCTTGGCGCGTTAGGCGCCTTATAGAAATACGTCCTTCCCCACAACTTGAGTAGTAGTGCGATCCGCTAACCGGTCAGGCCGTGTCGCGGAAGGTTACCTGAACCCGCCCAATAATTCGCGAAGCGCGAAGAAAGGTGAGCAAGAATGATGCAGCAACAGAATGCGAACTCGTACCTGTTCGGCGGTAATGCGCCGTATGTGGAAGAGTTATACGAAGCGTACCTGAACAATCCAGGCTCGGTCCCGGAGAACTGGCGCGCCTATTTCGACCAGATGCAGAACGTGCCTGCCGTCGACGGCTCGAACCGTTCCGACGTGGTCCACTCGTCCGTGGTCGCCTCGTTCGCCGAGCGCGCCAAGCAGGGCCCGATCCGCACCGTGGTCGCCTCGACCGACGCTGAACTCGGCCGCAAGCGCGTCGCCGTCACCCAGCTGATCGCCGCCTACCGCTACCTCGGCTCGCGCTGGGCCAACCTGGACCCGCTGCAGCGCCAGGAACGTCCGCCTCTGCCGGAGCTGGATCCGGCTTTCTACGGCTTCACGGAAGCGGACCTCGACACCGTCTTCAACATCAGCAATACCTACTTCGGCAAGGAAACCGCGCCCCTGCGCGACATCCTGAACATGCTGCGTGATACTTACTGCCGTTCCATCGGCGCCGAGTTCATGTACGTCAGCGATCCGACCGAAAAGCGCTGGCTGCAGGAACGCCTGGAGAGCACCCGCTCGACGCCAAGCTTCAACGCCGAGAAAAAGAAGCACATCCTCGAGCGCCTGACCGCGGCCGAAGGCCTGGAACGCTACCTCCATACCAAGTACGTCGGCGCCAAGCGTTTCTCGCTGGAAGGCGGCGAATCCTTCATCGCCTCGATGGACGAAGTGATCCAGCGCGCCGGTGAAAAAGGCGTGCAGGAGATCGTCATCGGCATGGCCCACCGCGGCCGCCTGAACGTGCTGGTCAACACCCTGGGCAAATCCCCGGCCGACCTGTTCGAAGAATTCGAAGGCAAGCACGCCGACGACCTGCCGTCGGGCGACGTCAAATACCACCAGGGCTTCTCGAGCGATATCTCGACCCCGGGCGGCCCGGTCCACCTGTCGCTGGCCTTCAATCCATCGCACCTGGAAATCGTGAACCCGGTCGTCGAAGGTTCGGTCAAGGCGCGCATGGAACGCCGCGGCGACCGCAAGGGCAAGGAAGTGCTGCCGATCCTGGTGCACGGCGACGCAGCTTTCGCCGGCCAGGGCGTGGTCATGGAAACCCTGAACCTGGCCCAGACCCGCGGCTACGGCACCGGCGGCACTGTCCACATCGTCATCAACAACCAGATCGGCTTCACCACCTCGGACCCGCGCGATGCGCGCTCCACGCTGTACTGCTCGGACGTCGTCAAGATGATCGAAGCGCCGGTGCTGCACGTGAACGCCGACGATCCGGAAGCGGTTGTGCTGGCCTCGCAGATCGCGATGGACTACCGCACCGAGTTCGGCAAGGACGTCGTCGTCGACATCGTCTGCTACCGCAAGCTGGGCCACAACGAGCAGGACACGCCTGCGCTGACCCAGCCGCTGATGTACAAGAAGATCGCCAAGCACCCGGGCACCCGCAAGCTGTACGCGGAGAAGCTGGCTGCGCAAGGCACCATCGCCGCCGACGGTGGCGACCAGCTGGTCGCCCAGTTCCGTGACGCGATGGACGCCGGCAAGCACACGGTCGATCCGGTGCTGACCAACTTCAAGAACAAGTACGCCGTCGACTGGGCGCCGTTCCTGAACAAGAAGTGGACCGATGCGGCCGATACCGCCGTGCCGATGACGGAACTCAAGCGCCTGGCCGAACGCATCACCAAGGTGCCGGAAGACTTCAAGCCGCACTCGCTGGTGGACAAGGTCCTGAACGACCGCGCCAACATGGGCAAGGGCGAAGTCAACCTCGACTGGGGCATGGGCGAGCACCTCGCGTTCGCCTCGCTGCTGTCGTCGGGCTATGCGATTCGCCTCTCGGGCCAGGACGCCGGCCGCGGCACCTTCGTGCACCGCCACGCCGTGCTGCACGACCAGAACCGCGAGCGCTGGGACCAGGGCATCTACCTGCCGCTGGCCAACGTCTCGGACAACCAGGCCAACTTCACCGTGATCGACTCGGTGCTGTCGGAAGAAGCGGTGCTGGCATTCGAATACGGCTTCTCGACCGCCGAACCGAATACCCTCACCATCTGGGAAGCCCAGTTCGGCGACTTCGTCAACGGCGCCCAGGTCGTGATCGACCAGTTCATCGCCTCGGGCGAAGTGAAATGGGGCCGCGCCTCGGGCCTGGTGATGATGCTCCCGCACGGCTATGAAGGCCAGGGTCCGGAGCACTCGTCGGCCCGTATCGAGCGCTTCCTGCAGCTGTGCGCCGACAACAACATGCAAGTGGTGCAGCCGACTACCGCCGCCCAGATCTTCCACCTGCTGCGCCGCCAGATGGTGCGCCAGTTCCGCAAGCCTTTGGTGATCTTCACGCCGAAGTCGCTGCTGCGTAACAAGGACGCCGGCTCGCCGCTGACCGACCTGGCCAAGGGCGGTTTCCAGACCGTGATCGGCGAAGTGGACGAGAAGATCGATGCGTCGAAGGTCAAGCGCGTGCTGGTCTGCTCGGGCAAGGTTTATTATGACCTGGTCAACACCCGCAAGACCCGCGGCACGTTGGACACCGCCATCGTGCGCATGGAGCAGATGTATCCGTTCCCGCACAAGTCGTTCGCCGCCGAGATGAAGAAGTTCCCGAACGCGCTTGAAGTGGTATGGGTGCAGGACGAGCCGCAGAACCAGGGTCCGTGGTTCCAGATCCAGCACAACATCTTCGAAAGCCTGGAAGATGGCCAGCGCCTGGCGTATGCCGGCCGCCCGGCATCGGCGTCTCCTGCTGTCGGCTATGCCGACAAGCACGTGGCGCAGCAGAAGGAATTGCTGGAAACCGCGTTCTCGAAGCTCAAGGGTTTCATCCTGACCAAGTAATGCATCCACTGCCCCGGGCTTCGGTCCGGGGCTTTTGCACAAGATAATTAACGGAGTTTACAAAAAATGGCACAAATCGAAGTCAAGGTCCCCGTTCTGTCGGAATCGGTTGCAGAAGCGACCCTGCTGTCCTGGCACAAGAAAGTCGGCGAGCCGGTCGAGCGCGACGAAAACATGATCGACATCGAAACCGACAAGGTGGTCCTTGAACTGCCGGCGCCAGGCGCGGGCGTGATCGTGCAACTGCTCAAGGCCGACGGCGCCACCGTCGTCGCCGGCGAAGTCATCGCCATCATCGACACCGAAGCCCCGACGCAGACCAGCCCGCTGGAAGTGAAGGCCATCCCGTCGGCAGCCCCGAACGCGCCGATCGCCGCCGCTCCTGCTGCAGCAGCCAGCGCCGGATCGCCGGCCGGCTCGATGTCCGGCGTGGCGATGCCTGCCGCCGCCAAGATCCTGGCCGACAACAGCATGACGGCCGCCGGCATCGACGGCTCGGGCCGCGACGGCCGCGTGACCAAGGGCGACGCCCTGGTCGCAGTCGCCAACAAGCCAAGTGGCTCCGCGCCAGCGCCCGCCAAGCCAGCGCTGCAGCAGGTTGCCGCGCCAGTCGCCAACCTGGGCGACCGTCCGGAAGAGCGCGTGCCGATGAGCCGCCTGCGCGCCCGTATCGCCGAGCGCCTGCTGCAGTCGCAGTCGACCAACGCCATCCTGACCACCTTCAACGAAGTCAACATGGCCCCGGTCATGGAACTGCGCGCGAAGTACAAGGACAAGTTCGAGAAAGAACACGGCGTCAAGCTGGGCTTCATGTCCTTCTTCGTCAAGGCAGCCGTCGCCGCACTGAAGAAATACCCGATCGTGAACGCGTCGGTCGACGGTAACGACATCGTCTACCACGGCTATTTCGACATCGGTATCGCTGTCGGTTCGCCGCGCGGCCTGGTGGTGCCGATCCTGCGCAACGCCGACCAGATGTCGATCGCCGAGATCGAAAAGAAGATCGGTGAATTCGGCCAGAAAGCCAAGGAAGGCAAGCTGACCCTGGAAGACCTGACCGGCGGCACCTTCTCGATCTCGAACGGCGGCACCTTCGGCTCGATGCTGTCGACCCCGATCATCAACCCGCCGCAGTCGGCCATCCTGGGCGTTCACGCGACCAAGGACCGCGCCGTCGTCGAGAACGGCCAGATCGTGATCCGCCCGATGAACTACCTGGCGATGTCGTACGACCACCGCATCATCGACGGCCGCGAAGCCGTGCTGGCCCTGGTCGCCATGAAGGACGCGCTGGAAGATCCGGCCCGCCTGCTGCTCGACCTGTAATTCACAACCCGCGGGGCGCGCCGGCAGGCAGCGCCGTGCAGGCACGTTTGGAAGGAGTAAGGCATGAACCTGTCGGACGAAATCAAGCGGCTGCACGAGCTGCACCAGGCCGGCGCGCTGAGCGACGCCGAATTCGAACAAGCCAAGGCGCGGGTGCTGTCTTCCGCCAACCTGGCCGACCCGGGTGTGA
This sequence comes from Telluria sp. ZB4P37, assembly GCF_059685855.1. Lineage (NCBI taxonomy): Bacteria > Pseudomonadati > Pseudomonadota > Betaproteobacteria > Burkholderiales > Oxalobacteraceae > Telluria > Telluria sp. ZB4P37. The sequence goes on from NZ_JCASID010000001.1 coordinate 58,254, forward strand.
ACCTGAGCAAGGGCGACGGCACCGTCACCGGTGAGCTGAGCACCCTGCGCCGTTCACGCACCGACCGCTGGCTGGGCGGCGTATGCGGCGGGCTGGCGCTGGTCTCGGGAGTCGATTCCTGGGTCTGGCGCCTGGTGTTCGCGCTGTTCACCCTGACCTTCGGGTTCGGACTCGCGATTTACCTGCTGCTGTGGATTTTTGTTCCCGAAGAATAAACCGTTCGATCTGCTGCATCGGTATTTGCACCAACAGCTCGTCGTTCCCGCGGAGGCGGGAGCCCAATTTTTTCGAACGGCTGCCTGCTTCAAGCGCAGGCGAGACGCAACAAACCTGGATCCCCGCCTTCGCGGGGATGACGGTGCATATGGTGCGCACTGGCGGACGCGCGTTCGCATACACCGGATCGACCCAAACAAGGAATTAACAACATGAGTGACAAACAATTTGACGTCGTCGTGATCGGCGGCGGTCCTGGCGGTTACATCGCCGCCATCCGTGCAGCGCAGCTGGGCTTCAAGGTCGCCTGCGTCGACGAGTGGAGCAATGCCGCAGGCAAGCCGGCCCCGGGCGGCACCTGCACCAACGTCGGCTGCATCCCTTCGAAAGCGCTGCTGCAGTCGTCCGAACACTTCGAGCATGCCGGCCACGCCTTCGCCGACCACGGCATCAAGGTGTCGGGCCTGGAGCTCGACCTGGGCACCATGCTCAAGCGCAAGGACACCATCGTCAAGCAGAACAATGACGGCATCCTGTTCCTGTTCAAGAAGAACAAGGTGACCTTCTTCCACGGCCGCGGCGCTTTCGCCGGGAAGGCGGAAGGTGGCTACACCATCAACGTGACCGGCCCGACCACCGACACCCTGAGCGCGAAAAACGTCGTCATCGCGACCGGCTCGAACGCACGCCAGCTGCCTGGCGCTGAATTCGACGAGAAGCTGATCCTGTCGAACGCCGGTGCACTGGCAATCGAGGCCGTGCCATCGAAGCTGGGCGTGATCGGCGCCGGCGTCATCGGCCTGGAAATGGGCTCGGTGTGGCGCCGCGTCGGCGCGGACGTCACCGTGCTGGAAGGCCTGCCGACCTTCCTGGGCGCTGTCGACGAGCAGATCGCCAAGGAAGCGCACAAGCTGTTCACCAAGCAGGGCCTGAAGATCAGCCTGGGCTGCAAGATCGGCGCGATCACCAAGGGCGCCAACGACGTCACCGTCGAATACGCGGACAGCACCGGCGCGGCGCAGAAGGCTACCTTCGACCGCCTGATCATCTCGATCGGCCGCGTGCCGAACACCATCGGCCTGAATGGCGAAGCGGTCGGCCTGCAGCTCGACGAGCGTGGCTTCGTGGTGGTCGATGACGAATGCCGCACCAGCCTGCCGGGCGTGTGGGCGGTCGGCGACGTCGTGCGCGGCCCGATGCTGGCGCACAAGGCCGAAGAAGAAGGCGTTGCGGTGGCCGAGCGTATCGCCGGCCAGCACGGCCACGTCAACTTCAACACGATTCCTTGGGTGATCTACACCTCGCCCGAAATCGCGTGGGTCGGCAAGACCGAGCAGCAGCTGAAAGCCGAAGGCGTGTCCTACAAGGCCGGTACCTTCCCGTTCATGGCCAACGGCCGTGCACGCGCGCTGGGCGACACCTCGGGCATGGTGAAATTCCTGGCCGATGCCGTCACCGATGAAATCCTGGGCGTGCACATCGTCGGACCGGTCGCCTCCGAACTGATTTCGGAAGCCGTCGTCGCGATGGAATTCAAGGCCTCGTCGGAAGACATCGCCCGCATCTGCCACGCGCACCCGTCGCTGTCGGAAGCGGTGAAGGAAGCCGCGCTGGCGGTGGACAAGCGTTCGCTGAATTTCTAAGTATTTCCCTTAGGGCGGGCGGGGCATGTCAGGCCACTGGCCTGACATGCCCCGCCCGCCCTACGTTAACGGCATCCAAACATGAACGTCCAAGAGTATTACCAGCACGCTCTCACCGAGCGCGGCTTCACGTCCGACCCGGCCCAGCAGGCCGCAGTAGACCGCCTGCAGCAGGCGTACGACGACTGGGTCGAGTACAAGGCCCAGCGGTCGTCCGCTTTCAAGCGCCTCATCAACCGTCCGGACGTGCCGAAAGGCGTCTACATGTGGGGCGGGGTAGGGCGCGGCAAGTCCTTCCTGATGGACTCCTTCTATTCGGTGGTGCCGGTGGTGCGCAAGACGCGCCTGCACTTCCACGAATTCATGCGCGCCGTGCACGGCCAACTGGATGAATTGAAAGGCGTGGCCGATCCGCTCGACGAAGTCGCCAAGCGCATCGCCAGGAAATACCGCCTGATCTGCTTCGACGAATTCCACGTCTCCGACATTGCCGACGCGATGATCCTGTATAACCTGCTGTCCGCCCTGTTCGCGAACGGCGTGAGCTTCGTGATGACCTCGAACTACGAGCCGTCCACGCTGTACCCGGACGGCCTGCACCGCGACCGCATGCTGCCGACCATCGCGCTGCTCAAGGAGAAGCTGGACGTGCTGAACGTCGATGCCGGCAACGACTACCGCAAGCGCGCGCTCGAGCAGGTCGAAGCCTATTACACGCCGATCAACGCCGCATCGGACCGGCTGCTTCGCGAAGCCTATGCCAAGGTGGCCGACACCGCCGACGAGCACCCGATCGTCCACATCGAAAACCGCGAGATCCGCGCGCTGCGCCGCGCCGGCGGCGTGATCTGGTTCGACTTCGCGACCCTTTGCGGCGGCCCGCGCTCGCAAAACGATTACCTCGAACTGGCGACCCGCTTCCACACCGTCGTGTTGTCGGGCATCCCGGCGATGTCGGCCGGCCAGTCGTCCGAGGCGCGCCGCTTCACCTGGCTGATCGACGTGTTCTACGACCACAAGGTCAAGCTGATCATGTCGGCGGCGGTGGAGCCCGAGGAGCTGTACACCCAGGGTATGCTGGCGAACGAATTCCACCGCACCGTCTCGCGTATCATTGAAATGCAGTCGCGCGAGTACATGCTCGCCGAGCGGCGCGGCGCGGCGGACGCCATCGCCTGATCGAACGAAAAAGGACATCCATGACGAGTCATCCAGCATTGCGCAGTGTGGTCACCTTCGCTGCGGCCCTAGTTCTCGGCGCCTGTGCGACGACAGAGCCGGGCCCCTCGGTGACCGCGGTCGAGCCGAGCACATCAAGCGCGCAGGCCGATGCGCGCCTGGCCGCCGTCGCCCTTGAACGCGTCTCGATCGAAGCGCGCTTTGCCGAGCGCGAAGCGGTCTGCTATAAAAAATTCTTCGTGAATAACTGCCTGGACGAGGCCAAGGAACGCCGCCGCGCGGCCCTGGTCGCCCAGCGCAATATCGAGATCGAGGCCGAGCGCTTCAAGCGCCGCCTGAAGGTGGAAGAGCGCGACCGCGAGATCGCCGCCGCGGACGCCGAGTTCAAGGCCGAAGAAGCCGCGCTGGCTGCCCAGCCGCCGGCGCCGCCGCGCGAAACCACCGCCGTGCCCCCACCGAGGCCGTCGCCGGCAGCGTCGCGCATCGCCCGCCGCAATGCCAAGGCCCAGGAAGCGGCGGCCCGCGCGCCGCAAGAAGCGGCCAGGGCGGCAGCCAGTGCCGCCGCGTTCGAAGAGCGCAAGCGCAAGTCCGAGCAGCGCCAGCGCGACGTCGCGGTGCGCAAGGCCGAGCGCGAGGCAAAGGCTGCGGCGAAACGGGCGAATGAAGAAGCGAAGGCGAAGGCGGCTGCGCCGGTTGGGAAGTAAAGCAGGCGGCCGGTACCTAGCCCTTGCCGATAACCCGTATATTATGATCCGTCATCCCCGCGAAGGCCGGAACAATGCTACTGGCATTGTTCCGTCCAAGTTCGCAGCGTGTCGCCTGCGCCTGAATGCATCGGTACGCATACAAATTCAATCCCGGCCTGCGCCGGGATGACGGTCTCAAAGCTGTCGGGTAAAAGAAGGTGGTCTCGGCGCCCCTACTGGTTTCGCTCTTGATTACACACTCTGCGCTACCTTCCCCGCCAGTGCCTGCGCCGTCTTCACCAGTTTCACGATCCCCATCGTGCAGTTCCCGCCCTTGCCCTGGGACCGTTCCGCCGCTTTGTCGATCAGCATCTCCGACGCCTGCCGTGGCGAAGCCCGGTCGATGGCCGCGGCCAGTTCGACGTCGGTAAAGAAATGCCACAGGCCGTCCGAGCACAGCAGGAAGCTGTCACCCGTGTCCAGCCCGGTGCAGTTGCCGATGGCCACGAAAGGCTCCTTGCGGCTGTTGCCGAGGATGTTGAACAGCAGTTTCGACTTGCGGTGGTTTCTGGCCGCGTCTTCCGGCAGGCGGTCGCTGGCCACCAGGTGCTGCACGTAGTCGGCGTCGCTGGTGCGCGATACCGGTTTGCCGTCCTGGAAGTGGTACAGGCGCGAGTCGCCCACATGCCCCCACACCGCTTCGCCGTGCGGCGTCAATATGAGCCCGACGAAGCTGGCGTGCGCCTCGACCTGGGAGGTGAGGGCGTTCATCTTGATGATGAGGTGGGTTTCGCTGACGATGTCGCGCAGCAGCTGGGCAATGCGTTCGATGGAAGCGTGGTCGCCCGGCTTGAATTCGTCGAAGACCTGGCGCGCGGTGTGCAGCACCTGCTCCGAGGCCGCGGCGCTGGCAATGCCGTCCGACAGCACCGCCAGCATGTAGCCCGGCGCACGGGCGCCGGTGAGCAGGGCGATGCGGTCGTTCTGCTGCGGACGGTTGCCGATGTGTTGCGCGGTTCCCGCTTCGATCTTGTATGGTGTCATAAACGTGTTGATTCCGTAGCGCCCGCGCCGATCTTTGTTGGCGGCAACCTCAGCGTAGATTAAACTATGCACCGAGAAGCCGTGGTGTTGCAAGCCGAACACACGCCGGCATGCTCCCGTGCCCGGCTATGCGCCCATGCGCACCGTCTTTTCCCGCAAACGCTTTTGAACAGAACTGTTTGGAACAGCAATCATGACCGACGTCCAGGACCTCCAGCGCCGCATCATCGAACTCGACGTGGAACACCGCGACCTCGATGCCGTCATTTCGATGCTGACCGCGGACGGCCATGGCGACCAGCTTCAGCTGCGCCGTTTGAAAAAGCGTAAGCTGCAGCTCAAGGATCATATTACGCTGCTGAAGATGCAGCTGGTTCCCGACATTCCAGCCTGAACCCATTCGCCGACATACAGGCTACGAAGAAACACGCATTTTGACCGATCATCTCCCCGCATCTGTTCCAGCCGCCGGGCCGGCGGACACGGCGCCGCCGCAGGGTGACGTCCTTCCCGCCAGCGCCCGCCCACCCGGCAAGTACGACGACGAGCTCGACCGTTTATTCGGTGCGGGCGGCCCGCTCGCGCCCGCCGTCGGCACCTTCAAGCCGCGCCAGGCCCAGACGGAAATGGCCAAGGCCGTCGCGCAGGCCATGGCCGACCAGAAAGTCCTGATGGCCGAGGCCGGCACCGGCACCGGCAAGACCTTTGCCTACCTGGTTCCCGCGCTGCTGTGGGGCGGCAAGACCATCATCTCGACCGGCACCAAGAACCTGCAGGACCAGTTGTTTTTGCGCGACATCCCGACCATCCGCGCCGCCTTGCGCGCGCCGGTCTCGGTGGCGCTGCTCAAGGGCCGCTCGAACTATGTCTGCCATTTCCATCTGGAACGCACGCTGAGTAACGGCCGCCTGACGTCGCGCGACGACGTCGGCCACCTGCGCGAGATCTCGCGCTTCATCAAGATGACCAATTCGGGCGACAAGGCCGAGCTGGCCAAGGTGCCGGAAACCGCGACCGTGTGGAACCTGGTCACCTCGACCCGCGACACCTGCATGGGCGCCGAATGCCAGTACTACCAGGACTGCTTCGTGATGAAGGCGCGCAGGGAAGCGCAACAAGCGGATGTGGTGGTGGTCAATCATCATTTGTTCTTCGCCGACGTGGCCCTGAAGGACACCGGCGTGGCCGAGCTGCTGCCGTCTGCCAATACCATCATCTTCGACGAGGCGCACCAGCTGCCCGACACCGCCACGCTGTTCTTCGGCACCTCGGTCTCGACTTCGCAGGTGCTGGAACTGTGCCGCGACGTACTGGCCGAAGGCCTGGCGCATGCGCGCGGGCCCGACTGGGGCAAGGTCGTCACGGTGGTCGAAAAGGCTGCGCGCGATCTGCGCCTGACCTTCCCGGAAGGATCGACGCGCCTGTCGCTGCCGCAGGTCATGCCAACCTCCGCCTTCTTCCCGGCGCTGGCCAAGCTGAAAGAGGAACTGTCCGGCATGATCACGGTGCTGGAAGAACACGCCGCGCGCGCCGAAACCATCGAGGCCTGCCGCGTGCGCGCGCTGGAACTGGCCGCGTCCTACGAAGCCTGGAAGGCCGATCCCGGCCGGGGCAAAGCGCCGGCGGGCAAGCTCGTCGAAGGCGACGAGGCGGTGCTGTGGGTCGAGGCTTTCTCGTCCTCGCTGCAGCTGCACAAGACGCCGCTGTCGATCGCGCCGATCTTCTCGAGCCAGCGCGAAGGCACGCCGCGAACCTGGATCTTCACCTCGGCCACGCTGGCGGTGAAGAACGACTTCAAGCATTTCTCCGAGCAGATGGGCCTGACCGGCGAACCGGCCATGACCTGGCCGAGCCCCTTCAACTATGGCGAGCAGGGCATCCTGTACGTGCCGACCGGCCTGCCGGAACCGAACTCGATGCATTACACCGACGCCGTGGTCGACATCGCGCTGCCGATCATCGAGGCCGCGGGCGGGCGCACCTTCTTCCTGTGCACGACGATTCGCGCAGTGAACAAGGTGGCCGAGCGCCTGCGCACGGAATTTGCCGAGCGCGGGCTGGACTTCCCGCTGTTCGTGCAGGGCGAGCGCGGACGCACCGAACTGCTCGATTCCTTCCGCACCGCCGGCAATGCCGTGCTGGTGGGCAGCCAGAGTTTCTGGGAAGGCGTGGACGTGCGCGGCGAAGCGCTGTCGCTCGTCATCATCGACAAGCTGCCGTTCGCCCCGCCCGACGACCCGGTACTGGCCGCGCGCATCGAGGTGATGGAAAAGCAGGGCATGAACGGCTTCATGCACCACCAGTTGCCGGAGGCGATCATCACGCTCAAGCAGGGGGCAGGGCGCTTGATTCGCGACGTGGATGACCGGGGTGTGCTGATGATTTGCGATCCGCGCCTGATTACCAAGCCGTATGGACGGCGGATCTGGCAAAGCCTGCCGCCGTTCAAGCGCACGCGCGTGCAGTCGGAAGTGATTGAGTTTTTCAAGCCCGCAGGCAACGCCGAACAGTCGTAACTCGCAGGGTGGGCAGGTTCCTTGCCCACGCGTTCAAATCTCGTGGGCTTGGCCCGCTCCGTGGCTTTCATGCGTGCGCTGAACGCGTGGGCAGAATCTGCCCACACCCTACGGTATGGTGGCGCCTCATCTGTCAGGGATTGATGACGACTTTCCCCATCACCTTGCGCGCCGCCATATCGTTCAAGGCCCGCGCCGTCTCCGCCAACGGATATCGAGCCGACACCAGCGGCTTCAGCTTCCCCTCCGCCATCCACCCCAGCATCTGCCGCATCGCCGCCAGGTTCGCCGCCGGCTCGCGCCGCACGAAATCCCCCCAGAACACGCCCACCACCGAGGCGCCCTTCAGCAGCATCAGGTTCCACGGCAGCTTCGGAATCTCGCCCGCCGCAAAGCCCACCACCAGGTGCCGCCCGCGCCAGGCAATCGAGCGCAGTGCCGGCTCGCTGTACCGCCCGCCCACCGGATCGTAGATCACGTCCGGCCCGCGCCCGTTTGTCGCCGCCTTGAGCGCCTCGCGCAGGTCTTCCTTCTCGTAATTGATGACGGCATCCGCCCCATGCGCGCGGCAGATCACCAGTTTTTCATCGCTGGACGCCGCGGCGATCACGCGCGCGCCCAGCGCCTTGCCGATCTCGATCGCCGCCAATCCCACGCCGCCGGCGGCGCCCAGCACCAGCATGGTTTCGCCGGCCTGCAGGGCGCCGCGGTCCACCACCGCATGGTGCGAGGTGCCGTAGGTGAGGGTAATCGCCGCGGCGGTGTCGAAGTCCATCCCCGGCGGCATCGGCATCAGCGCCTCCAGCGGCGCAATGGCCTGCTCGGCAAACGCCCCGGTGCGCGTGAACCCGATCACCTGCTGGCCCGGTGCAAAGGCCGTCACCCCAGGGCCGACGGCGCGCACTGTGCCGGCAAATTCATTGCCCGGCGTGAAGGGCAGCCCGGGGCGCACCTGGTACTTGCCCTGCACGGTCAGCACGTCCGGGAAATTCACGCCGGCCGCCTTCACGTCGACCACCACCTCTCCCGCGCCAGGCACGAGGTCCGGCAAGTCCTCGATCACCAGGCTGTCGATCGGTCCCCAATCCTTGCATCGCACGGCTTTCATTTGCTCTCCTCCAGCTTTAATTAATCGGCGGAATTATGCCTGAAGACCCGCTTCCCCAATACGGACGAGGCCCCCGGCAGGCTTGTGCGCACGCAAAGCAGCCGGGGTCGGCAGCGCTAGAGTCGAGCGGTACGCCTCTGGCAAATTGGAATCGGGAGCAGGAAATGGCTATCCGTTACGGGTGTTTCTTCAGCTACGCACACGGCAGGCATGACCTGATGAAACGGTTCAAGACTGCCCTGGCCGACGCGCTGCGCTGCTATCTCGAACCTTACTTCGACAACGAAGACGAACTGTTCATCGACACCGAGCAGCTGGGCGGCGGCGACGACCTCGACCGCAAGATCGCCCGCGCGATGTGCGAGAGCGTCTGCATGATCCTGATCTACACGCCGAAGTACGAGGCCCATGCCTATACCCGGCGCGAATACGCCGCCATGCGCCAGCTCGAGGCCGAGCGCGCCAGCTGGTACACCTTGCCCAGCCACCTCATCATCCCGGTGATCATGACGCGCCATCCCGATTCGCTGCCGTCGCAAATTACCGAGAGCAGCTTCTACGCGGACTTTTCTCATTTCACGATGGCGACCGCCGACATCAAGTCCAACCCCGACTTCCTGCCGGACATCGACAAGATGGTCAAGCGCATCGCGACGCATTACCAATGCCAAAAAAAGCATACGCCAGCCAACCATGACTGCAACCAATTCGTGCTCCCGGATGTCCCACCCGAGTGGCGCGCGCTGCCCGACCTGACCTTCCCGAAAAAATGAGGAGCCGCATGGATAACAACGAAAACAGGACATTGCTTCCAGCGCTGGAAAGTCCCGGCGCAGTCACCACCTTTTATGCCTACGAGGGCGGCCCCGCCCGTAACGCCCTGGTGACCGCGGCGGCGCTGCAGCTGGCCGGCGATTCTGCCCATGCGCCGGTGCTGGTGATCGACTGGGACCTCGATTCGCCGTCGTTGCACGCCTGGATGGCGCAAGATCTAGACGGCGCCGGCGAAGAGGAGGGTGCGGAACCTGCGCCCGGCCTGCTGGAATATTTCAGCGCCCTGCGCGACGGACTGCGGCGCCAGCGTTTTGTCAATGGCGACTGCGGCGAAGCGCTGGCCGAGGCGGTGCTCGATGCCGTCGACTGGCGCGCCTGCCTGCAGCGCGCCGACGGCCGCCGCCCGCTGTATCTCATGCGCGCCGGGCGCTTCGACGAGGGGTATGCCGACCGCGCCGGGCGCCTCGACTGGGATGGGCTGTTCGATGCCTGCCCGGCCCTGTTCCGCCGCTTCGCCGCGCGCATGCGGCGCCATTTCGGCCACGTGCTCATTGCCAGCGGCGCCGGCCGCTCGTCCTGCGTCAGCGTCTGCACCACGCTGCTGCCCGACCGCATCGTGGGCCTGTTCACGCCGGCCCCCGGCAGCCTCGATGGCTTCGAGGGGGCGGTGAAGCGCGCCATCGATTACCGCTGCACCCACGAAGACGAGCAGCGCCCGCTGATGGTCTACCCGGTGGCCTGCAGCGCCGACGGCGCGCGCAGCGACCCTGGCCAGCGCTGGCGGCGCGGCGACCCTGGCGCCGGCCTGGCTGGCTACCAGCCGCGCCTCGAATCGCTGCTGCGCGGCGCCTACGGCATGACGCGCCTGCGCCTGGACAGCTGGTTCGACGAATTGCAGCTGCCGCTGGCCGACGCGGTGGCCATCGCCCCGGCCGGCGCCGAATACCGCGCGCTGGCGCGCCCGGCCGCCTGCCTGCTGTCCTGGTTCGCGCATGGCCACTTCCCCTGGCAGTCGCTGGCCGAAGTGCGGCTGCGCATGGCGGTGGCGCGCTGCCGTCTTGATGCGGCCGAGGCCTCGCTGCCGGTGCCGCTGGCAGCCTGCCTGGCGCGCCTGGGCGCGCTGTGCCGCGACGAAGGGCGCACCGGCGAAGCCGACGAACTACTCGGCGAGAGCCTGCAGCTGCGCCGCGCCGGGCTGGGCGAGGATCACCCGCAGTCGCGCGCCGGCCTGCGCGCGCTGGCGGGGCTGCACCATGCAGCCGGCCGACTGCACGAGGCGCGCCGCGATTACGAATTGCTGGCCCAGGGCTGCGCCCGCAGCGCCGGCGCCGAACATCCCGATACCCTGGGGGCGCGCGCGCGCCTGGCCTGCGTGCTGGGCCAACTCGGGGAGGGCGAGCGCGCGCTGGCGCTGCACGAGCAGGTGGTGGCCACCTGCGAACGGCTGTGGGGCGACGCGCATGTCGCCACCCTCGACAGCCTGGAAGACCTTGCCGTGACCCTCACCGGCCAGCACGAATTCGACCGCGCGCGCATCCTGTGCGAACGGGTGCTCGATGGCCGCCGCCGCCTGCAGGGCAGCGAGCACGACGACACCCTGCGCTGCAGCCAGCACCTGGCCCAGCTGCTCGGCGAAATGGGCGACCTTGGCAATGCGCGCCGGCTGCTGGAAGCCGTGCTGCGGGCGCGCGAACGCCACGACGGCGCCGACGCCAACCCGACGCTGCAGGCGCGCGAGGCACTGGCCGACATCCTGTCCGCCCAGGGCGACCTGGCGGCCGTGCGCCGCATCCAGGAATCGCTGGCCTGGACCCGCGAGCGCCACCTCGGTGCCAGTCATCCCGACACCCTCAGCATCCAGCTGCGGCTGGCTTCCACCCTCGGCCAGCAGGGCGAAGAGGAAGAGGCGAGCCGGCTGCGCGGGCGGGTGGCAGAGCTGCGCCAGCGCCTGGAAGAGGCAGGCGGCGCAGGCGGCTTTGGCAGGCGCTGAGCGGCCGCGGCAGCGCGCGTGGGCCGGCTGCCTGCGTCGGCGCGCGCCGCCGCCGGGTGTGGCACATCGGCTACGGCGGGGTTGCCTGTTCGTCCACGCTGGTAGACGACGGCCCCGGGAGCGGCTCCCGGACGGCGTTAAAAATCGCCGCTGGGCAACAAAATAGCCTTGGATACGAACGACAAGGCCGTTGCTTCAGGTAAAATCCCTGCATGCGAATCCTTATCAGTAACGATGACGGCTACCTGGCGCCCGGTCTCAATGCGCTGGCCGAGGCTTTGTCCGCGATTGCGGAGATCGCGGTGTTCGCCCCCGACAGCAACCGCTCGGGTGCATCCAATTCGCTGTCGCTCGACCGTCCCCTGTCGGTCCAGCGCGCTGCCAATGGTTTTCATTTCGTCAACGGTACGCCTACCGATTGCGTCCACATCGCCCTGACGATGATGGAGGCGCCGCCCGACCTGGTCGTCTCCGGCATCAACAATGGCCAGAACATGGGCGACGACACGCTGTATTCCGGCACCGTCGCCGCCGCCACCGAGGCCTATTTGTACGGCATCCCGGCGATCGCGTTTTCGCAGGTGAACCCGGGCTGGGCCCATATCGATGCGGCTGCGCGCGTGGCGCGCGAGATCGTCGAGCGCCGCTTCGACAAGCTCGACCTGCCTTTCCTGTTCAACGTGAACATCCCGAACCTGCCGTATGAACAGATCGGTCCCTTGACGCCCGCGCGCCTCGGGCGCCGCCACCAGGCCGAGCCGGTGATCCGCTCGCAGGACCCGCGCGGCCGCGAGATCTTCTGGATCGGCGCCCCGGGCGCCTGCCGCGACGCGGGCGAGGGCACCGATTTCCACGCAACCGCGCAAGGCTGCGTCTCGATCACGCCGCTGCAGGTGGACCTGACCCACAAGACCCAGCTCGAACTGCTGCGGGGGATCGTATGAGCGAAGACCGCACCAGGGAGCGGCGCAGTACCTTCCCGCTGCCGCTGTCTTCGGTCACGGGGGCCGACCGCCGCAACCCGGGCACGCCGCGCGCGCCGGCGCCGGTGGCCACGCCGCAGACCGCCACCCGCAATGCCGCCCGCACCGCCTTCACCGGCGGCGCCGCGCTGCAACCGCAGGCGCCGTCGCCGTCGCCGCGTCCGCCCGGTTATGCCGCCTCGCACACACCGAGCGCGCCGAGCGTGCAGCGCTCCGATCTGATGGCCTCGGAAGCGGTGCGCCGCGCCATGGTCGGACGGGTCGCGCGCCAGGGCGTCAGGGATGGCCACGTGCTGGCCGCCATGGAAGCGGTGCCGCGCCACCTGTTCATCGAGCCGGCCATGTCGGCCCAGGCCTATGTCGACGCCTCGCTGCCGATCGGGCACCAGCAGACGATTTCGCAGCCTTATATCGTCGCCCGCATGATCGAAGTCATGCGTGCGGGCGGGCAGCTGGGCAAGGTGCTCGAGATCGGCACCGGCTGCGGCTACCAGGCCGCGGTGCTGTCGTTTGTCGCGCGCGAGGTGTACTCGATCGAGCGTATCAAGCCCTTGCACGAGCTCGCCAAAACCAACCTGCGCCCCTTGCGGATTTCGAACCTTCGTTTGCAATACGGCGATGGTATGCTAGGCTTGCCGCAGGTTGCGCCGTTCGACGGCATCATCCTCGCAGCTGCGGGTCTCGAAGTACCGCAAGCCCTGCTCGAACAGCTGGCCATTGGCGCGCACCTCGTCGCGCCGGTCGGCGCCCAGGTCCAGCACCTGCAACGCATTACCCGCATCGGCAAAAGCGAATGGGCCAGCGAAACGCTGGAATCGTGCCATTTCGTGCCGCTGCGCCCGGGTACCGTCTAGAACGGTCCGGTTTGACGCCGCCGCAAGGCCGGCCGGAGCTGCCATGCCAGCCTCGGCTGGCCTTGCGCAGCCCTCGCACGGCCGGGTCCGCCAATACGGCCCATCCGTTTGACGCGGCGCCACAGAACATAAATCAGAGCCAGAAAGACGATGAACCAAGTATCTCCAACGACCCAGGCAACCCGCTTAGCCCTGCTTACCCTGACCTTCGGCCTGCTGGCCGGTTGTACTTCCCTGACCCGCCACGCCCCGGTGGTCGAGCGCACCTCGCCGCCGACCCAGGCGCGCCCTCTGCCTTCGCGCGCCGAAGAGCCGAAAGACGAAAAAGGGATGCACACCGTGCGCCGCGGCGACACGCTGCTGCGCATCGCGCTGGACAATGGCCAGAACTACCGCGACCTGGTCGCCTGGAACAATCTGCGCGACCCGGACGATATCAAGGTCGGCCAGGTCCTGCGCGTCGCGCCGCCGGAACGCGGCGAGCGCAGCGCCAACGTGCAGACCCAGCCGGTGCCGACGCCGCCGCCGGCCACGCCGCCGCGCAAGACCGCGCCGCGCGCCGACAAGCAGCCGTACAACGATGCGAACGTCGCCAGCGCCCAGAAGGAGCCTGGCACCCGCGCCGAGCCAGCCCCGGCCCCGGTCGTGACCCCGCCGGCACAGGCGCCCGCAGCGGCCATTGCCGCCGGCAGCACCGTGACCGCGAACGACGATGAAAAGCTGAGCTGGATGTGGCCATCCGACGGCCGCATCGTCGCCACTTTCGACGAAGGCCGCAACAAGGGCATCGACATCGCAGGAAAGGCCGGCCAGCAGGTGGTGGCCGCCGGCGCCGGGAAGGTAATGTACGCTGGCAGTGGTATCCGCGGATATGGTAATCTCGTTATCGTGAAGCACAGCAACAGCCTGTTGTCGGCATACGCACACAACCGCAAGATCGTCGTCAAGGAAGGCGACAACGTGGCCAAAGGCCAGCTGATCGCGGAAATGGGCGATTCGGATGCCGACTCCGTGAAGTTGCATTTCGAGATCCGCCAACAGGGCAAACCAGTCGACCCGTCGAGGTTCCTGCCCGGCCGATAGGATGGTATGACGCAGCCGCCGCACTCGCACGACCAGCAGGAGACGGACGAGTTTCCGGACACGCCCGAAGGCGAGGGGGCGCTTGCGGCCGAAGGCGCGGACGATGTCGCGGACGATGTCGCGGACGATGTCGCGGACAGTAGGAACGGCCGGCAGGATAACGAAGCGGCAGACGCAGTCGACCTTCCGCATTCGCCCGAGCCCGACGGCATCGACGAGCTGCGCAAGGTCTTGCAGGCCGAGCTGGCCACCGACACTACCCAGCACTACCTGAACCAGATCGGCACCCGGGCGCTGCTCTCGGCAGCCGAGGAGTGCCGGGTCGCCACCCTGGCCAAGGCCGGCGACTTCGCGGCGCGCCAGAAGATGATCGAGCATAACCTGCGCCTGGTCGTCTCGATCGCCAAGCACTACATCAACCGCGGCGTCGTGCTGCTCGACCTGATCGAAGAAGGCAACATCGGCCTGATGCGCGCGATCGACAAGTTCGAGCCCGAGCGCGGTTTTCGTTTCTCGACCTACGCCACCTGGTGGATCCGCCAGAGCATCGAGCGCGCCATCATGAACCAGGCCCGCACCGTGCGCCTCCCGGTGCACATGGTGCGCGAGCTGAACCAGATCCTGCGCGCCAAATACCACCTGGAAGCGCAAAAACACGACGGCAAGGAGGCCGCCGTCGAGGACATCGCCAGCCTGGTCGGCCGCCCGGTGGAAGAGGTGCAGGACATCCTGGCCCTGTCCGAACACGCCGCCTCGCTCGACGCCCCGCTCGACAACGATCCCCAGTCCAGCCTGATGGACATGCTGCCCGACGACAACGAAGCCATGCCCGACGTGCTGGCCGAGCACCACGAGATGACGGTGCTGGTGCGCGACTGGCTGGCGCGGCTGCCGGACAAGCAGCGCCTGGTCGTGATGCGCCGCTTCGGGCTCGACAACGACGACCCGGCCACGCTCGAGACCCTGGCCGAGGAAATGGGCGTGACGCGGGAGCGGGTGCGGCAGATCCAGCAGGAGGCGCTGGTCAAGCTCAAGCGGGCGATGGCGGCGCGCGGGGTGGTGAGGGATTCGCTGTTGTAGCGGTGTCGGTTTGCAAAATTGGGGGGGCAATGCCAGTGGCATTGGTCCCGCCTTCGCGGGGACGACATTGGTTTATTGGTCGAGTGATCAGCGGTCGGCGAGTCGCTTGAGTTTGCCTAAAGACCGTCGTACGCGCCACTGGCGCCTACGACTTCCCGCGCAGGCGGGAGCCCAATTTCAACCAGCCGAAGCCTCATCGCGCACTTATCGCAGCCCACACAAACTCCCCCCATAGCGCCTACCCCGTTTCCTTGCTATCATGCCCGCCGGGCCGCTTCAGCCCATTTTTTGTTTCTAACGTCCTTTGATTCTAACGTCCCCCCACGCAGGCACCTGCCCGCTGGCCGGCCTGCCGCCCATTCTTTTTCTCTCGCCATGCAAGAAATTTTTATCGACATCAAATCCCTGGATGCGGACGCACGCGGCGTCGGCCACCTCGAGAACGAAGACGGCTCGCCGGGCAAGGTGGTGTTTGTCGAAGGCGCGCTGCCGGGCGAGCGCGTCAGCTATGAGACCTTGAAGAAGAAGAAGAACTGGGAATCGGGCCGCATGCTCACCCTGCAGCGCGCCTCGTCGATGCGCGTCGAGCCCAAGTGCATCCACTTCGGCGTCTGCGGCGGCTGCTCGATGCAGCACCTGGAGCCGTCGGCGCAGGTCGCGATGAAGCAGCGCGTCCTGGAAGACAACCTCTGGCACATCGGCAAAGTGAAGTCCGAGATGATCATGCGCCCGATGTACGGCCCGACCTGGGACTACCGTTACCGCGCGCGCCTGTCGCTGCGCCACGTGCCGAAGAAGGGCGGGGTGCTGGTCGGCTTCCACGAGCGCAATTCGGCGCTGGTGGCCGACATCGTCACCTGCGAGATCCTGCCGGACCACGTCGCCCGCCTGCTGGTGCCGCTGCGCGAACTGGTCGGCGCCATGTCGCTGTTCCGGGACGTGCCGCAGATCGAAGTGGCCATCGGCGAAGAGAGCACGGTGCTGGTGATGCGCATCATGGCGCCGCTGACTGCCGCCGACGAAGTGCTGGTCAAGGCCTTTGCCGACAAGTGGGAGATCGAGTGGTGGCTGCAGCCGAAAGGCCCGGACACCGCCTATCCGTTCTACCCGGCGGCCAAGGAGCTGTACTACACGCTGCCGGAATTCGGCATCCGCATGCCCTTCAAGCCGACCGATTTCACCCAGGTGAACCACCAGATCAACCGCGTGCTGGTCTCGAAAGCGCTGCGCCTGCTGGACGTGCAGCCAACTGACCGCGTGGCCGACCTGTTCTGCGGCCTGGGCAACTTCACCCTGCCGCTGGCGACCCGGTCGCGCGAAGTCGTGGGCATCGAGGGCAGCACGGCGCTCACCACGCGTGCGCTGGAAAACGCGCGGGCCAACGGGCTGGCGGACAAGACCTCGTTCTCGACCCGCAACCTGTTCGAGGTGACCAAGGACGACCTGGTCGCCCTCGGCCGTTTCGACCGCATGCTGGTCGATCCGCCGCGCGACGGCGCCATGGCCCTGGCCGAAGCCCTGGCCGAGCTGCGCAAGACCCGCGAGGACCTGATGCCGCAGCGAATCGTCTACGTCTCCTGCAGCCCCTCGACCCTGGCGCGCGACGCCGGCATCCTGGTGCACGGCGCCGGGTATGTGCTGCAGAAGGCGGGGGTGTGCAATATGTTCCCGCATACGTCGCACGTGGAATCGATTGCGGTGTTCGAGCTGGGGGCGAAGCCGGTCGCGCCGGTGGTTCCGGTGGATGCCGCGGTCGACGCCGGCGATTCGATTTAACAAGGACAAAACCGAAGCAGATTGCTTGCGCGGTCAAAAAAAAAGCCGACCCCGCAGGTCGGCTTTCTCGTTCCAGTTGAAACCGCTTAATCGCGGTCGCCGCCGGAAATGCCCAGCAGATGCAGCAGGCTGGTGAAGATGTTGTACACGTCCAGGTAGATCGCCAGCGTGGCCGAGATGTAATTGGTCTCGCCGCCGTTGATGATGCGCTGCACGTCGAACAGGATGAAGGCCGAGAAGATGCCGATCGCCAGCACCGAGATTACGATCGACAAGGCCGACATCTGCAGGAAGACGTTGGCAACGACTGCCAGCAGCAGCACGACCACGCCGGCCATCAGCCAGCTGCCCATGCCCGAGAAATCGCGCTTGGAGGTGGTGGCGATGCTGGCCATCACCGCGAACACGCAGGCGGTGCCCCCGAAAGCCGTCATGATCAGGGTGCCGCCGTTCGAATAGCCGAGCGTATGGCGCAGCAGCGGGGTCAGCATCAGTCCCATGAAGAAGGTGAAGCCGAGCAGGAAAGCCACGCCCAGCGCCGAGTGCTTGGTCTTTTCGATCGCGAACATGAAGCCGAACGCGACGGCCAGGAAGATGATCAGGCCGAAGCCGCCGCTCAGCATCGGCAGCTGCATCGACACGCCGATGAAGGCGCCGAGGACGGTCGGGATCATCGACAGCGCGAGCAGCCAGTAGGTATTGCGCAGGACATTGTTGCGCGTGACTCCGCGGCCAGCCTTGGTCAGGTCGATCGTGCTGCGAGGTTGTGAGTTAGGGAACATAGTGCCTCCGGTGAGTGGATGAGCGTCACTGCAAACATACAATGCGAAACTTAAGCGGCAATGAAAACAGGACGGTTTTACCCCATGACTCTACCACTTTGCCTGCCAATGGCGCAATATCGGCTATATGAGGGATGTATGGTAAAATTAAAGGTTGATTGAGCCCCAATTTTGTTCGCGGCGTTCTCAAGAATTTCTCAATTTTAACCTTTCTTTTATTGGAGTTTTACATGGCAATCGAACGCACCCTGTCGATCATCAAACCTGATGCAGTTGCAAAAAACGTCATCGGCCAAATCTACACCCGCTTCGAACAAGCCGGCCTGAAGATCGTTGCAGCCCGCATGACCCAGCTGTCGCGCGAGCAGGCTGAAGGCTTCTACGCTGCCCACAAAGAGCGCGGCTTCTTCAAGGACCTGGTCGACTTCATGGTCTCGGGCCCAGTCATGATCCAGGCCCTGGAAGGCGAGAACGCCGTCCTGAAGCACCGTGACCTGATGGGCGCGACCGATCCGAAGAAAGCAGAAAAAGGCACCATCCGCGCCGATTTCGCCGATTCGATCGATGCCAACGCCGTGCACGGTTCGGACGCTGTCGAAGCCGCACAAGTCGAAATCACTTACTTCTTCCCAGAACTGAAGTAATCGGCATCAGCTTCAAGAACCGCTCGCCCGATGCCCCGGGCCTGGCGAGCGGGGTTTGCATCACTTTTTAGTAATACAGGACAATCATGACGACTCTCACCAACCTGCTGGACTTCGATCCCGCGCAACTCGTGGCTTATTGCGGCGAGCTGGGTGAGAAGCCGTTCCGTGCCAAGCAGCTGCAGCGCTGGATCCACCAGTTCGGAGCCTCGAACTTCGACGACATGACCGATCTCGCCAAGTCGCTGCGCGAAAAGCTCAAGACCCGCGCCACCGTCGAAGCGCCGAAGGCCATCAGCGACCATACCTCGACGGACGGCACCCGCAAGTGGGTGATCGACGTCGGCAATGGCAACGCCGTGGAAACCGTGTTCATCCCGGAAGAAAACCGCGGCACGCTGTGCATCTCCACGCAGGCCGGCTGCGCAGTCAACTGCCGCTTCTGCTCGACGGGCAAGCAGGGCTTCAACCGCAACCTGACGGTGGCCGAGATCATCGGCCAGCTGTGGATGGCCGAATTCGAACTGCGCAAGACCAAGGGCATCGAGCCCGGCCCCAAAGGCGAGCGCCAGATCACCAACGTGGTGATGATGGGCATGGGCGAGCCGCTGCTCAATTACGAGCCGACCGCCACCGCGCTCAAGATGATGTTGGATGACAACGCCTACGGCCTGTCGCGCCGCCGCGTGACCCTGTCGACGTCGGGCGTGGTGCCGAACATCGACAAGCTGGCGCAGGACGTGCCGGTGGCGCTGGCCGTATCGCTGCACGCGTCGAACGACGCCCTGCGCGATGTTTTAGTGCCGCTGAACAAGAAATACCCGCTGCGCGAACTGATGGCCGCGTGCAAGCGCTACCTCGAATTCGCGCCGCGCGACTTCATCACCTTCGAATACTGCATGCTCGACAACTACAACGACAGCGACGAGCATGCGCGCGAACTGATCGCCCTGGTCACCGACCCGGTGGTGGGCCTGAACTGCAAGTTCAACCTGATTCCGTTCAACCCCTTCCCGGAATCGGGCCTGTTCCGCTCGAAGAACCCGCGCATCAAGGCCTTCGCACAGATCCTGATGGATGCCGGCATCGTCACCACCGTGCGCAAGACGCGCGGCGACGACATCGACGCCGCCTGCGGCCAGCTGGCCGGCGAAGTGCAGGACCGTACCCGCGTGGCCGAGCGCATGGAAAAAATGGCCGAGTACCAGAAGAAGTTCGGCGCCGACTTCGGGCGCATCGTGGAGATCGCGTCCTGATGTTGCGCGCCGGCCGCGTCGCCATCGTCTTCGCCTCCTGCCTCCTCGCGGCCTGCGCCAGCCCGGGCAGCGGAGAGCTGAAAACCGCGTCCGACCAGACCGCGGCGGAGAAGCGCGCCTCGATCCGGGTGCAGCTGGCCGTCGGCTACTACCAGGACGGCAAGTACGAAATCGCGCTCGACGAAGTCAAGCAGGCGATTGCGGCCGAGCCCGGCAATGCCGAAGCCTATGGCCTGCGCGCCCTGATCTACACCGCCATGGGCCAGATGCCGCTGGCCGACGAGAATTACCAGCAGGCGCTGCGGCTCGAGCCGGGCAACCCCGAGCTGTCCAACAACTACGGCTCCTTCCTGTGCCAGTCAATGGGCAAGCCGGCGCAGGCCATGCCGTATTTCGACGCCGCGCTGCGCAACCGCACCTACCAGACGCCGGTGAGCGCGCTGGTCAATGCCGGCATGTGCAGCATCCGCAACAAGAATGGCGAAGCCGCCGAGCGCTACCTGCTCGAGGCCTTGCGCTACAACCCCGACCTGCCGGCCACGAATGTGGGCCTGGCGCGGATTTACTACGAGCGGCGCGATTACACCCGCGCCGGTTTTTTCATTAACCGCCTGGTCGGGAGCTCGAAGCTCGACACGCTGTCGGCCGACGCGCTCTGGCTTGCGATGCGCGTACAGCGCAAGCTGGGTGACCGCAGCCGCGAGGCCAGCCTGGCCGCGCAGTTGCGGCGGCGCTTCCCGGGTTCGCCCGAGTACCTGGCCTTCGAGCGCGGCGCGTTTGATGAGTGACACTAGCAGAGTGAGACGAGGACAATGAACGAGCATGCAGACCAGCCCGCGACCCCGGGCAACGACGCCGGACTCCCTGGACAGACCCTGCAGTCCCAGCGCGAAGCGATGGGCTGGAGCGTCGAGCAGGTGGCCGATCAGCTGAAACTGGCGCCGCGCCAGGTGGTGGCGCTGGAAGCCGGCGATTACGCATCGCTGCCGAGCCCGGCCGTGACGCGCGGCTTCGTGCGCGCCTATGCCAAGCTCCTGAAAATCGACGCGGCCCCACTGGTGGCCAAGATCGAAATGAACATGCCGCCGGAAGCGCAAGCCGGCGCCAGCGCCTCGATCCCGCGCCGCGAACAGCGCCCGGCCGCGTTCTCGCAGAGCCGCTTCCCTATCGGCGGCAAGCGCTCGCGCGTGCCGGTGGGCCTGATCGCCGGCGCCATCGCCGTGATCGCCGCCGGCGCCGCGCTCTGGCATTTCGGCCTGATCCCGGGCAGCCGCCAGGAAGCCAGCAGCGAGGCGGTGCTGGAGACCCCGGTCATCACCACGACCCCGGGCACGGCAGCGCCAGCCGGCCAGGATCCGTTGCTGAACCCGTCGGTGCCGCTGATCTCGGTGCCGGCGCCGGGTTCGGAAAACACCGTGCCTGCCACTGCACCCGCGACTGCGCCTGCGACCACGCCGGCGGCCACGACGCCTGCTACCGCCCCGGGCCCTGCGCCGGCTGCCACGCCGCCTGGTGCAGCGCCCGCGACCCCGGTCGCCGCAGCGCCTGCCGCGGCAACGCCTGCGGCAACCGCCGGCGCCGGCGCGCTGGTCTTCAACGTGCGCGAAGACGCCTGGATCGACGTGCGTCCGGCCCAGGGCGGCAAGCCGCTGATCTCGCGCCTGGTCAAGGCCGGCTCGACCGAAACCATCGACGTCGCCGAGCCGGTCAAGCTGGTGGTCGGCAATCCGTCGGCCGTCTCCGCCACCTGGCGCGGCGCCAGCGTCGAGCTGCCGCAGGTGCCGGGCAAGACCGTCTCCCGCGTCGCCCTGAAGTAAAGCCCGAGTATGGAACAGAACATGATGTTGAACGCGCCTTGCATGGGCGAGCCGATTCCTTCGGGCCCGCAAGCGCGCCGCCTGCGCCGCAAGGTAGCGGTCTCGCACGGCCAGCGCACCGTCTGGGTCGGCGGCGACGCGCCGGTGGTGGTGCAGTCGATGACCAATACCGACACCGCCGACGCGATCGGCACCGCGATCCAGGTGAAGGAGCTGGCGCGCGCCGGTTCCGAGATCGTGCGCATCACCGTGGACACCCCGGCAGCTGCGGCGGCAGTGCCGGCGATCCGCGAGCAGCTCGATCGCATGGAAATCGACACCCCGCTGGTGGGCGACTTCCACTACAACGGCCACCTGCTGCTGCGCGACTACCCGGAATGCGCGCAGGCGCTGTCGAAATACCGCATCAACCCGGGCAACGTGGGGCAGGGCGCCAAGCGCGACACCCAGTTCGCCCAGATGATCGAGATCGCCGCGAAATACGACAAGCCGGTACGCATCGGCGTGAACTGGGGCAGCCTCGACCAGTCGCTGCTGGCGCGCATCATGGACGAAAACGCCTCGCGCGCCACGCCGTGGACCGCGCAGGCCGTGATGTACGAAGCCTTGATCACCTCGGCCATCGAGAACGCCCTGCGCGCCGAAGAAGTGGGCCTGGCGCGCGACAAGATCATCCTGTCGTGCAAGGTCTCGGGCGTGCAGGACCTGATCGCCGTCTACCGCGAACTGGCGCGCCGCTGCGACTACCCGCTGCACCTGGGCCTGACCGAGGCCGGCATGGGCAGCAAGGGCATCGTCGCCTCGACCGCGGCCCTGGCGGTGCTGCTGCAGGAGGGCATTGGCGACACCGTCCGCATTTCGCTCACCCCGGAACCGGGTGGCGATCGCACCCGCGAAGTGGTGGTCGGGCAAGAGATTCTGCAGACCATGGGCCTGCGCAAGTTCACCCCGATGGTGATCGCCTGCCCCGGCTGCGGGCGCACCACCTCGACCGTGTTCCAGGAACTGGCCGACAACATCCAGACCTTCCTGCGTGATTCAATGCCGGAATGGAAAAAGCTGTACCCGGGCGTCGAAGCGATGAACGTGGCCGTGATGGGCTGCATCGTGAACGGCCCGGGCGAATCGAAGCACGCGAACATCGGCATCAGCCTGCCGGGCACGGGCGAATCGCCGGCTGCACCGGTGTTTGTCGACGGCCAGAAGTTCGCCACGCTGCGCGGCGAGCGGATCGTGGATGAGTTCAAGACCATCGTGCTGAATTACGTGCAGAAGAATTACGGCCGCGAGGCGGTCGCACAATAAAATAACGGGGGCGCGCGAACACCGGCCACGATTGATGCGGCCCGCACCTCAAATACGTCGTACCCGCGCAGGCGGCTACCCAATGTCGTTGAGCAGTCGGCACGCATGCAAAATTGGCGGGAACGACGGAGTTTACGAGCTAACACTTATATGTCCAAACCAGAAAAAATCCTCGCCGTCAAAGGCATGAACGACATCCTCCCGCAGGATGCCCCGATGTGGGAGCTGTTCGAGAACACCGCAGAGACGATCCTGAAAAGCTACGGCTACCAGAAGATCGTCACCCCGATCGTCGAGGACACGTCCTTGTTCGCGCGCGCCATCGGCGCCGTCACCGACATCGTCGAGAAGGAGATGTACTCCTTCACCGATTCGATGAATGGCGACCAGTTGACCCTGCGTCCGGAAGGCACGGCCAGCGTCGTGCGCGCGGTGCTCGAACATAACCTGGTCTACGACGGCCCGAAGCGCCTGTGGTACAAGGGCCCGATGTTCCGCCACGAGCGTCCGCAGCGCGGCCGCTACCGCCAGTTCTTCCAGTTCGGCGCTGAAGCCGTTGGTTTTTCCGGCCCGGACATCGATGCCGAGCTGATCATGCTGTGTCGCCGCCTGTGGGATGACCTGGGCCTGCAGAACGTGCGCCTGGAACTGAACTCGATCGGCAATGCCGACGAGCGCCAGCGCCACCGCGCCGACCTGATCGCCTATTTCGAAGCCAACGAACCGGTGCTGGATGCCGAGGCCAAGCGCCGCCTGCACAGCAACCCACTGCGCATCCTGGATACGAAAAACCCCGCCATGCAGGAGATGGTCAACGGCGCGCCGAAGCTGCTGGACTACCTGGGCGACGAATCCCTGGCCCACTTGAATGGCCTGAAGAAGATCCTGGACCGCAACGCGGTGCAGTACACCATCAACCCGCGCCTGGTGCGGGGCCTGGATTACTACAACCGCACCGTGTTCGAATGGGTCACCGACGAACTGGGCGCCCAGGGCACGATCTGCGCAGGCGGGCGCTACGACCCGCTGATCGAACAGTTCGGCGGCAAGGCCACTCCGGCGGTCGGCTTCGCGATGGGCATGGAGCGCATCATCGAACTGATGAAGGGCCTGGGCGAGACCCAGGCGCCGAGCCAGTGCGACGTCTACATGGTCCACCAGGGCGAGGAAGCGCAGGCGCAAGCCTTCATCCTGGCCGAGCGCCTCCGCGATGCCGGCCTGGATGTTGTGTTACATTGCGCGACACCGGCCGGTAGCGGCAGCTTCAAGAGCCAGATGAAGAAGGCCGACGGCAGCGGTGCTGCCTTTGCCGTGATCATCGGCGACGACGAGATGGCCGCCGAGAAGGCCGCCGTCAAGGCGATGCGTGGGGACGCGGGCGAGCAGCAGCAAGCTTCCGTGCCCTTCCTGGAAGTGGTCGACTACGTGGTCGACCAGATCGTGGGCGGCGGCGGCGACCACGACTGCGCCGACGAAGATTGCAACGAGCACGGGCATCACCACCGTCCGTAAGCGACGGCGCCGGGCAGCAGCGCCGATCAGGGCACCTTCAATAACAACCGAGTAACAACTAAGAGCTAGAGCAGACAATGGCATACGATCTCGAAGAACAGGAACAGATAGCGACCTTCAAGGCCTTTTGGTCGCGTTTCGGCAACCTCATCACCTGGGTGCTGATTGCCGCACTCGGTTCCTACGCCGCATATAACTTCTGGAATTCGCAAAAGCGCACCCAGGCCGTCGAAGCCTCGGCCCTGTACGACGAGCTGCAAACCGCAGTGAGCGCGAGCGACAACGCGAAAGCCCAGCGCATCGCCGCCGACATGCAGAAGAAATACGAAGGCACGGCCTATGCGCAGATGGCTGCCCTGGGCGCGGCCAAGACCGCCTTCGAAGCCAACGACCTGAAGGCTGCCCGCACCCAGCTGCAATGGGTGGCGGACCACGGCAACGACGAGTACAAGTCGATCGCCAGGCTGCGCCTGGCCGGCGTGCTGCTCGACGAAAAATCGTACGACGCCGCGCTCAAGCTGCTGAACGAATCCTTCCCGGCGCAGTTCACCGCGGCCGTCGCCGACCGCAAGGGCGACGTGCTGGTGGCGCAGAACAAGCTGGCTGAAGCCCGCCAGGCCTATGTCGCCGCGCTGGCCGCGATGCCGAAGGAAAACCCGGGCCGCCAGCTGGTGACGGTCAAGCTCGAAGCAATCGGCGGCACGGCGCCGGTCGATGCGAAAGACACGAAAGACGCGAAAGCAGCCGCGTAATTCACCCCAGATTCACAGGCCCGCGCTAGCCCGAAGGGATGCGCGGGCTTTGCGTCCTCTATAGTCCGAGAACAAGGTAAAAGAATATGCGTATCAGCAGCAAACTTGTTGGTGTTGGTGTACTGGCCCTGATGACCGGTTGCTCGAGCCTGCCGTCGCTCCCGTCGCTCAGCTCGCTCAATCCCTTCGCATCGAAGAGCAAGACCGACCAGCCGGCGCCGCTCGTCGAGCTCAAGGGCACGATGGCCGTGCGCACCGCATGGAAGCTCGACATCGGCAAGGCCGGCAGCTACCAGTTCTCGCCTGCACTGACCGGCAATACTGTGGTGGTGGCCGGCGGCAATGGAGACATCGCACGCGTGGAAGCGGCCACCGGCCGCCAGATCTGGCGCACCAAGGCCGGCACCGATCTGTCGGCCGGCGTGGGCACCGACGGCAACCTGATCGTGGTCGGCGGCACCAAGGGCGTGCTGCTGGCGTTCGACATGGACGGCAAGCCGCTGTGGAAGTCGCAGCTGTCGAGCGAGATCCTGTCGGCGCCGGTCGTGGGGCAGGGCGTGGTCGTCGCGCGCAGCCTGGACAACCGCGTGGTCGGCTTCGATGCCAAGACCGGCGAAAAGAAATGGACCGTGCAGCGCGTGTCGCCGCCGCTGACCCTGCGCAATGCGCCGGGCATGGTGGTGGCCGGCAACGACGTCATCATCGCCCAGCCGGGCGGTAAATTGTCTTCGTTCATCCTGGCCACCGGCGCGCCGCGCTGGGACGTCGAGGTGGGCGTGGCGCGCGGCACGACCGAACTCGAGCGCGTGACCGATATCGGCGGCGCCCCGGTGCTGTTCGAGAACGACGTCTGCGCCGTGTCCTACCAGGGCCGGGTAGGCTGCTTCGACCTGAGCACCGGTTCGGCGCGCTGGACCCGCGACCTGTCGTCGGAAGCCGGCGTGGCCGTCGACCAGCGCTTTGTTTTCGCACCTGATGACAAGGGCGCGCTGCTCGCCTTCAACCGCGATACCGGCGCCTCGGCCTGGAAGAACGACAAACTCGCCTTCCGCCGCCTGTCCACGCCGCTGAGCTATGGCCGCGCGGTCGCGGTCGGCGACTACCAGGGCATCGTGCATTTCCTGTCGCGCGAGGATGGCAGCTTCCTGGCACGCGCCGCAACAGACGGCAGCCCGATCAGCGCCACCCCCGTGGTGGCTGGATCGCACCTGATTTTTCAAACACAAAATGGAACTGTGACCGCTATCGCGGTCGAATAGAATATCTACATGAAGCCGGTAATCGCACTCGTAGGTCGCCCGAATGTCGGGAAGTCGACCCTGTTCAACCGCCTGACGCGTTCGCGGGACGCGCTGGTGGCCGATCTCCCCGGCCTGACCCGCGACCGCCACTATGGCGAAGGCCGGATCGGTGAACGTCCCTTCCTGGTCATCGACACCGGCGGTTTCGAACCGGTCGCAAAAGAAGGCATCATGTTCGAAATGGCGCTGCAGACGCGCCAGGCCGTGGCCGAAGCCGACGTCGTCGTCTTCATCGTCGACGGCCGCCAGGGCATGACCCCGCACGACAAGACCATCACGGATTACCTGCGCAAGACGGGCCGCAAGGTCATGCTCGTGGTGAATAAATCCGAGGGCATGAAGTACACCTCGGTCACCGCCGACTTCTACGAGCTCGGCATGGGCGACCCCTACGTCATTTCCGCCGCCCACGGCGACGGCGTGACCGACCTCGTCAACGAGGCGCTCGATTTCGCTTTCGCGAGCCGTCCCGATGCCGAGCAGATGGGCGAGCACGTCGACCATGGCGTCAAGATCGCCATCGTCGGCCGCCCGAACGTCGGCAAGTCGACCCTGATCAACACCCTGGTCGGTGAGCAGCGCGTGATCGCCTTCGACATGCCGGGCACGACCCGCGACTCGATCGAAGTGCCGTTCGAGCGCGAAGGCAAACAATACACCCTGATCGACACCGCCGGCATCCGCCGCCGCGGCAAGGTATTCGAAGCCATCGAGAAATTCTCGGTGGTCAAGACCATGCAGTCGATCTCGGACGCCAACGTGGTCGTGCTGCTGCTCGACGCCCAGCAAGACATTTCCGAGCAGGACGCGCACATTGCCGGCTTCATCCTGGAGTCGGGCAGGGCGCTGGTAGTGGCCGTCAACAAGTGGGACGGCCTGCAGTCGGACGACCGCGACGAAGTCAAGATCGACCTCGACCGCAAGCTCGACTTCCTCTCGTTCGCCAAGACCCATTTCATTTCGGCGCTCAAGGGCACCGGCATCTCGCAGCTGATGAAGTCGGTGGACGCCGCCTATGCCGCGGCGACCGCCAACCTGTCGACCCCGCGCCTGACCCGCGCGCTGCAGGAAGCGATCGAGAAGCAGGAGCCCAAGCGCAAGGGCAGCACCCGTCCGAAGATGCGCTACGCCCACCAGGGCGGCCAGAATCCGCCGATCATCGTCATCCACGGTAACGCCCTCGAGGCCGTCAGCGAGCCTTACAAGCGCTACCTGGAACGCCATTTCCGTGACACGTTCAACCTGGTCGGCACCCCGGTGCGCATCGAGCTCAAGAGCGGCAAGAACCCATTCGCGCGGGAACAGAAATAGCCGTAGCAGTACGACAAAAAGTGGCAAAACAGGTTACAGTAAGCCTAGGGCCGTCATTCGCGAGAGCAGAATGGGGCCCAAGCACTTGAAAACCGGCAAATCGCCTCAAACTTTTAACTACAACAACATCACGGAGCTGTTATGAGCAACAAAGGGCAACTGTTACAAGACCCATTCCTGAACGCATTGCGTAAGGAGCATGTCCCCGTCTCCATCTACCTGGTCAACGGCATCAAACTGCAAGGCCATATCGAATCCTTCGACCAGTACGTCGTCCTGCTTCGTAACACCGTGACCCAGATGGTCTACAAGCACGCCATTTCCACCGTCGTCCCGGCCCGCGCCGTCAATCTCAACCTCGACCCAGAAGCCGAGTAAGGCCGATGGCTGACGCCCCCGGCATTCCCAGCATGCGCGCAGCGCTGGTCGGCATCGATTTCGGTGCCGGCGACTTCAACGCCAGCCTCGAAGAGCTGTCGCTTCTTGCGCGTTCCGCCGGCGCCGACCCGATCACCACGATTACGGCCAAGCGCAGCAGCCCCGATGCGGCCTTTTTCGTCGGCAGCGGCAAGGCCGACGAAATCAAGATGGCCTGCAAGGTCGACGGCATCGAGCTGGTCATCTTCAACCACGCATTGTCTCCCGCACAGCAGCGTAACCTCGAGCGCCGTCTCGAAGTCGGCGTGGTCGACCGCACCAGCCTGATCCTCGACATCTTCGCCCAGCGCGCCAAGAGCCACGAGGGCAAGCTGCAGGTCGAACTGGCCCAGCTGCAGCACCTTGCCACCCGCCTGATCCGCGGCTGGACCCACCTGGAACGTCAAAAGGGCGGTATCGGCCTGCGCGGCCCGGGTGAAACCCAGCTCGAGACCGACCGCCGCCTGATCGGCGAGCGGGTCAAGCAACTGCGCACCCGCCTGACCAAGCTGCGCAAGCAGCACGAAACCCAGCGCCGCGCGCGCGGACGCAACCAGACCTTCTCGGTGTCGCTGGTCGGCTATACCAATGCCGGCAAGTCGACCCTGTTCAACACGCTGACCAAGGCCGGCGTGTATGTTGCGAACCAGTTGTTCGCCACCCTGGACACCACCAGCCGCCGCCTGTACCTGGGCGAGGAAGCCGGCAGCGTCGTTATTTCCGATACCGTCGGCTTCGTGCGCGAGTTGCCGCACCAGCTGGTCGCCGCATTCCGTGCCACGCTGGAGGAAACCATCCACGCCGACCTGCTGTTGCACGTGGTCGACGGCAATTCGCCGGCGCGCATGGAACAGATCGAGCAGGTCAACGAGGTATTACGCGAGATCGGCGCCGATCACATTCCACAGATCCTGGTATGGAACAAGATCGATGCTGCCGGGCTGGAGCCTGGGGTGGAACGTGATGAGTATGATAAGATCAGCCGCGTTTTCATCAGCGCCCACAGCGGCGCCGGCCTGGACCTGCTGCGCGACGCGATCGTCGAGTCGGCCAAGGCGGCGCCCGGCCTGAAGCATGCAAAAGAAGCGCACGACACCAACGACGAAGCGCACGACGGCTTCGACGACGAGGAGCCCCCGGTGGACGGCTCCCCTGACGGTCCTGCCGATAATATGACAACCACCACCCATGTCGGGCCACACTAGCCTATGCTCGTTTCTTTACTCAAGCGTTGCGGCATCAAATTGTCGCTGAACGATCCACGTTGGGGCCACAAGCCCGGCGGTGACCACAAGGCCCAGGAGGGCCGCCGGCCGGGTGAAGGCCCGCCGGACCTCGATCAACTCTGGCGCGACTTCAATGCGCGCCTGAACCGCCTGTTCGGTTCGCGCGGCAATGGCAACGGCAGCGGCGATGGCGGCGGTGGCCCAGGCGGCCGCGGCGACATGCGCGGCGCCAGCGTCACCGCCGGCGTGGTGGCGGTTATCGTCGGCCTGATCTGGCTGGCCAGCGGCGCCTTCATCGTGCAAGAGGGCCAGACCGGCGTGGTCACCACCTTCGGCAAGCTCAGCCACTCCACCGGCGCCGGTTTCAACTGGCGCTGGCCGTACCCGATCCAGGCCCACGAGACCGTCAACGTCTCGCAGATCCGCACCGCCGAGATAGGCTACCGCGCCAACGTCCGCAACAAGCAGCCGCAGGAAGCCCTGATGCTGACGGACGACGAGAACATCATCGACATCCAGTTCGCCGTCCAGTACACGCTCAAGGACCCGGTCCAGTGGCTGTACAACAACCGCGACCAGGATGACACCGTGCGCCAGGTCGCCGAGACCGCGATCCGCGAAGTGGTCGGCAAGAACAAGATGGACTTCGTGCTGTACGAGGGCCGCGAGAAGGTCGCGGTCGACGTGCACCAGATGATGCAGACCATGGTCGACCGTTACAAGCTGGGCGCCTTGATCACCAACGTGACCATGCAGGCGGTGCAGCCGCCGGAGCAGGTACAAAGCGCCTTCGACGATGCCGTCAAGGCCGGCCAGGATCGCGCCCGCGCCAAGAACGAAGGCGAGGCCTATGCCAACCAGGTGATCCCGCAGGCCCGTGGCCAGGCCTTCCGCCTGATGCAGGACGCCGAAGCCTACCGCTCGATGGTGGTGGAGAACGCGACCGGTAACGCCTCGCGCTTCGACCAGGTGGTGGCAGCCTACGGCAAGGCCCCGGCCGTAACGCGCGACCGCATGTACATCGACACCATGCAGCAGATCTTCTCCAACACCAGCAAGGTGATGGTCGATTCGCGCGCGGGCAACCCGATGATCTACCTGCCGCTCGATAAACTGATTGGGCAGCACGCCGGCAGCGAGGGCGTCGGCAGCAAGTCCGGACCGGTGCAGGTGCCGCAGTCCGCGCCGCCGTCCGACGTCATGCAAGCCATGGACTCGGTGCGTCACCGCGACGACCGCGCCCGCGATTCCTCACGTGACCGGGAGAGCCGTTAATGAACCGCCTCGTAACTTTATTTGTGGCGGGCTTCATTGCCCTGATGCTGCTATCGTCCACCATCTTCGTGGTCGACCAGCGCCGCTTCGCCATCGTCTTCGCCCTGGGCCAGGTGCGCAGCGTGATCACCGAGCCGGGCCTGCATTTCAAACTGCCGCCGCCTTTCCAGAACGTGATCTACCTGGACAAGCGCATCCTCACGCTCGACACGCCTGACGCCGACCGCTTCATCACGGCCGAGAAGAAGAACATCCTGGTCGATGCCTTCATGAAATGGCGCATCACCGATCCGCGCCTGTATTTCGTCAGCTTCGGCGGGGACGAAAGCCGTGCCCGCGACCGCCTGTCGCAGATCATCAAGGCTGCCCTGAACGACGAGATCACCAAGCGCACCGTGCGCGAAGTGATTTCCGGCGAGCGTGGCCGCGTGATGGAAGCGGTCAAAGTGAAGGTCGTGGCCGAAGCGAAAGAGATCGGCGTCGGCGTGGTGGACGTGCGCCTCAAGCGCGTGGACTACATCGAGCAGATCAACAACTCGGTCTACGAGCGCATGAAGGCCGAGCGCACCCGCGTGGCCAACGAACTGCGCTCGACCGGCGCCGCCGAATCCGAGCAGATCCGCGCCGACGCCGACCGCCAGCGCACCGTGATCATCGCCGAAGCCTTCCGCGAGGCCGAGAAGATCAAGGGCGAGGGCGATGCCAAGGCATCGGTGATCTATGCCGATTCGTTCGGCAAGAATCCGGAGTTCGCGAAGTTCTACCGTTCCCTGGAAGCTTACCGCGCCACGTTCAAGAGCCGCAGCGACGTGATGGTGGTGGATCCGAATTCGGAGTTCTTCAAGTATTTCAAGGCGCCGAGCAGCAAGTAATTCTTCACGCGCTAACGCAACGCCACCAAATTGGATCCCGGCCTTCGCCGGGATGACATTGGTGGCGTTTGTTTTTTTGTGGAGGCAGCGACTCCGTTCGATGAATCCACCATCCTTAAAACCGTCGTTCCGGCAAAGGCCGGAACCCAATTTCGCTTGAAAACCCTTTAGCTCAACGGTATAGACAACCGTTGCTCATGACGCACTGACAAGCTCTCATCAGCTGTCAAACCAACATCCCCCGCCTACACCTCCCCATTTTCGGGTAAAATTGCCGATTCGGCGCTCGCACCGTGCGTCAGCACGCCTGCGTGCTCGTCCTTGCTCTTAAAACACAACCCGTTAGCTGTCGCCCATGCCGAACTGGCTTTTGCCCGAGAATATCGCTGATGTCTTGCCGTCCGAAGCGCGCAAGATCGAGGATCTGCGCCGCAAGATGCTCGATACCTTTCGCCTGTACGGCTACGAACTGGTGATGCCGCCGCTGCTCGAGTACGTCGAGTCGCTGCTGGCCGGGGCAGGGCAGGACACCGAACTGCGCACCTTCAAGGTGGTCGACCAGATTTCCGGCCGCCTGCTCGGCCTGCGCGCCGACATGACCACCCAGGTCGCCCGCATCGACGCCCACCTGCTCAACCGCGATTCCGTCACCCGCCTGTGCTATGCCGGCAGCGTGCTGCATACCCGTCCGTCGGGTCTGCACGCCACCCGCGAGCCGATCCAGATCGGCGCCGAAATCTACGGTCACGCCGGCCTGGAAGCCGATGCCGAGATCCAGGAACTCGCATTGGGCTCGCTGGCGCTGGCCGGCTTTAACGACGTGCGCCTGGACCTGTGCCACGTCGGCATCCTGCGCGCCATCCTTGGCGACGATCCGCAGGCGCGCCGCGACGAAGCCCAGCTCACCTGCCTGCTGCGCGCCAAGGATGCGCCGGGCCTGGATGAGTTGACGCAACATTACCTGCCCGGCACCCGCCAGGCGCTGCTGGCGCTGCCGCACCTGTACGGCGACGTCGAGGTGCTGGCGCGCGCGAAAGAAGCGCTGCCGCCGCTGCCGGGCATCACCCGCGCGCTCGGCGAACTCGCCGCCCTCGCGGCCTGCGCGATCGGCCGTGCCGAGGTCGCGATCGACCTGGCCGACCTGCGCGGCTACCAGTACGAAAGCGGCGCCATGTTCGCGCTGTACGTGCCGGGCCTGCCCAATGCGGTCGCGCGCGGCGGACGCTATGACCACGTCGGCGAAGCATTCGGCCGGGCGCGTCCCGCTACCGGCTTCTCGCTCGACCTGCGCGAACTGGCGCGGCTGCTGCCGACGGCCGAGCGCAAGCATTCGATCCGCGCGCCCTGGGGCAATGCCCCGGAGCTGCGCGAAAAAATCGCTGACCTGCGCAAGGCAGGCGAAGTCGTGATCCAGAGCATGCCGGGTCACGATAATGTTCAGGACGAGTTCGAGTGCGACCGCGTGCTCGTCCTCGAAAACGGAAATTGGATTCTCAAAAACTTAGGTTAAGTGATGTCAAATACTAACGTGGCAAAGAACGTCGTTGTGATCGGCACCCAGTGGGGCGATGAGGGCAAGGGTAAGATCGTCGATTGGCTGACCGACCATGCGGCCGGCGTCGTCCGTTTCCAGGGCGGCCATAACGCGGGCCACACGCTCGTGATCAAGGGCCAGAAAACCGCGCTGCAGCTGATCCCGTCGGGCATCATGCGCGAAGGCGTGGCCTGCTACATCGGCAACGGCGTGGTGGTCTCGGTGCCGGACGTGCTGCGCGAAATCGACAAGCTGGCCGCGGCCGGCGTCGAAGTCGTGTCGCGCCTGATGATCTCGGAAGCCTGCCCGGTCATCCTGCCTTACCACGTCGCCATCGACAAGGCACGCGAAGCCAAGCGCGGCGAGAACAAGATCGGCACCACCGGCAAGGGCATCGGCCCTGCGTATGAGGACAAGGTCGCGCGCCGTGCCATCCGCATCGCCGACATGCTCAACGAAGAGCGTTTCGCCGAGAAGCTGAAAGAGAACCTCGATTACCACAACTTCGTGCTGACCAATTACCTGGGCGCCGAAGCGGTCGACTTCCAGCAAACCTTTGATGACGCGATGGCCCTGGTGCCGCGCCTGCGCCCGATGGTCGGCGACGTCTCGTCGGCGCTGTACGCCGCGCACAAGGCCGGCGGCAGCCTGCTGTTCGAAGGCGCCCAGGGTTCGCTGCTCGACGTCGACCACGGCACCTATCCGTTCGTGACCTCGTCGAATTGCGTGGCCGGCAATGCCGCCGCCGGCGCCGGTGTCGGTCCGGGCATGCTGCACTACATCATGGGCATCACCAAGGCCTACACCACGCGCGTCGGTTCGGGCCCGTTCCCGGCCGAACTGCCGACCGATGCAGGCGTCGGCGAGCACCTGTCGCGCGTCGGCCATGAATTCGGCACCGTGACCGGCCGCGCCCGCCGCTGCGGCTGGTTCGACGCCGCGCTGCTGCGCCGCTCTGTCCAGATCAATGGCGTGTCGGGCATGTGCCTGACCAAGCTCGACGTGCTGGACGGTATCGAATCGCTCAAGCTCTGCACCGGCTACAAGATCGATGGCCGCCAGGTCGACATCTTCCCGGTCGGCGCCGAAGAAGCCGCCCTGTGCGAGCCGGTCTACGAAGAGATGCCGGGCTGGACCGAATCCACCGTCGGCGCCAAGTCGATGGAAGAGCTGCCGGCCAACGCCCGTGCCTACATCAAGCGCATCGAAGAGCTGGTGGGCGTGCCGATCGACATGGTGTCGACCGGTCCGGACCGCGAAGAGACCATCGTGCTGCGCCATCCGTTCGCAGCCTGATACAACCATAAGAGCATAGGAATAGCCTGAAATGAATACCCCTGCATCGACCGACAAGGACCTCTGGGTTTCGTGGGACGAATACAACCGCATGGTCGAGCGCCTTGCGCTGCAAGTCTATGATTCGAACTGGAAGTTCGACATGGTGCTGTGCCTGGCGCGCGGCGGCGTGCGTCCCGGCGACGTCATCTCGCGCATCTTCGACGTGCCGCTGGCGATCCTGTCGACCAGCTCCTACCGCGAAGAGTCGGGCACCAAGCAGGGCAACCTGGACATCGCCAAGTACATGACGATGACCAAGGGGCCGCTGGCCGGCCGGATCCTGCTGGTCGATGACCTGGCCGACTCCGGCGTGACCCTGCAGAAGGTGCGCGAGCACCTGCAGTCGAACTACCCGGAGGTGTCCGAAGTGCGTTCGGCCGTGCTGTGGGTCAAGGGCACCTCGAGCTTCAAACCGGACTACCACCTGGAAGACCTGCCGCACAACCCGTGGATCCACCAGCCGTTCGAAGACTACGACGGCCTGCGTCCGCACCAGCTGTCGGCGTGGATGAAGAAGTTCGAGAAGTAATTCACGGCTTCGGTTTTGGTGCACATGGCGGGGAAGGGTGAGAGCTCTTTCCCGCTTTTTATTGGGTCGGTTGCCTTGTGCGGTAGACGCTTGAGCAGGTGGCTACTCATCGGAATTGGCCGGACCAATGCCGGTGGCATTGTTCCGGCCTTCGCCGGGAGTCGCAGGCGCCAGTGGCGCGTACGACGGCTCTCAGGTAATCAGCACAAATTTTTCCTTTGGCCCGCCCCTATGTACGGCGTTCCGGCGAAGGCCGGCACCTGATTTTTTTCGCATACCACCACAATTATTTTGTATCTCTAGTTGTGCATGTGGCGCTTCCACGGAGTAAAACTCATTTCCGCACAGCCAGCATCCCGGCAATGTATATCTGTTAAGATCGCAAGATCCGCACGCCGGGCATCCCAACAATAACAGTGCCATGACCCAAAGCTTTTTTCAGACCTTCATCCTGCTGATCCTCGTCACCGACCCGTTCGGCAACGTTCCCCTGTTCGCCGCCGCCCTGAAGGACACGCCCGTCCAGCGCCGCCCACGCATCGTCGTGCGCGAGTGCGCCATTGCCTTCCTGTTGCTGCTGGTCTTCATGTTCTTCGGCCAGCACTTCCTGGCCGCGCTGCACTTGAGCCCGGTTGCGCTGCGTATCGGCGGCGCGGTGATCCTCCTGATCATTGCGATTCGCATGATCTTCCCGCACCCGGACGGCGTGCTGGGACGCAGCGAGCACGGGGGCGAGCCCTTCATCGTGCCGCTTGCCATTCCTGCGCTGGCCGGACCCTCGGCGCTGGCGACCGTGCTGCTGTTCAGTTCCGGTTCCCTGTCCGAGACCATGGTGCATGTCGCCGCGCTGGCCGCCGTGGCGGTCGTCTGGCTGGCGGTCTTTCTGAGCGCCGAGCGCCTGCAGCAAAAGCTCGGCCCGCAAGTCATGACGGCCTTCGAGCGCCTGATGGGCCTGATCCTGACCGCGATGTCGGTCGAGATGCTGCTCGGCGGTATACGCGAATTCGTCAAGACGCTGTGAGGCTCTGCGGTGTGGTGTAAAACGGGGTAACTCTGGCAAACTTCTGCCACGCACATTGCAGCATTCACCAAGACCAGACATCGCATGAAACAGGAACACGCAACACCCTCCGAATGGCTGCCCTTCCTGAGCGGGGGCGGTCACATGGGGGCCATGATGCGGGCGCATGACTGGTCGACTTCGCCGCTGGGCCATCCGCGCGACTGGCCACAGGCGCTGCGCACGACCGTCGGCCTGATGCTCAGCTCCAAGTTCCCCATGTTCGTCGCCTGGGGGCCGGAGCTCGGTTTCCTGTACAACGATTCCTATGCGGCCATCCTTGGCGAGAAGCACCCGGCTGCGCTGGGCGCTACCTTTCATGCGGTCTGGCGCGAGATCTGGGACGACATCCATCCGCTGATCGTACGTGCCCTCAAGGGCGAGGCGACCTATGTCGACCGGCTCCCCCTGCGCATGAACCGCCATGGCTACGACGAAGACACCTGGTTCCGCTTCTCGTATTCGCCGGTGCGCGACGAGGACGGCACCGTGGCCGGCATGTTCTGCGCCTGCGTGGAGACGACCGCCGAGGTGCTGGCGGAACGCTACCGGGAGGAAGAGAACCAGCGCCTGATGACGCTGTTCGAGCAGGCGCCGGGCATCATCGCCGTGCTGCGCGGCCCGGAGCACGTGTTTGAGATCGCGAACGAATCCTATACCCAGCTGATCGGCCGCCGCGAGCTGGTCGGAAAGTCGGCGCGCGAGGTCCTTCCCGAGGTCGCCGGCCAGGGCTTCTTCGAACTTCTCGACCAGGTCTACGCCACAGGCGAAGCCTTTGTCGGCCATGCGGTGCCGCTGCGGATCCAGCGCGATGCCACCGGTCCGCTGGAAGAGCGCTACATCGACTTCGTCTACCAGCCGATCCGCGACGCCGCCGGGGAGGTATCCGGCATCTTCGTCGAAGGCAGCGACGTCACTGCGCGCAAGCGCGTCGAAGACGAGCTGCGCGCGGCCAACCGCCAGAAGGACCAGTTCCTGGCGATGCTGGCGCACGAGCTGCGCAACCCGCTCGCACCGATCACCACCGCGGCCCAGCTCCTGCAGCGCGGCCAGCTCGACCCGGAGCGCGCGCACCACGCCAGCGCCATCATCACGCGCCAGGCCGAGCACATGACCGACCTGGTCAACGATCTGCTGGACGTCTCGCGCGTCACGCGCGGGCTGGTAACCATCGAGAAGGAAGAACTGGATGTGACCGGGGTCGTGCAGGGCGCGATCGAGCAGGTACGCCCGCTGTTGGACGCCAAGCGCCAGGAGCTGAAGGTCGAGCTGTGGGAGCAGCCGCTGTACGTGGCGGGCGACCGCACGCGCCTGGTGCAGGTGGTGTCGAACATCCTGAACAACGCCGCCAAGTACACGCCGCTTGCCGGCAAGCTGATCCTGCGCGTGACGGCCGAGGAAGAAGAGGCCGTCATCGCCGTGCGCGACAGCGGGCAGGGCATCGATCCGCAAATGCTGCCGTATATCTTCGACCTGTTTACGCAGGCCGAGCGCACGCCGGACCGCTCGCAGGGCGGGCTCGGGATCGGCCTGGCCCTCGTCAAGAGCCTGGTCTCGCTGCACGGCGGGCGCGTCTCGGTCCACAGCGAGGGCCTGGGCCAGGGCAGCGAATTCGTGGTGCGCCTGCCGCTGCTGCAGGCGCTTCCCGCCACCGCTCCCCTGCCGGAGGCGCCGCTGGAAGCCGCGGCGGGTCCGGTGCGGGTGCTGGTGGTCGACGACAATATCGATGCGGCGCAGATGCTCGCCATGCTGCTGGAAGCCCACGGCCACGCGGTCAGCGTGGAATACGACGGCAGTGGCGGCTTCGCGCGCGCCCAGCGCGAGCGCCCCGAGGTCATGCTGCTCGATATCGGCCTGCCCGACATGGACGGCCACGAACTTGCGCGCCGCCTGCGCGCCTCGACCGACACGGCCAATGCCGTCCTGATCGCGTTGACTGGCTACGGCCAGGGCGAAGACCGCGAACGCGCGCGCCAGGCCGGCTTCGACCGCCACCTGGTCAAGCCGGCCGACCTGTCGGAGCTGCTGCGCATCCTGGCGCAAGTGCGCGACCAGCCGGCCTGACTCCTGGCTTCCGTGCGCAGGCCCGGTTCGGGCATGGGTAAACCGGACCCGTCACATTGCAGGGGACCAGCGACATGAGAACCTGGAGAATTGCACAAGAAGATGTGGCGCTCGATCGCAGCTGCGAGGGCGCGCTGTATGCGGCGATGACGGTCGAATTGGCGGTGCTGGAAACCTTCGTGCATACGGAGGGCGACGATCCTTCCCTGGTGCCGGTCGCGGTGGACCTGCCGGACGATCCCGGCCTGGGCATGAAGGTGTCGCGCGAAGAGCTGCCGGATGGGTGGGACGACCTGGAAGACAGCGGCAGCGCGACCGGTACTAAATGTGATCGTGAATTGCGACTGCCGTCACAGCCTTACTTCCCCAGCATCGACACCACATTGTCCGCCCCCGGCGCCCCAAACGCCTGCTGCTTGAGCACATGCAGCTGGTCGCGCACCTGGGCCGCCTTCTCGAACTCGAGGTTCTTGGCGTGGTCCACCATGAGTTTTTCGAGGCGCTTGATCTCCTTGCTGATCTGCTTCTCGCTCATGGACTCGACCTTCGCCGTTTCCGCCGCTTCCTGCGCCCCCTCCAGCCTGCTGCGCTGGGCGGCATTGCTGTAGACGCCGTCGATCATCTCCTTGATCTTCTTCTTCACGCCCACCGGCGTGATGCCGTTCTCAAGGTTGAAGGCGATCTGCTTGGCGCGGCGGCGCTCGGTTTCGTCGATGGCGCGGCGCATCGAGTCGGTGACCTGGTCGCCATACAAGATCGCGACGCCGTTCAGGTTACGCGCGGCGCGCCCGATGGTCTGAATCAAGCTGCGCTCCGAGCGCAGGAAGCCTTCCTTGTCGGCGTCCAGCACGGCCACCAGCGACACTTCGGGCAAGTCCAGGCCCTCGCGCAGCAGGTTGATCCCGACCAGCACGTCGAAGGTGCCCAGGCGCAGGTCGCGCAGGATTTCCACGCGCTCGACGGTTTCGATGTCGCTGTGCAGGTAGCGCACCTTGATGCCGTGGTCGCCCAGGTATTCGGTGAGCTGCTCGGCCATGCGCTTGGTCAGCGTCGTCACCAGCACGCGCTCGTCCTTGGCAATGCGGTCGTTGATCTCGCCCATCAGGTCGTCGACCTGCGAGCGGGCAGGGCGCACGATGATTTGCGGGTCGACCAGGCCGGTCGGGCGCACCACCTGCTCGACCACGTTGTCGGCCTTGCCCTTTTCGTAATCCGCAGGCGTGGCCGAGACGAACACGGTCTGGCGCATCTTCTTTTCGAATTCTTCGAATTTCAATGGCCGGTTGTCCAGCGCCGACGGCAGGCGGAAGCCGAAGTCGACCAGGTTGACCTTGCGCGAACGGTCGCCGTTGTACATGGCGTTGAGCTGGCCGATCATCACGTGCGACTCGTCCATGAACATCAGGGCGTCTTTCGGCAGGTAGTCGATCAGGGTCGGCGGCGGTTCGCCCGGCATCGAGCCGGACAGGTGGCGCGAGTAGTTCTCGATGCCCTTGGTGAAGCCGATTTCGGCCAGCATCTCGAGGTCGAAGCGGGTGCGCTGCTCGAGGCGCTGCTCTTCGATCAGCTTGTTCTGCTGGCGGAATTCTTCCAGGCGGTCGCGCAGCTCGGCCTTGATCGATTCCACTGCTTTCAGCACCGTGCCGCGCGCCGTCACGTAGTGCGAGCCCGGGTAGACGGTGAAGCGCGGGATCTTCTGGCGCACGCGGCCCGTCAGCGGGTCGAACAACTGCAAGGATTCGATCTCGTCGTCGAACATCTCGACGCGGATCGCGAGTTCGGCGTGCTCCGCCGGGAAGATGTCGATGGTGTCGCCGCGCACGCGGAAGGAGCCGCGCGAGAAGTCCATCTCGTTGCGGGTGTACTGCATCTGGATCAGACGCGCGATGATGTCGCGCTGGGCCACTTTATCCTTATGGCGCAGCGTCAGGATCATCTTGTGGTATTCGTTCGGGTTACCGATACCGTAGATGGCCGAGACGGTAGCCACGATGACGACGTCGCGCCGTTCCATCAGCGACTTGGTGCAGGACAGGCGCATCTGCTCGATGTGCTCGTTGATCGACGAGTCCTTTTCGATGAACAGGTCGCGCTGCGGCACATAGGCTTCCGGCTGGTAGTAATCGTAGTAGGACACGAAATATTCCACCGCGTTTTGCGGGAAGAATTCGCGGAACTCCGAATACAGCTGGGCAGCCAGGGTTTTATTTGGCGCGAACACGATCGCCGGACGGCCCGCCTGGGCGATCACGTTGGCCATCGTGTAGGTTTTACCGGAACCCGTCACGCCCAGCAGCGTCTGGTACATCAGGCCGTCGTTGATGCCTTCGATCAGGCCGGCAATCGCGGTCGGCTGGTCGCCGGCCGGCTCAAAAGGCTGGTGCAGCTTGAACGGCGACCCGGGATAAGTGATGACCGTCGGTTCCGGGGCATTTGCGATGGATAAATCAGCCATACTTTCAGACCTTTGCTAGAATGGGAGTTCGCTTGCGGCACTGCAGCACAGTTATTGCAGTAGCGTCGCTGTCTATACAATTGCTGCGAACCCACCGACAAACTCAGTTTATCACGATGACTTCCACAGCCTCCGCCAGCCTCTTCGGCGCCATTGAAATGGCCCCGCGCGACCCGATCCTGGGCATTACCGAAGCATTCAATGCCGACACCAACCCGGCCAAGATCAACCTGGGGGTCGGCGTCTACTACGACGATAATGGCAAGGTTCCTTTGCTGCAGTGCGTGCAGAAGGCGGAAGCGAAGCTGATGGAACAGCAAACCCCGCGTACCTACCTGCCGATCGAAGGACTGGCGGCGTACGACAAGGCCGTGCAAGAGCTCGTATTTGGGGCCGGCAGCGCCGTAATTCAAGAGAAGCGCGCGATCACCGTGCAGGCCATCGGCGGCACCGGCGCACTCAAGCTCGGCGCCGATTTCCTCAAGCGTTTCTCGCCCGAGTCCGAGGTCTATATCAGCGACCCGAGCTGGGAAAACCACCGCGCCCTGTTCGAGAGCGCCGGTTTCGCCGTCAACAACTACACCTATTACGATGCCGCCACCCACGGCGTGAACTTCGAGGGCATGCTGGCCTCCTTGACGGCCATGCCGCGCGGCGCCATCGTGGTGCTGCACGCCTGCTGCCACAACCCGACCGGCGCCGACCTGACCCAGGAGCAGTGGGGCCAGGTTATCACCGCCGTGGTCGACAAGGGCCTGGTGCCTTTCCTCGACATGGCTTACCAGGGCTTCGGCGCCGGTATTCTCGAGGACGGCGCCGTAGTGCGCCGCTTCGCCGACACCGGCCTGCCTTTCCTGGTCTCGAACTCGTTCTCGAAGTCGTTCTCGCTGTACGGCGAGCGCGTCGGCGCGCTGTCGATCGTCGCCACCAGCGCCGAGGAGACCGCGCGCGTGCTCTCGCAGCTCAAGCGTGTCATCCGTACCAACTACTCGAACCCGCCGACCCATGCGGCCAAGGCGGTCGCGATGGTGCTGTCCACCCCGGAACTGCGCCAGCTGTGGGAAGAAGAGCTGGCCGGCATGCGCGTGCGCATCCGCGAGATGCGTGGCGCCTTCGTCGAGAAGCTGAGGGAAAAAGCGCCAGGCATGGACTTCGAATTCGTGCGCGAGCAGGTTGGCATGTTCTCGTATTCGGGCTTGAGCAAAGAGCAGGTGGGCAAGCTGCGCGAGCAGTCGATCTACGCCGTGGACACCGGCCGCATCTGCGTCGCCGCGCTGAACTCGACCAACCTCGACCGCGTCGTTGACGCCGTGGCGAAAGTTCTTTAAAATCCTGGCTCTTCGGAGTTGATTCAGTTCGATGTCGAAGAGCAGCAGCTTGCTTGCGCTGCACGCCGTGAATTTGACAGCGTGTCCTTGCAAACATATAATGTTGCGATCAATTCCCTGATAGCTCAGTTGGTAGAGCGACGGACTGTTAATCCGCAGGTCCCTGGTTCGAGTCCAGGTCGGGGAGCCAGAATTCTGAAAGGCCGCATCGCAAGATGTGGCCTTTTTTGTTTTCATACAAAGTTGCTCATCGGTAGTTGCTTTTCTATGCATAAAGAGTAGTCTGTCAATACATTCTTATTGGAACTGCACAGTGAAGCATTTACCAACGAGTAAAAGTATCGCGGTCGGAGGGCAGGTATTGCGCTTTTCCCTCTCAGGGGAGGGGAGGCCGACCATCGTCATGCTCAGCGGCTCCGGCGGCCCACTGGAAGGGTGGTTCAGGCTCTTTCCCGAGCTTTCCAAACTGGGTACGGTCGTCACCTACGACCGCCCCGGCGTCGGCGCCAGCGCCCGGGCCCGCGAGCCGCAACTGGGCACCACCGTCGCCCTGCAACTGCGTGCACTACTGCGCGAGATCGGGGCCCGGCCACCTTTCCTGCTGGTCGGACATTCTTTCGGTGGACTGCATGCCAACCTGTTTGCCCGCGTCTATCCCGAAGAGACTTGCGGCGTACTCTTCCTGGAGGCGACCGCGCCGGACGACGTGCTCCATATGAAACGCTACTTGTCCGGCCTGCAGCGCGCGGTGGCCGGGCTGCTCGACCGTCTGTCGCCGCCGGACCCGAACGACGAGATCAGTAACGAACTCGAGACCGTGGCCGAGATCGCCGAGGCGCCGCCTTTCCCTCCGATTCCCGTCACCGTGATCTCGGGCGGCAAGCGCCTGCCGCGCTGGATGGCCTCGTTTGAAGCCCAGCGCGAGCGCGAGCGGAACCAGGAAGCGCTGGCGCGCCTCTCGCCGTTCGGCGAGCGCGTGGTCGCGAAGGGGAGCGCGCATTTCCCCCAGATGTCCGAACCCCTGCTGGTCCTGGCAGCGCTGGAAAAGCTGGTGGCGCGGACCCGCGTGGCCCAGGTCGCGCGCTAGCTTCTGCAAGAAACTTGCCTTTCGAAAGCCGAGGGGTTCGCGAAATCGAAAAGCACTGCTATAATGCGGCCTCTAATCCCTGATAGCTCAGTTGGTAGAGCGACGGACTGTTAATCCGCAGGTCCCTGGTTCGAGTCCAGGTCGGGGAGCCAGAATGCATGAGAAGGGCCCGCAGCGATGCGGGCCCTTT
The DNA here is from genome assembly GCF_059685855.1 of Telluria sp. ZB4P37. Taxonomy (NCBI): domain Bacteria; kingdom Pseudomonadati; phylum Pseudomonadota; class Betaproteobacteria; order Burkholderiales; family Oxalobacteraceae; genus Telluria; species Telluria sp. ZB4P37. Next base: position 101,241 of record NZ_JCASID010000001.1, read on the forward strand.
TTGTTTTCTGCCGGAATTTTTACACTTGTCAAAAAACCGACGGTCCCGTGGCCCGCCCTCAGCTGCACTTCGGTTGGTTGATCGCCGGCGGCAGCCGGAGCTTGAGCGTGCGGCTGTCCAGTTTCGGGTCGCGCCGCTCGTCCTTGATGCTGAAAGCCATGTGCTTTTCATAAAGCGAGCGCAGGAAGGCGTCTTCGCTCATCAGCCCGGCACCGGCTTGACGCGCGACGCCGCTTCCAGCGCCCGCTGGCGCGCGGTGCCGATATCGCCGGCCGTGGCCAGCGCCACGCCCATGCGGCGGCGTTCGAACGACTCCGGCTTGCCAAACAGGCGCAGGTCGGTGCCGGGCACGCGCAGCGCGTCGGCCACGCCCTCGAAGGCGATGCCGGCGCCTTCCACCTGGCCATAGATGACGGCGGAGGCACCCGGCGAGCGCAGCGTCACGTCGACGGGCAGGCCGAGCACCGCCTTGGCATGCAGCTCGAATTCGCTCTGCACCTGGGTGGCCATCGTCACCATGCCGGTATCGTGCGGGCGCGGGCTCACTTCCGAGAACCACACGGTGTCGCCCTTGACGAACAGCTCGACGCCGAACACGCCGCAGCCGCCCAGGTTCTCGGTCACTTTCGCTGCGATCTCCTGCGAGCGCGCGAGTGCGATGGGGCTCATCGGGTGCGGCTGCCATGATTCGACGTAGTCGCCCTGCACCTGCCTGTGGCCGATCGGTTCGCAAAAACTGGTCTCCACCTGGCCGTCTGGACCGAGCGAGCGCACAGTGAGCAGGGTGATCTCGTAGTCGAAGTCGATGAAGCCTTCCGCGATCACGCGGCCGGCATCGACCCGGCTGCTGCTGGCGGCATGCTCCCATGCGCCGGCGACGTCGACGTCGCCGTCGAGTTTTGACTGGCCCTTGCCCGACGAAGACATCACCGGCTTGACCACGCAGGGAAAGCCCACGGCCGCGCAGGCCTGTTCGAGCTCTTCGAGGCTGCTGGCGAAACGGTAGGGCGAGGTCGGCAGGCCGAGTTCCTCGGCGGCCAGGCGGCGGATGCCTTCGCGGTTCATGGTCAGGAGCGCCGCGCGCGCGGTCGGGATGCAGGTAATGCGGCCCGCGTCTTCCAGCGCGACCAGGGTCTCGGTGGCGATGGCTTCGATTTCCGGCACCACCAGGTCGGGCTTTTCCAGCGCGATCAGGCTTGAGAGCGCCGCGCCGTCCGTCATGTCGATCACGTGCGCCCGGTGCGCCACCTGGTGGCCCGGCGCATTCGGGTAGCGGTCGACCGCGATGACTTCCACGCCCAGGCGCTGCAGCGCGATGATCACTTCCTTGCCCAGTTCGCCCGAACCGAGCAGCATGACCTTGGTGGCGGAAGGGGAGAGCGGGGTGCCGAGCGTGCGGGGAGTCGTCATGGATGCGGGCTGTCGTGAAAGCGGAAAGGTGGGAGTGGCGACTATAGCAAACGGGCGCCCGTGGCGCTGGAAGGCAGCCGTTTATGCGTGGCACTGGTCAAAACGTTTTCGGGCCGTTATAATGCGGCCTCTTTTCCCTGATAGCTCAGTTGGTAGAGCGACGGACTGTTAATCCGCAGGTCCCTGGTTCGAGTCCAGGTCGGGGAGCCAGAATTCGAAGGGCCGCATGCAAATGCGGCCCTTTTTGTTTGGCTGCCCGGCTTACCGCATTGATGCGCGCCGCCGTTCGGCCAGCTCGACCTGCATGCCGGTCTCCTGTCGACAGACCGTTAACGGGACTTCTTCTTGTTCGAGGTATACGTACGGGTATAGAAGCCAGGGGGCTTGTTCGCCACCCAGTCGATGAAGCTGCGCATCTCGTCATGGCCGCGCAGCGCTTCCCAGGTGTGGTAGGCCTGCAGCAGCTCGCGCTCGGTGAAGGCCGAGTGGATCTTGCGGTGGCAGATCTTATGAATCGGGAACTGTTCCTTGCCCTTGAAGGTGCGCGGCACCAGGTGGTGGCGGTCGATATTCACCGTGCCCAGCAGCCGGCCGCAGAGCGGGCAGGATGCTTCGGGCAGGGGCATGGACTCTGGCGGTTCGGGCTGGCGCTTGCGCATGCCCCGTAGATGGCGTCCGGGGCCGGAAGTTACAAGGTTCGAGCCGTCAATACAGGCGCACGATTCGAGGCCGTCCGTTGTGTCGTGAATTACCAGACGTGCTGTAGAATTAATGCTTACCCTTTTGCAATATCGTGCTGCATCCTTGACCATGACTCAATGATAGACGATCGTCCTGACTGCTCCATTCTCCTCATCGACGATGAGCCCTTCGCGCAGGACATCATTGCTCACGGCCTCAAGGGGTGCGTCAGGCATTCCCTCTGCTATGAATCGAATGCCGCGCGCGCCGTCGAGGTAGCGCGCATGGTCGGCGCGACCGTCGTGCTGGTCGACCTGCGCATGCCCGACCTGGACGGTTTCGCCGTCACCGCGCTGCTGCGCGCCCATCCCGATACCGCGGATGTCCCGGTCATCGTGCTCTCTTCCGAAGACGATGCCGAGGTCAAGGCGCGTGCCTTTGCCGTGGGCGCCAACGATTACCTGGTCAAGTGGCCGGACCCGCGCGAGCTGGTGGCGCGCGTGCGCTACCACAGCGGCGCCTGCGTCGCCCGGCGCCAGCGCGACGCCGCGTTTGCCTCGCTGCGCGTGAGCCAGGAGCAGCTGGCGGCCAGCCAGTCGGCGCTGCACCAGGCGCAGAAGATGGAAGCGATCGGCCAGCTCACCGGCGGCGTCGCCCACGATTTCAACAACGTCCTGCAGATCATCGGCGGCAACCTAGAGCTGCTCAAGCTGGTGGGGAACCTGAACGACAGCGCCCGCACGCGCGTGGAGATGGCCTTGAGCGGCGTCGAGCGCGGCGCCAAGCTGGCCGCGCACCTGCTCGCGTTCGCGCGGCGCCAGCCGCTGCAGTCGGTGGTGGTCGATCCGGCCCACCTGCTGCGCCAGATGGACGACATGATGCGCCGCCTGCTGGGGCCGAGCGCGCGCGTGGTCACCGAGATCGAGCCGGGACTGGGCAGCGCCACGGTCGACCCGGACCAGCTCAACAACGTCTTGCTGAACCTGGCCATCAATGCGCGCGACGCCATGGCCGGCAGCGGCACCCTGACCATCCGCGCCGCGAACGTGGACGGCTCCAGCACCGCTTTGCCGCCGGAAGTCTCGCATGGCCAGTACATCATGATCGAGGTGGCCGACACCGGCAAGGGCATGCCGCGCGAGGTGCTGCTACGCGCCTTCGAGCCCTTCTTTACTACCAAGCCGACCGGGCAGGGCACGGGCCTGGGCCTGTCGATGGCCTACGGCTTCGTGAAGCAGTCTGGGGGCGAGATCGTGCTGCGCAGCGAAATCGGCGAAGGCACCAGCGTGCGCATCTACCTGCCGCGCAGCGATGCGGCTCCCACTGTCGTCGAACAGATCGTTAGCCTGCCGCTCGCCGGCGGCCTGGAAACCATCCTGGTGGTCGAGGACGAAGACGCCGTGCGCGATTCCACCTCGGCCATCCTGTCGGCGCTGGGCTACGAGGTGCTGGAAGCGCCGGATGCGGCGGTGGCGATCGACATCATCGAGAGCGGCCGCCACGTCGACCTGGTGTTCTCCGACGTGATCATGCCGGGGCCCGTGACCAGCCTGCATCTGGGCGAGGTAGTGCGCACACGACTGCCGCAGGCCAAGCTGCTGTACACGTCGGGCTATGCCGAAGGCGTGCTGTCGCACGAGGGCAAGGTGGACGCCTCGGTCCACCTGCTGCAGAAACCCTATCATCCGGACGCGCTCAGCGCCCGCATCCGGCACCTGCTGCGCAGCGGGAAACCCGCAGCGGGCGCCCGTCCATCAGGCGCCCACGCTCACTGGGGCTTGATGTAGCGGCGCGAGCCCGGGGGCGGTTCGTTCAGGACCGCCCAGAAGATACCCAGGTCGGCGATCGCGCGCACGAATTCACCGAAATCCACCGGCTTGACCACGTAGGCGTTTACGCCCAGCTCGTAGCTGCGCAAGACATCCTGTTCTTCCTTCGACGAGGTCAGCATGACCACCGGGACGCTCCTGAGCGCCTCGGTATTGCGGATCTCCTTGAGCACCTCGAGCCCGTCCACCTTCGGCAGTTTCAGGTCGAGCAGGATGACGGCCGGGTTGCCGACCGCACGCTCGGCGAACTCGCCGCGGCGAAAAAGGTAGTCGAGCGCCTCGGCACCGTCGCGCATGACCACGACTTCATTGGCCAGCTGGCTCTTGGCCAGCGCAATCAGCGTCAGTTCGAGGTCGTGCGGGTTGTCTTCGACGAGAAGAATGGGCTTGAGCATCATGCGCCTTCGATAATGGGGTGTTTCGGGATACTGAACGAGAAGGTCGCGCCTTTTCCCTGCACGGAGTTGGCCCAGGCGCGGCCGTTGTGGCGCTCGATGATGCGGCGCACGTTGGCAAGACCAATACCGGTGCCCTGGAAGTCCTCCATGCGGTGCAGGCGCTGGAATACGCCGAACAGCTTGTGCACGTAGTCCATGTTGAAGCCGGCGCCGTTGTCGGCGATGTGGAAGACCGTTTCAGGGCCGCTGTCTTCCGATGTAATCGTGATCACTGCCGGGTCGCGCGCGCCGGTAAACTTCACTGCGTTCGACAGCAGGTTGAACACCGCCAGGTGCAGGAAGGTCGGGTCGGCGTGGACGGTCGGCAGCGGCTCGATATGCCAGTCGACGTTGCGGTTGGCCATCTCGATGCCGAGCTTGTCGATGCAGCCGGCCACCAGGTCGTTCATGTCGACCCTGGTCGGGCGCAGCGCGGCGCGGCCCATCTGCGAGAACGACAGCAGGTCGTCCACCAGCTTGCCGGCCAGGCGCGCCGATTCCTTGATGTTCTTCAGGAAACGCTGGCGCCGCTCCGGGTCTTCCACGCCGGTCGACTCGATCAGGAGGTCGGAGAATCCGACGATGTGGCGCAGCGGCGCGCGTAAATCGTGCGAGACCGAGTACGAGAAGGCTTCGAGCTCCTTGTTGGCGCGGCCCAGCTCCTCGGCCAGTTCGGCCATCTGCTCGGCGCGCTCGAGCACAATGCCCAGCAGCGCGGTGCGGAATTCTTCGGCCAGCTCGACTTCGGCCACGTGCCACGGCAGGCTGCGGCCGTGGATGGTCTCGCGCCACGACTGGAAGCTCAGGCGCGGCGTCAGCCGGGCCGGGCTTCCCGTGCCTGCAGCCGTGCGGGTGGCGTCCTTTTCATACGGGTTGCCGGCCCACTCGATGGTCTGCACCACTTCCGGGCGGAACCACAGCAGGTAGTGCTGGTGGATACGCGAGATCGGCAACGCCAGCAGGCCGCTGGCATTGCGTACCATGCTTGCCGCCGGTGGATACGCGTCCGCCAGGTGATCGGTGTGGAACACGCCGGAATGGCCATGCACCGCCAGCCATTCGGCCAGCACGCGGATCGCCGTCTCGTCGGGCGTGTCGCCATAGGTCAGCACGCGGTCGTCGACCACGATGGCCACACCGCCGGCGCGCCCGAAGCGCAGCAGCTCGGGGAAGACTGCGCTCATGTTTTCCAGGAAGTCGGCGCCCTTGGTCAGGTGGCCCAGCATCTCGACCATGATGCGGCGCACCTCCAGGCGGAACTGCAGTTCGCTGGCGTCTTCGCGCGACTCGATGCACAGCGCCAGGATCTGCCCCAGCTGCTCGCAGGTGGTGCGCTCTTCGACCGGGACCGGGCGGGGCGTGGCGTTGTGGCAGGAAATCAGGCCCCACAGTTTGCCCTTGACGATCAGCGAGACCGACATCGAAGCCAGCGTGCCCATGTTGCGCATGTATTGGAGGTGCACCGGCGAGACGCTGCGCAGCGCCGCGAACGACAGGTCGTTGCGCTTGCCGCTGGTGGGGTTCAGGCCCGGCACCAGGGGCGCGGCAACGTAGTTGGCGTCGTGGATCACGCGGATCGGCGAGAGCGTGTACAGCGCGCGCGCCTGGGCCGGGATGTCGCTGGCCGGGAAGTGCTGGCCCATGTACGAGTCGTAATCGTCTTCCTTCGACTCGGCCACCACGTGGCCATGGCCGTCCGGGTCGAACTGGTAGACCATCACGCGGCCGTAGCCGGTCACGGCGCGCACGTGGCGCGCGGCCAGTTCGGACAAGGATGGGATCGAGGCCGACTGGTTCACCTTGAGCAGGAAGTCGCCGATCACCGGATACAGGTGGCGGAAATCGGCTGCGCCCTCGCGCCCGACGTTTTCGAACTCGAGGATCACCAGGCCGTCCCAGGCATGCGCCAGCACGTCGAAGTGGACGCCATCGGCTGTATCGATCGTGCCGATATAGGACGGGCGCGAGGCCAGCCTGGCGGCGTCGAGTTCCGGCGCGAGGCGGGTCGCGGTGGCCTGGCCCACCACCTGCGCAAGGGGCTGGCCCGCGGCATCTTCAGCTGGCATCCCGGTCCAGCGCCCGAGGTTGGCGCTGGCTTGCAGCACCGCGAGGGAGGGGCCGGGCGACAAGGTCAGCATGAAGCCGTGCGGCTGGATGCTTCCGGGCGTGCGGATCGGCTCATTGGCGCAGGAGCTGAGGTCGAGGATGTCGGGGGAGGCCTGTGTCATATGCAAACGATAAAAGCGTGGGCGTTACAGTCCGGCATTGTAGCGTCAAATTCGGCAAATCAACCTTCAACATGGCCGATTGCCCGACATTTTCTTGCATAATCATGCTGTGCGTGCGGAGGATCTTGCTCAAGGGCGATATGATAGACATTTGTTGCAACAGACATGGAAGCGCCCGGTACATGAACACGTCCCATCCCGCCAAGCCCTCGCTCACCGACGAACAACGGTTCCAGTACCTGATCGCCGGCATCAGCGATTACGCGATCTACATGCTCGACCCCGCCGGCCACGTCAACAGCTGGAATGCAGGCGCCCAGCGCTTCAAGGGCTACAAGCCGCACGAGATCCTCAACGAGCACTTCTCGCGCTTCTACACCCCCGAAGATCGCGAGAGCGGCCTGCCGGCCCGCGCGCTGGCGCATGCCCTCCAGCACGGAAAGTACGAAGCCGAAGGCTGGCGCGTGCGCAAGGACGGCGCCCGCTTCTGGGCCCACGTGGTGATCGACCCGATCTACGACGAGCACCAGGACCTGCTGGGCTTTGCCAAGATCACGCGCGACGTCACCCAGCGCAAGCTGGCCGAGGACGCGCTGCGCGAGAGCGAGCAGCGCTTCCGCCTGCTGGTGCAGGGCGTCACCGACTACGCGATCTACATGCTCTCGCCGGAAGGCGTGGTCTCGAACTGGAACGTCGGGGCCGAGCGTATCAAGGGCTACAGCTACGACGAAGCCGTGGGCAGCCATTTCTCGCGCTTCTATGCGCCCGAAGACCGCGAAGCCGGCAAGCCGGTGCGCGCGCTGGCCACGGCGGCCCGGGACGGGCGCTACGAGGCCGAAGGCTGGCGCGTGCGCAAGGACGGCACCCGCTTCTGGGCCCACGTCATCATCGACGCGATCCATGGCGACGACGGCGAGCTGGTGGGTTTTGCCAAGATCACGCGCGACCTGACCGAGAAGAAGCTTGCCGCCGAAGCACTGGAGCAGGCCCAGCTCGCGCTGTTCCAGTCGCAAAAGATGGAATCGATCGGCCAGCTCACCGGCGGCATCGCGCACGACTTCAACAACCTGCTCTCGGTGCTCTCCAGCGGCCTGGAAGTGCTGGGCATGAGCCGCCAGGGCGGCGCCGACGCCAAGACGCTCGACAGCATGCGCCGCGCGATCGACCGCGGCGCCACCCTGACCCAGCAGCTGCTGGCCTTCGCCCGTCAACAGCCGCTGCAGCCGGAGACGCTCAGCATCAACCGCATCATCTCCGGTTTCGAATCGGTGCTGCGCCGCGCCGGGCATTCCGGCATGGAGTTCGAGCTGAACCTCGACCCGCAGGCTGGCAGCGCGGTGGTGGATGCCGCCCGCTTCGAGTCGGCGCTGCTCAACCTGGTCGTGAATGCACGCGACGCCATGCCCGAGGGCGGCCGGCTGACCCTGGACACGGCGCCGGTCAACTTGCGCGAAGGCGACGTCCTCGGCCTGGCGCCGGGCCCCTACGTCTGCATTTCGGTAACCGACACCGGCACCGGCATGTCGCCCGAAACCGTGCAGCGCGCCTTCGAGCCCTTCTACACGACCAAGGAAATGGGCAAGGGCACGGGCCTGGGGCTGTCGCAGGTGTACGGCTTCATCAAGCAGTCCGGCGGCGAGGTGGTCATCCAGAGCAGAGAAGGCGAGGGCACCTCGATCACGATCTACCTGCCGGCCGTCGCCACGCTCGAACGCGAACCGGCGGCGCACGACGACTCCGAAACCGTGCTGATCGTGGAGGACGAGCCCGATCTGCTGGACGCGGCCTCGGCGCTGTTCATGAGCATGGGCTACGAGGTGACGACCGCGGCCAACGGCCAGGAAGCGATGAACCTGCTGGCCAGCCGCGACGTCGACATCCTGTTCACCGACATCGTCATGCCGGGCGGCCCGAACGGCATCGAACTGGCCGAACACGCGCGCGAGAACTACCCGGGCGTCAAGGTGATGCTGGCCTCGGGCTATCCGCAACCGGCGCTCAAGCTGGACCAGCACAAGCTGGGGGATTTCACGTTCGTGAGCAAGCCTTATCGGTTGTCGGATCTGGCGCGCAGTTTGCGTAGTGTGCACTGAGGGGGGAGCTCATCGCGGGCACCCGCTTACCTTCACTTTATTGTTACCCTTTGATCCGTCATCCCGGCGCAGGCCGGGATCCAGTTCCGTCGCACCACGTTAGCGCTGCGCGGATGCGCCTAAGGCTATTCGCAAACCTTGGCCGGGCGACGGTCTTTAGGGTAACGGCTATACCGGCATTTGCGTCCGTCACGTCACAACCCAAAAATGATATCGCTCACCCGCTCATACAAGGTGTTCGCCGACGGCCCATTATTCGGCCAGTTGAGAATATCAAAGTGGTCATACCCCCTGTATTCCCCCAGATGATTCCACGTCCCCTTCACCGAGCGCCCGTCGTAGTCGCGCACCGGGTGCCCGAAGGGCGCGCGCATGCTCACCGTATTGACCACCCCATCGTTCGCAAACCATTCGCCGCCGACCTGCACCCGCCCCGGCGCCGCCTGGGTATAGCCGCCCAGGCCATGCTGGAAGCTTGATGGCACGATCCATTCGCCGGCCGTGCCCTTGAAAACGGGGATCATGTCCCGGCGCGCATACTGGTTCGAAACCGTTTGCACCGGCGCGACCGCGCGGTCGGTGCCGTTGCAGCACCAGCTGCCGGCTTCGGTCGCCACCGTGCCCACCGAGTAGTAATAGATATGGGGCGAAGTGCGCGCCCACAGGTTGAAGTCGCGCGCGCCGTCGGGCGAGAGTTCCCACTGCGCCCAGCGGTGCTGCAAGGCCGCCTGCAGCGGCGTGCGCAAGGCGGGGTTGGCGCTCAATACCGCGTCGGCATAGGTGGTGCCGTTGTGCGGGGCCGAGATCGTCGTCACGCTGCGCACCCAGCCGGTTTTCCCTCCCGCGTACAGCGTGTGGCCGCCTTCAATCTCGGGCGAGCCGTGTTCCAGCAGCTCGACCAGCGCGCGGATCGTGGTGCCGCCCTGGCTGTGGCCGATCAGGTGAATGGGGTGCTGGTCGTCCCAGGCCGGGTAGAGCGCGAGCGGATACCCCTGCGGGTTATTCTTCGGGTCGGCGGCCCAGCATTTGCCGCTTGGGGTCTGCTGCTGGCCGGGCGTGCCGTAGCGGCGCACGTGGGCTGGACCATAGTCGACACAGCCGCCCTTGATCTGCGCGTACAGGTCGGCCGCGCGGTCCCGGTTCGAGCTGATCGGCCCGACCACCGCCGCAAACACCGTGCGCGGACCGCGGTAGACCTGCATGTGCGAGGCGATGTCGCCATAGCCGCCCCAGTAATTGAAGCCGCTGTGCTCGAAGGTGTCGGGGCCGAAGCCGAGGAAGCCGTGCACCAGGATCACGGGATAGTTGTTGGCCGCGGCGGCCGGCGCGCAGGCTACCCCCGCGCCCAGCGCAGAGAGCGCGGCGAAACAGGCGTGAAGGAGGCGAACCATGAAATTCTCCGGAAATGGCGTCAGGGCCATTGTCGGATCTGGGGGAGGGGGGCGGTTTGCGCTTGATCGCAAACGCGGGCCATGCTGCCGTAGGGTGATCGGCTACACCGACCGTGCGTTCAACCTGGGTCAATCAACCACGGCGCGGATTAGTTTAGGTAATTTGAATGCGCGGACGGGAAGACCCGCCCGCCCTGCAACAGCTTAATTCGTCGCCTTGTTGCTGCCGATTGAGGTGCTCGGCGCCGAGCTGGCCGCGTCCAGCTTCCGCGCCGGCGTGACCGACGCCGTGACCGCCGCCTTTTCGGCCTGGTCCATGCGATCGCCATTCCACACCACGTAATCGTCGATCGAATACAGGCGGCAAGGATCGGTGCTCTTCGCGGTGCAGGTGGCCAGCGCGCGGCCGTCCGGGTCTTCGCCTTCCTCGGCCCAGGTCCAGGCTCCGCTCGACGACACGGCGAAGGCGCGCGGCGTCATCTTGCCCAGGTATTCCTGGTAGGCGCGGCGGCCGTTCCCGGACAGGAAGGGCACGGCATCGACGTCGTCGACCCTGGCGAAGTCGGTGCGCGCCGGGCTCGGGGGCGGCGGCACCTCGTGCAGCACCCTGGTCGGCATGCCGACCTGCTGCAGGAAGTGCATCGTGTCCGCCAGCCAGATCTTCCCGCCGTCGCGGCTGGCCAGCATGCCGTGCGCGTCGCGCTTGAAGGACGGGAACTCGACCAGGCGGCCACGCCCGCCGGCCGCCTCGAACGCGGCGTGCATGCGCTGCGCCAGCTCGGGGCCGAACAGGGAATCGTTCTGGCCATACATCCACAGGGTCGGCAAGGTGGCCTTCGAGCCGTAGTCGGCAAATGCCGACACCAGCGCCGAGCGCCATGCGCAGCGGTCGCTGTCGTCGCGCAGGCCGCCGGCGAAGTTGATCAGCCCGCGCACGCCCTGCAGCTCGCGGGTGCCGAGGGCGATCGTCGCCAGGCCCCCATACGACTGGCCGGCAACGACGATGCGGCCGGCGTCGACCCAGGGCTGCTGGCGCGCATAGGCGAGGGTGGCGGCGATGTCGTCGGCCTGGGCATGGCCATTGGCCGTCATGTTGCAGCCATGGTCGCGGTAACGGCCGGTGGAATTGGCGAAGCCCTGGCGCATTGGCACCATCACTGCATAGCCGCGTTTCACGAAGGCCGTGGCCATGTGATAGAAGCGGTCGCGCGGCTGCATGCTCGGACGGCCGGGATCCTTGCCGTGGTTGATGATGATGAGGGGGAAGGGGCCCGGGCCGTTCGGCTGGAACACCGTGGTCTCGAGCATCGCGCGATTCTGTGCGCCGGCCGGCACCTGGACGATGTGCTCGTTCATCCTGTGGTCGAGTTGCAACTCCTGCTGCACAGCGATACCGGGAAGCATGGCCAGAACGAGGAGCGCGGTGGCCGCGAAATTGCGAAGCGTGAGGCGTGGGTGCATGGTGACTCGGTCTCGACTGCGTACGAATGAACATGCGATCCGGAATAATTTCCGCAAGGCATAAGTTGATTCTAGGTACGCGTAGAGGCCAGAGCAATATCCGTTTAGCCAACTCTTGAGCTAAATTTTTGCGTCGTGCAAAGATGACCACGCCGGGAGGTGTCCGGCGTGGTGTTTCGTGAACGGTTATCATGCGAACCTGGCAAAAGGTGAGGCATCGCAGAGGGAAATGGTCAAGTGAGCAAGTACGCGCCGCGCGAATGGGCGCCCGACGAAAAGCCGATGCTCCCCGGCTCCCCGTCCACGCCCGCCGTGGACCTGTACCGCGCGCTGGGCGGCGGCTCGACACCCAAGCCATGAACGAACCCGTGTTGAGGCGCGCGCACTGCGCCACCTGCCTGCGCGCGCAATCGGCCTGCATCTGCCGCTGGATCACGCAGGTCGAGGCGCGGGCGGCGCTGCTGGTGCTGCAGCATCCGCTGGAAGTGGCCAATGCCAAGAACAGTGCACGCCTGCTGCACCTGAGTGTCGCGGGCAGCACGCTGGCGGTAGGCGAGGCCTTCGACCCGGCGGAACTCGACGCGCTGCTGCATGCTGGCGGGCGCGTGCCCGTGCTGCTGTACCCGCAGACCGCGCGCGACGCCAAGCTGCCGGAGCCGCCGCCCTTCGTCCCAGGCGATGCGGACCGGGTCCGGCTGGTGGTGCTGGATGCGACCTGGCGCAAGAGCCGCAAGATGCTCTACCTGAACCCGGCCTTGCAGCGTTTGCCGCGGCTGGCGCTGGTGGACGTGGCGCCGTCGAACTACCGCATCCGCAAGGCGCATGCGCCGCACCAGTTGTCGTCGCTGGAAGCGGCTGCCCTGGCGCTGGGGCAACTGGAAGGCGAAAGTGGAGCCTTCCAGACGCTGCTGGATGCCTTCGAGGGCTTCGTAGGGCAGCAGGCGGCGTATGCGGTGCATCCGCACCACAACACACGTCCTGCTTGAGTTCTGCGCGGCCCGGGCGTAAAATACTGTATAAATACACAGTATGGAGCCGACGTGCCCGACCGCGACCAACCGACTTGCCGCCAGCCCGTGGACGAGCAGCCGATGTTCGGCCCGCGTCCGCTCGCGGCGCGCAAGGGGCGGGGCGCCGTGTCGAACATGCAGGGCCGGTACGAGGTCAATGGCCGTGAAGAATTCGACGACGGCTGGGAGCGCGACGACGATGGTCCCACCGTCTTCCGCACCGTCGTCACCGAGGAACACGCCAAGACCATCTTGTCGCGCAATGCCTCGCCGGACATTCCGTTCAACGTCTCGCTTAACCCTTACCGGGGCTGCGAGCACGGCTGCATCTATTGCTTTGCGCGTCCGACGCACAGCTATCTCGGCCTGTCGCCCGGGCTTGATTTCGAAACCCGCCTGTTCGCCAAGGTCAATGCCGCCGAGTTGCTGCGGCGCGAGCTGGCCAAGCCGGGCTATGTACCCGAGCACATCGCCCTCGGCGTCAACACTGACGCCTACCAGCCCTGCGAGCGCGAGCTGCGCCTGACGCGCCAGGTGCTCGAGGTGCTCAGCGAATGCCAGCATCCGGTTGGCCTCATCACCAAGTCCGCCCTGATCGAGCGCGACATCGACCTGATCGCGCCCATGGCCGCGCGCGGCCAGGCCTGCGCCGCGATCACCCTGACCACGCTCGACCCGCAGATCGCACGCACGCTGGAGCCGCGCGCGGCCGCCCCGGCGCGGCGCCTGCGCGCCATCCGCACGCTCACCGATGCCGGCATCCCTGTCAGCGTCAGCGTGGCGCCGATCATCCCTTTCGTGACCGAGCCGGAAATCGAAAAGATCCTGGAGGCGGCGCGCGACGCCGGCGCGGTCGGCGCGCACTACGTGGTGCTGCGCCTGCCGAACGAGGTCAACCCGCTGTTCCAGGAATGGCTTCAAGCCCATTTCCCTGACCGGGCCCAGCGCGTGATGAACCGCGTGCGCGACCTGCGCGGCGGCAAGGATTACGACAGCGATTTCGGCAAGCGCATGCACGGCGAGGGCGTGTGGGCCGACCTGATCCGCCAGCGCTTTACCAAGGCGGTCGAGCGGCTGGGGATGGGGGAGTTCCGCGGACGTTTCGGCAGGCTCGATGGCTCGCAGTTCCGCAAGCCGCTGGTGGTGCCGGCGAGGCCGGGTAAGCAGGGCGGGAACGGGGCGGGGCAGCTGGATTTGTTCTAGACCTGTGACGTGCGGGCCGGGAGGGAAGCGGGGCAGGGATGCGGGGGTTGCCGCAGGCCAGTTAGCGGTATCGGCAGTCGGCTACCAGTATGGCGCAACTTGTTGTTGGTAGCCGGTAGCCGACGACCGGCCCCCTTGCGGCAAGGGGGCCGGCCAGCCCTTATTTTTTCTTCTGGATCTTGTTGTGAACGTCGTTCACCGCCATCAGCGCGGCCGAGCCGTAGAACTGGTGGTATTCCGCCACCATCTCGCCGCTCACGATGACCGGGTCGGCGTCCACATAGCTCTTGGCCTGTGCGATGTCGGAGGTTGCCAGGATGAAGATGCCGCGGCGGCCTTCCTTGCCGTCCAGCGGTCCGGCCACGGCCAGCTTCTTCTCGGCCGCCAGCTTGTTGATGTTCGCAAGGTGGCCCTCGAACATTTTCGCGCGCTCGGCCTTGTCCGTGACCTTGTTCGGGCCGGTCTTCAGGATCACGAGCACATAGCTGCGCATGCCCTGGTCATTGCCGCCGAGCGATTTGGCCAGCTCGGCGTCGTACTGCGCCGCTGGCTCGGCGGGCTTGGTCTGCGCCGCAACCGGCTGCATTGCCGCCAGCAGGAATCCACACAACACCATCAGCATCTTCTTCGACATTCCCTGTTCTCCGGTTATGGCGCGTGGCCTGCACGCACGTGTTGTCAAGACAGGCTGCAGCGCAACCCGCCGCATGCACGATTCTAGCGGACTTCCCTGCACCTGCCGTTCAACTATCCGGCCACAAGGCCGCTACCGACCCGTCGCGTTCACACCCACAGCCGGTAGATCCAGAACGATTCATCCTCGATGAAACGGTCGGCGAACTCGGTCGGCGAAAAGCCGCAGATTTCGCGGGTAACGCGGCTGAAATGGGCCTGGTCGGAAAAGCCTTCGTCCAGCGCCAGCGTCGCCCATTCGAAAGGCTGGCCGCTTTCATAGCGCTCGCGGGCGGCGAAGAAGGCGCCTTCAGTGCGCGTCAGCGCTCGCCACTGGCGCAGCGAGCGCCCGCTAAAGGACTTGATGCGGCGCTCGACCTGGCGCGTGCTACAGGTGTTGCGCCACTCGTGGGCTTGCCAGGCCAAGCGCTCGACCCAGTGCCGGCCCATCTGGCGCAGCGACGGCCGGCTGGAGCTGCGCCCCTGCACGCTGCGCCAGCGCTGGCCGAGATGTGCTTCCAGAACGCCCATCGCTGCGGCATCATCCGTGGCGCCGAGCAGGGCATCGAAGAAGGGCTGCCAGTGTGCCTCCACGGCATTCATCGCCGGCACGAACCGGTCCTGCACAGCGGCCAGGTCGAGTCCGAACAGCGCCTGCGCGACGTCCGGCAGGAAGCAGGCCATGTAGCCGCGGCCACTGGTCGGCGTCCAGGTGGTCAGCGGGCGCGATTGGCTGCCCGAGAACATGACGCGCGCGCCAAATCGTTGCCAGCCGTGCTGAGGGTCGACCAGGCCGGCATCGAGGCCGGGAAACCACGAGAGCGTCACCAGTGGCGAAGCGGGGAAATGCGACAGTCGCTGGGCATCGGTTAATTCGAGACGCGTTGTGTCGCGGCTGACCAGCACCAGCATGGCGCCCTGCAGCGCGGGCGGTGCGAGGTAGAGCCGGTCGTGCGGGAGGCGACCCTCCTTGCATAGGCGCGGCGCGCGCGCCAGCGGGTCGGGGCAGGCAAGGAGGTGGGTGTCGCAGTCGGGGACCATGGCCTGCAAGTATAGGCAGGCTTGTCAAGCCTGTCGATGTCGTTTGCGTTCAAGACGCGCCGGGCGAAGCGGTGAAAAATGGATGCCATGAATACGCCAACTCCTGCCCGATGTCCTTTCCATGCAGGCGGCCTGCCGCCTGCGCACATCCAGCACCCCGCCGGCACCTGGCCGCCCGGCCCGACATCCGGCTTGAGCGGCTGGAGCCTGCTGGCCCGCATGGCACGCGACCTGCCGTCTGCCCTTGCCGGATGGCGCCAGGAGTATGGCGACCTGGTGCACCTGCGCATGTGGCCGGAGCACCAGCTTGTCGTAGCCGATCCGCAGCTGGTGCGCGAGCTGCTGGTGACGCACCACGACGCCTTGATTCGCTGGGAACGCGGCATCGGCATCTTCGCCTACCTGCAGGGCAACAGCGTCCTGATCGCGGAAGCGCCGCAATGGGCGGCCAAGCGCCACGCCCTGCAGCCGGCCTTCGCGCCGAAAGCGGTCAAGGCTTTCGTGCCGACGATCGCGGCAGCGGCCGGGAAGGCGATGGGGGCCTGGCAGGCTGGCGGCAACGCGCCGATCGAGAGCCACCTGACTGCGCTGACGATGGACGTCATCATGCGAATGATGTTCTCGAGCGAGATCGGCGATGAAGCGCGCAGCATGGAGGCGGCGGTGCACGCGGCCTTGGTCACAGGCAATGCCGAGATGTTCTGGCCGGCCAGCTGGCCCGACTGGATGCCCTGGAAACGCCGCAAGCGCGCCGTACGCGCGCAGCTGACAGGACTGGTCGACCGCCACGTGCAGGCGCGCCTGGCCATGCCGGTCGATGCCTGGCCGGCGGACCTGCTCAGCCGCCTGCTGGAGCTGCACCGTGCCGACGGCGAAGCCTGGCCGCTCGACGCCGTGCGCGACGAATGCATGACGGCTTTCCTGGCCGGCCACGAGACCACAGCTGCCAGCCTGACCTGGTGGGCCTGGTGCATGGCCTCGAACCCGGCAGCGCAGGAGGCAGCGCGCCAGGAAGTGCAGTCGGTGCTGCAGGGTCGCGCGCCCGGCGGCGAAGACCTGCCGGCGCTGGGCTACCTGGCGCAAACGCTGAACGAGACGATGCGCCTGTATCCGGCGGCGCCGGTCTTGATGAGCCGGCGTTCGACCCGCGAGATTGCGCTGGGCGGCTGGACGATCCCGAAGCGCACCATGTTCATGATTCCGGTTTTCCTGATGCACCAGGACCCGCGCTGGTTTCCCGAGCCGCAGGCCTTTCGCCCCGAGCGCTTCGCCGCGGATGCGCCGGCGATTGCGCGCGGCGCCTTCATGCCTTTCGGGACCGGCCCGCGCGTGTGCCTGGGCCAGCACCTGGCGCTGATGGAGATGACGGTCATCGCCGCCATGCTGCTGCAGCGGTTCGTGCTGTCGGCGCCCAGGGGGCAGGCCGCGCCGCACCCGGTGCTGAACATCTCGCTGCGGCCGGCGACGCCCCTGTGCCTCGCGCTCTCGCCCGGCGCCGCGTAGGAAATCAGCGCTGCTGGCGCCGGAATTCGCCCAGGTGGCGCTCGATCTCGAACACATGCGCATCCGGCTTGCCCAGTTCGCGTAAGGCCTGCGCCAGCGCTACCAGGTAGTCGATATTGGGCCCGCTCGGGCCGCGCGCGGTGGCGATCTGGCGTGCGATATCGCGTTCGCTGGCCGGGCCGAGGAAGG
This sequence comes from Telluria sp. ZB4P37, assembly GCF_059685855.1. Classification (NCBI taxonomy): domain Bacteria; kingdom Pseudomonadati; phylum Pseudomonadota; class Betaproteobacteria; order Burkholderiales; family Oxalobacteraceae; genus Telluria; species Telluria sp. ZB4P37. The sequence goes on from NZ_JCASID010000001.1 coordinate 118,389, forward strand.
CCGCGTTGTCGATGGTGGCGATGTAGACGATGCCCTCGAGCGCGCCGCCATCGTCGAAGCGAATCTCGGAGGCCAGGCGCAGGTAGCCGTTCTGTTCGCGGTGGTCGAGGTGGGCGAATTCCTCGGGTGTGACAAGGTAGGCCATGCCGTGGCAGGTCGCGCCCTCGTCCGGCACCAGGGTCACCACGCGTCCGGGCGCGGCTTCGGTGCCGCGATGGTCGTGCGAGCCTTGCCAGAAGCGGCGGCTCCAGCCCGTGATGCTGGCCGGCCGGCGTTCGATGAAGGGAAAGTCCGCCTTGAAGATCAGCGAGCCATAGCCGAACAGCCAGACGCTGTCGTGACCGTCGAAGCGGTCCATCCGGCGGTTGATTTCGATGGTGTTGAGCGACATCGGCGAAAGGGAGAACAGGGATACGCCCTATTGTAGCGCGCGGCCCTAGATGACGCGGGCCACCCAGGCGATCAGCATGCTGGATGGCACCAGCAAGGCCTGTGCGAGCAGCGTTCCGGCCAGGCGGCTGCCGACCAGCCAGACGATCGCCTTGCGGAACTGTGCGTCGCTGACCTTGCCTTCGATGACGTCGTCCGTCATGCCCGACATGTGCGGGTCGATGAAGATGGCCATCATGATCGTGGCGCCGCCATTGATGATGGACGAGAGCGTGCTCGAGGTGACCCGCACCGAGGGATCGAGCACGCCGGCATACAGCGAGGCGAACACGCCGACCGTCCAGAGTGCCGTGGCTGCCACGTTCAGCACGGTAATCCGGAACGACACGCCATGGCCGGAACGGATGCCGGTCATGTTGGTCGCCGCCGGGACGCTGGCGACATCCTTTACGTAGGACAGGCCGCCCTTGAAGAAGCCATGCAGGATCAGCTTGGGCACCGAGCGGTGGACCTGGAAATGCAGGACCGCGCGGCAGAACACGCGCTGGAAGGTCGGGATCAGGAAGGCCCCCACGATCGTCGCGAGGCTCGCCGAGACCAGCAGCCAGCGGAAATCACCCAGGAGCGACACCTGCGCCACGGCGTCGAGATTGGTCTCCACGCGCTTGGCCAGGAAGGGCCCGAGGAAGGAATTCGAGGTGCGCGAGACCAGCACCAGGATGCTGAACAGCGCGAACGACACCGCGATGCGCCGCGTGCGCACGCCGGCGATGCGCACCGAATAGGCCAGTGTGCCGATGAGGTGGATGACGAAGGTGAGGAAGCAGATCAGGAGCAGCTGGGTATCCACGAATCAGGCGCCGGTTGAGGTGTGATCGAGCTGCGCCTTCTTGACGAAGTCTTCGAGGAAGGCGATGAAGCTTTCGGCAGCGGGGGAGAGCGAGCGTCCCGGTCGGGTGTAGAGCAGGAAGCGGCGGCTCAGCATCGGATCTTCCAGCGGGCGCATCACCAGCCCGTAGAGCGTTGCCAGCGGCTGCGCATACGGCAGGCAGACCGTCACGCCCAGGCCGGCGCTGGCCATGGCCAGGGCGGTGGTCATGAAGGTGACCTCGTTGGCCGGCTTGACCGGCACCTCGCGCAGGGATGCGTGGACGTCGTCCAGCAGGCGCTCGGTGAACTGGCCCTGCAGCGAGATGAACGGATAGCGCACCACATCCTTCCAGGTCACGCGCTCCTGCTTTTCGAGCTCATGCCCCTTCGGGAACACCAGCGCGAAGGGCATCTCGAACAGCTCGTGCGCATCGAGCGGCGGCGCCGGCTCGCGCTCGGGACCGATGCCGACATCCGCCTCGCCCGAGAGCACGCGCGCGATCACGCTTTCCACCCCGGTGTCGCCCAGACGCACCTCGATGGCCGGACAGGCCTTGCGGTAGGCTGCGATCACCTCGGGCAGCAGCGTGCAGGACAGCAGCTGCGGCGCGGCGATGCGCACGATGCCTTTCTTCAGGCGGGTGTGGTCGGCCACGTTGGCCAGTGCGCCGTCGAGGTCGTCGATCATCTGGCTGAACAGCGGATACAGCTCGCGGCCAATGTCGGTCAGGATAATGCGGCGCGTGCTGCGGTCGACCACCTTGGCCTCCAGCGTCTGCTCGAGCTCCTTGATCAAACCCGAGAGGGCGGACTGCGTGACGTGCATGCTTTGGGCGGCAAGGGTAAAGTTACCCGTCTTGGCCAGGGCTACGAAGGCGCGCATCTGGCGCAAGGTCGGATTCATAAGATAGTCTGATAAATCAGGTGAAAAATACTGGTTGAATGATAGTTCGTTTTGAATTGTAATGGCGAAATGCAATCAATCCTGAAGGAAGCGCAATGAAACTCGCCACACTCAAGACGGGCGGCCGCGACGGCACGCTGGTCGTCGTCAGCCGCGACCTGGTCACCTGCCAGGCCGTCCCGAAGATCGCCCACACGCTGCAGGCCGCGCTGGACAACTGGGATGCCGCTGCGCCGCAGCTGAAAAAAGTCTATGAGCGCCTCAACCTGGGGACCGCCGACAGGGCCGAGTCCTTCATCGAGGAAGAATGCCATTCGCCGCTGCCGCGCGCCTACCAGTGGTGCGACGGCTCGGCCTATATCAACCATGTCGAGCTGGTGCGCAAGGCGCGCAATGCCGAGGTGCCGGCATCCTTCTACAGCGATCCCCTGATGTACCAGGGCGGCGCGGACTCCTTCGTCGGCCCCTGCGACCCGATCGCCGTGCTGTCCGAAGAATGGGGCGTCGACCTCGAAGCCGAAGTGGCCGTGATCACCGGCGACGTGCCGATGGGCGCCAGCCTTGAGGAAGCCGCCGGCGCGATCCGCCTGGTCATGCTGGTCAACGACGTCTCGCTGCGCAACCTGATCCCGAACGAGCTGGCGAAGGGCTTCGGCTTCTACCAGTCGAAACCGGCCAGCGCCTTCTCGCCGGTGGCGGTCACGCCCGACGAACTGGGCGAGGCCTGGGTCGATTCCAAGCTGCACCTGCCGATCCTGGTCACGCTCAACGACCAGCCTTTCGGCCGCCCGAACGCCGGCGAAGACATGACCTTCAGCTTCGCGCGCCTGGTCGCCCACGCGGCCATGACGCGCGAACTGGCCGCGGGCAGCATCATCGGTTCGGGCACGGTGTCGAACAAGCAGGGCGGCCTGCACGGTTCCAGCATCGAGAACGGCGGCGTCGGCTACTGCTGCCTGGCCGAAGTGCGCATGTACGAAACCATCGAAGGCGGCAAGCCGCAGACGCCGTACTTGGGCTTTGGCGACACGGTGCGCATCGAGATGGCGGACGCCGCCGGCGCCAGCATCTTCGGCGCCATCGACCAGGAAGTCACTCGCTATCACCGGAAATGACAGGAGGGGGCATGAAACTCTACACTTACTTTCGCAGCTCGGCCGCGTACCGGGTCCGCATCGCGCTGGGCCTGAAGGGACTGGACTACGACGCCATACCCGTGCACCTGGTGCGCGGCGGCGGCGAGCACCTGATGGACGACTACCGCGCCGTCAACCCGAGCGCGCTGGTGCCGGCCTTCCAGGACCATGCGATCGTCTTGAGCCAGTCGATGGCGATCCTGGAATACCTGGAAGACGCGTATCCATTGGTGCCCTTGCTGCCGAAGGATGCGATCGGCCGGGCGCGCGTGCGCGAGCTGGCGCAGATCGTGGCCTGCGACATTCACCCGCTGAACAACCTGCGGGTGCTGAACTACCTGAAGCACCACCTCGGCCAGCCCGAAGAGGTGAGGAACGACTGGTACCGGCACTGGATCATCGAAGGCTTCCACTCGCTCGAAGCCCACCTGGCGCGCAACCCGTGCACGGGCAGCTTCTGCTACGGCGACAGCCCGACCATCGCCGACTGCTACCTGGTGCCGCAGGTATTCAATGCGCAGCGCTTCAATGTCGACCTGGCGGCCTACCCGACGATCGCGCGCATCAACAGCATGTGCGTGGATTTGCCGGCGTTTAAGGCTGCGCATCCGTCGCAGCAGGGGGATGCGGAATAGGGCTTTGCGTCGGCGCGCAGGTCGAAACGTCAAATCGGGTCCCCGCGAAGGCGCGCGAAGGCGGGGACCCAAGTTCATACTGCAGCCAGGAAGCCCGGCGTCAATCCGTACAACCGGCACAGACGCTTTTGAAGCCGCCCTTACGCCCGATCCGGCTCCGACGGCGACGAAATCTCATCCAGCGCCCCATCCGTATCGCCGCGCGACTTGGTCGCGATATCCCCCAGCGACACGATCCCCACCAGCTGCTTCGAATCCTGGTCGATCACCGGCACGCGGCGGATCTGCACGTCGCCCATGGTGGCCAGCACGTCTTCTACCGTCTGGTTGCTGAAGCAGGTGCGCACATCGGTGCTCATCACGTCTTCCACCTTGGTTTCGCCCGGCGCCTGGCCCACGGCCGTCGAGCGCACCGTGATGTCACGGTCGGTGATCATGCCGACCAGCTTCTTTCCGTCGCACACGGGAATGGCGCCCACATTAAGCTCGTCCATCAATTGGGCTGCGCGCTGGATGGTGTCCTGCGGCGAGATGGTTTGTACGTCGGCGGTCATGACTTCACGAATGGTTTGCATGCTATCTCCTGGATGGTTGGTCGAATGCCCCGAAACGGGCAGCAGGTTGATCATGCCCTGAATCGCCAAAAGAGGATGTTAGATTGACCACTTAACGCTCACATGTCCCTGCGCTACAATCCGCCCCTCCCCGCGACCGCTCCCTCTGCCATGCCATCCCACACGATTCCCGCCCCGATCCTCGACGCCCTGGGGCTTGCCGATGCCTCCTGGCGCCCCATCCTCGAAGCCGGCCTGCAGGCCGTCGCTGCCGCCGACCCCGCCTACCTGCGGGCGCTGGCCGTCGACGACTACCTGCCGACGGGTGGCCGCATATTCGCCGCGTTTGCCCAGCCGCTGGACAAGGTGCGCCACGTGCTGGTAGGGGAGGGCCCGTATCCGCGCGCCGAGAGCGCGACCGGGGTCTGCTTCATGGATGGCGCGGTGAACGCGCTGTGGAGCGACACCGGCCTGTCCAAGCCGGTCAACCGCGCCACCTCGCTGAGGAATTTCATGAAGATGCTGCTGGTGGCAAGCGCGCAGCTGCAGGCGGACGATACGGGCGGCAGCGCCATGGCGCCGGTGGCGCTGGCTGCGCGCAGCAATGGCGCGATCCAGACCCTGCCGCAGCTGCAGGACAACCTGACGCGCGAAGGTTTCCTGCTACTGAACGCGGCGCTGGTCTTCCGCAAGCATGTGGCGCCCGTCATCGATGCGCGGGCCTGGCTGCCTTTCCTGCAAACCGTGCTGGCAGCGCTGGCAAGCCGGCCGCAGCCCCCGACGCTCGTTCTTTGGGGAAAGATTGCGGAGCAGTTGAGGAAATTGCCGGAGACGGAGAAGTTGCCGCAGATCGTTGCAGAGCATCCCTACAACCTCTCGTTTATCCGGAATCGGGAGATGCAGGAGCTGTTCGGGCCGATGGAATTGTTGCGGCTGCGCTAGGGCTGCCTGGACGCGCGGTCGGACGACCCAAGCACCCTACGGGAATCAAGGGCTCCCAAGACAACAGAGTCAGGATTTGCTATACTTGACTAAATCGTTCAACTAATCAGGTTATTCCGCCGGCATCAACCAGAATTTGATTGTTGCAGCGCACCGATGAGTTGGAAAGAGGAAATATTTTAACATTAACCGGGGTTGTGGATGCGTTTGACCACCAAAGGCCGTTTTGCTGTTACCGCGATGATCGATCTCGCCCTGCGCCAGGGCAATGGTCCGGTCACGCTGTCGGGCATCAGCCAGCGCCAGGCCATTTCGCTGTCCTACCTGGAGCAGCTGTTCGGCAAGCTGCGCCGCCACGCCATCGTCGAGTCGATCCGTGGCCCGGGCGGCGGCTACAGCCTGGCACGCTCTGCTTCCAAGGTGACGGTGGCCGACATCATCATCGCGGTCGACGAGCCGCTCGACGCCACCCAGTGCGGCGGCAAAGAGAATTGCCATGGCGCCGACGCTGCTTCCGGCACCCGTTGCATGACCCACGAATTGTGGACCACGCTCAACGCCAAGATGGTCGACTACCTCGATTCGGTCTCGCTGCAAGACCTGGTCGACCAGCAGAAGCAAAAAGAACAAAACGTCGTGGTGCTGCACCGACCCGCCGCCGCCGTACAGAAAATTGAAACCGGAGTGAACTGATGAACGCGCCTTTGGACAAAAAAACCGAGCAGAGCTTCGTGACTGCGCCGCATTTCCCGATCTACATGGACTACTCGGCCACCACGCCGATCGATCCGCGCGTAGCCGACAAGATGATTCCTTTCCTGCGCGAGCAGTTCGGCAATCCGGCTTCGCGCAGCCACATGTACGGCTGGACCGCGGAAGCGGCGGTCGAGGAAGCGCGCGCCCACGTGGCAGCCCTGGTCGGCGCCGATCCGCGCGAGATCATCTGGACCTCCGGAGCCACCGAGTCGAACAACCTGGCGCTCAAGGGCGCGGCCCAGTTCTACAAGAGCAAGGGCAAGCACATCATCACGGTGAAAACCGAGCACAAGGCCGTGCTGGACACCGTGCGCGAGCTCGAACGCGTCGGCTTCGATGCGACCTACCTCGAGCCGCAAGATAATGGCCTGATCACCGTCGAGCAGCTGGCCGCGGCAATCCGCCCTGACACCATCCTGGTCTCGGTCATGTTGGTCAATAACGAGATCGGCGTGATCCAGCCGATCGACGAGATCGGCGAATTGTGCCGCTCGAAGGGCATCATCTTCCACTGCGACGCCGCGCAAGCGACCGGCAAGGTCCACATCGACCTGGAAAAGACCAAGTGCGACCTGATGACCTTCACGGCGCACAAGACCTATGGCCCGAAGGGAATCGGCGCCCTGTACGTGCGCCGCAAGCCGCGCGTGCGCCTGGAAGCGCAAATGCACGGCGGCGGCCATGAGCGCGGCCTGCGTTCGGGCACGCTGCCGACTCACCAGATCGCCGGCATGGGCGAAGCCTTCCGCATCGCCAGGGAAGAGATGGACACCGAGATCGTGCGCATCACCGCGCTGCGCGACCGCCTGGCCAAGGGCCTGATGGAGATCGAGGAAGCCTACATCAACGGCGACATGGCGCATCGCGTGCCGCACAACCTGAACGTCTCGTTCAACTACGTCGAGGGCGAGTCGCTGATCATGGCGATCAAGGACATCGCCGTGTCGTCCGGTTCGGCCTGCACCTCGGCCAGCCTGGAGCCATCGTATGTGCTGCGCGCCCTGGGTCGCAGCGACGAGCTGGCGCACAGCTCGATCCGCTTTACGATCGGCCGCTTCACGACCGAAGAAGACATCGACTTCACCATCAACCTGCTGAAGTCGAAGGTCGGCAAACTGCGCGAACTGTCGCCGCTGTGGGACATGTTCAAGGAAGGGATTGACCTCAATTCCATCCAATGGGCAGCCCACTAACTATCGCATTCAAGGAGCACTACCATGGCATATTCGGACAAAGTACTGGACCACTACGAGAACCCGCGCAACGTCGGCGCCTTCGACAAGGGTGACGACGCGATCGGCACCGGCATGGTCGGCGCGCCGGCCTGCGGCGACGTGATGAAGCTGCAGATCAAGGTCAACGACCAGGGCCTGATCGAGGACGCGAAGTTCAAGACCTATGGCTGCGGTTCGGCCATCGCATCGAGCTCGCTCGTGACCGAATGGGTCAAGGGCAAGTCGCTCGACGAAGCGCTGTCGATCAAGAACACCCAGATCGCCGAAGAACTGGCGCTGCCGCCGGTGAAGATCCACTGCTCGATCCTGGCAGAGGATGCGATCAAGGCCGCCGTGGCCGACTACAAAGCTAAGCACGCCGCGAAGGCGTAATCAGTTTTACAGATACTGGAGCGAAGCCCTATGGCCATCACCCTGACCGAAAAAGCCGCGAAGCACGTCAACCGTTACCTCGAACGCCGGGGCAAGGGCATCGGCTTGCGTTTTGGCGTGCGCACGACCGGCTGCTCCGGCCTGGCCTACAAGCTCGAATATGTCGATGAGATGACACTGGACGACCAGGTATTCGAGTCGCACGGCGTGAAGGTCTTCGTCGACCCGAAAAGCCTGGCCTATATCGACGGCACCGAACTGGACTTCGCGCGCGAAGGCCTGAACGAAGGCTTCCGCTTCAACAACCCGAACGTCAAGGACAACTGCGGCTGCGGCGAAAGCTTCCGCATTTAATCCATGATGCAGAACCACTTCGAGCTGTTCCAGCTGCCGGCCCGCTTCACGGTCGATGCCGATGCGCTGGACGCGGCCTACCGCGAAGTGCAGGGCCGCGTGCACCCGGACCGCTTCGTAAACGCCACCGACGCCGAGAAGCGCGTCGCGATGCAGTGGGCCACGCGCGCCAACGAGGCCTATGCAACCCTGCGCAGCCCGCAAAAGCGCGCGCAATACCTCTGCGAGCTCAATGGCGTCGATTTGCAGACCGAGTCGAACACTTCGATGCCGGCGGCCTTCCTGATGCAGCAGATGGAGTGGCGCGAGGAGCTCGACGATGCGCGCTCGTCGAAAAATGCCGGCGCTTTGGATGCGCTCGATGCGCAGGTACGCCGCGAGCGCAAGGGCATGCTGGAGCAGGTGGGCCAGCAGCTCGACGCGGGCGATTATCAGGCCGCGGCGCAGGGCGTGCGCGCGATGATGTTCCTCGATAAGTTCGGCGATGAAGTGCAGTACGCATTCGAGGCCATTGAAGCGTAGGGTGGTCGGGTCCTCCCTACCGCGCGTTCAAATATGGCATGCATCGCGTCGACGCCAACGGTGGTTGAACGCGCGGTCGGCAAAGCTGGCCACCCTACAAGAAAAACAAACAGGTAATACGACACAATGGCACTACTCCAAATCGCCGAACCCGGCATGTCCACCGCCCCGCACCAGCACCGCCTGGCGGTCGGCATCGACCTGGGCACCACCAACTCGCTCGTCGCCACCGTCCGCAGCGGCATTCCGGAAGTGCTGAGCGACGAGGACGGCCGCCAGTTGCTGCCATCGGTCGTGCGTTACCTGGCCAACGGCAATGCCAACATCGGCCACAAGGCGCAGGCGCACCAGACCACCGACCCGAAGAACACCGTGGTCTCGGTCAAGCGTTTCATGGGCCGCGGCCTGAAGGACATCGCCCACGCCGAGAACCTGCCCTATGATTTCGTCGATGGCGACCGCGAAGGCGGTCATGGCATGGTCCAGATCCGTACCGTCGCCGGGATCAAGAGCCCGGTCGAGACCTCGGCCCAGATCCTCGCCACGCTGCGCCAGCGCGCCGAAGATTCGCTCGGCGACGAGCTGGTGGGCGCGGTCATCACCGTGCCGGCCTATTTCGACGACGCCCAGCGCCAGGCCACCAAGGACGCGGCCCAGCTGGCCGGCCTGAACGTGCTGCGCCTGCTGTCGGAGCCGACCGCCGCCGCCATCGCCTATGGCCTGGACCACGCCAAGGAAGGCGTCTACGCCGTGTACGACCTGGGCGGCGGCACCTTCGACATCTCGATCCTCAAGCTCTCGAAGGGCGTGTTCGAAGTGCTGTCCACCGGCGGCGACTCGGCCCTGGGCGGCGACGACTTCGACCACCGCCTGTTCTGCTGGATCACCGAGCAGGCCAAGCTGGCGCCGCTGTCGGACCACGACACCGCGACCCTGATGGTGAAAGCGCGCCAGGCCAAGGAACTGCTGTCGACCAGCGACGAAACCGTCATCGAGGCGATCCTGAAATCGGGTGAGCTGGTACAGGTGACGATCACCGCCCAGACCTTCGCCGAGATCACCAAGCACCTGGTTGGCAAGACCATGAACGCGATCCGCAAGGCGATGCGCGACGCCGACGTGAGTGTGGAAGACGTCGACGGCGTCGTGATGGTCGGCGGCGCCACCCGCATGCCGCACGTGCGCCGCGCGGTGTCCGAGTGCTTCCACACCATCCCGCATGCGAACATCGACCCGGACAAGGTGGTGGCGCTGGGCGCCGCCATCCAGGCCAACCTGCTGGCCGGTAACCGTGCCGAGGGCGACGACTGGCTGCTGCTGGACGTAACCCCGCTGTCGCTCGGCATCGAGACCATGGGCGGCCTGGTGGAAAAAATCATCCCGCGCAACTCGACGATTCCCTGCGCGCGGGCGCAGGAATTCACCACCTTCAAGGATGGCCAGACTGCGCTGGCGGTGCACGTGGTGCAGGGCGAGCGCGAGCTGGTGTCGGACTGCCGCTCGCTGGCGCGCTTCGAGCTGCGCGGCATCCCGCCGATGGCAGCCGGCGCCGCGCGCATCCGCGTGACCTACCAGGTCGACGCCGACGGCCTGCTGTCGGTGTCGGCACGCGAGACCCGCTCGGGCGTGGAAGCCTCGATCACCGTGAAGCCGTCCTACGGCCTCGGCGACGACGAAGTGGCGCGCATGCTGCAGGACTCGTACTCTTCGGCCCAAGGCGACATGCAGATGCGCGCGCTGCGCGAAGAGCAGGTCGAGGCCGAGCGCATTTTGCTGGCGACGCAATCGGCGCTGGACACGGACGCCGATCTGCTGGGTGCTGCCGAGCAGGAAGCGCTGGCGCTGCTGGTGCAAGGCGTGCGCGATGCGGTTCAAGGCTCGAACGACACGGCGCTGGAGCCGGGCGCACGCCAGGACGCCCTGCACGCAGCCGTGCAGGCACTGGCCAAAGGCACCGAAGAATTCGCCGCCCGCCGCATGGACAAGAGCGTGCGCAAGGCGCTGGCGGGCAAGTCGCTGGACGAAGTGTAAAACGCCTGACTGGACGATAACCCAAACTATTGACCGCCACATTTCAGACCGTCATTCCCGCGCAGGCGGGAATCCAGGTTCGCCGCGTCCCGTTACCCCACGCAAAATCGGGTTCCCGCCTTCGCGGGAAGTCGTAGCCGCCAGTGAGGGGTACGACGGTTTTGAAGCTGACAATTCGGGCTGAAGATAACAATGCGGGCGGTTGCGAACATGCACGCCAGCAAACAAAATATAACGAGGTAACCCAAGTGCCACAAATCGTCATCCTCCCCCACCCAGTCCTGTGCCCGGAAGGCGCCGTGCTGGAATCCCCGGCCGGAAAATCGGTCTGCGATGTGCTGCTCGAGAACGACATCGAGATCGAACACGCCTGCGACCGCGTCTGCGCCTGCACCACCTGCCACATCATCGTGCGCGAAGGTTTCGCCTCGCTCAACGAGCAGGAAGAAAAAGAAGAAGACATGCTCGACAAGGCCTGGGGCCTGGAGCCGAATTCGCGCCTGTCCTGCCAGGCGATCGTCGCCGACGAAGACCTGGTCGTGGAAATCCCGAAGTACACCATCAATCACGCAGCCGAAAAAAACCACTGATACCGCTGGTAGCCGGGAGCCGAACATGAAGTGGACTGACGTCAGCGCCATCGCCGAATCCCTGGCCGAGAAGTATCCCGAGGTCGACCCCGCCACCGTGCGCTTCGTCGACCTTCACAACTGGGTCGTCGGCCTCGACGGCTTCGACGACGACCGCACGCGCGGCGGCGAACGCGTATTGGAAGCCATTCAGGCGGCATGGATCGATGAAGCACGCTAAACAACCCCACACCAAAGTCCCGACAGTTCCAGAACTGCCGCCGGAAGTCCGCCCAGGCCAGTCAGTCGAGCTGCTGAAGGAACTGCACATCCTCACGCGCGACGGCAAGCTGAACCAGGATAGCCGCCGCAAGCTGAAACAGGTCTACCACCTGTACAACTTCATCGAGCCGCTGCTGCGCGACGTGCAGTCCGAGAAGCAGGGTGTCGCGCTGGTCGACCATGGCGCCGGCAAGTCCTACCTCGGCTTCATCCTCTACGACCTGTTCTTCAAGGGGCTGGATGACGGCTCGCACATCTACGGCATCGAGACGCGCGAAGAGCTGGTGCGGAAGTCCAGCGAGCTGGCCGCGCGCCTGGGATTTGGCGGCATGTCCTTCCTGCCGCTGTCGGTCGCGGAGTCGACCACGTCAAACCAGCTGCCGGCCACCATCGACATCGTCACCGCGCTGCACGCCTGTAACACGGCCACCGACGACGCCATCGATTTCGCGCTCAAGAAGAAAGCCAGGCACATGGTGCTGGTGCCGTGCTGCCAGGCCGAGATCGCGACCGTCCTGCGCAAGAACAAGGGCAAGGACCTGGGCCGCAGCGCGCTGACCGAGATCTGGCGCCACCCGATCCACACCCGCGAATTCGGCAGCCAGCTGACCAACGTGCTGCGCTGCCTGCAGTTGGAAAGCCACGGCTACCAGGTGACGGTGACGGAACTGGTGGGCTGGGAGCATTCGATGAAGAACGAGCTGATCGTGGCCACCTACAAGAACCTGCCGCGCCGCCGCCCGACCGAGCGCCTGCACGAAGTGCTGGCCGAGCTGGGACTGGATGAAATGAAGGCGCGTTTCTACACCTCGCAAGCTGAGACTTTGACTACGGATTGAGAACGAGATGAGCGACAAGAACAACTGGATCGACCTGCGCAGCGATACCGTCACCCAGCCATCCGCAGCGATGCTGGCGGCAATGGGGCGCGCCGAGGTCGGCGACGACGTCTACGGCGACGACCCGGCGGTGAACCGCCTGCAGGAATACGCGGCCGATCTGTTCGGCTTCGAGGCCGGCCTGTTCGCGCCCTCGGGCACGCAGACCAATTTGATCGCCTTGATGACGCACTGCGGACGCGGCGACGAATACCTGGTCGGCCAGGAAGCGCACACCTATAAATACGAAGGCGGCGGCGCCGCGGTGCTGGGCAGTATCCAGCCGCAGCCGATCGCCAACCAGCCGGACGGCAGCATCGCGTTGACGGACATCGAGGCCTATATCAAGCCCGACGACGTCCACTTCGCGCGCACCCGCCTGCTGGCGCTGGAAAACACCATCGGCGGGCGCGTGCTGCCGCGCGACTACGTGGCAGCTGCCACCAAGCTGGCCCACGACAAGGGCCTGGCCACTCACCTGGACGGTGCGCGCATCTGCAATGCGGCGGTCGGGCAGGCCATCAGCCTGCGCGCCGTCGTCGCCGGTTTCGACACCGTCTCGGTCTGCCTGTCGAAGGGCCTGGGCGCGCCGGTCGGTTCCGTGCTGCTGGGGCCTGCAAGCTTCATCGAGCAGGGCAAGCGCTGGCGCAAGATGCTCGGCGGCGGCATGCGCCAGGCCGGCGTGATCGCGGCGGCTGGCCAGTACGCGCTCGAGCATAACGTGCAGCGCCTGGCCGAAGACCACGACAATGCCGCAGCCCTGGCGCGCGGTCTGTCGGATATCGAAGCCTTGAGCGTCGGCACTGCGCAGACCAATATCTTCTGGATAAACGTCCCTGTCGCCGCTTGCGAGCCGCTGAAACAGGCTTTGACCCGCGAGCGTATCCGCGCCACGGTCGGCCCGCGCATGCGCCTGGTGACCCACCTGGACGTGTCCAGCCATGATGTCGCACGCACGGTCGACGTCTTCAAGAACTTCTTCGCCGGATGGCAGGCATGAGCGACCAATTGAAGCCTGTTGACGATGGCATCCGCCTGGCCAAGCGCGTCGCGGCGCAACTGGGCTGCTCGCGCGCCGAGGCGGAGCGCTACATCGCCGGTGGCGGTGTCAGCGTCGATGGCGAGATCGCCGAAGACCCGGCCAGCCGCGTGCTCCCGAGCCAGGACGTGCGCGTGAAACCAGGCGCCTCGGCCGAGGAAGCACCGCCCGTCACCATCCTGCTGTACAAGCCGGCAGGATCGAATTCCGGCGTCGGCGCGCGCGGCGAGCCGGCCCTGGGCTGCATCACGCCAGAGAAGCATGCCGCGCAAGGCCACGGCCAGCAGCGCTTTCTCAAGCGCCACCTGAACAAGCTCACCTTGACGACCCCGCTGGAAACCGATGCGAGCGGCCTGGTGATCTATTCGCAGGACTTCCGCGTGGTGCGCAAACTCGTGGACGACGCGGCGAAGGTGGAGCAGGAGTACATCGTCGAAGTGGCCGGCACGATCAAGGAAGGCGGCCTGGCGCTGCTCAACCACGGCCTGAAGTTCAGCGGCAAGCCGATTGCGCCGATGAAGGTGAGCTGGCAGAACGAATGTCGCTTGCGCTTCGCGCTGAAGGATGTCAAGCCGGGGCTGATCAACCACATGTGCAGCGAGGTCGGGCTGGAGATCGTCGACATGCGCCGCATCCGCATCGGGCGCGTGCCGCTGGCGGGGCTGGCGCTGGGGGAGTGGAGGTATTTGCTGGATTACGAGCGGTTCTAAAGCTCGCCACGTTTTTCGAACAAATTGGGTTCCCGCCTTCGCGGGAAGTCGTAGGCGCCAGTGGCGCGTACGACGGTTTGTAGGGTAGTGGTAGAACAGTGCTGCCTGGGTTCTTACCCTTACCCCTTGATCCGTCATCCCCGCGAAGGCGGGGATCGAATTTCGTCGCGTTACGCGAACCTTTTTATTTCCGCACCACCTTCGGCAACGCAATCAACCTCGTCCCCGCCAGCCGGTCGTGCAAGAACTGCCGGTCCTTGTCCAGGAAGGCCGTCAGCGCCCACGCGGCAATCCCCGCCATCAAGGCAAACGCCACCTGCTTGCCGCGCAGCCCAAACGCCCAGCACAGCAGCAGCGCCGGCAGGAACCACCCCCAGGCAAACAGGAAGCGCAGCGCCGCCGTCTTGAACGGCACCTTGGCGTAGCCCAGCTTCACCACCTTGATGCGCCAGGTCTTCATGGCCAGGGTGTGCCCGCTCTCGGTCCAGCAGTAGATGAAATAGGCCGCCGTCACCAACAGCACGAACAGGTTGCGCCCCTGCTCGGCCACCGGATGCTGGCTGTTGAGGGTCACCAGCAGGTAGAGCGCCACGGCCAGGATCTGGACCGCCAGCAGCAGGAAGAATTCATACAGCATGGAAAAGATGCGGCGGCGGATGGTCGGCGTGGCGACGATGACAGGGCTAGTTGCTTGCATTCGGTGAGGACGGGGCGGCGGAAGAAGGAGTCGCGGGTGCAGGCGCCGGCGCGGCGGCAGGCGGCATCGATGTGGTCACGGTCGGAACGGTGGCCGGGCCCGGCGCCGCGGAAGGCGCGGGGGCGGTGGGCAGGATACAGGCGGTGCCGCGGCGCATGGCGCCCGGCGGGCAGGGAGTCGGCATCTCGATGACCGGCGCCTGCGGCACGGCGGGCGCGCCCTGCGGACGGGGCGTGCCGGATCGCGCGAGCTTGCGCCGTTCTTCGGGAGAGAGCTGCTTGTAGCTTTCCCAGTTGGCGGCTTTTTCACCAGGCGCGAGCCTGCGGGTCTTGCTGTAGTTTTCGCGCGCGAGGTTGCGCTGGGCCGGGGTCAGGCGCATCCACTGGCGCATGCGCTCGTGCACGCGGCCTTGCTCGGCCGGGTTCATCGAGGCGAAGCGGTGCGAGAGCTCGAGCCAGCGGCGCTTGCGCATGCCGTCCATGCCGTCCCATTCCGCGTGCAGCGGCTTGAGCGCGGCCTGCTGGCTGCGCGTAAGTTCGCGCCAGAGCGGTTTGTCGAGGGTCTTGGCGGCTGGCTTGGCGCCGGCGGAGGTGGTTGCAGGGGTGCCGGCGCCGCGCGCGGCGGGCGCCGTCGATTCGGACCGGTTGTATATCGCCCAGGTCGCGGCCCCGGCAATCAAGACCGCTGCCGCAGTTGCAACAACGGCGATGCGAGGCTGTCGAGCGGACTTCGTCATTGCTGGCGCTGTTGCGACTCCATGTAGGCATTGAAGCCCTGGTCGAGGTAGGCCGTCAGGGGCAGCTCGTCGGCCAGCACGGCGGCGTCGATCTCGGCCATGGCGGCTACGCGCTGCTGCTGCTCGTACTGGTAGACGCCGCCCATGCCGAAGACCAGCGCCAGCATCGGCGCCGCCACCGCCAGTCGCGCCAGCGCCGGACCGGTGAAGAGGGCATGGATGTCGAACAGCGGCCACCTGGCCTGGCGCGTCGCTACCTTCGGCGCATCGGCCTTCTTGCGCGACAGTGCACGCGCACGCGCGGCAGCCAGGCGCTCACCGGTTGCAGCCGGCAGCGCGTCGAGGTTCTCGTTCAGGGCATGGCGTATCTTGTACGCCAGATTGATGTCGTCCGTGTTCATAGCTTGATTCCCTTGGCCTTGAGCGCCGCGGCGAGAGCGTGATTAGCGCGGGAGCAGTGCGTCTTGACGCTCCCCTCGGAACAACCCATCGCTTCGGCCGTCTCGGCCACGTCCATATCCTGCCAGTAACGCATGAGGAAGGCTTCCCGTTGACGCGTCGGGAGCTTTTCTACTTCTTGTTCGATGATGCGCAAGGTTTGTGCGCGCTCAAACTGGTCCGCGCTCGACTCGGCGGCGGCAGTTCCAGCCTCGGCTTCATAGGAGGACAGTATATCAAACTCCTCGTCGTCACCTTCCGGTCGGCTAAAGCCCGAGAACAAACTGACCCAGGTATTGCGCACCTTTTCACGGCGGAAGTAGTCGAGGATGGTGGTCTGCAAAATACGCTGGAACAGCATCGGCAGCTCGGCCGCCGGCTTGTCGCCGTATTTCTCGGCCAGCTTGATCATCGCGTCCTGCACGATGTCGAGCGCCGACTCGTCCTTGCGTACCGCATAGACCGCCTGCTTGAACGCGCGCCGTTCGACATTCTCGAGGAAGTCGTTGAGTTCTTTATCTGTGGCCATGCGTCGTGAAAGGGGCGGTCAAGCGGATGCCGTGAGGAAAACTCACGAATCCTAGCAAAAAACCAAGTCCGATGCACCGAATTCGCACAGCAGGGCGCAGCGGGAAGTGTCCGGGATGGCAAAACTGCATGAAGTTTCGCTGATAAGGTGTGCGCCGGCCTGGCCGCGGTCATGCTCATCGGCGGGCTAGTACCAGTTCCGGAACGAGAAAAACTGCAGTGCACCGATCTGGATAGGCTTGTCTGTTTAGGCTGGGTATTGTCGTTCCGGGGTCCGACATTGGCGCCGCCCACCCTGCGAATGTATCCTGAAACGACAGGCATTCGCTCCCTGCAATCGCCCTGTCTTGGACCGCAATAATTATTTTTCTTGAAGTCTTGACCAAAATGGTGCAACGCAGTAATGTGATTGGACGCTTTGCACCCCCGAAGCTCTCCGGTCATCCGGTCAGGCACATAAGGCCTTGTTCGGTTTGACGCGCTTTCATTTGTAGGCAGTTTGCTCCGACCCGCGCCAAAAGCGCGAGAGATGCGATTGACCGCCACAGACACTCAAGCCGAACGAGTTGCGCCCAGCGCCCGTGCGTAAGGACCCTACGGCGTCCTGAACCACAGACGTGACCGCAGAGAGAAGGGACGCATGAGCACTGTTGCGCGTTGACGCGTTTCGTTAGGAACGGGCATCCGATCAAAACACCCTCTGGGTCTTGAAAGGAATGACATGAATAACGAAGCATCAGTCCCCATCACGGGCGCTGAAATAGTGGTGCGTTGTCTCGCGGAAGAGGGCGTCAAGCACGTCTTCGGTTATCCCGGCGGGGCTGTCCTCTACATCTACGACGCCATTTTCAAGCAGGATAAATTCCAGCACGTCCTCGTCCGCCACGAACAGGCCGCGGTGCATGCCGCCGACGCCTATTCGCGCAGCTCGAACACCGTGGGCGTCGCCCTGGTCACCTCGGGTCCCGGCGTGACCAATGCCGTCACCGGCCTGTCCACGGCCTACATGGATTCGATTCCGATGGTCGTCATTACCGGCCAGGTGCCGAGCCATGCGATCGGCCAGGACGCCTTCCAGGAATGCGATACCGTCGGCATCACCCGCCCGGTGGTCAAGCACAACTTCCTGGTCAAGGACGTCAAGGACCTGGCCACCACCATCAAGAAAGCCTTCTTCATCGCCCGCACCGGCCGTCCCGGTCCCGTGCTGGTCGATATCCCGAAGGACATCAGCATGCACAAGTGCGTGTACGACTATCCTCGCGAGATCGAGATGCGGTCGTACAAGCCGGTCGACAAGGGCCATGCGGGCCAGATCCGCAAGGCCGTGCAGCTGCTGCTGCAGGCCGAGCGCCCGATGATCTACGCGGGCGGCGGCGTGATCCTGGCGAACGCCTCGGATGAACTGAACCGCATGGTCGACAAGCTCGGCTTCCCGGTGACGAACACGCTGATGGGCCTGGGCGGCTCGCGCGCGAGCAGCCCGCACTATGTCGGCATGCCGGGCATGCACGGCACCTATGAAGCGAACATGGCGATGCAGAACTGCGACGTCCTGATCGCGATCGGCGCCCGTTTCGACGACCGCGTCATCGGCAACCCCAAGCACTTCGCCTCGCACCCGCGCAAGATCATCCACATCGACATCGATCCGTCGTCGATTTCCAAGCGCGTCAAGGTGGACATCCCGATCGTCGGCAACGTCAAGGACGTGCTGGTCGAACTGCTGGCGCAGCTAGACGCCAATGCCGCATCGCCAAATACCAACGCGCTGCAGGGCTGGTGGAAGCAGATCGCCGAATGGCGCGGCAAGGATTGCCTGGCGTATGCGCCATCCGATGAGCTGATCAAGCCGCAGTCGGTGATCGAACAGCTGCACCGGGTGACGAACGGCGACGCCTTCATCACCTCGGACGTCGGCCAGCACCAGATGTGGGCCGCGCAGTATTACGGCTTCGACAAGCCGCGCCGCTGGATCAATTCCGGTGGCCTGGGCACCATGGGCGTTGGCCTGCCGTATGCAATGGGCGTGCAGATGGCGAACCCCGGCGCAACGGTGGCCTGCGTGACCGGCGAAGGCTCGATCCAGATGTGCATCCAGGAGCTCGCGACCTGCAAGCAGTATCACCTCACGCCGAAGATCATCCTGCTGAACAACCGCTTCCTGGGTATGGTCCGCCAGTGGCAGCAGATCGACTACGGCTCGCGTTATTCCGAGTCCTACATGGATTCGCTGCCGGACTTCGAAAAGCTGGCCGAGGCATATGGCCACGTGGGCATGCGCATCGAGAAGCCGGGCGACGTCGAGGGCTCGCTGCGCGACGCCTTTGCGATGAAGGACCGCCTGGTGTTCATGAACTTCCTGACCGACCAGAGCGAGAACGTCTGGCCGATGGTGAAGGCGGGCGCAGGCTTGAGTGAAATGCTGCTCGGCTCGGAGGACCTGTAATGCGACATATCATTTCCGTCCTCCTCGAGAACGAAGCCGGCGCGCTGTCGCGCGTGGTGGGGCTGTTCTCGGCACGCGGCTACAACATCGAAACCCTGACCGTGGCGCCGACCGAAGACGCGACCCTGTCGCGCATGACCATCGTCACCAGCGGCTCGGACGACATCATCGAGCAGATCACCAAGCACCTGAACCGCCTGATCGAAGTGGTGAAAGTGGTGGACCTGACCGAGGGCGAGCACATCGAGCGCGAGCTCATGCTCATCAAGGTGCGGGCGGTCGGCAAGGAACGCGAGGAAGTCAAGCGCACCGCCGACATCTTCCGCGGCCGCATCATCGACGTGACCGAGAAGACCTACACGATCGAACTGACTGGCGCCAAGAGCAAGCTCGATGCCTTCATCGGCGCCCTCGACCGCGCCTCGATCCTGGAGACTGTCCGTACCGGCGGCTCGGGCATCGGCCGCGGCGAACGCATCCTGAAAGTCTGACTCGTTGGGTGGTCGGCTCCGCCGACCGCGCGTTCAACGAACGCAAACAACCACACACATTTAAAAACTAAGGAATCACCATGAACGTTTTCTACGACAAAGACTGCGACCTCTCCCTCATCAAAGGCAAGAACGTCGCCATCATCGGCTACGGCTCGCAGGGCCACGCCCACGCACAGAACCTGAGCGAATCGGGCGTCAACGTCACCGTCGGCCTGCGCCGCGGCGGCGCTTCGTGGAACAAGGTCGAGCAGGCAGGCCTGAAGGTCGCCGAGGTCGATGAAGCGGTCAAGGCTGCCGACATCATCATGATCCTGCTGCCGGACGAGAACATCGCCGAAGTCTACAAGCAGAACGTCGAGCCGAACGCCAGGCAGGGTGCGGTGCTGGCCTTCGCCCACGGCTTCAACGTCCACTACGGCCAGGTGGTGCCGCGCGCCGATCTGGACGTGATCATGATCGCCCCGAAAGCCCCGGGCCACACCGTGCGCAACACCTACAAGCAGGGTGGCGGCGTGCCCCACCTGATCGCCGTCTACCAGGACAAATCCGGCTCGGCGCGCGACATCGCGCTGTCATATGCGATGGCCAATGGGGGTGGGCGCGCCGGCATCATCGAGACCAACTTCCGCGAAGAGACCGAGACCGACCTGTTCGGCGAGCAGGCCGTGCTCTGCGGCGGCGCCGTCGAACTGATCAAGGCCGGCTTCGAGACCCTGACCGAAGCGGGCTACGCGCCGGAGATGGCTTACTTCGAATGCCTCCACGAGCTCAAGCTGATCGTCGACCTGATTTATGAGGGCGGCATCGCCAACATGAACTACTCGATCTCGAACAACGCGGAATACGGCGAGTACGTCACCGGACCAAAGGTCGTCACCTCGGCGACCAAGGATGCGATGCGTCAGTGCCTGAAGGACATCCAGACTGGCGAGTACGCGAAGAGCTTCATCCTCGAGAACAAGGCTGGTGCGCCGACCTTGATCTCGCGCCGTCGCTTGACGGCCGAGCATCCGATCGAAGAGGTTGGTGCGAAGCTGCGCGCGATGATGCCGTGGATTGCGAAGAACAAGCTGGTCGACCAAAGCAAGAATTGATCGAGGGCCCGTAGGATGGGCAGGTTTTCTGCCCACCCTACGGGTAGCGACAATTCGACCACTGCCTATACAAATCGAGACACCTGTTTCTCCTGCGAGTCAGTTGCAACTTTCCATTACAAAAATACGATGGAAGTTGTGAAGACAGTATCGTATAAGTGACGCGGACACCCGCAACTCACTGGAGAACAACAATGAACCTTTCCAAAACCCTCGTCGCCGCTGCGCTCGTTTTTGCCTTCCAGGCCCAGGCGCAAACCCTCGCCGCGCCATCCACCGCCGGCACGCTGGTCGTGGTGCCGGCCTTCGGCGAGGTGAAAGCTGCCAACGACCAGGCCGTGATCACCTTTGCCGTCGAAGAGCACGACAAGGACAAGAACGCCGCTGCCGCGCGCGTCAACCGCAAGATGAAGGAAGGCACCGACATCGTGCGCCGCGCCGACCCAAGGGCCGAGCTCAAGACCATGGGCTATTACACCTACCCGGTTTACCCCGAAGTGCCGCCGATGCCGCAACCGGCAACGCGTATCCCGGCCAAGCCGGTGCCGATCGCCTGGCGCGTGGGGCAGTACCTGGAAGTGACAACGAAGAACCTGGCCGACCTGCCGAAAACCGCCGCTGCAGCGCAACAAGTTCTGCAAATCAACGGCGTGAATTTCGGTCTCAGCCCGGAAACCGAAAAGAAGCTCGATGACCAGCGCATTGCCGCCACCTACCGCAACCTGAACGCGCGCATTGCCTCGATCGCCGGCGCCATGGGGCGCAACCCGGCCGAAGCCGTGCTCGATACAGTCGATTTCGAGGGTTCCGGCAACTATGCGGGCGACGCGCAGGCGGCAGGCGCACCGATGATGATGCGGATGGGCGCCAAGCGCGAAATGGCCGAGCAGATGCCGGAACCGAGTTTTGAACCAGGAGAAACGACGCTCCAGATGCGTCTGGTAGGCAAGGTCCGATTCAAGTAAAGCTTGGCGATTCGCTAACATGCTGTTTCCGCCTCTATAATGCGGTAACAGCATTACTTGACTACGGAACCTTATGCCAAATTTTCCACGACGTAGAGCACCAGGGGTAGCCCCCAAAGCGCCACGATTTTCGCGACTGAAACGCTTTGGACGCCGCAAGGACCGCATCCAGGGCGAGCGCGGCCGCGGCATCTACCTGCTGCCCAACGCGTTCACGACCGGCGCGCTGTTCTGCGGGTTCTACGCGATCGTCATGGCGATGAACCAGCGCTTCGAGCATGCCTGCTGGGCCGTGTTCATCGCGATGATCCTCGATGGCCTGGACGGACGCATCGCGCGCCTGACCAACACCCAGTCGGAATTCGGCGCCCAGTACGACTCGCTGTCGGACATGGTTTCTTTTGGGGCCGCCCCGGCACTGGTGATCTACGAGTGGTCGTTGCGCGGCCTGGGCAAGCTGGGCTGGATCGCAGCCTTCATCTATTGCGCGGGCGCCGCGCTGCGCCTGGCACGCTTCAATACCAATATCGAGGTGGTCGACAAGCGCTTCTTCCAGGGCTTGCCCAGCCCGGCGGCAGCGGCGCTGGTGGTCGGCTTCATCATGATGATGACCGACCCCGACATCAACATCAGCTCGCGCCAGGTAGACTGGGTGAGCTGGGCCATCGCCGTGTTCGCGGGCCTGACGATGGTGTCGAACGTGCCCTTCTACAGCTTCAAGGACGTGAACTTCCGCAAGTCGGTGCCCTTCATCGTGGTGTTCCTGATCGCCCTGGCCCTGGCGCTGCTGGCGATCGACCCGCCGAAAGTGCTGTGGCCGATCTTCGTGATCTACGGTTTGTCGGGCTACGCGGTGTTCATCTGGCGCTTCGCCAAGGGCAAACCGGTGAGCATCATCCCGAACGACGACGACCCGGACGACAGCGTGCGTCGCTAGGAGGCCGGGCCGTCATTGGCGGTGCGGGTGCTCATGCAAACTTGGAGGGAGCAGTGCCAGTGGCATTGCTCCCGCCTTCGCCGGTATGACGGTTTTAAGGATCGCGGTATAACAACGATGCGCCGGCTTTTATCGTTGTCCCAAAAACCGTCGTTCCGGCGAAGGCCGGAACCCAAATCCGTCGCGTAGGGACGAACACCACCTTGCACCCACGCCCAAGGCCAGCTGGCGTGCGCTGCAATAAAGCCACCCCCTCATATACTCAGGCCATCCTCATCACCGGCCCGCCTGATGCCCAAATCCGCCATCGCCGTCTTCACCGCCACGCTGTTACTGGCCGCTTTACTCTCCGCCTGCTCCCCGCTTTCCCTCGTCAACGCGGTCTCGCCCAAGGGCGAAGCCCGCACCACCACCGACCTGCGCTACGCCCCAGGCAACCGGCGCTTGCTGGACATCTACCAGCCGGCTGCCGGTAGCACGAACGCCCCCGTCATCGTCTTTTTCTACGGCGGCAACTGGGTCAGCGGCGAGCGCAAGGACTATGCCTTCGTGGGCCGCGCCCTGGCGGCGCGCGGCTTCGTGGTGGTCATTCCCGATTACCGGCTGTACCCTGAAGTGCGTTATCCGGACTTCCTCGACGACTCGGCGCAGGCCGTGGCCTGGACCCGGCGCGAGATCGCCGCGCATGGCGGCGACCCTGCAAACATCTTCCTGATGGGGCATAGTGCCGGCGCCTACAACGCGGCCATGCTGGCGCTGGACGCGCGCTGGCTGGGCAGGCAGGGGAGCACGCCGGCGGCGCTGCGCGGCTGGATCGGCCTGGCGGGCCCGTATGACTTCCTGCCGGTGACGAACCGCACCACGCGTCCGGTCTTTCTCTACCCCGACACGCCGCCCGATTCGCAGCCGGCCGGCCACGTGACCGGCAAGGCGCCGCCGGCCTTGCTGGTCGCAGCAAACACGGACAATCTCGTGAACCCTGCGCGCAATACCGGTGCACTGGCTGCGCGCCTGCGCGCCGCACACGTCCCGGTACAAGAGGTGTATTACGACGGCGTCAACCACGTCACCCTGGTCGCGTCGCTGTCGACGTCCTTGCACCGCCTGGCGCCGACGCTCGATGCGGTGGAGGCCTTCGTGCGCAGCGATGGCGGGCGCCAGCCGGGTAGCTCGAAGGCCGCAGCAGCTGGGCCTTGAGTCAAGGCCCCTGCCTGTCACGTGGGTCATACAGGGGATCCGGCCCATTCATCATCTGCCGGACGATGCCCTGGCGGTCGAAGTGCACGTGCATCAGTGAGTTCCACACGCCGGCTTCCTTGTAGCGGTAGGACCAGACTTCGTAATCGCGCATCGCCACGCGCGAGACCTCGGCCGGCCGGCCGAAAGTGCGCAGCATGTCGTCCCTGGTCGCCGCATCGACCTTCACGGTGGCGAACTTCTCGCTGGTCAGGACCTGCTCGTAGGCGCCGAGGCGCCCGTCGGGGCCTATGCGCGCCATGAAGGTCTGCTGGCCCATCGGCCCGGTCGCGTACTCGAAAACCTGGTCGGCCCCATCGCGGTAGACCGCCGTCGGCGTTCCCATCTTTTGCTGCACGACGGCCACCGGGTCGCCCGGGCTGGGCGCCTGCCGGATCATGCCGGCGCAGCCGCCCAGCAAAACGAGGGCGGCGAGTGTTGTAATCTTGACTAATGATTTCATCGAATCCTCCGTCAAACGGTCCATCAACCCCATGATGCGCCATTCCACCGCTGCAAATAGTGGCCGCACGGCCGGTTTTCCCCTATACTGGCGGGTCTGCCCGTTTTGGGCAGGCAATTCGACAATCACGGTGCGCTGGGTTTCGACTCATGCACCGCATGTGAAAGGTAACATCATGTCCGTAGAACACATCAACAAAGCCGCGATCATCGCGGACAACGCACGTGGCCAGAACGATACCGGCTCGCCGGAAGTCCAGGTCGCACTGCTGACCGCACGCATCAACGAACTGAACGGCCACTTCAAGGCACACCAGAAGGATCACCACTCGCGTCGTGGCCTGATCATGATGGTCAACCGCCGCAAGAGCCTTCTGTCCTACCTGAAAAGCAAGGACGCAACCCGTTACCGCGACCTGATCGCCAAACTCGGCCTGCGTAAGTAATCGCTTGGGTCTGACGATTTAGTCAGGAAATGCCTGCGCCAGCTAGCTGTCGCGGGCATTTTTTGTTTTAGTAGTGTGCAGTTTTGTTGTTGGTAGTAAATGGCGGCGCCAAGCGCTCCGCCCTGTGGTGAGGTGAACGACAGCTCCTGAAAATCTGTCGGCAAAATGAAAGGGATTACCCATGTTTAACAAAGTTTCGAAAACCTTCCAGTACGGTCAACACTCGGTCACCCTGGAGACGGGTGAGATCGCCCGCCAGGCAAGCGGCGCCGTCCTGGTGTCGGTCGAAGATACCGTCGTGCTGGCAACCGTGGTCGCACGCAAGGACGCCAAGCCGGGCCAGGATTTCTTCCCGCTGACCGTCGACTACATCGAGAAAACCTATGCTGCGGGTAAGATCCCTGGCGGTTTCTTCAAGCGTGAAGGCCGTCCGTCCGAAAAGGAAACGCTGACCTCGCGCCTGATCGACCGTCCGATCCGCCCGCTGTTCCCGGAAGGCTACCTGAACGAAGTCCAGGTCATCATCCACGTCCTGTCGGTCAATCCTGAAATCGACCCGGACATCCCTGCCATGATCGGCGCCTCGGCTGCGCTGTGCATCGCCGGCATCCCGTTCAGCGGCCCGATCGGCGCAGCGCGCGTCGGCTACGCGAACGGCCAGTACATCCTGAACCCGACCACCACCGAGCTGAAGACCTCGCAGATGGACCTGGTCGTGGCAGGCACCGAAACCGCCGTGCTGATGGTGGAGTCGGAAGCCCAGCAACTGTCGGAAGAAGTCATGCTCGGCGCGGTCGTCTTCGGCCACGACCAGATGCGTGTCGTCATCGACGCGATCCACGACCTGGTGGCCGACGGCGGCAAGCCTGAAGTCGAATGGTCGCCGGCACCGAAGAACGAAGAACTGATCGCCCGCGTGACCGACCTGGCCGCCGAGAAGATCCGCGACGCCTACCAGACCCGCGAAAAGTCGGCGCGCCAGCAGAAGCTGAAGTCGCTGTCGTCGGAAGTCATGGCTGCCCTGGCAACCCAGGGCGTCAGCGCCGATTCGGGCGATGTCGGCAACATCCTGTTCGACATGGAAGCCAAGGTCGTGCGTTCGCAGATCCTGAACGGCGAGCCACGCATCGACGGCCGCGACACCCGCACCGTGCGTCCGATCGAGATCCGCACCAGCGTCCTGCCGCGTACCCACGGCTCGGCCCTGTTCACCCGCGGCGAAACCCAGGCGCTGGTCATCGCGACCCTCGGCACCGCGCGCGACAGCCAGAAGATCGACGCGCTGATGGGCGAGTACACCGACGACTTCATGATGCACTACAACATGCCTCCGTTCGCCACCGGCGAAACCGGCCGTGTAGGCACCCCGAAGCGCCGCGAAATCGGCCACGGCCGCCTGGCCAAGCGCGCACTCGTCGCTGCCCTGCCTAACCCTGAAGATTTCTCCTACTCGGTGCGCCTGGTCTCGGAAATCACCGAGTCCAACGGCTCCTCGTCGATGGCCTCGGTCTGCGGCGGCTGCCTGGCGCTGATGGATGCGGGCGTCCCGATGAAGGCGCACGTCGCCGGTATCGCGATGGGCCTGATCAAGGAAGGCGGCAAGTTCGCCGTCCTGACCGATATCCTGGGTGACGAAGACCACCTTGGCGACATGGACTTCAAGGTCGCGGGTACCCCAGCCGGCATCACCGCGCTGCAGATGGACATCAAGATCCAGGGCATCACCAAGGAAATCATGCAGGTGGCACTGGCGCAAGCCAAGGAAGCGCGCCACCACATCCTGGGCGAAATGCAGAAGGCCATGCCGACCGTGAAGACCGAGCTGTCGGACTTCGCACCGCGCCTGATCACCATCCGCATCAACCCGGAAAAGATCCGTGACGTGATCGGCAAGGGCGGCGCCGTCATCCGCGCGCTGACCGAAGAGACCGGCACCCAGATCGACATCACCGACGAAGGCATCGTGACCATCGCGTCGGTCGACGCCGCCGCCGGCCAGGAAGCCAAGCGCCGCATCGAAGAGCTGACCGCATCGGTCGAAGTGGGCAAGACCTACGACGGCACCGTGCTGAAACTGCTGGACTTCGGCGCCATCGTCCAGGTCATGCCGGGCAAGGACGGCCTGCTGCACATCTCGCAGATCGCCAACGAGCGCGTCAATGCCGTTGCCGACTACCTGAAAGAAGGCCAGCAAGTGCGCGTGAAGGTCCTCGAGACCGACGAGCGCGGCCGCCTGAAGCTGTCGATGAAGGCTGCCGATCCGGTCGAAGGCGCGGCGCAGTAATCAAGCGCTAAGCCGTAGCGGTTCGCCGCTTCGATCGAAAAACCGCCAGTGCGTGAGCCTGGCGGTTTTTTATCGGCTTTCGCGATCGGCTGAAGCCGTGCGATTCGTCGAACCCTGTCGGGTGGGCAGAATCTGCCCACCCTACGATGCACGACGGCTCCAGGGATCGCCGCTCTTTTCAACACGGCGCCACGCTCTGATGGCGCACGCAAGTCGCCCACCCACTTGCCACCTGCGTTGCCACGCAACAGCTGCATACCTGTCGTGCAGTTCGCCGACATCGGTGTATTCCTGCTCAGGACAGGGCAAGCGCCGCGTGGAGGCGACCCAGGAATGTACTGTATCGGTGCGCCCCGCGGAATCCTTCTACAACTTTTCGTTTGGAAGCAATTTGTCCTGTAATCAATTCAACAGTGCCATCTATTTAACACTCCAAATGGTATAGTTGGCCGTTTAACAGAATTCCAACCACGCCTGGCGATATCGAGCACAGGCGTCACCAAAAATCCAACATTCGACAAGGGAAATGAAGATGACGACGACGGATCTCGCGAACCAAATCAGCCAGTTGCTCCAGCAGGAGCAGGGCGCAATCGGCGCCGAATGGCTGGCGCAACTCGAATCGCTGATGGTCCGCGGCACGACCGCATCGCGCGAGCAGCTGCGCTCCCACACCCAGCAGTTCCTGGCGGCTTTCATCGCGGCGACCCGTAGCGGCGAGCTGGAAAACATCGAGCACCGCTCGTGGGACGAAGTACGCGACCTGCTGGCAGACATCTCGTCCTCGCGCGCCAAGGCAGGTTCGACGCCAAGCGATACCGCGACCTTCGTGTTCTCGTTCAAGCAGCCGGTGTTCGCGCGCCTGCGCGACGGTTTCGCCGCCGACCAGCAAGGACTGGCTCGTGCCTCGTGGCTGGTCAGCACGCTGCTTGACCAGCTCGGCCTGTTCACCATCGAGGTGTTCCAGAAGACCAAGGACCAGATCATCGTGCGCCAGCAGCAGGAACTGCTCGAGCTGTCCACGCCGGTCGTCAAGCTGTGGAACGGCATCCTGGCGCTGCCGCTGATCGGCACCCTGGACTCGGCCCGCACCCAGGTGGTGATGGAAAACATCCTGCAAAAGATCGTCGACACGGGCGCCATCATCGCCATCATCGACATCACCGGCGTGCCGACCGTCGACACCCTGGTGGCCCAGCATCTGATGAAGACCATTGCAGCGGCCCGCCTGATGGGCGCGGACTGCATCATCAGCGGCATCCGCCCGCAGATCGCCCAAACCATCGTGCACCTGGGAGTGAACCTGGAAGACGTGATCACCAAGGCCACGCTGGCCGACGCCTTCCTGGTGGCGCTGGAACGCACCGGCACCACTATCACCCTCAACAAGGCATAAGCGCACGACATGGAACGGATTCCTATCCTCCGCATGGGCGACCTGCTGCTGGTGACGATTCAGGTCGACATGCATGACCGCCTGGCCATGACGCTGCAGGACGACCTGACCGAGCGCATCGTGAGCGACGGCGCCAAGGGTGTGCTGATCGATATCTCGGCGCTTGACCTGGTCGATTCCTTCATCGGCCGGATGATCAGCAATACCGCCGCGATGGCGCGCGTGCTCGACGCCCGGACGGTCGTGGTCGGCATGCAGCCGGCGGTGGCCATCACGCTGGTCGAACTCGGCCTGACGCTGCATGGCGTCAAGACGGCGCTGAATGTCGAAAAAGGCATGGCGCTGTTAGGAAAGAGCTTCAGCTAATGAGCGACGCGCAAACCAATGCAGTCCTGTTCGAGACTGACCTGCTGGAGCTCCACCGCCAGCAGCGCAGCGCGCGTGTCACGCTGCGCCTGCGGTCGGACGAGGATGTCGTGGGACTGCGCAAACAGGTGCGCGAACGCGCGGTGGCAATCGCGCTGTCGCTGGTGGACCAGACCAAGCTGGTGACGGCTGCCAGCGAACTGGCGCGCAATACCATTAAATATGGCGGGGGTGGGGAAGTCCACCTGGATTCGCTCAACGACGGCGTGCGCAACGGCATCTCCTTGATCTTCGTCGATGCCGGTCCCGGCATTCCCGATATCGACAGTGCGCTGCGTGACGGGTTTACAACCGGTGGCGGCCTTGGTCTCGGCTTTGGCGGATCGAAACGCCTGGTGGATGAGTTCGAGGTGGAGAGCCGTCCGGGAGAGGGGACAGCAGTGCTGGTAGTCAAATGGAAACGCTGATCAGTTCGTTGACGCCGCAACTGGTCTGTTCGATCGAACATGCCAGCGATGTCGCGGCGGCGCGCAGGGAAGGGCAGAAGCTGGCGGGCAGCCTCGGGTTCAATGAAACCCGGGCCGGGATGCTGGCGCTGATCATCACCGAAGCGGCCACCAATATCCTCAAGCATGCGGATCGCGGCGTAATCCACATCGGCCCGGCGCAGTCGAGCGCCGGAGTCGGCATCGACGTGCTGGCGCTGGACGAGGGGCCCGGCATTTCGAACCTGTCGGCCAGCCTGGTGGACGGGGTCTCGACCGCCGGCACCGCCGGCACCGGCCTGGGCGCCATGCGGCGCCAGGCCGATGAATTCGACGTGTATTCGCAGCCGGGCAAAGGCTCGGTCTTCTTCATGCGTCTGTGGCGCGATGTACCGCCGCCGGACCACTGTGGCGTCGAAGTCGGTGCGATGCTGACTCCCTTGGCAGGCGAGGACGAATGCGGCGACGGCTGGGGCGTGCGCTGCGGGCCGCGAGGCGCAACCCTGATCGCGTCGGACGGGCTCGGGCACGGACTGCATGCGGCGCGCGCGTCGGCGGCCGCGATCGGGGTGCTGGACAATCCGGCGCGGCCCGTGGCCACGGCGTCGGACGTGGTGCACGCGGCGCACGACGCGCTGCGCGGCACGCGCGGCGCCGCGCTGGCTGCGGCCCGCATCGATTATGCGGCGTCGGAACTGCGTTTCGCCGGCGTCGGCAATATCGCCGGCTACGTGTTCGACGATAACCGCCGCGCGCTGGTATCGCACAACGGCATCGTCGGCCACAACATGCGCAAGGTGCAGGAATTTTCCGTGCCGTTCCCGCCGGGTGCGACCTGTATCCTCCATTCGGACGGCATCCAGACCCAATGGGACCTGGACAAGTATCCTGGCCTGATCGGCCACAGCCCGGCGCTGATCGCCTCGGTGCTGATGCGCGACTTCATCCGCCGCCGCGACGACGCCATGGTGCTGGTGGTGCGCAGGACGGGAATGCCGCCGGGGGCGGCCGGGTGAGCGCGCAGCGCATCCTGAATGTCGCCCTCGACAACGACGAGGACGTGGTGCAGGTGCGCCAGCGCGCGCGCCAGCTGTCGGCGCTGCTGGGCTTTTCGCAGCAGGACCAGGTGCGCATCGGCACCGCGGTCTCGGAAGTGGCGCGCAGTGCCTGCCACCAGGGTTCCGGCGGGCGCGCGAGTTTTGCCTTCGACGACGAGGGCCGCTACCAGAAGCTGGAGGTGAGCATCCATGCCGGCACCGGGCCGCGCGAAGCGGCGCGCCAGGTGCTGCCGCCTGACGCCGATCCTGTATCCGCGCCCGAACTGGCCCTGGTCACGGCGCACCGCCTGATGGACGAATGCGAATCCGAACCCATCGGCGCCGGCGGCGGCATCGGCAAGGTCACGATGCGCAAGATCCTGCCGCGCGGGGCCGCGATCACCCGGGCCAGGCTGCTGGAAATCAGCACGCGCCTGGCCGAGACGCCGGTCGCCAATCCCCTGCACGAAATGCAGCTGCAGAACCAGGAACTGGTCGCCACGCTGTCGGAGCTGCGCGAGCGCCAGGAAGACCTGATCTCGCTCACGCGCGAGCTGGAAGACACCAACCGCGGCATCGTGGCGCTGTATGCCGAGATCGAAGACAAGGCCGAACGCCTGCGCAAGGCCGACGAAATGAAGTCGCGCTTCCTGTCCAATACCAGCCACGAACTGCGCACGCCGCTATCGTCGATCCGGGCGCTGGCCCAATTGCTGCTCAGCCGCATGGACGGCGACCTCACCGTCGAGCAGGAGCGCCAGGTGCAGTTCATCGCCACTGCCGCCAACGATTTGTCCGAACTGGTCAATGACCTGCTCGACCTGGCCAAGATCGAGGCCGGCAAGGTCGAGGTGCATTTCGACCCGGTGGTGGTGGATAACCTGTTCCGTGCGCTGAAGGGCATGCTGCGCCCCCTGGTGGATGAAACGCGGGTGGAGCTGGTGTTCGAGCCGGACAGCATCCCCGATGCGTTCGAGTCCGATGAAGGGATGATTTCCCAGATCCTGCGCAACTTCATCTCGAATGCCCTCAAGTTTACCGAGAACGGTTCGGTGCGGGTCTCGGCGACCCTCGATCCGGTGGACACGATCCGCTTCGACGTCACCGACACCGGCATCGGCATCAGCCCCGAGAACCTGCACCTGATTTTCGAAGAATTCAGCCAGATCGAGCACCCGCTGCAACGGCGCAGCAAGGGTACCGGCCTGGGACTGCCGCTATGCCGCAAACTGGCGGACCTGCTCGGCGGGCGGGTCCTGGTCACCAGTGCTGTGGGTGCCGGATCGACCTTTTCACTGGAACTGCCGCGCCGCCATCCATCCAGGGATAGCAACCATGGAACGAACGAATGACTTCCCACCCGACCAAGCCCCCCACGATCCTCAACGTCGACGATAACGACGGGGCGCGCTACGCCAAGACCCGTATCCTGCAAAGCGCGGGCTTCGCGGTCATCGAGGCTGCCAACGGCACCGACGCGCTCGAGATCGTGCACGAGCAGCACCCGACCCTGGTGCTGCTCGACGTCAAGCTGCCCGACATCAACGGCATCGAGGTATGCCGCCGCATCAAGGCCAACCCGGACAGCAGCATGGTGCTGGTGCTGCAGACTTCCGCAGCCCTGACTGGGCGCGCCGACAAGATCCGCGGCCTGGAGGGCGGCGCCGACAACTACCTGGCCGCGCCGATCGAGGCCGACGAGCTGATCGCGAACGTCAATGCGCTGGTGCGCATGCGCCAGACCCAGGTCGAGCTGCGCGACAGCGAAGAGCGCTTCCGCCAGATCACCGACAACATCGACGACGTGTTCTGGATGTTCTCCGTGCTAGATGGCGCGCTGGTCTACGTCAGCCCGGCCTATCCGGCGCTGTGGGGACGCAGCGTCGACGCCCTGCGCGGGCAGCCGGCGTCCTGGCTCGACGCGGTCCATCCGGACGACCGGACGCGCATGGCGCAGCGATGGGAGCAGCTGGCCCTGATGCCGCACTACGACGAGGAATTCCGCCTGGCCGGAACCGACGGCAAGACACGCTGGGTGCGCGATCGCCTGTTCCCGGTGCGCGGCCAGCGCGGCGACGTCTACCGCGTGGCGCGCGTGACCAGCGATATCACTGCGCGCAAGGAAATGGAAGCGCTGCTGCGCGCGGCCGACCGCAACAAGAACCAGTTCCTGGCCACGCTGGCCCACGAGCTGCGCAATCCGCTCAGCCCGATCCGCAATGCCGCGGCGCTGCTGGGCACCGCAGGCGACAGCTCGGGTGAGCGCCAGGCGCGTGCGCGCGAAGTCATCACGCGCCAGGTCGACCACCTGGCGCACCTGGTCGACGACCTGCTGGACGTGGCGCGCATCTCTGAAGGCAAGATCGTGCTGCGGCGCGAGGACGTGAACCTCGGCACCGTGGTCCACCAGGCCATCGAGACCGCGGGACCCTTGATCGCGGCGCGCCGCCACCGCCTGCAAGTGAAACTGCCGGAGCAGCAGGTATGGGTGTCCGGCGACCCGGTGCGCCTGGCCCAGTCGATCGGGAACCTGCTGCACAACGCCGCCAAGTTCACCCCGCAGGGCGGCGACATCACCATCACCGCCAGCCTGCGCGGCGAGCACCACGTGCGCATCTCGGTGCACGATAACGGCATCGGCATCGCAGAAGACAACCTGCCGCGCATCTTCGGCATGTTCGCCCAGGTCGACGTGCCGCCCGACCGCGCGCCGGAAGGGCTGGGCATCGGCCTGTCGCTGGTGTCGCACCTGCTCGAACTGCATGGCGGGCGCCTGATGGCCGAGAGCCCCGGCATCGGCATGGGCAGCACCTTCACGGTCGAACTGCCCCTGCTGCGCGTGGCGTCAAACGAGCCGGCGCTGGAATGCCATCCGGCCGCCGACTCGGGCGGCAGCGGCATGCGCGTGCTGCTCGTGGACGACAACATCGACGCGATGGAAATGATGGGCTTCCTGCTGGCCGAAATGGGCTACGAGACCTGCACCACCTCCGACGCTTCGCAGATCGAGGGGCTGGCACTGCACCACCGGCCCCAGGTGATCGTGCTCGACATCGGCCTGCCTGGGATCGACGGCTACGAGGTCGCGCGCCGCATCAAGAAGAACCCGGCGCTGGCCGGCATCCGCCTGGTGGCCCACACCGGCTACGGCTCGCCCGAAGACCGCAAGCGCGCCCTGGAAGCCGGCTTCGACGCCCACCTGGTCAAGCCGGCCGAGCTGGACGACCTGGAAAAGGCGCTGAAGGGGTAGAATGGCGGCTGGAGGAACGGCCTCCCCCATATCGGGTATCAATGACCGGGACGGCCCGGCATTTCGAAAGGAGAGCCGGGATATGGCCTGGATCATGTTGCTGGTAGCTGGAATCTTTGAGGTGGTGTGGGCATATGCGATGAAGCAGTCGCATGGCTTCAGCCGCTTGTGGCCCACCGTTGTTACCCTGGTCGCGATGGCGGCCAGTTTCGTTTTGCTGGCTGCGGCGATGCGGACCATTCCACTGGGGACGGCGTATACCATCTGGACCGGGATCGGTGCGGTGGGGGCATTCGTGGTGGGGGTGACCTTGCTGGGCGAACAGCTGAATCTTATGCGCGTGATCGCCGCGGTGTTGATCGTCTCCGGCCTTGTCTTGATGAAGATGGCGGCTGATTGATGCGCTAACGGGTTTCGAAAAAATTGGATTCCCGCGAAGACAGGAATCCAAGTTCGTCCCACACCGCGAACGTAGAAAGCCCCGCACCGCGGGGCTTTCTCACATCAGCACGCAGGCCGAGGATTTATTTCTCCTGCACCGTAAACTCCCCGAACGCCTTGAGCTGCTCACCCACCGCAGCCTGGTCGCCAACCACGACGATCGACTGGTTCTCGGGCGAGAAATACTTCTTCGCTACGTCGCGCACCTGCTCCGGCGTCACCTTCTGGATGCGCGGCACGTACTCGCCCAGGAACTCGGGCGGCAGCCCGACCAGCCAGTTTTGCGCCAGGGTGCCGGCGACCGAGCGCTGCAGCTGGTTGTTGATCATGTAGCCGCCGGCGACGTAGCGCTTGTTCATCTCCATTTCCTTCGGCTGCACCAGATCAAGGCCGATTCGCTTGTACTCGCTGAAGTATTCGTTCAGCGCCGCACCGGTCACCTCGTTGCGCACGTCCGCGCCGCCGACGATCGCGCCGCCTGTGCGGTTCATGCGGGCGCCGGCCGAGGCGCCGTAGGTGTAACCCTTTTCCTCGCGCAGCTTGATGTTCACGCGGCTCGAGAATCCGCCACCGAGGATGGTGCTGGCCAGGCGCAGAGGGATCTGGTCCTGGGCGCTGGCGGCGATGCCGGGGCTGCCCAGGCGCAGGGTCGACTGCACGCTGCCGTTACGCTGCAGCAGGATGCGCGCCGGCTTGGCCATTGCCGGCGCCGCTGCGGTGTCGGGCGTTGCCGGGCCGCTGGCCTTCCAGTCGCCGAACGCCTGCTGCGCCAGTTTCAGTCCCTCCGCTTCGGTGATGCGGCCGGTGATGACGAGCAGGGTGCGGTCGGGGCGCACGCGGCGGGCGTGTTCCGTGCGCAGCATGTCCTGGGTCACGGCGTTGATCGCTTCCGCGGTCGGGGTGGTGCGGCTGTACGGGTGGTCGCCATAGATGGCCTTGCTGACCGCGCGCTCGGCGCGGAAGGTCGGCTGGGTCTCGGACACGCGCAGCGCCTGCAGCGCGTTGGTCTTGGCCAGCTGCACTTCGTTTTGCGGGAAGGCCGGCGTGCGGGCGACTTCGGCCAGCAGCTGGGCCATCTGGCCGGCCTGCGAGGACAGCGCATTGCCCGAGACGACGATGCCGTCCGCGTTGGCGCTGGCGCCGATTTCACCGCCCATGCCTTGCGCGGCTTCGGCGATGGCGCGCGAGTCGCGCTTGGCCGTGCCTTCGCTGAGCAGGCCGGCCATCATGGAGGCGAATGCCGGGGTTTGCGGCGCGTCCGCAGCGAAGCCGGCGTTGCGCACGGCCAGCACGAAGTCCACGCGCGGCAGGCCCTTGCGCGGCACGACCCAGACGCTCAAGCCGTTAACCAGGGTCTTCTTGGCGATCTTCGGCACGGGAATAGGCTTGTCCTTGCCATAGGCAGGCATGCCGAGTTCTTTTTCCGCGGCAGGCGCGGCGAAGGCTGCCGGCGCGAACGCCAGGGATATAGCCACAGCGAGCATCAGTTTTTTCATCGATGCGCTCCTTATTTGTTGGCGCCAGCAGGGGCGCTGGCAGTTGGCGATGCGGCGCCAGGTGCCGCGAGCATGGCGGCCGGCTTGCGGTCGATGACGGTACGGTTGGCCGGCACCAGGTAGGTGCGCACCGCGCGCTGGATGTCTTCCGAGGTCACGCCTTCGATCCAGCCCGGGATCTTGTTGACCACGTTGGCATCGCCCCACAGCACCTGCATCTTGGCCATCATGTCGGCGCGGTTGATGAAGCTTTCCATCTGGTTGTTCCAGTCGGCCAGCATGCGGGTCTTGACGCGCTTGAGGGTGGCGGCATCGACGCCGTTCTGGGCGACCTTGGCGATTTCCTCGTCCATCGCCTTGAGCAGCGCGTCGGCGCTGCTGTTGGGCTTGTATAGTGCGAACACGGTCAAGAGGGTCGGGCCGTCGTATTCGAACGGGCCGGTCAGGCCGAACAGGGTGTCGACGTTGAGCGCGATTTCGCGGCCCTTGACCAGGCCCTGGTAGAACAGCGAGGCGTCGCCGCCGGCCAGCACGTCGGCCAGCACGGCAACCGCGGCCTGGTCCTTGTGGCCGCGCGGCGGGATTTTCCAGGCGGCGGCGACGGCCGGCACCTGGGCCAGGGCGTCGCTCTGCACGATGCGCTTCTCGACCGTGTTCAGGCCTTCGCTGAAGTCGGTGGCTTTCGGGGTCGGGCGGGCCGGGATCTTGCCGAAGTATTTCTGCGCCAGCGCGAAGCCCTGGGCCGGGGTGATGTCGCCGGCGATTGCGATCACCGCGTTATTCGGGCCGTAGTAGTCGCGGTGGAAGGCGCGCACGTCGTCCAGGCTGGCGTTCTCGAGGTCTTCAAAGCTGCCGTAGCCGTCATGGTTGTTTTCCCATTTCTGGAAGGCCTGCTGGCTGATGTCGATCCACATGAAGCCGCCGTAAGGCTGGTTCTTCACGTTCACGCGGATCTCTTCCTTGACCACGTCCTGCTGGTTCTTCAGGGTGGCGGCGTTGAAGTCGAGCGTCTTCATGCGGTCCGCTTCCAGCCACAGGATCGGTTCCAGCGCCGACACGGGCGCGGTCTCGATGTAGTTGGTGAAGTCGGGACGGGTCGAGCCATTGTTGCGCCCGCCGCCGCCGGTGATGGTCGTGTCGAACACGCCCTTCTTGGCGTTCGGCGTGCCCTGGAACATCAGGTGCTCGAACAGGTGGGCGAAGCCGGTGCGGTTCTTCGGTTCCAGGCGCATGCCCACGTGGTAGACGACCGAGACGCCGACGGTCGGCGAGCTGTGGTCTTCGGTGACGATGACCGTCAGGCCGTTTTCTAACTTCTTGACGTTGACCGGCAAAGTCCACTGGTCCGCGGTGGCGGCGAAGGCCGACAGCGAGAAAGTGAGCCCGGCCAGCAAAACAGGTAATTGGCGCATGCGCATGGGTGACCTCGAAAATGTACTCGGGAAGGTGAGCTTTACTGATGAATCCATTGACGGCCTCGGCCATCATGCGCTGCATATTAGCGCAAAGACATGCCAATAATTAATCTTTTTTTGACGGAAAGTTTGCTCTATATCCAAGGAATGTTTCAGGACGATAAGGGACATCCATCCCGCCATATGCCGCCCTGAGCCGCGTTTTATGCAGTTCATCGCAGGGAGGTAGGACGCGCCAGCAGGAGCCGATATAGTTGCAACATGCTAAGACCGCGACCTGGGCATCCCGGGTTGCTGGCAAGGTTGCGGCAGGGCTGGCCTATCCGGCCGGCGCCAGCCGGCGCTCAAGACTATATATGTATGTGGAGAATTCGATGAAACACTTGTTCAAGCTCGGCGCTGTTTTCGCCGCACTGTGCGCCGCGCTGTTCACCTTCATGGGCATGGCCGTCGCCGCGCCCGAACGGGTCACTGAAACCCGTCCCGTCGATGCGCGCGTGGTGCGCGTCAAGCTCGATGGCGTGGTGGACCTCAAGATCCGCCAGGGCGCGACCCCGATGCTGGTCCTCACGGGCGACCCGCGCCTGCTGGGCAAGACCACCACGCTGCAAAGCGGCGACACCCTCAACATCGGCACCGAAACCCGCGGCGTGAGCATCAACCTGGGCCGCAGCATGGGCCTGCACGCCGAGCTGACGCTGCCGAACCTGCGCGAAGTGAGCTCGGAAAGCGTCGGCGGCACGACGGTCAGCGGCTTTTCGGGCGATGAGCTCGAGCTCAACCTCGATGGGGCCGGCTCAATGAATGTATCATGTAATTACAGGGTCCTCAGCGCCAGCCTGGGCGGTGTCGGCAGCATGAAAGTCCATGGCATCGACAGCGATAGCGTCGAGCTGGACCTGAGCGGCGCCGGCTATGTGACGCTGTCGGGGCGCAGCAAGCAGCTCAAGGCGGAGCTCGGCGGCTTGGGCGGGCTCGATGCCCAGTCCTTCTCGGCCGAGAAGGTGACGCTGGAGCTGTCCGGGCTGGGCAACGCCACCGTCACCGCCCGCGACAGCGCCAACCTGACCCTGTCGGGCATGGGTTCGGTCACGGTGTACGGCAAGCCGGCCAACCGCAAGGTGAGCGTCGACGGCCTGGGCAAGGTCAACTGGAAGTAAGGCAGCTGGGCAGGGACGAACAAGCAAAGAACGAGCAAAAGCGAGCACCAGCCGACAAGAACAATGGGAGTCCTCACGGGCACCAAGGGTACGCAGAGATCCTGATCCGATGTACGAGACATGAAAAAACTATTCGTAGCGATCGTCTTCGCGCTCGGCCTGCAGGCCGGCGCGCAGGCGGGCTTCGCGGAAGGGGCAAGCGCTTATAACGCGCGCAACTACGCGACAGCACTGAAAGAGATCGTCCCGCTTGCCCGCTCCGGCCACGCGGAAGCCCAGCATTTGCTGGGCCTGATGTATTACATGGGCCGCGGCGTCACGCGCGACTACAAGCAGGCGTTCTCGTGGCACCACAAGGCTGCCCAGCAGGGCAAGGCCGACGCCCAATACGTGGTCGGCGCCATGTACTACACAGGCAACGCCGTGCCCCAGGACCAGCGCCATGCGGTGTCCTGGTTCCGCAAGGCGGCCGAGCAGGGCCACGGCGAAGCCCAGCACGCGCTGGGACTGATGTACCGCTACCACCAGGGCGGCATGCCGCAGGATATGGTGCTGGCCTACATGCTGTGGAATTTGGCCGCGGCCAGCGGCAACCACAACGCGGTCGAGCAGCGCGCCGCGATCTCGCGCCAGATGACGCAGGAGCAGATCGAGGAGGCGCAGTCGCTGTCGCGCACGTGGAAGCCGGGCCGGCCGCTGCCGACGGCCTCGCGGACGGGGAATAATTCGTGATGAGAACCGCCGGCGATGCCGGCGGTTCTTGTTTGTGGATTCACGATAGCCGGTGTCGTGTGATCTGTCGAATCCCGTAGGATGGGCAATTCCCTTGCCCGCGCGTTCAGATCACGGATGCTTTGACGCGACGTGGTCATTGAACGTCGTGCGTCCGTCGATAAATCCGGGCGTCCAGGCCGCGCAGGCGCGCCGGGTGCGCCGGGTCACGCGTGGCGCGGTCGAAATCGAGCACCGCGTCGAACTCGTCGTGGTTGCGGATCCAGTTGTTCACCGCCTGCCGCACGACTTCCTCCTCGGGCGAGTAATAGCCGGCGCCCTCAAAAGGCGTGAGGGTGGCGCCGATGATGGCGATGCCCTTGGCGTGGGCGCGTGCGATCAGCTGGCGGTAGCCGGCGATCAGGTCCCCGACGGTCACCGCGCTGGCCGTCGTGGTGGACACGGTTCGTGGGTAGACGAGGCGAGGCCATCCTTGAAGCGCCGGACCACATCGGCCAGGCCGGGAAGGAAGCGTTTCATTCGTGTGCTCCTTGAAATGACAGCCATGCGTCAGGCATGAGCTCGTTTAGCCAATCTAACGAGCTCGGCAGCACGGAACAAGGCTGCCGCAGGCCCCGCCTTTGCGCAGGATCGAGGCGCCGAAAGATTGACATTCCTCCACGAATCTTTTACCGGTGTCCTTGGCAGCGTTGTCCGGGATTTGACTCGGATATCTGCCGGCAGGGTACGCACACGCACCGAGACGCGAATGGAAGCCGGCTAGGGTGGCCCTTCCATCAGCGAGGAGCAGCCATGAGCAAGAGTTCAGATGTACGCATCGAAGACCCATTGATGCCGGCCGGCGGCTGGGGTTCGCTTGGCGAGGTCGCCACCATCCTGTTCGATCAGCGGGTGCCGCTGAAGGACAGCCGCCTGCTGCTCAAGCAGAACAAACCGGACGGCTATGCCTGCGTCAGCTGTGCCTGGGCCAAGCCGGCCAACCCGCATCCCTTCGAATTCTGCGAAAGCGGCGCCAAGGCCACGGCCTGGGAAACCACCAGCAAGACGATAGGCGCGGACTTCTTCCGGCAGCACACCGTGACCGGGCTGGAAGCCTGGGACGACCACCGGCTGGAAGACCAGGGCCGCCTCACGGTGCCGCTGCGCTACGATGCGCAATCCGACAAATACCGCGAGATCGCCTGGGACCAGGCCTTTGAAGAAATCGGTGCGGCCCTGCGCAGCTACGCGCCGAAGAATGTCGTGTTCTACAGCTCGGGACGGGCTTCGCTCGAGACCTCCTACATGTACGGGCTGCTGGCGCGCATGTACGGCAACAACAACCTGCCGGACAGCTCGAACATGTGCCACGAGAGCACCTCGGTCGGACTGCAAAAGACCATCGGGGTCCCGGTCGGCACCGTGGTGCTGGACGACTTCGAAAAGACCGACTGCATCTTCTTCTTCGGCCAGAACGTGGGCGTGAACAGTCCGCGCATGCTGCACCAGCTGCAGGCGGCGCGCAAGCGCGGGGTGCCGATCATCACCTTCAATCCGCTGCGCGAGCGTGGCCTGGTGAGCTTCACCAATCCGCAGTCGCCGCTCGAGATGCTCACCGGGCACGAGACCGCGATCAGCACCCAGTACCACCAGGTCAAGCCGGGCGGCGACACGGCCGCCGTCATGGGCCTGTGCAAGGCGATCCTGGCGCTGGACGATGCGGCGCGCAGCGGGGGCGCGCGGCGCGTGCTCGACACCGCCTTCCTGCGCGAGCACACCCACGGCTTCGAGGAGTTCGAGGCCGCAGTGCGCGCCTGCGAATGGGGCGACATCGAGCGCGAATCCGGTCTGTGGCGGGGCGACCTGGAAAGCGCGGCCGCCGTGTACTGCAAGGCCAGCGCCGTGATGGCGATCTACGGCATGGGCCTGACCCAGCACCGGAACGGCGTGCAGAACGTGACGATGATGGTCAACCTGCTGCTCCTGCGCGGGAACATCGGCAAGCCCGGCGCCGGCGTGTGCCCGGTGCGCGGCCACTCGAACGTGCAGGGCCAGCGCACGGTCGGCATCACCGAAAAGCCCGAGCTCGCGCCGCTGGAC
Organism: Telluria sp. ZB4P37; assembly: GCF_059685855.1. Lineage (NCBI taxonomy): Bacteria > Pseudomonadati > Pseudomonadota > Betaproteobacteria > Burkholderiales > Oxalobacteraceae > Telluria > Telluria sp. ZB4P37. The sequence goes on from NZ_JCASID010000001.1 coordinate 159,191, forward strand.
AAACTCAAGGAACAATACGGCTTCGAGCCGCCGCGCGAACCCGGCATGAATACGGTCGAGGCCTGCGAGGGCATCCTGGAAGGGAAGATACAGGCGTTTGTCGGCCTGGGCGGCAACTTTATCCGCGCGGTGCCCGAGCGCGGCCTGATGGAAGCGGCCTGGCGCGAGCTGCCGCTCACGGTGCAGATTGCAACCAAGCTCAATCGCAACCACGTCATCCACGGCAAGGCTTCCTACATCCTGCCTTGCCTGGGACGGATCGAGATCGACCGCCAGGCCGGCGGGCCGCAGGACGTGAGCGTCGAGGACAGCACCGCCTGCATGCACGGCTCGCGCGGGATGGCCGAGCCGGTGGCGTCCACGCTGCTGTCCGAGCCGGCTATCGTGGCCGGCATCGCGAAAGCCACGCTGGCCCCCAACCCGCGCGTGGACTGGGACCGCTGGGTGGCCGATTACGCGACCGTGCGCGATGCGATTGCCGAAACCTATCCCGAGATCTTCCACGATTTTAATGAGCGGATGTGGACGCCGGGGGGATTCCGCAAACCGGTCGCTGCAGCAAGCCGGGTCTGGAAGACCGAGAGCGGCAAGGCCGGCTTCACGGTGCCCGAGGACCTGAAAGGCAATCCGGACCTGGGCGGCGGCCCGGCCACGCTGCGCCTGTTCACGGTGCGCAGCGACGGCCAGTTCAACACCACGATCTACAGCCATGACGACCGTTTCCGCGGCGTCTACGGCAGCCGCATGGTGATCTTCATGTCGCGCGCCGACATGGCGAAACATGCGCTGGCCCAGGGCGAGCTGGTGGCGCTGCGCACCGCTGCCATGGATGGCGTCGAACGGCGCATCGCCGGGCTTGCGGTCGTGCCCTACGACGTGCCGCCGGGCTGCATCGCCGGCTACTTCCCCGAGCTCAACCCTCTCATCCCGCTATGGCACCACGCCAAGGAAAGCAAGGTGCCGGCGGCCAAGGCGATCGACGTCATCCTCGAGCGTGACCGGAGGCCGTCGTGAACGCGGGCGAAGCCTTCTTCGCGCCAGGGGGCGCATCAAGGCTGGAGGCCGCCTCCTGGGTCGATGGCCGCTTGGCGCCGGGTACGGAAGTGGTGGCCGACGAAGTGCCGGTCGCTTTGGTCTACAACGGCATCAGCCATGCGGTGATGCTGGCCTCGCCCCAGGACCTGGAGGATTTCGCGCTCGGCTTTTCGCTGGGCGAGCGCATCGTGCGCCATGCGAGCGACATCTACGACATCGAGGTCGAGCACACCTGCAACGGCATCGCCATCGAGATGCGCATCGCCTCCGGCGCCCTGGTGCGCCTGAAGGAGTCGCGCCGCGCGCGGACGGGCAAGACCGGCTGCGGCCTGTGCGGGGTCGAGAGCCTGGCCTGGTTCGAGGACGAGGCCCTGGACCCGCCGCAGGCAAGCGCCACATCGGCCGTCTTCGAGCACGCCGCGCTGCACCGCGCCATGACAGCCATGGCGGCGCGCCAGCAGCTGCACCATGCGACCGGCGCGGTGCACGCCGCCGGATGGGCCGAGCGCGACGGCTCCTTGCATTGCGTGCGCGAAGACGTGGGCCGCCATAATGCCCTCGACAAGCTGGTTGGCGCGCTGGTGGCTGACAAAGTGGACACGTCAGGCGGGTTCGCGGTGGTCACGAGCCGCGCCAGCTTCGAGATGGTGCAAAAGGCCGCGCGCGCGGGCTTTCCGCTGCTGGCCGCGATCTCGGCGCCGACCGCGCTGGCCGTGAAACTGGCCGGGCGGGCAGGCCTCACGCTGGCCGGTTTCGTGCGCGGAGGGCGCCACGTTCTTTACACGCATCCGCAACGACTTTCCGGGATGCCGGTATGATCCTGTCCTTCGAATAAAAGCACCTGGAGTAATCAATGGTCATCGTGACCCACAACGGCAAGTTCCATGCGGACGACGCATGGGCGGTCGCCGCCCTGCATATCCTGTTCCCCGAAGCGGAGATCGTGCGCACCCGCGACAGCGCGGTCATCGAGGCGGCCGATTTCGTCGTCGACGTCGGCGGCATCTGGGATCCGGCCAGCGGCCGCTTCGACCACCACCAGAAAGGCTTCGAGGGCGCCCGCGCCAGTGGCGTGCCCTATGCCAGCGCGGGCCTGGTCTGGCGCGAATTCGGCGGGCGCTGCGTGGCCGCGCTGGCCGCCGCCCATACGGGCCACCAGATCGATGCCGACACGGCGCAGCAGCTGGCCTATGCCATCGACACCGACATCGTCCAGTACCTCGACCTCTCGGACGTGGGCGCGGCCAGGAATGCCCCGGGCGGCTACGGCATGTCGGCCGTGGTCTCGGGCTACAACCCGAACTGGATGGACGAGCAGCGCCTCGGTTACGGGCTGGAGGCGGAAGCCTACCGCCTGGCCCAGTTCCGTAAAGCAATGGCCTTCCTCACCGACGTGATGGCCAATGCCGTGAACTACCGCGTCGGCGCCACGCTGGCGCTGGCGCAGGTGCGCGCGGCCGAACCGATGGAGGGTGGCCGCCTGCTGTTCCTGAAGAATGCTGCGCTGCCATGGACTTCCGTGGTGCGCAAGGAAATGCCGAAGGTGCTGTTCGTGATCAGCCACAGTTTGTCGGAAGACCGCTACATGCTGCACACGGTGCCGGCCACTACCGATACCTTCGACGCCCGGGCCGACCTGCCGGAACCCTGGGCCGGCCTGCGCGACGCGGAACTGGCGGCGGTAACCGGCGTACCGGACGCCAAGTTCTGCCATAACGGCCGTTTCATTGCTGCAGCGAATTCGTTTAACGGCGCCTATGCCATGGCGAAACAGGCGCTGCAGGCGGTGGACGAGGGTTTGACGCCGCTTTTCGAGATACGCGATTCTCGGGCGGCAATTCCCGTTTGAGTTAGGTAAGGCACTGTCGCAGCGCAGAAGAACGACTATCTTGGGCTCATGGCGAAGATAGTTTCAATGCGAAAGCTGTATGCAATGCAACGCATGTCGGCCGCCCTCAACCGGGCATCGGCGGCGCGGCCTTTCGGCCCGGACACCGACCGGGCGCTGCGGTGGGCCGCGGCCTGGGGCATGTCGGCCGGCATCCGCACCCAGCACACGCGCCTGCGCCTGCGCCGCGACACCCTGCTCGGCGTCTGCCACGAGATCCATCGCTAGAGGCGTATCATAGTGTCGTTCTATCGGGTCGATAGTGATAATAAGACGCTGTCTATGCCGCACCGTTAGATACGCAACAGTTCGCTTGCCTCCTGCAAGGCTATGTTGTCGTTGGTAGTTCCTATAACGAATAACAGTGAGGCAGAGATGGCTAAAAGCAAGAACGTGCCAGGATCAGTGGCTGGCGCCGGTTCCATCATGAGCACCATGGCAGGTCCGTCGGACCCGACACCGCCGTCCACCCTGGGATCGAAGGATCCGGTCAGCCGGCGCCTGCTGGAAAAAATGGCCGCCGGCCAGGAGCTGGCGGCCGACATGCCCTTCAACCCGAACAAGCCGGACGAATACGGCGACGCCGCCCGCACGCCGGAGCCGGGCGCCACGGCCAAGCCGTCGACCCCTGGCGCCACCGGCAGCACCAGCAGCGAGATCGTCCAGTCCGACAAGGTCGGCGACGGTCAGCCGCCGATCGGCCAGAACCCGACCGTCGGGCCGCTCGACCGCGTGCGCGTCGACGCCAGCGACCGCCACCTCACCACCAACCAGGGCGTGCCGGTCGCGGACAACCAGCATTCGCTAAAGATCGGCCTGCGCGGCCCGACGGCGCTGGAAGACTTCATCCTGCGCGAAAAGATTACCCATTTCGACCACGAGCGCATTCCCGAGCGGGTCGTGCACGCGCGCGGCTCGGCAGCGCACGGCTTCTTCGAGGCCTATGAAGACTTGAGCGCGGTCACCCGCGCCGCGCCGTTCAAGGCCAAGGGCAAGCGCACCCCGGTGTTCGTGCGCTTCTCGACCGTCGCCGGCGAGCGCGGCTCGACCGACGTGGCGCGCGACGTGCGCGGCTTCGCCGTCAAGTTCTATACCGACGAAGGCAACTGGGACCTGGTGGGCAATAACATTCCGGTCTTCTTCATCCAGGACGCGATGAAATTCCCCGACCTGGTGCACGCCGTCAAGCCGGAGCCGCACCATGGCATGCCGCAGGCGGCCAGCGCCCACGATACCTTCTGGGACTTCGCGTCGCTCTCGCCAGAAATCGCGCACATGCTGATGTGGGTGATGTCGGACCGCGCGATCCCGCGCAGCTACCGCACCATGCAGGGCTTCGGCGTGCACACCTTCCGCCTGATCAATGCGCAGGGCGAATCGCAGTTCTGCAAATTCCACTGGACGCCGCTGGCCGGCACCCACTCGCTGGTGTGGGACGAGGCAGTGAAGATCTCGGGCGCCGATCCCGACTTCCACCGCCGCGACCTGTGGGAAGCGATCGAGGCGGGCAACTTCCCCGAGTGGGAGTTGGGACTTCAAATCTTTACCGAAGAGCAGTCGAATTCATTTGGCTTCGACATCCTCGATCCAACGAAGCTGATTCCGGAAGAGCTGGTGCCGGTGCAGAAGGTCGGCCGCATGGTGCTGGACCGTAACCCCGACAACTTCTTTGCCGAGACCGAGCAGGTGGCTTTCTGCACCGCCCACATCATCCCCGGCATCGATTTCTCCAACGATCCGCTGCTGCAGGGCCGCATCCACTCCTACCTCGACACCCAGCTCTCGCGCCTGGGCGGCCCGAACTTCCACGAGATCCCGATCAATGCGCCGATCGTGCAGGTCCAGAACAACCAGCGCGACGGCATGCACCGCCAGGCGATCCACCGCGGCCGCGTAAGCTACGAGCCGAATTCGCTGGCGGGCGGCTGCCCGTTCCAGGCCGGCAGCAAGGGCTTTACGAGCTTCCCCGAGCGCGTGGCGGAAGACAAGGTGCGCGGCAAGCCGGAACTGTTCGCCGACCACTATTCGCAGGCGCGCCTGTTCTACCAGAGCCAGGCCCCGGTCGAACAGGCTCACATTGCCAACGCCTTCCGCTTCGAACTGACGCGCGTGCAGACGGTGGCGATCCGCCTGCGCATGCTGGCGCTGCTGGCCAATGTCGACGACGGCCTGGCGGCGAAGGTGGCCGAGGGCCTCGGCCTGGAAGTGCCGGAGCCGCTGCCGCTGGCCACCGATGCGCCGATTCCGACGTATCCGCCATCGCCGCCGCTCTCGCTCCTGAGCCGCGCCGGCATCACGGGCGTGCGCACCCGCCGCGTCGCGATCTTCGTGGCGCCGGGTGTCGATGGGGCGCAGGTCGCCTCGATTTACGCCAGCCTGGTGATGGATGGCGCCGTGCCTCGCCTGGTGGGTAACCTGCTGGGCAAGGTCAAGGCGCTTGATGGTTCGATGCTCGACGTCGAAGTGTCGCTCGAGGCCGGGCCGTCGGTGCTGTACGACGGCATGATCGTGCCGGACGGCGCCAAGGCGGTCGAGGCGCTGGCGCGCAACGCCCACGCGATCGACTTCGTGCGCGAGCAATACCGCCACTGCAAGCCGATCCTGGTGCTGGGCGCGGGTGAGGGCCTGCTCGACAAGGCCATGGTGCCGAAGGCGCTCCCTGATGGCTCGGACGATCCGGGACTGATCATCGGGATTGCAGCCAAGCCGGATACTGCGCTGGATCAGTTCACGCTGGCGCTGGCCGGACACCGGGCGTTCGCGCGGGAGACGGATCCGCCGGCGGTGTGAGTTTCAGGGTCTGATGAAACGCCAGCTTCGTGCTGGCGTTTTTTTTGCCGCAGCCGGAGGTCTACGGTGCGTGTGGCGGAATGCGTAAAACTCAGGTGCCGGCCTGCGCCGGTACCTAAGTACCGTGCAGACCGTAATTTCCGTTGACGCCCTCCGCGCGCGGTTTTGCCGCCTCCCGTACAATTGCGGTTTTTTCAACCCGGGAGCAGTCATGCGCGCCATCGAGATCACCCAGCCGGGCAAGCCGGACGTCCTGCAGCTGTGCGAACGCCCGCTGCCCGTGGCGAAGGGGGGCGAAGTGCTGATCAAGGTGCACGCGGCCGGCATCAACCGCCCGGACGTGCTGCAGCGCCTGGGCAAATACCCGGTGCCGCCTGGTGCGTCCGACCTGCCTGGCCTGGAAGTGGCCGGCGAAATCGTCGACGGCGACTACGCCGCAGCCGGCTACAGGAAGGGCGACATGGTCTGCGCGCTGGTGCAGGGCGGCGGTTACGCCGAATACTGCACGGCGCCTGCCGAGCAATGCCTGCCGATCCCCGACGGCTTGACGCCGCTGGAAGCCGCTTCGCTGCCGGAGACTTTTTTTACGGTTTGGACAAATATTTTCGACCGCGCGCAGCTCTCTCCGGGCGAGACCCTCCTGGTGCAGGGCGGCACCTCGGGCATCGGCGTCACCGCGATCCAGCTCGCAACCGCACTCGGCCACCGCGTATTCGCCACCGCTGGATCGGATGACAAGTGCCGCGCATGCGAAGCCCTGGGCGCCGAACGCGGCATCAACTACCGCCTTGAGGACTTCGCGGCGGTGGTAAAGGAGCTGACGAACGGGAAGGGCGTCAACGTCATCCTCGACATGGTCGGCGGCGACTACCTGCCGCGCGAGATCGATTGCCTGGCCGATGACGGCCGCATCGCCCTGATCGCGCTGCTGGGTGGCGCCAAGGCCGAGATCGACCTGGGCCAGGTATTGCGCCGCCGGCTGCACATCAGCGGTTCGACGCTGCGCCCGCGCCCGGTCGCCTTCAAGGCGGCGATCGCGCGCAATTTGCGACGGCAGGTCTGGCCGCTGTTCGCCCAAGGCAAGCTCAAGCCGGTGATTTACAGGACTTTCCCGCTGGCGCAGGCAGCCGAGGCGCATGCGCTGATGGAGTCGAGCACGCACGTGGGCAAGATCGTGCTGGAAGTGATCTAAGCGATTGAATCAAAAAGGGAAGTGCGGGGGCCGCCTAGGCTCGAACGGGGCCGGGAAAGAAGCCCAGCCATTGTTTGACCGCCACATATTCGACCGCTAGAATAGCGGGTTATTTAACTGTGGACTCGTATGCGTTCCAAACTCGTCGTAGGTAACTGGAAGATGAACGGCAGCCGTGAAGCCAATGCGGTGCTGCTGACCGGTATCCTGGCTGGACTGGCCGATGCCAGGGCCGCTGCCGCCGTGTGCGTGCCGGCGCCTTACCTGTACCAGTGCCAGGATCTCCTGAAAGGCAGCGCGCTGGCCTGGGGGGCGCAGGACGTGTCCTGCCAGCCCAGCGGCGCCTATACGGGCGAGGTCTGCGCGGCGATGCTGCAGGATTTCGGATGCCGCTACGTCATCGTCGGCCATTCCGAACGCCGCGCCTACCACGGCGAATCGAGCGAGCTGGTGGCCAGGAAAACGAAAGCCCTGCTGGATGCGGGCATGACCCCGATCGTCTGCGTCGGCGAAACGCTCGAGCAGCGAGAGGCCGGGCAGACCATGGAAGTGGTCAATGAACAGCTCGGCGCCGTGCTGGACAAGATCGGCGCCGATGCCATGGACAAGATCGTGCTGGCCTACGAGCCGGTGTGGGCGATCGGCACCGGCAAGACCGCCACCCCCGAAATGGCCCAGGAAGTACACGCAGGCCTGCGCGAAAAGCTGCGTGCTTGCAACGCGGACAGCGCGGAAAAGGTATTGGTGCTGTACGGCGGCAGCATGAAGCCGGATAATGCGGCGGACCTGATGGCGCAGCCGGACATCGACGGCGGCCTGATCGGCGGCGCAGCCCTGAAGGCGGCGGATTTCCTGGCGATCATCCACGCAGCACAGTAATCCCGCACTACCGTAGTACAGAATTACCGCATTTAATCGTCGTTAACTTGGAAATGGAATTGCAATGAACACCCTGTTTAATCTGGTTATTGTCGTGCAGGTTATTTCGGCCCTGGCCATTATCGGCCTGGTGCTGGTCCAGCACGGCAAGGGCGCCGACATGGGCGCGGCCTTCGGTTCGGGCGCCTCGGGCAGCCTGTTCGGTGCGTCGGGCTCGTCGAACTTCCTGTCGAAGTCGACCGCCTTCGCCGCCGCCGTCTTCTTCGCCTCGACCCTGGCGCTGGCGTATTTCAGCAACAACCGCACTGCCGGCCCTGATGGCGGCGTGATGGAGCGCGTCACCGTGCCGTCGTCGAAGGCACCGGCCACAGGAATCCCGAGCGACATCCCGGGCGCCGGCCCGAACGCCGGCGCGACCACGGTCGTTCCTGCCAACGACATCCCGCAAACCCCGGGCGTCGCCATTCCGGCCGCGCCAGGCCAGGCCGCTCCTGCGCCTGCCGCACCAGCTGCTGCAACGACTGCAACCCCGGCCGCCCCGGCCGCCCCGGCCCCGGCCCCGGCCCCGGTCACCAAGTAATTCCTCGATTTCCGTCGCACGGGCGCCGCACGCCCGTTCGCGATTAGCGGTAGAATGCGGCTCGCTGTCAGTAGCGCGGGCTGGATTCTTTCGCAGCCCGGCCAGAATTAGTACTGAGTGCACGTGATCGGCTGTAAAGATTAAACGTCAACATTAAATTGTTGAGAATTTGCGTAAATTCCTTGTGATAGCGCAATTTGTGCATTGAAAAGTAGTGCTAAAGCAGGGTAAAATACTGGTCTCCAGCCGACGTGGTGAAATTGGTAGACACGCTATCTTGAGGGGGTAGTGGCGCAAGCTGTGCGAGTTCGAGTCTCGCCGTCGGCACCAAGATACAAAGAAGCCAGCAAGGGCGCAACGAGCAAACGCTCTCCTGCCTGAGCTGGCTTTTTTTACGATTCGTGCGGTCCTGGTGGAAGGTTCTGGCCAGGTAGTACGGTTCGGCGCTGCAGCCCTGCAGTGTTTCATTAACCGATCGTTCAATACAGGCTTCATCGTGAACCTCGAAAATTATTTCCCCGTACTTCTCTTTATTCTGATTGGCGTCGGCGTTGGTGTCGCCCCGCAGGTGCTTGGCCGCCTGCTCGGCCCGCACCGTCCGGATGCCGCCAAGCTGTCCCCGTATGAATGCGGCTTCGAGGCCTTCGAAGACGCGCGCATGAAGTTCGACGTCCGGTACTACCTGGTCGCGATCCTGTTTATTTTGTTTGATCTGGAAACGGCATTCTTCTTCCCATGGGGCGTCTCGATGCGCGAACTGGGCTTTGCCGGCTTCGTGACGATGATGGTGTTCATCGCCGAATTCGTCGTCGGTTTCTGGTACATCTGGAAGAAAGGTGCCCTTGATTGGGAATAAGCCATGGCAATTGAAGGCGTATTAAACGAAGGTTTCATTACCACCACAGCCGATAAGCTGATCAACTGGGCGCGCACCGGGTCGATGTTCCCGATGACGTTCGGCCTGGCCTGCTGCGCGGTCGAGATGATGCATGTGGGCGCAGCCCGCTACGATCTCGACCGTTTTGGCATTGTGTTCCGCCCGTCGCCGCGCCAGTCGGACGTGATGATCGTCGCCGGCACGCTGTGCAACAAGATGGCTCCCGCATTGCGCAAGGTGTACGACCAGATGGCCGAGCCGCGCTGGGTGATCTCGATGGGTTCCTGCGCCAACGGCGGCGGCTACTACCACTACTCGTATTCGGTGGTGCGCGGCTGCGACCGCATCGTCCCCGTCGACGTCTACGTGCCGGGCTGCCCGCCAACCGCGGAAGCCCTGCTGTACGGCATCATGCAGCTGCAGAACAAGATCAAGCGCACCAATACCATCGCGCGCTAAGAACAGCGAATCACCATGACGACTAAACTCGAATCCCTTGAACTCGCCCTGAAAAATGCTCTGGGCGAGGGCGCTGCCATTAGTTCCGCGCTGGGCGAAGTAACTGTGGTGGTCAAGGCCGCCGACTATCTCGCATCGATGCAGACCCTGCGCGACGCGCCGACCCTGCGCTTCGAACAGCTGATCGACCTGTGCGGCGTCGACTACTCGCAGTATGGCGAAGGCACCTGGGACGGCGCGCGCTTCGCGGTCGTCTCGCATCTGCTGTCGATCGAGCACAACTGGCGCGTGCGCGTGCGCGTGTTCTGCCTTGATGACGACATGCCGATCGTCGAATCGGTCACCGGCATCTGGCGCGCCGCCAACTGGTACGAGCGCGAAGCCTTCGACCTGTTCGGCATCCTGTTCGACGGCCACGGCGACCTGCGCCGCATCCTGACCGACTACGGCTTCATCGGCCACCCGTTCCGCAAGGACTTCCCGGTCACGGGCTATGTCGAGATGCGCTACGACCCCGAACAGAAACGCGTGATCTACCAACCGGTAACGATCGAACCGCGCGAGAACATCCCGCGCGTGATCCGCGAAGAAACCTACGGGACGAAATAATGGCTGAGCTTAAGAATTACACCCTGAACTTTGGTCCGCAGCACCCGGCAGCGCACGGCGTGCTGCGCCTCGTGCTGGAACTGGACGGCGAAGTGATCCAGCGCGCCGACCCGCACATCGGCCTGCTGCACCGCGGCACCGAGAAGCTGGCCGAGACCCGCACCTACCTGCAGTCGGTCCCGTACATGGACCGCCTGGACTACGTGTCGATGATGTGCAACGAGCACGGCTACGTGCTGGCAGTCGAAAAGCTGCTGGGCGTGGAAGCGCCGGTGCGCGCGCAGTACATCCGCGTCATGTTCGACGAGATCACCCGTATCCTGAACCACCTGATGTGGCTGGGCGCGCACGCGCTCGACATCGGCGCCATGGGTCCCTTCCTGTACGCTTTCCGCGACCGTGAAGACCTGTTCGACGTGTACGAAGCGGTGTCGGGCGCGCGCATGCACGCGGCCTACTATCGCCCCGGCGGCGTCTACCGCGACCTGCCGGACCGCATGCCGCAGCACAAGGAGTCGCCGATCCGTTCGCGCAAGGCCATCGACGCCCTGAACCAGGACCGCCAGGGTTCGGTGCTCGACTTCATCGACGCCTTCACCAAGCGCTTCGACGGCTATGTCGACGAATACGAAACCCTGCTGACCGACAACCGCATCTGGAAGCAGCGCACGGTCGGCATCGGCGTGGTTTCGCCCGACGACGCGAAAGCCATGGGCTTTACCGGCGCCATGCTGCGCGGCTCGGGCGTCGCCTGGGACCTGCGCAAGCAGCAGCCCTACGCCGTCTACGACCAGATGGACTTCGACATCCCGATCGGCACCAACGGCGACTCCTACGACCGCTACCTGGTGCGCATGGAAGAGATGCGCCAGTCGAACCGCATCATCAAGCAGTGCGTGGCCTGGCTGCGCGTGAATGCCGGCCCGGTAATGATCGACAACCACAAGATCGTGCCGCCGAACCGGATGGACATGAAGTCCAACATGGAATCGCTGATCCACCACTTCAAGCTGTTCACCGAAGGCTTCCACGTGCCGGAAGGCGAGGCGTATGCCGCGGTCGAGCACCCGAAGGGCGAGTTCGGCATCTACATCGTGTCGGACGGCGCCAACAAGCCGTACCGCCTGAAGATCCGTACCCCGGATTACGCCCACCTGCAGAGCCTCGACGAAATGGCGCGCGGCCACATGATTGCCGACGCCGTGACCATCATCGGCACCCAGGACATCGTGTTCGGCAGTATCGACCGTTAAGAGGCTAGGAAAGATTATGTTATCGCAGCAGTGCTACCAAAAAATCGATCGCGAGCTGGCCAAGTACCCGGCTGACCAACGCCAGTCGGCCGTGATGGCCGCGCTGGCCCACGCCCAGGTCGAGCTGGGCTGGCTGGCGCCAGAGACCATGCAGGAAATCGCCGACTATATCGGCATGCCGGCGATTGCCGTGCAAGAGGTCGCGACCTTCTACAACATGTACAACATCAAGCCGGTCGGCCAGCACAAGATCACGGTGTGCACCAACCTGCCATGCGCGTTGTCGGGCGGCGAACGCGCTGCAAACCGCATCAAGGATGCGCTGGGCATCGGCTTCCGCGACACCACCGCGGATGGCAAATTCACGCTGCTGGAAGGCGAGTGCATGGGCGCCTGCGGCGACGCACCGGTGATGCTGGTGAATAACCACCAGATGTGCTCGTTCATGAGCGACGAGAAGATCGACGCCCTGCTTGAGGAACTGAACAAATGACCAGCCTGCACGACCGTCACATCAATCCGCTGATCCTCAAGGACCTCAACGGCGAGAACTGGCACCTGGCCGACTACGTGAAACGTGGCGGCTATTCGGCGCTGCGCCGCATCATCGAAGAAGGCATCTCGCCGGAACAGATCATCGCCGACCTGAAGGCTTCGGGCCTGCGCGGCCGCGGCGGCGCCGGTTTCCCGACCGGCCTGAAGTGGAGCTTCATGCCGCGCCAGTACCCTGGCCAGAAATACCTCGTCTGCAATACCGACGAAGGCGAGCCGGGCACGTTCAAGGACCGCGACATCATCCGTTATAACCCGCATGCGCTGATCGAAGGCATGGCCATCGGCGCCTACGCGATGGGCATCACCGTGGGCTACAACTACATCCACGGCGAGATCTTCGCGGAATACCTGCGCTTCGAAGAAGCGCTGGAAGAGGCGCGTGCCGCCGGCTTCCTGGGCGATAACATCATGGGTTCGGCGTTCTCCTTCCAGCTGCACGCGCACCACGGCTACGGCGCCTATATTTGCGGCGAAGAGACCGCGCTGCTCGAGTCGCTCGAAGGCAAGAAGGGCCAGCCGCGCTTCAAGCCGCCGTTCCCGGCCTCGTTCGGCCTGTACGGCAAGCCGACCACGATCAACAACACCGAGACCTTCGCAGCGGTCCCGTTCCTGCTGAACATCGGCGCCGAGAACTACATGGCGCTGGGCAAGCCGAACAACGGCGGCACCAAGATCTTCTCGATCTCGGGCGACGTCGAGCGTCCGGGCAACTACGAAGTCCCGCTGGGTACCCCGTTCGCCAAGCTGATGGAGCTGGCCGGCGGTATGCGCGGCGGCAAGAAGATCAAGGCCGTGATTCCTGGCGGTTCGTCGGCGCCGGTCGTGCGCGGCGAAGTCATGATGGACACCGACCTCGACTACGATTCGATCGCGAAAGCCGGCTCGATGCTGGGTTCGGGCGCCGTGATCGTCATGGACGAAACCCGCTGCATGGTCAAGTCGCTGCTGCGCCTCTCGTATTTCTATTACGAGGAATCCTGCGGCCAGTGCACGCCTTGCCGCGAAGGCACCGGCTGGATGTACCGCATGGTGCACCGCATTGAAAACGGCAAGGGCCGTCCGGAAGACATGGACCTGCTGAACAACATCGCCTTCAACATCAAGGGCCGCACGATTTGCGCCCTGGGTGACGCAGCCGCGATGCCAGTAGAAGCGATGATCAAGAACTTCCGCGAGGAATTCGAATATCACATCGAGCACAAGCACTGCCTCGTGCCCGCATACCTTTAAACCAGGTCAGGTAACGATCAAATGGTTGAAATTGAATTAGACGGCAAGAAAGTCGAAGTCGCACCAGGTTCCATGGTGATGGACGCCGCAAACAAACTCGGAACGTATATTCCGCACTTCTGCTATCACAAGAAATTGTCGATCGCAGCGAACTGCCGCATGTGCCTGGTCGAAGTGGAAAAGGCGCCGAAACCGATGCCTGCCTGCGCGACCCCGGTCTCGCCTGGCATGATCGTGCGCACCCACAGCGACAAGGCTGTGCAGGCGCAGAAGTCGGTGATGGAATTCCTGCTCATTAACCACCCGCTGGATTGCCCGATCTGCGACCAGGGCGGCGAATGCCAGCTGCAAGACCTCGCGGTCGGCTACGGCAAGAGCAATTCGCGCTACGACGAAGAAAAGCGCGTGGTGGCCCCGAAAGAGGCCGGCCCGCTGATCTCGATGGAAGAGATGGCGCGCTGCATCCAGTGCACCCGCTGCGTGCGTTTCGGCCAGGAAGTGGCCGGCGTCATGGAATTCGGCATGGTCGGCCGTGGCGAGCACTCGGAAATCACGACCTTTGTCGGCAAGACCGTCGACTCGGAAGTGTCGGGCAACATGATCGACCTGTGCCCGGTCGGCGCGCTGACCAGCAAGCCGTTCCGCTACACGGCGCGTCCGTGGGAACTGTCGCGCCGCAAGTCGATCGCGCCGCACGATTCGCTCGGCACCAACCTGATCGTCCAGGTCAAGGGCGGCAAGGTCATGCGCGTGCTGCCGCTGGAAAACGAGGCCATCAACGAATGCTGGATCTCGGATAAAGACCGCTTCTCGTACGAGGCGCTGGACAATGCCGACCGCCTGGCCAATCCAATGATCAAGCAGGGCGGCGTGTGGCAAGAGACCGACTGGCAGACCGCGCTCGAATACGTGGCCCACGGCCTGCGCAACATCCGTCACGAGCATGGCGCCGACAGCGTCGCTGCGGTGGCCACCGCGCACTCGACCGTCGAAGAACTGTATTTGCTGAACAAGACCATGCGCGGCTTCGGATCAAGCAACGTCGAGTTCCGCCTGCGCCAGGTTGACTTCTCGCTCGACGGCCAGGTCACGCCTTGGCTGGGCATGCCGATCGCCGGCATCTCGCAGCTCAAGCGCGTGCTCGTCATCGGTTCCTTCCTGCGCAAGGATCACCCGCTGGTCACGACCCGCCTGCGTACCGCCGTCAAGGGCGGCGCCAAGCTCTCGCTCCTGCAGGGCGCGGACGACGACCTGCTGATGCCGGTTGCGAGCAAGCTGATCGCCGCACCGAACGACTGGCTCGCTGCCTTGTCGGAAGTCGTCTCGGCTATCGCCGGCGCCAAAGGCGTGGCAGCTCCGAGTGGTTTCGAGGGCGTAGAGGCCGGCGACGCCGCCAAGGCCATCGCCGCTTCGCTCACCAGCAGCGATGCACCCGGCGCCGTCTTCCTGGGCAATGCCGCTTCGCACCACCCGCAAGCCTCGCAGATCCACGCCGCCGCGCAATGGATCGCCGAGCAGGCCGGCTGCAGCTTCGGCTCGCTGGTCGAAGCGGCCAACACGGTCGGCGGCTACCTGGTGGGCGCCACCGGCAAGGGCGAAGCTGCTTTCGCCACGCCGAAGAAAGCCTATGTGCTGCTGCACGCGGAACCGGAACTCGATGCCGCCAACCCGCAGCAGGCTCGCGCCGCCCTGGATGGCGCCGAGATGGTCGTCGCCATGTCCTCCTTCAAGCACGGCATGGACTTCGCCGACGTGCTGCTGCCGGTCTCGCCGTTCAGCGAAACCGCCGGCACCTTCGTCAACTGCGAAGGCCGTGCACAAAGCTTCAACGGCACCGTCAAGCCGCTCGGCGAAACCCGTCCGGCCTGGAAAGTGCTGCGCGTGCTGGGCAACCTGCTGGGCCTCACCGGCTTCGATTACGAGACCTCGGAATCGATCCGCGACGAAGCGCTGGGCAAGGGCGTGCTTGACCACTCGGCCAAGCTGAACAACGTCGCCAAGCTGGCGCCGTCGGCCGGCAACTATGCTAGCGCCGGCGAGCTCGAGCGCGTTACCGACGTGCCGATCTATTTCACCGACGCGCTGGCGCGCCGTTCCGAGCCGCTGCAGCGCACCGCCGATGCGAATGCGCCGCTGGTGAGCCTGTCGAAAGCCGTTGCCGAGCAGCTGGGCGTGGTCGCGGGCGACCGCGTGCGCGTCTCGCAAGGTGCGGGCAGCGCCGTGCTGGTCGCCAACGTGGATGCACGCCTGCCGTCGAACGCAGTGCGCGTGGCTGCCGGCCATCCGGCGGTCGCCACCCTCGGCGCGATGTTTGGTGCAATCAATGTTGAAAAAGCAGGGGAGGGCAAGTAATGGCACAGCCCGGTTATATCGATAGTTTCTATGAAATGGGCGCCGCCAGCCCGTTCGCACCGGTCTGGCCAGTGATCTGGACCGTGATCAAGATCCTGTGCGTGCTGTTGCCGCTGATGGGCCTGGTCGCCTACGCCACCCTGTGGGAGCGCAAGCTGATCGGCTGGATCCAGATCCGCGTCGGTCCGAACCGCGTCGGTCCCGGCGGCCTGCTGCAGCCGATCGCCGATGCGCTCAAGCTGCTGCTCAAAGAGATCGTGATCCCGACCAAGGCCACCACCAGCCTGTTCGTGATCGGTCCAGTGATGACCATCATGCCGGCGCTGGCCGCCTGGTCGGTGGTCCCGTTCGGCCCGCAAGCCGCACTGGCCAACGTCAATGCCGGTTTGCTCCTGCTGCTGGCGATCACCTCGATGGAAGTCTACGGCATCATCATCGCCGGCTGGGCTTCGAACTCGAAGTACTCGTTCATGGGCGCCATGCGCGCCTCGGCCCAGATGATCTCGTACGAAATCCCGATGGGCTTCGTGATGGTCGTGGTGCTGATGGTGTCGGGCAGCCTGAACTTCTCGGACATCGTGCTTGGGCAGCAGGTCGGTACCTTCGCCGGCATGGGCCTGAACTTCCTGTCGTGGAACTGGCTGCCGCTGTTCCCGCTGTTCGTGATCTATTTTGTCTCCGGCCTGGCCGAGTGCAACCGCCACCCGTTCGACGTGGTGGAAGGCGAGTCGGAGATCGTCGCCGGCCACATGGTCGAGTATTCGGGCATGTCGTATGCGATGTTCATGCTGGCCGAGTACGCCAACATGATCCTGATCGCCACGCTGGCCGCGATCATGTTCCTGGGTGGCTGGTCGGCGCCGTTCGCCTTCCTCGAATTCGGCGCCATCGGTGGCTTCTTCTGGCTGTTCGCGAAGATGTTCATCCTGGTCTCGCTGATGATCTGGGTCCGCGGCACCTTCCCGCGTTACCGCTATGACCAGATCATGCGCCTGGGCTGGAAAGTATTCATTCCGCTGACCCTGATCTGGCTCGTTCTCGTCGCAGTCTGGATGCAGACGCCGTGGAACATCTGGAAGTAAGAGAGAAAAATGAATCGAGTGAAAGAAATTCTCGGCAGCCTCATGCTGACCGAACTCTTCAAGGGCCTGGCCCTGACCGGCAAGTATGCGCTGTCGCGCAAGATCACGGTCCAGTACCCTGAAGAGAAGACGCCGATGTCGAACCGCTTCCGCGGCCTGCACGCGCTGCGCCGCTACCCCAACGGGGAAGAGCGCTGCATCGCCTGCAAGCTGTGCGAGGCGGTCTGCCCGGCCATGGCCATCACGATCGAGTCGGCGCAGCGCGAGGACGGCACGCGCCGCACCACGCGCTACGACATCGACCTGACCAAGTGCATCTTCTGCGGCTTCTGCGAAGAATCCTGCCCGGTCGACTCCATCGTCGAAACCCACGTGCTGGAATACCACGGCGAAAAGCGCGGCGATCTCTACTACACCAAAGAGATGCTGCTGGCCGTGGGCGACCGCTACGAAGCCGACATCGCCGCCGCCCGTGAGGCGGACGCGAAGTTCCGCTAATAAGAAAAGGCTGTCAAGTCATGGAATTTACAACTGGTTTGTTCTACGTGTTCGCGGCCATCATGGTGCTGGCCTCGCTGCAAGTCATCACCACCAAGAACCCGGTCTATGCCGCGCTGTTCCTGGTGCTCGCGTTCTTCAACGCGGCCGGCATCTGGATGCTGCTCAAGGCCGAGTTCCTGGCCATCGTGCTGGTGCTGGTCTATGTCGGCGCCGTGATGGTGCTGTTCCTGTTCGTCGTCATGATGCTCGACATTAACGTCGACCGCATGCGCGAAGGCTTCTGGGGCTATTTGCCTGTGGCTTCGGCCATCGGCGCCCTGATCGTGCTGGAGATGGCCGCCGTCCTGTGGCGCGGTTTCCTCGGCTTCGAGCAGTCCGCCGAAGCGGCTGCCGCGAACATCGGCGGCACCAAGGAACTGGGCCTGCTCATTTACACCAAGTACATCTACGGCTTCGAGATCGCCGCCGTGATCCTCCTGGTGGCGATCATCGCCGCAGTCGCCCTGACCCTGCGCAAGCGCAAGGACACCAAAGCAATCGACCCGGGCCTGGCCGTGCGTGCCAAGCGTAACGACCGCCTGCGCATCGTGAAGATGGACGCGGTCAACCAGCGTGCCCTCGATGCAGCATCGGTCGAGGCAGCAGCCCAGGCCGCCGCTGCCGCAGCACCCGCCGCCGGTGTGCCGGCCGTACCGAAGGAGACCCCATGACTTTGTCGCTCGCACACTACCTGATCCTGGGCGCGATCCTGTTCGCGATCTCGATCGTGGGCATCTTCCTGAACCGGAAGAACATCATCATCCTGCTGATGGCCATCGAACTGATGCTGCTGGCGGTGAACCTGAACTTCATCGCGTTCTCGCATTACCTGGGCGACGCGGCGGGGCAGATCTTCGTGTTCTTCATTTTGACCGTCGCGGCCGCCGAATCGGCAATTGGCCTGGCGATCCTGGTGGTCCTGTTCCGCAACCTGGACACGATCAATGTGGAAGACCTCGACAGCCTCAAGGGCTGACCGGTCTCGGCACGATAAACAATAACGACTAAGGTTCAACATGGCGGGGCAACTCAATTCCTCACTCTTACTCGCGGTGCCACTGGCGCCGCTCGCAGGCTCGGCGATTGCCGGCCTGCTGGGTACGAAATTTTTCGGCAACGTGGTCGGCCGCAAGGTCTCCCACACGGCAACCATCCTCGGCGTCCTGATTGCACTGATCATCTCGGTCCAGACCCTGATGGCCGTGCTCGACGGCGCGCCGGTCTTCAACCAGGACATCTACACCTGGATGAACGTCGCCGGTCTCAAGCTGGCGGTCGGCTTCCAGATCGACACGCTGTCGGCAATGATGATGTGCGTGGTGACCTCGGTGTCGCTGATGGTCCACATCTACACGATCGGCTACATGGCCGAGGACGAAGGCTATAACCGCTTCTTCTCGTACATCTCGCTGTTCACCTTCGCGATGCTGATGCTGGTCATGTCCAACAACTTCCTGCAGCTGTTCTTCGGCTGGGAAGCGGTGGGCCTGGTCTCGTATCTGCTGATCGGTTTCTGGTACACCCGTCCGACCGCGATCTTCGCGAACATGAAGGCGTTTTTGGTGAACCGGGTGGGCGACTTCGGCTTCATCCTGGGCATCGGCCTGCTGCTGGCTGCCGCCGGCAGCATGCAGTACGACGAAGTGTTTGCTCAATCGGGCAAGCTGGCTGCGATGACCGTGCCGGGCACCGGCTGGCCGCTGCTCACCGCGGCCTGCATCTGCCTGTTCATCGGCGCGATGGGCAAGTCGGCGCAGTTCCCGCTGCACGTCTGGCTGCCTGACTCGATGGAAGGCCCGACCCCGATCTCGGCACTGATCCACGCCGCGACCATGGTCACCGCCGGCATCTTCATGGTGGCGCGCATGTCGCCGCTGTTCGAGCTGTCCGATACCGCGCTCTCCTTCGTGATCGTGATCGGTTCGATCACCGCGCTGTTCATGGGCTTCCTGGGCATCATCCAGAACGACATCAAGCGCGTGGTCGCTTACTCGACGCTGTCGCAGCTGGGCTACATGACCGTCGCGCTGGGCGCCTCGGCCTATTCGGTGGCCGTGTTCCACCTGATGACCCACGCCTTCTTCAAGGCGCTGCTGTTCCTCGGCGCCGGTTCGGTCATCATCGGCATGCACCACGACCAGGACATGCGCAACATGGGCGGCCTGCGCAAGTACATGCCGATCACCTGGATCACCTCGCTGCTCGGTTCGCTGGCCCTGATCGGTACCCCGTTCTTCGCCGGTTTCTACTCGAAGGACTCGATCATCGAAGCGGTGCACGCCTCGAACATCCCGGGTGCCGGCTTCGCCAACTTCGCGGTGCTGGCCGGCGTGTTCGTGACCGCCTTCTACTCCTTCCGCATGTATTTCATGGTCTTCCATGGCGAGTCGCGCTGGAACCATCCGGTCAAGCACAGCGAAGGCCACGATTCGGACGCGCACCATGAAGAAGACGAACATGATGCGCATGACGACCACCATCACCATGGCCTGCAGCCGGGCGACAAGCCGCACGAGTCGCCGCTGGTCGTGACCCTGCCGCTGATCCTGCTGGCGATCCCGTCGGTGATCATCGGCTACCTGGCGATCGGCCCGATGCTGCACGGCGACTTCTTCAAGGGCGTGATCTTCGTCGGCGAGAACCACACCGCGATGGCAACCCTGCGCGAAGGATTCCACGGCGCCGCCGCAATGGCGATCCATGGCCTGCAAACCGCACCGTTCTGGCTGGCCCTGGCTGGCGTGGCCCTGGCTTACTACTGCTACATGGTCAACCCGCGCGTCCCGGCCTGGTTCTATGCCAAGTTCAAGTTCCTGCACACCCTGCTGGACAACAAGTACTACATGGACAAGTTCAATCAGGCAGTGTTTGCAGGCGGCGCTCGCGCCGTTGGCGGCGGCCTCTGGAAGGTGGGCGACCGCGGCCTGATCGACGGCCTGCTGGTCAACGGTTCTGCACGCCTGGTCGGCTGGTTCTCGACCGTCGTGCGCAACCTCCAGACCGGTTACATCTACCACTACGCGTTCTTCATGATCGCTGGCGTGCTGGCGACCCTGCTGTACTTCTTCCCGTTCTGGCGCGGTTAATCAGGCCAAGATAAGAAAAGCGAAAAATGATGC
The DNA here is from genome assembly GCF_059685855.1 of Telluria sp. ZB4P37. Lineage (NCBI taxonomy): Bacteria > Pseudomonadati > Pseudomonadota > Betaproteobacteria > Burkholderiales > Oxalobacteraceae > Telluria > Telluria sp. ZB4P37. Next base: position 179,631 of record NZ_JCASID010000001.1, read on the forward strand.
AGTCAATTTCTACATTTCCTCCTTACCTGAGCCTGGCGATCTGGCTTCCGATCATCTTCGGCCTGGGTATCCTGGCCGTCGGCCGCGAAGGCAACAAGGGGCTGACCCGCATGCTGGCCCTGGTCGGCGCCGTCATCAGCTTCCTGCCGACGCTGCCCTTGATCGCGAACTTCGACAACGCCGCCCACGGCATGCAGTTCTATGAAGTGGCAAGCTGGATCGAGCGCTTCAACGTGTTCTACAAACTCGGCGTCGACGGCCTGTCGCTGTGGTTCATCCCGCTGACCGCCTTCATCACCATCATCGTGGTGCTGGCCGCATGGCAGGTGATCGAAGACCGCGTCGGCCAGTACATGGGTTCCTTCCTGATCCTGTCGGGCCTGATGATCGGCGTGTTCGCCTCGATGGACGGCCTGCTGTTCTACTTCTTCTTCGAAGCCACCCTGATCCCGATGTACATCATCATCGGCGTCTTCGGCGGCCCGAACCGGGTCTACGCGGCATTCAAGTTCTTCCTGTACACGTTCTTTGGCTCGCTGCTGACCCTGGTCGCGATCGTCTACCTGTACAACGCCTCGGGTTCCTTCGACATCCTCGAATGGCACAAGCTGCCGCTCACGATGAACGAGCAGATCCTGATCTTCATCGCCTTCTTCATGGCCTTCGCCGTGAAGGTGCCGATGTGGCCGGTGCACACCTGGCTGCCGGACGCCCACGTGGAAGCGCCGACCGGCGGTTCCGTGGTGCTGGCCGCGATCATGCTGAAACTGGGCGCCTACGGCTTCCTGCGTTTCTCGCTGCCGATCACCCCGGACGCCTCGCATTACCTGGCACCCGTCGTCATCGTGCTGTCCCTGATCGCCGTGATCTACATCGGCCTGGTGGCCCTGGTCCAGAAGGACATGAAGAAACTGGTCGCTTACTCGTCGATCGCCCACATGGGTTTCGTCACGCTCGGCTTCTTCATCTTCAACGACATGGGCGTGCAGGGCGGCCTGATGCAGTCGATCTCGCACGGCTTCGTGTCGGGCGCGATGTTCCTGTGCATCGGCGTGCTGTACGACCGCGTTCACTCGCGTGAAATCGCCGATTACGGCGGGGTCGTGAATACGATGCCGAAGTTCGCGGCCTTCGCCGTGCTGTTCTCGATGGCCAACGCCGGCCTGCCTGCCACCTCGGGCTTCATCGGCGAATTCATGGTCATCCTGGGCGCCACCCAGTTCAACTTCTGGACCGGCCTGCTGGCGGGCACCGCGCTGATCCTGGGCGCCGCCTACTCGCTGTGGATGGTCAAGCGCGTCGTGTTCGGCCCGATCGGCAACAAGCACGTCGCCGAACTGACCGACCTGAATGGCCGCGAGTTCGCCATCCTTGGCGTGCTGGCGATCGCCACCCTGTGGATGGGCCTGTATCCGGCGCCGATCGCCGAAACGCTGCAGGTGTCGGTCTCGGACCTCTTGCAACACGTCGCAGTCAGCAAAGTGCCTCAATAAACTGCCATGAACGAAATGAACTCCACCCTGCTAGCGGCGACCGACACCAACCTGGTGCCGGTCTATGCCGAAATCTTCCTGCTGGTCGCGGCTTCCGCGATCCTGCTGATCGACATGTTCCTGAAAGAGGGCAAGCGCAACCTGACCTACGCGCTGACCTTGCTCACCATTGCCGGCTGCGCCGTGTTCTCGCTGGCCGATTTCAATTCGGGCGCGACGGTGTACACCTTCAGCGGCATGTACGTGTCGGACCCGATGGGCAACCTGCTCAAGCTGTTCACCTACCTGGCCACCGCCATGACCCTGGTGTATTCGCGCCAGTACTCCGGCGACCGGGCCATGATGTCGGGTAACCTGGGCGGCGAGTTCTACGTGCTCGCGCTGTTCTCGATGCTGGGCCAGATGATCATGATCTCGGGTAACAGCATGCTGTCGCTCTACCTGGGCCTGGAACTGATGTCGCTGTCGCTGTATGCGCTGGTAGCCCTGCGCCGCGACCACGCCGTCTCGACCGAAGCCGCGATGAAATACTTCATCCTGGGCGCACTGGCCTCGGGCTTCCTGCTGTATGGCATCTCGATGATCTACGGCGCCACCGGTTCGCTCGACATCACCACCATCGGCCAGCTGACCGCCGACAAGGCCGTGCGCAACAACACCATCCTGGTCTTCGGCCTGGTGTTCGTCGTCGCCGGCCTGGCCTTCAAGCTCGGCGCCGTGCCTTTCCACATGTGGGTGCCGGACGTCTACCAGGGCGCGCCGACCGCCGTGACGCTGCTGCTGGGCGGTGCGCCGAAGCTGGCCACGCTCGCCATGACCTTCCGCATCCTGGTCGAGGCGCTGCCTGGCTTCGCTTTTGATTGGCAGCAGATGCTGATGGTGCTGGCCGTGCTGTCGCTGGCGATCGGCAACATCACCGCGATCGCCCAGACCAACATCAAGCGCATGCTGGCCTATTCGACCATCGCGCAAATGGGCTTCGTCCTGCTGGCCCTGCTCACCGGCGTGGTCGACGGCGACAACACCGACGCCGCGTCGTCGTACAGCGCCGCCATGTACTACATGATCACCTATGTGCTGACCACGGTCGGCAGCTTCGGCCTGATCATGATGCTGGCGCGCGCCGGCCACGAAGCCGAGCACATTGCCGACTTCAAGGGCCTTGGCAAGCGCAGCCCATGGTTCGCGATCGTCATGACCATCCTGATGTTCTCGCTGGCAGGCGTGCCGCCGATGGTCGGCTTCATGGCCAAGTGGGCCGTGCTGCAGGCAGTGGCCAACGCCGGCATGGTGTGGCTGGCGATCGTCGCCGTGATGTTCTCGCTGGTGGGCGCCTATTACTACCTGCGCATCGTCAAGACCATCTGGTTCGACGACGCAGCGGATACGGCAGCCATCCACACCCCGAACGACATGCGCGTGGTGATGTCGCTCAACGGCCTGGCCGTGGTGGTGCTGGGTATCATCCCGGGCTGGCTGCTGGCGGTGTGCTACAGCGCCATGCAGGCTACCCTCCTTAAGTAAGCAGGTCGCCGGTGGATTCTTCCCTGGCTGTCTGGCTGGTGGTCGCGCTCTCCCTCGCGGCCGCCAACCTGCCTTTCCTCACCGAGCGCGTGTTCGGCCTTGTTCCCCTCAAGGCCGGCGCCGCCGCTGACGGCGCAGTGTCTCCTTCCTTGCGTACGAAGTCGCTCCCGCTGCGCCTGCTCGAATTAATTGTCTTATACTTTGTCGTCGGCTTTCTGGCGCGCATGCTGGAATCCCGGATCGGCGGCGTGTTCGCGCAGGGCTGGGAGTTCTATGCGATTACCGGGTGCCTGTTCCTGGTGCTGGCGTTTCCCGGGTTTGTCTGGCAGTACCTGCGCAAGCGCCGTTCGTAGGGTGGCCGGCGAAGCCGCCCACCCACCGTAAAACGGAGTCCGCATGACCGTGGAATTGAAAGAAACCCGCATCGACGGCGGCATCGTCTACAACGGCCCCTTCCTCAAGGTGGAACGCGACCAGGTGCGCCTGCCGGACGGCTCGATTTCCCACCGCGAGCTGATTCGCCACCCCGGCGCGGTCGTGATCCTGCCGCTGCTGCCCGATGGCCGCGTGCTGCTGGAGCGCCAGTTCCGCTATCCAAATGGGCAAGTCTTCATCGAATTCCCGGCCGGTAAAATCGACCCGGGCGAAGACCACCTCGATTGCGCCAAGCGCGAACTCGAAGAGGAAACCGGCTACACCGCCGCCAAGTGGCGCTTCGTCTGCACCATCCACAATGCCATCGCCTATTCGGACGAACACCTCGAGCTGTTCCTCGCCGAAGACCTGACGGAAGGCCAGCAGAAGCTCGACGACGGGGAATTCCTCGAGACCTTCACCGCCACCGTGCCCGAGCTGCTCGGCATGGTCCAGCGCGGCGAGATCACCGACGTGAAGACCATCATCGGGACCTTCTGGCTCGAGAAGATCCTCTCTGGCGTGTGGAACCCCGCCTGACGAAATGAAACGCCTGCTCGCGTTCGTGCTGCTGTGCTGCGCGCTAGCCGCCATGCCGGCGCAGGCAGCAGCGCGCACCGAGTTCCAGGCGCGCTGCGAAGACACGATCGGCGAAAGCCTGTCGGTCCTGACCGGCACACGGAACGGTTTTCGCATCGATAATACGGTCGGTTACCGCTCCCTGACCGTCATGAAAGGTAGCGCCCGGCCCGGGCAATATGTGCTGGGCCTGACACGCACGGAATCGCACGTGAGCATCAACGTCGGCGGGCGCCTGCTGGTCGACCCGGCCAGCGGCTACGAATGCATCGCGCCGCACATCGAGGTCAAGCTCTACTACCCACCGATCGTGGTCTACGTCAGCCGCGAATTCGTGCCGAGCTCCTGCGCCTACCAGGAAGTGCTGGCCCACGAGATGCGCCACCTGAACACCTACCTGGGTTTCCTGCCACAGGCCGAAGCGCGGGTGCGCCGGGCGCTTCAGCGGCGCTTCCAGGACAAGCCCCTGTATGCGCGCACCGGCCAGGCGCAAAACCTGCTGCAGCGCGAGATCGACCGTGGCTGGATGCCCTATATCAAAAGCGAAATGTCCAGGGTCGAGGCCATGCAGGCCGCCATCGACTCTCCGCAAGAGTATGCCCGGCTGGGCAAGGTTTGCGGAGGTGAGGTACAGTCTTTGCTCCGACCCACCCGAACACGCAGGCCATCATGACGAACCCATCCGTTTCCAAGCCACCAGCGCGTTATATCGCCCTGATCCCGGCAGCCGGGGTTGGCGCGCGCATGGGGGCGAGCAGCCCCAAGCAATACCTGCAGCTCGGCGGCAAGCCGATGCTGCGGCATACCCTCGACGCCTTCGTGTCGAGCCCGCTCATCGCCCACACCTATGTGGTGGTGAGTGCCGACGACCCCGTCATCGATTCCATCGTGCCGGGAGCGGGCGTGACCGTGCTGCGCCACGGCGGCGCCAGCCGCATGGACTCGGTGCGCAACGGCCTGCTGGCCCTGCACGGCATCCTGCACGAGGACGACTGGGTGCTGGTGCACGATGCGGCCCGGCCAGGGCTGGACGCGGAACTCATCGAGCGCCTGATCGTCGAAACAGGTGAGCATCCCGCCGGCGGCCTGCTGGCCCTGCCGGTGGTCGACACGGTCAAGCGCAGCGTCGCCGATGAGGTGGCGACCGTGTCGCGCGACGGGCTCTGGCTGGCCCAGACGCCGCAGATGTTCCGCTACCACCTGCTGTGCCGCGCCCTGGACGCGGCCACGGACCCATCCATGATTACCGACGATGCGAGCGCGGTTGAAGCGCTGGGACTGGCCCCCAAGTTGGTGGAAGGGCACCCGCGCAACCTGAAAGTCACGCTGCCTGCCGACATCCGGATTGCCGAGATGTATTTGGCCGCGTATGCAGCGCAGGCGCCATCCGAATCGCACCCTGAACCGAACTGAAAAACTGAACCTATGGCACTAGCTTCCTATAATCCCGCTCCGCCGTTCCGCATTGGAACCGGCTATGACTGCCACGCACTGGTCGAAGGGCGCAAGCTCATCGTCGGCGGCGTGACCATCCCGCACCGCCTGGGCCTGCTCGGCCATTCGGATGCCGACGTGCTGCTGCACGCGATCATCGATTCGCTGCTGGGCGCCGCCGCGCTGGGCGATATCGGCAAGCATTTCCCCGACACCGACCCGATGTTCGCCGGCGCCGATTCGCGCACGCTGCTGCGCGAAGTGGGGCACCGCGTGGTGGCCACCGGCTACACCATCGGCAACATCGACGCGACCATCATCGCGCAGGCGCCGAAGATGGCCCCGCATATCCCGCACATGGTCTCGCGCATCGCCGAAGACCTGGGCGTGTCGCCGCTACAGGTGAACATCAAGGCCAAGACCAACGAGAAGCTCGGCTTCCTCGGGCGCGAAGAGGGCATGGCGGCGGAGTCCGTGGCAATGCTCATCCGAGTGGCGGAATAGGGTAGTATCTAGTGCCTCTCTGTCATGTGCGTGCATATGCACTATAATCTGCCGGATGGGCATTCCGCCCGGTCGAGGAGCCGCACATGACTACCGCACCCGGGGTTGACCCCGCAGCCCCAGCCGCCATGACGCCGCGCGCGGCCTGGATGCTGATCCTCGCCGCCAGCGCGATCCTGATGATCACGATGGGCGCGCGCCTGACCACGGGGCTGTTCCTGTCCCCGATCAATACCTCGACCGGTCTCGGCATCGCGTCCATCAGCTTCGCGATGGCGGTGGCCCAGCTCATGTGGGGCGCCTCGCAGCCGGTGTTCGGCGCCATCGCCGACAAATACGGGCCGGCGCGGGTGATCGTCATCGGCGGCCTGATGCTGGCCGCGGGCACCGCCGCCACCCCCTTCGTCGACTCGGAGTGGGGCCTGATCCTGACCATGGGCCTGCTGTCGGCCGCCGGCGCGGGGGCGGGCAGTTTCTCGATCCTGATCGGCGCCACCGCCCAGCGCTTGCCCGCCGAGCGCCGCGCCTTTGCTTCCGGCTTCATCAATGCGGGTGGCTCCTTCGGCCAGTTCGTGTTCGCCCCGCTGATGCAGGCGATCATCGTCAGCGCCGGCTGGGTGGCGGCCATGCTGACGATGGCGGCCTCGACGCTGCTGACGATTCCGCTGGCGCTCGGCATGCGCGGCAAAAAAGCTTCGGTTCCCGCAGTGCCGGCCGCCGGACCAAGCGCCGGCAGCGCGCCTTCGGCGCCGGCGCCGGCGGGTATCTCCCTCACCGAGCAATTGCGCCAGGCGGCGCGCGACCGCAGCTACCTGTGCCTGCACCTGGGCTTTTTCACCTGCGGCTTCCACATCGCCTTCCTCGTAACACACCTGCCCGGCGAGGTCGCTCTGTGTGGCCTGCCGGCCGGCGTGTCGGCCACGGCGCTCGCCCTGATCGGCCTGTTCAACATCGCCGGCAGCCTGATGGCCGGTGCGCTCGCCACCCGCTACCGCATGAAGTCGCTGTTGGCCATCATCTACGCCAGCCGCGCCGTGATCATCGTGCTCTACCTGCTGGCGCCCAAGACCGCGCTGACCTTCTACCTGTTCGCCGGCGCGCTCGGCTTCACCTGGCTGGCGACCGTGCCGCCCACCGCCGGGCTGGTAGGCAAGCTGTTCGGCATGCGCTACCTGGCCACACTGTTCGGCATGACCCTGCTGTCGCACCAGATCGGCGGCTTCTTCGGCGCCTGGCTGGGCGGCCTGAGTTTCGTGCGCTTCGGCGACTATAGCTGGATGTGGTACGCCGACATCCTGCTGGCCGTCGCTGCCGCCCTGGTCAACCTGCCGATCCGCGAGCAGCCGGTCGTGCGTCCGGCGCTGGCCCCGGCGAAGGGCTGAGCGATGGCGAGGGAAGCCTGGGCCTACCGCGAGGTCGCGGTCGAATCGAGGCTGGATCCCCGCACCGGCCGCCTGTGCATCCGGCCGGTGCCCGGCCAGGCTTACTCATCCTCGCTGCGGGTACAGTGCTCGCGCCGGCTCACCGACCCTGAACGCTATCCGGCGGGCACGCGCTTCCTGCTGTCGGCCAGGCTGACCGATCGCCTCGGCGGGGAGCCTTTCCTGTACGCCTGGCACGGCGACCCGGTGGACGTGATGGGCGCGGCCCGGCTCAAGCGCTTCCTGGAAGAGCGGCGCCGTCTCCGCATCTAGGCTCCCATCCACTGCCGCGCAACGCGTCCTTGCTGAAATGGTTACCATCGGGTTTTCACGACCGACCTGGAGAAGCATATGGCCACAAGGAATATCGCCGTCATCGTCGGCAGCCTGCGCAAGGATTCCTTCACGCGCAAGGTGGCGCAGTCCATGATCGAACTGGCGCCAGGCGCCCTGGCCATGGAGATCGTCGAGATCCGCGACCTGCCGCTCTACAACCAGGACGACGAGACCGACCATCCGCCCGCCGCATTCACGCGGTTCCGCGAGCGCATCCGCCAGGCCGACGCCATCCTGTTCTGCACCCCTGAATACAACCGGTCGGTGCCGGGCGCGCTGAAAAATGCGATCGACGTCGGCTCGCGCCCCTATGGCAAGGCGGCCTGGGAGGGCAAGCCCTGCGCGGTGGTCAGCGTCTCGCCGGGCGCCCTGGGCGGCTTCGGCGCCAACCACCACCTGCGCCAGATGCTGCCTTTCCTGAACATGGCCTGCATGCCGGCGCCGGAGGCCTATGTCGGGGGCGTGGCCGGCAAGTACGACGGCAGCCGCCTGCTCGATGACGGCACGCGCGTCTTCTTCCAGTCCTTCATCGACGCCTTCGCCGCCTGGGTCGAGCGCCATGCCCGCTAGACACCGGGTCCCGGTACGCAACACGGTCGAGCTCAAGGGTTCTCCCTGCGAATGAAAGCCGCGCCCGCACCGCGCGCCGCTTCGACATCCTGCTGGTGGGCGCCATTGTGCTCAGCATCCTGGTGGTCGTGCTCGAGAGCGTGCCCGCCATCGGCAAACGGCATGCCGGCCTGATGCGCGTGCTCGAATGGGCCTTCACGCTGCTGTTCACGATCGAATACCTGGCGCGCCTAGCCTGCGTGCGCCAGCCGCTGCACGACGCCACCAGTTTCTTCGGAATCGTCGGCCTGCTGTCGGTGCTGCCGACCCATGTGTCGCTGCTGGTGCCCGGCAGCCAGGCCTTGCTCGATATCCGCATCCTGCGCCTGCCGCGCGTCTTCCGCATCTTCAACTGTAACGGCCGAGATGACGGCACTGCGTGTCGACCGCCGTCATGGCATGCGTGCAGCCAGGACCTGTGACAGCTGCGGCAGTATCGGCCACGATGCAGCGGCCTCGTAGTGCAAGGATTGCGGGGCGGCACTGCCGGTCTCCGTGACCTGGCGCGGTGGCGGGAGCCGCGCACGTTTGACGCGGATCAAACGCGCCCCTGGCTGCCCCTTTAGGCTCATACCTTCGTGCCGCAGCCACCAGCTCAGCCGGACGGCCGCGGCTTGCCGTTCCCATCCATACCAGACAAGTGAGGTCTATGCATGTATCCCTTTTCGCAATCCGTGACCCCGGCCGTGCGCAAGCACATGGACGCCCAGACCGCCTTCCTGAACGACATGTCGAAATCGGTGTTCCACGCCTTCCAGCAGATGTGCGAGCTGAACATCCAGCTGGTGAAGACCCTGGTCGAAGAAGGCACGCTCGCGGGCAGGCAGATGCTCAGCGCCGAGCGCCAGACCGAGATCTTCAGCACCGCCTCGATCCGTGCCCAGCCCACCAGCGAGAAGCTGCGCGCCTACCGGCAGCACATCGCGCGCCTTGCCGCCGATACCCAGGCCGAACTGGCCCGCGTGACCGAGCAGCACGTGCAGAACACGGGCCGCACCGCGCGCGCCCTGGTCGATGAAGTCGCGCGCACCACCGCCGAGGAGACCGAGCGCAGCATCCGCACCCGGCAGGAGGCATTGCGTTCCGCAAGCGATCCGTTCGCCCATCCGAGCGGCGCCGCCGACACCTCGCTGCGCAGCGACGGCGCGGAAACGTGCAGCCGTCCCGCTGCCGGGCAGGGCGCCCAGCAGGGCCAGGGCAGCCATCCATCGGTCAACGCCACACATTGATCGGCGCGGGCCGACCAGGGCAGTGTTGTCGATGTCATCCTGCGGGCCCGATTCAGCCCGCAGCCACTTCACCCGGCACGGCCGCCAGCGGCCGTGCCGCCAACCGCCCCCCGGTTTGTCCCTCCTGGCGGGACGCCAGGCCGAACAAGGGCCGCAGCACCCCGATCCGGCGCACGATCTCGAACAGCCCGAAGCTCAGCGCCAGGGTGAGCACCACCAGCACCATTGCTTCGACACCCGGCGCCATGCGCATCGGCTGCAGCGCATGCGCCATGGTCACGATCAGGGTCTGGTGCAGGATATAGACCGGGAACACGGCTTCGTTCAGGTAGCACCTGGCCGGTCCATCACGGTCCAGGTGACGCCGCGCAAACCCGCAGGCAGCTACGATCGCGCTCCAGGCCAGCAGCGCATACAGCGCGTACATCAACGGGCGCAGGACCCCAATGGTCTGCGGCGCCAGCACGCCATCTGGCGTGGCATCCCAGACCCGCAGCAAGGCCCATCCGGCCGCGGCGATTGCGAGTGCATGCCAGCGCACCGCTTCGAGCCTGGCCCAGAACCCCGGCACCCGCGCCACCAGGGCGCCGAGCAGGAAGGGGATAAGACACATCGCATGGTTGTACCAGTCGCCCACCACCGCATGGGTGGTCGGGAAACGCTCGACCAGCAGCACCCGCGCCAGCGCCAGCACGGCGGCCGGCAGCGCGATAATGCGCCAGCCCTGCAGCAGGCTGCCGGCGCGGGCGGCCAGCCAATCAAAACGCTTGCCTGGCAGCGCCACGCACCCGGCCAGCAGCACCGTATAGATCCACAGGTAGGCCACGAACCACAGGTGGTTCCAGGTAGGCATGACCAGGCAGTCTTCGCGGCAGAAGCCATCGTAGCCGATCAGGTAGAGGCGCATGAAGGCGCCATAGCCATCGCTGAAGCCCAGCTTTTCGACTACCTCGAGATAGGCTTGCGGCGGCACGATCACGAGCATCCCGAACAGCAGTGGGATGAGCAGGCGGCTGCTGCGCCGGCGCAGGAAGGCGACCGTGGCCTGGCGTGCCAGCATCAAGCTGGCGCCGGCCCCCGCGATGAAGAACAGCAGGCCAAGGCGCCAGGGCGAGGACAGCTGCATGAAGGGTTCCGGCCCGGTGCCGGCGAAGGGGCTTTTCACATGCCAGTCCCAGCTCACGTAATACATGCCCACGTGGTACAGGATCAGGACGAAAAAGGCGAGGATCCGCACCCAGTCGAGGAAATACAGGCGGGCGGCGCTCTGGTGTTGGCTGGTCATGGTGCGCTCTCGAAAAAAGAAGTGTGACCAGCTTGCCGCGCTTTACCCGGGCGCGCGACCGTTTTGTGGCGAAGCGGGCGCCCCGTGGGGCAGGCCGGAGTGCGAGAGGGCATTCAGCACCGCCTGGCGGAACTGGCGGCTGCACGGGACCCGCGCGCTGCTTTTGAGCACCAGCTCGCAGTCGCCTTTTTCCAGCGGATGGATGTGCGCGATGCAGGCGATGCGCACCGCCGCGCGCCGGTGGCAGCGCACGAAGCCGGGGCCGATGCGCTCGAGCAGGCCGGTCAGGGTCTGGCGCAGCAGCGGCTGCGCGCCTGCGGTATGCAGGACCACGTAGTTGTCGGCCGTTTCGAGCCACTCGATCTCGGCTACCGGCACGACCCGGGTGGCGCCACGCTCGGCCACCAGCAAATTCAGGGGCGACAGGCCGGTGGGCTGGGGCCGGCCGGCCGCATGGCGCTCGCGCAGGCGCTCCAGCGCGCGCCGCAAGCGCAGCTGGTCGAAGGGCTTGAGCAGGTAGTCGATCGCGCCGGCATCGAATGCGCGCAGCGCATAGCCATCGTAGGCCGTCACGAACACGACCTGCGGCGCCGGGCTTGGAAGCGAAGCGGCCAGGTCGATGCCCGACAGCCCCGGCATCTCGATGTCGAGCAGCAGGGCGTCGGGCCGGAATGCGGCCAGCATCGCCATCGCCTCGTGCCCATCGTCGGCCTCGCCGATGGCCTCGATGTCAGGTTCCAGCGCCAGCATCCTGCGCAGGCGCGCCCGCGCGGGAGCTTCGTCGTCGACGATCAGGATGCGCATGGGACCCTCAACTCGGCACGCACGCCGGCCGGTGCGAGCTGGGTCAGTGCGATGCCGGCCGCGTCGCCGTGAAGAAAGGCCAGGCGCGTGCGCAGATTGGCCAGGCCGATCCCCGGCTCGCTCTCCGCAATCAGGCCGGCATCGTCGTCGACCCGCAGCACCAGGCTGCCGCCTTCGCGCCCGGCGCTGACCGTGATATGGGTCGGCTCGCGGCGCCGTTCGACCGTGTGCTTGAAGACGTTTTCCAGCAGTGGCTGCAGGCTGACGGCCGGCAGCTGCACGTCCAGCACCTCGTCGGCGATCTGCCAGTCGATGCGCACGCGGCCGGCGAAACGCTCTTCCATCACGCCCGCATAGCCTTGCGCCAGGCGCAGCTCCTCGGCGAGGGTGGCCTGCGCCCGTTCGCCCAGCGCCAGCGTGGCGCGCAGCATGTCGGCAAGGCGCACCAGCATGGCGTCGGCACGGGCGACATCTACGTGCATCAGCGAGGATACCGTATTGAGGGCGTTGAACAGGAAGTGCGGCTGCATCTGGCGCGCCAGCGACTGCAGTTGCGCCTCGCGCAGCAGCGCATTGGCCTGCTCTGCGCGCAGGCGCGCACCGAGCAGCTCGCGGTAGGACAGCAGGCCGAAGCCGATCACGGTGAACAGCCCGATGAAGACGGTGATCTTCAGCGATTCATACACAAACACCCGGGGCCAGGGCTCGTGCGCGTACTGCGCGCCGGCCAGCGCATATACCGCATGGCGGATGCCGAAGACCAACGGCACGAAGCTGATCCAGTACAAGGGCAGCAGCAGCGCCTGGCGCGCGAACCAGCGCGCCGGGGTGGCAATCAGGCCGTCGTAACGCGCGTTTGCGCGGCGCTGGACCAGCAGCAGGAGCGTCGCGACCAGCGCCGAGGACAGCTCCCAGAGCACCGGCTGCCAGTAAGCGCTGCCGCCGTCGCGCCGGTAGTCTTCGACCGCGACCAGCACCATCAGGGTCCAGAACAGGACCCAGGCCATGGCGGCGGCACGCTTGCTTCGGTTGGTGTTCATCGGCACAGGGGGCTGGAAGGATGAGCGATGATCGGCCATCCGCCGGTGCTTGTCAAAGCAGCGCGCATGGACGCCCTTCGGCGCGCGGTCTTGTCAGTTGCCGCCCTTGGCGGCCTGGCCGGCGCGCTCCGCATCGATGTCCGCGCGCATCGCCGCGACCGATCCCATGTAGTCGGCCACCGTGGCATCCGGGCTGGCCCGGAGCTGCGGCGGCAGCAGCACCGACATGTACAGCTCGTCGGCGGTACGCCCATGGCGCTGCTCGTTGCCGATCAGCACCAGGCCCGAGCCGAGGAGGGCCACGGCCGCGCACAGCGCGCGCAGGCGGCGCCGCAGCGGGGGGTGGATGGTCGCGAGGTGGAAATAGATGATGCCTGCGACGGTCGCCACCGCTGCATGCGAGCCGTAGCGCGTGAGCCATTCGAACGAGCCGGCATAGGCCACCACGCTGCCCAGCAAGCGCACGCCGACCAGGGCCGCCACCCCGCAGCCGAAGATGAACAGGTGGCGCCCGAGGCGCGCATGACGCCCGAACAGGCGGTTCAGGAAAGCCCACAGGCTGCTCCACAGCAGCGCCGCGCCGATGCCCCAGGCCGGCGCCAGCACGTAGTACAGCAGCTCGAAGGGCTGGGCGTCCAGCAGCCAGGCCACCAGCAGCGCCACCGTTGCCGTCAGCAGCACGCCGGCGGCGCCCGGCAGCAGGCCTTCCCAGCCGTGCATGGTACGGTCGACCATCTCGGGCGGCACCGGGAAACCGGCCGGGCGCACCCGCAGCGAGGTATGGCCCATGCGCACCACGGTGTCGCCTTGCATGACCACCTGCTGCACCCGGCGCCCGGCATGCACCACGCCGTTGCGGCTGCCGAGGTCGCGCAGCACCAGGGCGCCGTCCTTGCCGGCATCGATCTCCACGTGGTGGGCCGCGGCATAATCGTCGTCGACGATGAAATCGTTGTCGTAGGCGCGCCCGACCCGGATCGGCAGGCGGGTGGCCCGGTGCCGGTGCATCACCTCGCCGCTGCGGGCCAGCATCTCGATGGTCCACGGGCCGCCTTGAGCGTCGGGCGTGTGCTCCGTCATCGGCGCAGGTTGCGCCCGAAGGCGCCGAGGAAGGCGCGCGTGACGCGCATGCCGTTGTCGTAGGAGACCCCGGAGATATCGAGCCGGCTTTGCAGGCTCGATTCGGCCGCGTCGGTGCTGGCCGTGAGCAGGGTGAAGTTGTACAGGCCTTCGAACTTGCGGTAGGCGCGCACGCAGGTCACCGCGCGCAGCGGCAGGGTGCGGGTGTGCACGAACTGCTCGGTGCAATGCGGCTTGGTCAGGCGCGCGTCACCGGCGCCGCGCGGCTGGTCGGTGCGGAACAGGCGGCTGGACAGGGCCGCGAAGGGCAGCGGGTGCAGGTTGTCGGAGCGGATGTACTGGTGGGTCATCGACACGTGCCCGGTCTGCTGGGCCGCCGACACATAGACCGCCGCTTCCATCGCGCAGCTCATCGCGTCCGAGGTATAGGCGGTGGCCGCCTTCACGTTCGAGCGCCCCCAGCAGCGCAGCTGGCCCGACTCGCGCACCGGCACCAGATACGGCCCCATGCTCTTGATGGCCAGCGGCTCCTCCAGCAGGCGGTCGACCATGGCGCGCTGGTGGGTCAGCAACTGGCCGGCGATCACGGGGTTGAAGTCCTTCGGGGGCCGCAGCTGCGCTTCGGCCTTGCGCAGCAGCTCCTGCGCATACTTCACCGGCACCAGGAAGCTGACCGATTCGCCGTCGCGCCGCTTGGACACGTTGACGCCGGCCACCAGGCCGTTGCCGGTCACGCTGGGACCGCCGCTCATCCCGGAATTGATGGTGCCGCTGAAGATCAGCTGGTCGTAGAAGCTGCGCGTCACCACGCCGTTATACGCGCCTTCCGAGATCGCAAAACCGAGGTCGAGCGGATTGCCGAGCGAGTACAGGCGCTGGCCCTGGTTCAGGCGCAGGGGACGTTCCGGCAATTTGAAGAAGCCGCGGCCCTTGCGGTCGACCCGCACCACGGCCAGGTCGTGCAGCACGTCCACCGCCATCAGCTCCACCGGGCCGCTGGTGCCGTCGGTGTCCACGAATTCGGCAGTGTAGACGTCCGGGTCGAGCGCCAGTTGCGACACGACGTGGTAGTTGGTCACCACCAGGTTGCCGGTGCCGACCAAAAAGCCCGAGCCGACGGTGGACTGGGTGCGCCCGTTCTTGAGCAGCATGCGGATCTGCAGCAGGTCGCCGCGCGCCGAAGCATACAAATCCTGGGCGGCCGACGAGGGCAGGGGCAGGGCCTCCTGGGCATCGACTTCGCCGGGCGCGGGAGCGGACGGGGTGACGCCGGGCGGCGCGGAAGGCGGCAGGTGGGGCGGCGCGGCAGACGGCGTGGCGGCGGGGAGGGCAGCCGGGCCGGCAGGGCGCGTGGCAAGCGGCGCCGCGCCCGCTGCGGGCCGGACTGGCCGCTGGGCCTGCGCCGCGACGGCCGCCAGGCAAGTCAAGAGCAAGGCAACGGCTTTCCGTTTCATGCATTCTCTTTTTAGCAAGATGAAGCCCTATCTTGCCACCGGACAGGCAGTGCGTGCGCGCGTTAGCGTCAGGTCGTGCCGGGCTCCGCGACGGCGTCCGGGGTCATCATGTGACCGAGCTTGGCCTGCTTGGTGTCCAGGTAGCTGTTGTTGAAGACGTTGCGGTTGACCAGCAGCGGCACGCGGTCGGCCACCTCGATGCCGAGGCGGGTGAGGGCGGCGATCTTGCGCGGGTTGTTGGTCATCAGGCGCAGCGAGCGCACGCCGAAATGCGCCAGCATCGGCTGGCACAATTCGTAATTGCGGGCGTCGGCATGAAAGCCCAGCTGCAGGTTGGCCTCGACCGTGTCGGCGCCGGCTTCCTGCAGGCGGTAGGCACGGATCTTGTTGAGCAGGCCGATGCCGCGGCCTTCCTGGCGCAGGTAGAGCAGCACGCCGCGGCCTTCCTCGGCGATGCGTTGCAACGCGCCTTCGAGCTGGGCGCCGCAGTCGCAGCGCTGCGAGAACAGCACGTCGCCGGTCAGGCATTCGGAATGCACGCGCGCCAGCACCGGTTCGCCGTCGCCAATGTCGCCCAGCACCATCGCCAGGTGCTCCTTGCCCGTGGCATGCTCGACGAAGGCGTGCAGGGTGAATTGCGCCCACGGGGTCGGCAGGGCGCACGAGGTGACGTAATCGAGCAGCTGGTCGCTGGCGGGCAGGGTGGGCATGGCAGGCATGGCGTTTCTCGTGGTTGGAGCGTGTTGCTGTAACCGTGTAGTTTACCGGAAATCCGCCCCAGCCGTGCGCCGGCCCCGGCCGCACCCGCTCAGCGCGCGCGCCGCAGCGGGTCGAGCAGGCCGCGCAGGTCGTTGTGGTCGAGTTCGTACATCAGGGCCAGCAGCTGGCCCAGTTCGCCGCGCGGGAAGCCTTCGCGGGCGAACCAGCCGAGGTAGTGGCCGGGAAGGTCGGCGATCTTGCGCCCCTGGTACTTCCCAAAGGGCATGTCGCGTTCCAGCAGGAGGGTGAGGTGTTCGCTGTTCATCGTGCCGCACTTTAGCAAATCCGGGGAACGTTGTAGCATTTGTCGGACAGGGAGGAGCACATCATGGAAACCGAATTCGACCTGGAGCGCTTCGTCCAGGCGCAGGCGCCGGTGTACGGCACGGCGGTCGCCGAGCTGCGCGCCGGGCACAAGCGCACGCACTGGATGTGGTTCATCTTTCCCCAGATTGCCGGGCTCGGGCACAGCGAGATGGCGCGCCGCTATGCATTGCGCAATGGCGACGAGGCCGCCGCCTATCTCGCGCATCCGGTGCTGGGTCCGCGCCTGCGCGAATGCGCATCGATCGTGGCCGCGCTCGACGGCCGCAGCGCCGAAGAGATATTCGGCCATCCCGATACGATGAAATTCCGGTCGTCGATGACCCTGTTCGCCGACGTGGCGCCGGACGAGGCGGTGTTCCAGGCCTGCATCGACAAGTATTTCGACGGCGAGCCGGACGACGAGACGCTGGCGCGCCTGTAAGGCTGCCTGGCGAGCCTGGCCCAGGCCGGCCAGCAGGCAGGCCAGCGGCGCCATGCTGCGCGCCCGTTCCAATGCCCCCCCAAGGCCCCATGTTCGACCTGGACCTCGTGGCCGGACAGTTCCAGCAGGGGAATCGGGTAGCGCTGCACAGGCAGGGTGTCGGGCCGGCCGGTTTCCCGCACCCGGGCCGGCGAGGCGCGCAGCTTCGCTTGGTTCGTGCTGCTGGCCGGGTCGTCCGGATTCGACGGGAAGGCCGTGAACAGGCTGACTCCCGGCAGCTCCTCGCGCCGGCGCCGGGAAGCGCTCAGGAATGCATCGTTGACGGCGAGGATGATGGCTGCGGGCGTTGGGGACAACAGGTATTCGCCGATGGGCGAACTGTTGAACGCCGACTCGCAGACGGAGGGGGAGAGCATGGTTCGGTTGGGACGTGACGGTTTAGCGAGAGTGAAAGAGGCGAGCTGATGGTGATCGGGCAAAATAGGGGAGTTCCTGCCGTAAATAGCATATATGCAACGGGCAAACGTGCGGGCAGTTTTGCCCGCACCCCGGCCCCGCATGCGAGCAAGACGCCATGGGGAAGCGTGTTGCGTATAATTCAGCGTCAGCTCGTTCACTCATTACCAGAAAAAAACAACTCATGGCTTCTTCCGACAACATCAGCATGGCGGTGTTCTGCGACTTCGAAAACGTCGCACTCGGCGTGCGCGACGCCAATTACGAAAAATTCGACATCCGCCCGGTGCTCGAGCGCCTCCTGCTCAAGGGCAGCATCGTCGTCAAGAAGGCCTATTGCGACTGGGATCGCTACAAGGCATTCAAGGCCCCGATGCACGAGGCGAATTTCGAGATGATCGAAATCCCGCACGTGCGCCAGTCCGGCAAGAACTCGGCCGACATCCGCCTGGTGGTCGATGCACTCGACCTGTGCTACACCAAGTCGCACGTCGACACCTTCGTCATCATCTCGGGCGATTCCGACTTCTCGCCGCTGGTCTCGAAATTGCGCGAAAACGCCAAGCGGGTGATCGGCGTGGGCGTCAAGCAGTCCACTTCCGACCTGCTGGTGGCGAACTGCGACGAATTCATCTTCTACGACGACCTGGTGCGCGAAGTGCGCCGCGCCGCCGCCAAGCGCGACGAGCGCAAGGCCGCCCCGCAGAACAACCGCCGTCCGACCGACGACAAGCGCAAGGAGGAACTCGAGGCGCGCAAGGTGCAGGCACTCGAAATGGTGGTCGAGACCTTCGACGCCCTCACTTCCGAACGCGGCGACACCGGCAAGATCTGGGCTTCGCTGCTGAAGGACACCCTTAAGCGCCGCCGTCCTGACTTCTCCGAGACCTATTACGGCTTCCGCACCTTCGGCAACCTGCTCGAAGAAGCGCAGACGCGCGGCCTGTTCGAATTCGGCCGCGACGAGAAATCCGGCACCTATGTCTTCCGCAGCGCCAACGCCCCGTTGGCGATGCCGGCGCCGGAGCTGGTGGTGGTTGGCGACAGCGGCGACGACGAAGCGGGCGCACAGGCGGACGAGGGCGATGCCGCCGTCGAGGGCCGGGGCGAACCGCGCCGCCGCAGCCGCGGTGGCCGCAACAAGGGAGCAGGGCGTGGCGAAGCGGCCGAACAGGCCGCGCCAGAGGCTGTCGCACCGGAGCCGGCCGTGCAAGAAGCCGAGCTTGCGGAGCCTGTGGACACCAGGCCGGAGCCGCGCGGTCGTGGGCGCGGTGGCCGCAAGAGCTACCGTGGTGAGGTAGCGCCGGTGGCGCAGGAGGTGGATGTGCCTGTGGCGGCGCCGGAAGTGGCAGAGCGCGCCGCACATGATGCGCGTGCGGCGCAGGAAGCTGCTGAGGAAGCGGTTGCGGAAGCTGTCGAGCCCGAGGCGGCATCTGCCAAGGAACGCCGCCGCGCGCCGCGCAAGCCGGCGGCACGCAAGGCTGCGGCCGCCGCTGCCGTCGAGGAGACTGTAGCGCCGCCAGCCGAAGCGGAGCCGGCGCCCGCGCCGGTGCCTGCCAGCGCCAGCCATGACGACGATTTCGACGACGATACCAGCGACGATGTCGATGGCAACGTTGCCGAAGGCACGGCGCCGCGCAAGAAGTCGGCGCGGCCGGCACGCAAGCCGGCGGCGCGCAGCGCAGCACCGCGCGGGCGTCGTCCGGCAAAGGCGAAGGAATAGGCCTTTGCTTCTGCGGTAGGAACGTGGGTTCCCGCGAAGGCGGGTACCCGATTTTGCAAACGAAGCTTTTGGGCGTGCTGTTTCCCGCATACTCCCGTACTTCCTACCTCGCATCCTCGCACGTCGCACCGCACACCCTGCACCCCGTGCGCCACCCCTGCAGCCCCAATGTAATAATGCCATCGCCTGCCTGCGCAGGCTGACGGGGTATCCGCCCCGCACGAGCGTCCCGGGAGCCTGCCATGCGCGTATTTGCCGCAGTTTCTTCTGCCCTAGTGGCCTTGCCCTTGCTCCTGGCCGCTCCCGCCCGCGCCGCACCCCCGTCCGACCATCCCATCCTCGGCATCTGGAAGCTGAGCCTGCCCGACCTGAGCTGCTCGGAAACCTACCGCTTCCGCGCCGACGGCACCACGCTCGTCACCAGCGCCGAAGAAGTCTCCGAGAGCGCATACCGCATCCTTGATAAGCCCAGCGCCAAGGGCTTCTACCGGCTGGACGACCAGATCACCAAGGACAACGGCAAGAAAGACTGCGCCGGCGCCATCATGAAGGTCGGCACCAGGGCCACGAATTTCATCCGCTTCCACCCTTCGGGCGCGCTGTTCCTGATGTGCGCCGACGAAACCATGGAGACCTGCATCGGGCCCTTCCGGCGGGTGCAGGGCGAGGAAGCCTGAGCCGGCGGGCAGTGGCCGGGGCCGGACGCCATTCCCGGTGACTTCGCTTGGGTGTATATTGCTGGGCGAAACGACAACTGCATTGGAATTCCATGTCACCGGTACTACTGTTCTGCATCCTCATCGGCTATTTCGCGCTCCTGCTCGGCGTGGCCTGGGCCACCTCCCGCAACGCCAACAACGACAGCTTCTTCATCGGTAACAAGAGCAGCAACTGGATGCTGGTCGCCTTCGGCATGGTCGGCACCACGCTGTCCGGCGCCACTTTCATCAGCGTGCCCGGCGCTGTCGGAAAAGACGCCTTCGGCTACGCCCAGATCCTGATCGGCTACGTGTTCGGCTACATCGCCGTGGCCTATATTTTGCTGCCGCTGTACTACCGGCTCGGACTGACCTCGATCTACCATTACCTGGACGTGCGCCTCGGGCGCCGCGCCTACCAGAGCGGGGCGGGCTTCTTCATCATCTCGCGCCTGCTGGGGGCCACCGCGCGCCTCTACCTGGTGGTGAACATCCTGCAGGCGATCATCCTCGACAGCCTGGGCATCCCGTTCTGGATGACGACCCTGGTCATCCTGGGCATGATCCTGATGTACACCTACCAGGGCGGCGTGAAAACCATCGTCTGGACCGATACCCTGCAGACCACCTGCATGCTGTTCGGCCTGTTCGCCTGCGTCTGGTTCCTGCTGGGCGAGCTGGGCATGTCGATCCCCGAAAGCCTGAACCAGATGCAGTCGCAAGGCCTGGCGCGCATCTTCACGCTCGACTTCGACAGCCCCAACTTCTTCCTCAAGCAGATCGTGGCCGGCATCTTCATCGTGCTGACCATGACCGGCATGGACCAGGAAATGATGCAGAAGACCATTTCCGTCAAGACGCTCAAGGATTCGCAGAAGAACCTGTTGACCCTGACCGCCGTGCTGGTGGTGGTCCTGATGAGCTTCCTGTTCCTGGGCGGCCTGCTCTACCTGTATGCCCCCGTAGCCGGCGTGACCGCCACCGGCGACAAGATCTTCCCGGCCGTGATCATGGGCCATTTACCCGCCACGGTGCAGATCATCTTTTTGATCGCCCTGATCTCGGCGCTGTTTCCAAGCGCCGATGGCGCCATCACCGCGCTGACCTCGTCGTTCTGCATCGACATCCTCGGCATCAAGCGCCGCACCGACATGCTCGACGCCGCCAAGGAAACCCTGCGCCGCCGCGTGCACCTGGGTTTTGCCGGGGTGTTCCTGTTCCTGGTGATGGGCTTCAAGCTGGCCGACAACCCGAGCATGATCGTGGTCATCCTGAAGCTGGCTGCGTATACCTATGGGCCGCTGCTGGGCCTGTTCACCTTCGGCATGATGACGCGCCGCAGCCTGAATGACCGCCTGGTGCCGTTTATTACGATCGGCGCACCGATTCTATGCGCACTCCTTGAGTACAATCAGGAACACCTGCTCGGTTCCTACCGCCTTGGGCTGGAATTGCTTATGGTAAATGGCATACTGGTGTATGCCGGACTGTATGCGATTTCGCACAAGGAAAATGCCGGGACGGCTGCCGTCGCGGCCTGAATCAAACTAATTTACTGACCTGTGGAGTGTTGATGGCTTTCAAACCCTTGAGTGCGTTGCGCCGCGGCTTCGGCATGCTGTGGAATGCGGTGGACTTCACCCGTCGCACCGTGATGAATTTGCTGTTCCTGCTGATCGCGCTCGTGGTCCTGGTCGCGGCCTTCTCCGGCGGCGTCAAGCCGATCGGCGACAAGAGCGCGCTGGTGCTCGAACTGAAAGGCGACCTGGTCGAGCAGCACGAATCGAGCTTCCAGGACACGCTGCTCGACAGCGTCGGCCGCGACAGCAAGCGCAGCGTGCGCCTGCGCGACGTGCTGCGCGTGCTCGATGAAGCGGCCAAGGACAAGCACATCACCACCGTGGTGCTGCTGCTCGACCAGATGGATGGCGGCGGCATGGCCATGCTGCGCGAGATCGGCGCCGGCATCGACCGCGTCAAGGCATCCGGCAAGAAGGTCGTCGCCTGGGGCGGGATGTACGACCAGAAGCGCTACCTGGTCGCTTCGCACGCCGACGAAGTCTATGTCCACCCGATGGGCATGGTGATGATCGAAGGCTTCGGCGGGCGCCGTAACTACTACCGCGACGCCCTCGACAAGCTGGGCGTGACCGTCAACCTGATCAAGGTCGGCACCTACAAGAGCTTCGCCGAACCGTATATCGCCAACGGCCCGTCCGAGGCGGCCCAGGAAGCCGACAGCTTCCTGTACGACGCCCTGTGGCAGGACTACACGGGGCAGGTCGAGAAGAACCGCAAGCTCCCAGCCGGCGCGGTCGCCAAATGGATCGAGACGCTGCCCCAGCAAATGGATGCGGCGGGCGGCAGCGCGGCCAAGGTGGCGCAGAACGTCAAGCTGGTCGACGGTGTCAAGACCCGCGACGAAATCCGCGAGATGCTGGTCAAGCGCGGCGTCTATGACGAGGGCACCAAGTCTTTCCGCCAGGTCGGGTACCTGGACTACCTGGAACGCCACCCGCAGAAACCTTTCGGCGAAGCGGTGGGCGTGATCGTAGCCTCGGGCAACATCACCGAAGGCAGCAGCGGCCCGGGCGTGGTCGGCGGTATCACTACCGCCAATCTGATCCGCCAGGCGCGCGAGGACGAGCAGGTCAAGGCCGTCGTGCTGCGCGTCGATTCGCCCGGCGGCAGCGCCTATGGTTCGGAACTGATCCGGCGCGAGCTGGAACTGACCCGCGCCGCCGGCAAGCCGGTAGTGGTGTCGATGGGCAGCGTCGCGGCATCGGGCGGCTACTGGATCTCGATGGCGGCCGACGAAGTCATCGCCGACCCGGCCACCATCACCGGCTCGATCGGCGTGTTCACCATCCTGCCGACGGCCGAGAAGGTGAGCGACAAGCTGGGCATCCATACCGGCGGCCACACCACGACCTGGCTGGCGGACGCCTACAACCCGCTGCGCCCGATCGACCCGCGCTTTACACAGCTGATCCAGAGCAGCATCAACCACGTCTACAGCGAGTTCACCACCAAGGCCGCGGCGGCGCGCAAGACCACGGCCGCGAAGATCGACGAAGTCGGCCAGGGCCGGGTCTGGACCGGCGCCCAGGCCAAGGAACGTGGCCTTGTCGACCGCCTGGGCAATTACCGCGATGCCCTGAACTCGGCCGCCAAGCGCGCCAAGCTGGGCGCGGACTACCGCGTAGCCTATGTCGAGCGCCCGATCAACAAGGTCGAGCGCTTCCTGAACATGATGGGTGCCTCGAGCGTGCAGGCGCTGAACATCCAGGTGAAACTCGGCCTGATCGATGTCGCACTGCCGGCCGGCCCGGCGGCCCAGGTGATGCAGGACATGGCCTTCCTGAAGGACGTGGCCGATGGCCGCAAGCCGTTCGCCGCCGTCACGCACTGCCTGTGCGCCGCGCCGTGAGGAGATTTGTAGCCGGTGTGTAGCCGGATACGACAGCGACAAGACGGGCGCGGAGCGAATTCCGCGCCCGTTTTCCGTTTACGCCCCGGAAGTCCCGGCATCGGTGTGCATCGGTGCCAGGCCTGTCCCCCTTGTAACAAGCCGGTGCGTGCGATGTACGCTACGAAACATGTGAAGCCGGGTAGCGCGCTGACCTTTTCTCATCAGTATTGTACAAATGGCATCTTGGCCGAGAGAACAGGGATGAGCATGGAGTCGAACCCTTCCCCGCAGTCTGTCCTCACCAGGCCACGGTCGCGCGCTATCGGCAGACCGTGCTCGCGGCCTTCGCCGACGTTAATTCCAGTTTGGCGAATCCATTGCCGGCCGGCGGCAATAATGGATGCCGCCAGCCGTATAATATGAATCGTCTGAATGCATAATGGCAGGGCAGCGAATCATTCGCTCCCTGCCATTTGCATTATTTACTCATCCACGACGACCGTTCAGTTTGCGGTATTGCGGCGCCGTATAAAACGCCGCAATACTGATTTAAAACTGATTAACGATTATTCGGATTGGTCGTGGTGGTGGTGGTGCGGTGCGCGTGGTCGTCGTGCTTGCGGCGCAGGCCGAGCAGGCCGGCCAGGCCCAGCAGCCCGATCCAGCCGTAGTCGCGCTCTTCTTCGACCGGGACGGTGGTGGTGGTCGAGGTGACGGTGGTATCCGGGGTGGTGGCGGTCTGTGCTGCGGCCGGCAGGGCGACGGCGGCGGTGATCGACAGGGCGACGATAGCTGGGATGATTTTTTTCATAATTGGCTCCAAGTGGTTTGATAAACGTTGTGTTTTACACGGGTCCTGAACTCTGCAATAAAACGCGCATAGGTTTAGAAGGTGTAGGTACCGTTCTGGGTTTAAGTATAGACAAGGTCGCAATATGCCTACGCACCGTAGCCAATAGGAAATTATAAAAAAATGGTCGCTCGTCGATAAGCTTTTATTCCGTCGTTTGAACCAGTTCAGGATGCGGTCAATCACCGGACAAATGCCCGAATATCGGCGCCCGATGCAGGATCTCGCTTCGAGCAGTGTCCAAGGCGTCCGGAACCGGGGCGTCCGGGTCGCACTTTACAGGCGTCAAGACGCCAAAAAAACGACCCGCCTCGGGTACAGGAAAGCTATACTCGCGGCTGTTTTTTCCATCCATCCTGGGGTTCATTTTGTTCAAATCCATCGTCTTGCCTGTCGCCCTGCTGGGCCTGGGCGCCCATGCTGCTGCCGATGAAGGTCAGTGGCAGCCGCACCAGCTGCCGCAACTCAAATCCGAACTGAAGCGCATCGGCATCACCATGCCGGCCGAGAAGCTGGCCGACCTGGGCAAGCACCCGATGAGCGCGATGGTGTCGCTGGGCGGCTGCTCGGCCTCCTTCGTCTCGCCGGACGGCCTGGTGGTCACCAACCACCACTGCGCCTACGGCGCCATCCAGCGCAATGCGACCCCGGAGAAGAACTACATCGTCAACGGCTTCCTGGCCAAAACCCGCGCCGAAGAGCTGCCGGGCGGCCCGAACGCCCTGGTTTACGTGACCGAAAAGGTCGAGAACGTGACCGAGCGCGTGCTCAAGGGCCTGGCGCCCACGATGAGCGGCCGCGAGCGCCACGAGCTGGTGGAGTCGCGCATCAAGACCCTGATTGCCGAATGCGAGACCGACAAGTCGGTCCGCTGCTCGGTGCCGGCCTTCCACCGGGGCCTGGAGTATTACCGCATCAAGCAGCTGATGATCCGCGACGTGCGCCTGGTGTATGCGCCGTCCGACCGGATCGGCAACTTCGGCGGCGACATCGACAACTACGAATGGCCGCGCCAGACCGGCGACTTCTCCTTCCTGCGCGCCTATGTCGGCAAGGATGGCCGCCCGGCCGATCCCTCGCCCGACAACGTGCCCTACAAGTCGAAGGACTTTTTGGTGGTGTCGGCCGAAGGCCTGAAGAACGGCGACCCGATCCTGCTGGCCGGTTATCCGGGCCGCACCAGCCGCTACAAGCTGCCGTCGGAGATCCGTTTCGCGCGCGACCTCGACTTCCCGGCCAAGGTCGCGAGCATCACCGCCGACCTGTCGGTGATCGCCGCCGCGACCCAGGGCAACCCGGCCTGGGACGTGCGCTATGCCAGCGTCGCCAAGAGCCTGAACAACGTGCTCAAGAAAACCCAGGGCCTGCTCGACGGCTTCGCGCGCAAGGACATCGCCGCGATCAAGGACGTGCAGGACGCCCAATTCCGTGCCTGGCACAAGCAGAACGGCGCCAATGGTTCGAAAAACATGCTTGGCGAGTTAGACGCCGTGATCGCGCAGGACATGGCGCAGTCGCGCCAGGAAGCCGCCTGGGCCGAAGCCACCCACAGCGACCTGCTCAAGAGCGCGCGCACCCTGTACCGTCTGGCGCTGGAACGCCAGAAGCCGAACCCGCAGCGCGAGACCGGCTACCAGGAACGCGACCTGTCCTTCATCAAGGCGCGCCTGACCCGCCTCGAACAGTCCTTCGTGGCGAACGTGGACGAAGCGCGCTACGGCGCGGCCCTGGCGCGCTATGCGCGCATCGACGCCAAGCTGCGACCGCAAGGTCTTGACGCGCTGCTGCCGGCGCCCAGTGCGCTGGGCGCGATGTACAAGGCGAGCGAACTGGGCGACACCGCCAAGCGCCTGGCCTGGATCGGCAAGGATCCGGACGCCTTCCGCAAGTCCGGCGACCCGTTCATCCAGATGGCGGTGCGCCTGCACGACACCGGCATGGTCCTGGAGAGCCGCCGCAATGAGCTCGAAGGCAATCTCGAACGCGTCATCCCGCAGTACATGAGCGCGGTGATCGCTTGGAAGAAATCGCAGGGCAAGCCGGTCTACCCGGACGCCAACTCGACGCTGCGCGTCACCTATGGCACCGTGGCGCCGTACTCGCCGCGCGACGGCCTGGTGAAGGGCCCGTTCACGACCGTGGAAGGCATCGTCGAGAAGAGCACTACCAAGGACCCGTTCATCGTGCCCGCCGCGCTGACGGATGCGGTGAAGCAGAAACGCTACGGCGTGTTCAAGGATGCGGCGCTGGGCACCGTGCCGGTCAACTTCCTGTCGAGCGCCGATACCACCGGCGGCAACTCGGGTTCGGCCGTCTTGAACAAGCGCGGCGAACTGGTGGGCCTGAACTTCGATTCGACCTATGAGTCGATCACCAAGGACTGGTATTTCGACAGCGCCATCACGCGCGCGATCCACGTCGACATCCGCTACATGCTGTGGGTGATGAAGGAAGTCGACCGGGCCGACAACCTGCTCATGGAAATGACGGTCAAGTACCCGAAGAAGTAAGAAGCCGGGTTCGTAGTCAATGAAGGCCGCGGCGGTGAACACCGCCGCGGCCTTGTCCTGTCTACCCGCGGCTGTTACCATCCGGCGTCTTCCGATTGGACCACATGAACGAAACGCTTACCCTCGCCGGGCTGGCCACCACGCCGCTGGAACTGGTCTCCTTTCTGCTCGCCATCACCACGGTAATCCTCAACATCCGCCAGAAGCACTGGGCCTGGCTGTTCTCGATCGCCTCATCCGCTACCTACGCGGTCGTGTTCTTCGACGCCAGGCTGTACGGCGACATGGGGCTGCAATTCGTCTTCATCGCGGCGTCAAGCTGGGGCTGGTACCAGTGGCTGCACGGCGCGGGCAATCAGCCGCTCGTGGTGACGCGCCTGAGGCGCGCGGCCTGGGGCTGGGCGATTGCCGCCTGGGCCGCGGGCTTCATCCTGCTGTCGTCCTTCCTGGACCACTACACCGACACCGACGTGCCGCATGCGGACGGCTTCCTTACCGCCGGCAGCCTGGTGGGCCAGCTCCTGCTGGGCCGCAAGAAGGTCGAGAACTGGATCGTCTGGATCGTGGTGGATGTGCTCTACGTCGGCCTGTACGTCTACAAGAGCCTGAACCTGACCGCCTTCCTGTATGCCCTGTTCGTGGTGCTGGCCTACACCGGCCTGCGCGCCTGGTCGAACATCGCAAGGAAGGACGCATGACGGCCCCGGTCCTGCGCATCGCGGTGCTGGGCGCCGAGTCGTCCGGCAAGTCCACGCTGGCCGAGGCGCTGGCCGCGCGCTATCGAACCCTGTGGGTGCCCGAATACCTGCGCGAGTTCGTCGACACCCACGCCCGCGTGCCCTTCGAGAGCGACCAGTACCCGATCGCCTGCGCCCAGCGCGCGCGCGAGGATGCGCTGGCTGGCCGCGCCACGCGCTACCTGTTCTGCGATACCACGCCCTTGATGACGGCGCTGTACAGCCGCCAGTACTGGGGCAGGGTGGATCCGCAGCTGGCCCGCCTGGACAGCCGCCACGACTATGCCTGGACCCTGGTGACGGCGCCCGACGGTCCCTGGGAGCCGGACGGCCTGCAGCGCGAATCGGAGGAAGTGCGCCAGAACGTGCACCGGATGCTGGTGCAGACCCTGGCGTCGCGCGGCATCCCCTACGTGCTGCTGGAGGGCGAACTGGGCCACCGGCTGCAGCAGGTAGAAGCATTGCTGGGGGGGCAAGGCAACGCCGCAGCTCAAGGAAACGCTTCTTAGTGCTAGGATTTGTTGCTGTATGGTATTAGAATAATTTTTTCTTCTACCGATGGCGGTGTACCGTGAAAAAATGGATAGACCGCTTGTTAGGCGGCACCAGCAAGGAGACCGATACGCCCGCCGGCCCCGGCCCGGCGGCAGCCGTGGACAGCGAGGACGCGGTGCTCGATATCGACACCGTCTTCTACCGCTGGCTGACTGCATCGAGCCGCGGCAACTCCACCATTGAGGCGGAAGCGGCGATCCTGGCGGAAGTGCACGCCCTGGCGGACGATCCCGAAAATGCGTCCGGCCTGGTGCCGCGCATCCCGGATTTGATCACGCAACTGCTCAACGCGCTGTCGAACGAGAATATCTCGAGCGCCGCGGTAGCGGCCGAAGTCGGGCGCGACCTGGTGCTGGTCGCCGAAGTGATCCGCGAAGCCAACAGCGCATATTACCGGCCGGTCAAGCCGATCGAGACCCTCGACGGCGCAGTCGCGATGCTGGGCCTGAACGGCCTGCGCATGCTGCTGGCGCGGGTCGCCTTCCGGCCGCTGGTGCGGGTCAAGGTCCAGGGTGTCGCGCGCGCCGTGGCGCCCAACGTCTGGCGCCACTCCGAACGCTGCGCCTTTGCCGCCAGCGTGATGGCGCCCGGCTTGTCGGCCAGCGTGTTCGAAGCCTACCTGGCCGGCCTGATGCAGAACGTGGGCCTGCAGGTAGCCTTCCAGGTGGCGGACCGCCATTGCGAGGGCAAGGTTCCGGGCGCGGGCAGCTTCGGGATCGCACTGTTCGAGGCCAGCCGCCAGCTGTCCTCGGTGATTGCCCGGCACTGGGATTTCCCGGCCGACGTGGTCGAGGCGATCGCCCGCTCAGGGGAGCCGGATGCAGCGGCGGCGCCGCACCTGGCCCAGGCCCTGGCCCAGGGCGACCGCATCGCCAAGCTGCGCCTGCTGCTCGACGCCGGGGTGATCGAGCCGGAAAGCGCTTTTGTGGCCACAGGCTTGAACGGCTTCCAGCGCCGCTGCCTGGGCAAGCTGGCCGACTTCAGCGATTGAGCGCTGCCTGCCACGGCGAAGGTGGCAGGCAGGGACGCTTCTAGAAGTCGAACTGGGCCGACAGGCGGAAGGTGCGCGGCGCGCCCGGCAGCAGGTAGCCGCCCAGCGACTGCGTCACGTCGCGCCAGTAAAACTTGTCGAACACATTGTCCACGCGGGCGCGCAGGATCGTATGCATCGCGCCGAACTTCAACGCGTACGAGCCGCCCAGGCCCGCCACGTGGTAGCCCGGCACCACCGCCCGGTTGGCCGGATCGAAGGCCTTGCTGCCTGAATACTGCCACAGCGCGTACAGTTTCAGGCCGGGCACCGCCGGCACCGCATATTCCATCCACGCAGTCGAACGGAACTCCGGCACGTTGGTGACGCGCTTGCCTTCGACATCGGCGTCGCCGGTGCCGGTCTGTTTCGCGTCCAGCGACATCATCGACAGGCTGTAGTTCAGGTCCGTACCCAGCTTGCCCTGGGCCGCCAGTTCCAGCCCGCGGTGCCGTTGCTCGCCGCCGCGGATAAAGGTGCCGGCGGCGTTCACGTATTCCAGGCCCTGCGTGATGTCGAACAGCGCGGCCGAGACCATGGCCGCGTTATTGACCATGCCTTTCACGCCGAGTTCAAGCTGCTTCGAGCGGCTCGGCGGCAGGGCGGTGTTCTCGTTGGTGGTGCCCATCTCGGCGATGCCGCCATGCTGCAGGCCGTGGCTCAGCGAGCCGTAGACGCTCCAGTCGCGCGCCGGCTTGTACACCAGCGCCACGCTCGGCAGCACGAAGGAGTCAATGGCATGCACGCGCGCTTGACCGATCTCGGCCAGTTCGTCGCGCTTGAGCTTCACGTAGCGCAGGCCGGTGTGCAGCGTCATTGTTTGGGACAGCGTGGCGACGTCCTGCACGAACAGCGAGCGCTCAAGGTCATTGCGGCGGGCCGTCACCGGGCCGGTCGCGGGATTGCCCGGTGCCTGATCGACCTGCAGGTTGTCGTAGATATTGCTGTAGCCGGCGTAGTCGTAGACGTATTCGCCGAAGCTGTCGTGGCGTTCCGACATGGCCGCGCCCACGGTCAATGCGTGGCGCACCGCGCCAGTAGCAAAGCGGCCCTGCAGCAGCGCTTGCGCGCCCCAAGGGGTCTTGCGCTCGCCCACGCTCTGGTAGTCGTAGACGTCGTAGTCGCCGTTGGAGCAGTAGCCCGGGTAGTAGCCGTCGCCTTCGTTGCTGCAGCCATAAGGGAAGGCGGTGTAGTCGTCGCGCTCGAACCAGTGCTTGTTCGCGTTGACGGTCGCCGTCCAGTCGGCATTGAGCCGGTATTCGAAGCGCAGGCCGAGATTGCTGCTGGTGGTGTCTACTGGCCTGGTCCAGGCCTGGGCGTTCAGCAGCGTCTTCGGCGATACGCCGGTCGGCAGGCTTGCGTTGCGAATCAACTGGTAGCCCGGCGCGGTGACTTGCGAGCGGTGCTGGCGGTCGAGGTCGAGCTGGAGCAAGGCGTCGGGCGTGATCTGCCAGTCGAAGGCGCCAGAGACGAACTGGCGCTCGCCGTCGGCGCCGCGCACATAGGATTTGAGGTTCTCAAGCGCGGCGTTGAGCCGATAGCCGAAGCGGCGGTCCTCGGAGCGGCCGCTCAGGTCGACCGAGCCGTGCAGGGTGCCGCGTTCGCTCACTTCCACCAGCGCCGAGCGCAGCGGCGTATTGGTCGGGCGCTTGGTCACGAAATTAACCATGCCGCCGGGCGCGGCGACGCCCGCCTGCAGGCCGGCCAGGCCGCGCAGGGTCTCGATGCGCTCCTTGTTCTCGAGCGGGATCTGGGTATCGGCGGGAATTGCGATGCCGTCCTTGCGGTAGCTGGTCGCGTTGTCGAGCGCGAAGCCGCGGATCGAGAACTGCTCGGCATAGCCAACCGCGTTATAGGCGTCTCCCACCGAGGCATCGAAGCGGGCCGCATCGGTGACGTTGCGGATCGACAGGTCTTGCATCTGGGTGCGGGTCAGGGCGCTGATCGCCGCCGGGGTGTCGAGCAGCGGGGCATCTGAAAAGCCGCCGATGCTGGCGCGGTCGCTGGCGACCCAGCGGCTGCCGCTGACGACCACCGAGGCGACGCCCTCAAGCGTTTGCTGCGCCGACGCGGTCGCGGAGAATGCCTGCAGGACGGCGCAGGCGAGGACGGATTGCTTCAGGTTGAATGTCATGTGTTTGCTCGTCTTCGCGCGCCACGATAACGATGCGGCGCGCTGCTTATATAAAAAGCCGGAGCCAACGTGGGGGAAGGGCAAACAAGATGGGGAACTGCGTTGCGCTTTCCTTCGCTGGCATTATCCAGATCAGGTACGAAGGGTATCTCTCACCCGAATCGTGCAATGCACGTCCAGGACCCCTAGCGAGGCGGCAGTGTACCACGGTCCCGGGCGGGCGTGGCGAATGTGACCAGCGGTGGTAGCGGCCGCATTGCCGCGAACCGTAGCAGGGCGTTGTCCGCCACCGCTTCCGGCGCGCTTCGATCGAGGCCGCCGGATGCGGGGACGGGGCTTGGCGAAGGCTCAGGCTTCCGCGGTGGCAGGCGCCGCCACCGTGCGCGCCTGGGCGCTTGCGGCCGGCACCATGTGGCGCAGCATGGTGGAACGGGTGGAGTCGCCGATGGCACGCCAGTATTCGCGCCGCTGCGCCGCGCGCTTGCGGTGCTTGGACGGCATCTCGGACAGCGGCTTGAGGTAGAAGGGCAGCGGCACCAGATAGCTGCGGCCCGGCATCTCGACCCCGCCCAGCACCTTCCAGAAGCCGTCGTAGGCGTTCTCGAAATGCTTGATGTCGAGCGGGTTGTAGGCGATGTGCGAGGTGCACTTGATGGCCACCACGCGGTCGATGCCCACCGCCTGCGCCACGCCCTGCATGGCGGCGAAGCAGAAGAAGCTCGGCGAATTGTTGGGGAAGGTTTCTTCGAAGGCGTCGAAGGCGGCGCCGGAATCAATCCAGCGGCCCTGGTTGCGCGTGACGAAAGGCACCATGGGCAGCTCGACGCCGGCCAGCTGGCCATCGACCCAGGTGTACGACAGGCGGTGCAGGTACTTGCCGTCGGCAACCAGCGAGATGGTCAGGTCGCCCTCGGCATCGCTGCGCGGCGCCATCTCCAGGCGCAAGAGGAAACTGTGTTCGCCGCTTTCCAGTTGCGCCTGGTGCTGCCACAGGGTGAGGCCGCCGCTGCCATACACCAGCTGGTGATAGGCGTTGCCGAAGGTCGTGTCTTCGAAGCGGTAATGCGAGAGCACGCATTGCACGCGCTGGCGCGCGCTCAGGTCTTTGGACAGGTAGCTGCGGTGGCTCAGGTGGTGGAACAGGTCGTCGTTGGGCGCGGCCGCGACGAAGCGGCGCACCAGGTCGAGACGGCAGAGGGCCTGGTGCTCGCGCCAGTAGCGCAGCACGCGCAGGCTGCGCGCGATGCTGAGCATCCAGGAAGCGGGCGTGTACTGGCCGCGGCGGGCGAGCCAATGCTTTGTCAAGTGAGCGAAGATCATGCGGGGCGCTCCATTCGGCGTAAAGTTGCGGGCGCGGCAAGGGCGCCCTGTCTTTAACTCGATGCCCGTCACAGGATGACGGGCTGACTTTGCAGAAAGTTAATTCCGCAAAGCATTATCTGCCGAAAAGCTAGCTTGTGCCCGGATAGTGCAAAAGGAATGAGGGGGTGAAACCTGGGTCAGAAGAAGCGGTCATGTGGTCTCTCTCTATTGTTTGACTTTTTGTTTTCGCCTGACGGGCAAACAAGACTACCATGTTTGTGCGGCGACACGCTTCCAATTCATCGCCGATAATTGCGCCAAACCGAAACACCTTGGGGGAGCGAGATGGTGTACGAACTTTTTTACTGGCCGGGCATTCAGGGGCGGGGAGAATTTGTCCGGCTGGCGCTCGAAGAGGCCGCTGCGGAATATGTCGACGTGGCGCGGCGCCCCGGCGGGATGGACCTGCTGCTCTCCGCGCTCGACACCGAAACCCATCCTTCGTTCGCGCCACCCTTCCTGAAGGTCGGCGAGATGACGATAGGCCAGGTTGCCAATATCCTGCTCTATCTGGGCGAGCAGCATGGCCTGGCGCCGCGTACCGATC
This sequence comes from Telluria sp. ZB4P37, assembly GCF_059685855.1. Lineage (NCBI taxonomy): Bacteria > Pseudomonadati > Pseudomonadota > Betaproteobacteria > Burkholderiales > Oxalobacteraceae > Telluria > Telluria sp. ZB4P37. Next base: position 212,358 of record NZ_JCASID010000001.1, read on the forward strand.
CGGGGCGCCTCTGGGCCCACCAGCTGCAACTGACCATCGCCGACCTGGTCGCCGAGATCCACGACACCCACCACCCGATCGCCACCTCGCTCTACTACGAAGACCAGAAGCCGGAAGCCCAGCGCCGCGCCGCCGACTTCATCGACACGCGCCTGCCGAAATTCTTCGGCTACTTCTCGCGCATCCTCACCAATCCCGAACCGCGCCACTGGCTGGTGGGCGAAAAGCCCACCTATGCCGATCTGTCGCTGTTCCAGGTGGTCGAGGGCCTGCGCCATGCCTTCCCGAATGCGATGAAGCGCCTGGAGGGCGAGTATCCGGCCCTGGGCCTGCTGCGCGACCGGGTCGCGGCGCGGCCGAATATCGCGGCCTACCTGGCCTCGGCGCGGCGCGTCCCGTTCAACGAGAACGGGATCTTCCGACATTATCCGGAGCTGGACGAATAAGCCGCGTTCGTCGCATGCGACTCACGCCGCAGATCCGGACGGCGCGGCCAATGGGTCCTTGCGGTCGGCCAGCTTGCCGCCCCAGATATTCCCGGCCGCGACAGAGACGCCATACACCAGCATCACCAGGCCCACGCTGGAGGCCGCAAAACCCGAGACTTCCTGCGGGATCGGCGCCAGGTAGGTGAAGGCGATGAAGGAGCCCCCGTAGCCGGGGGTGGTGATGGCATACACCAGGAGCAGGCGCGGTTAGCGCAGCACGGCGGGCTGGGTCAACAGGCTTGGTGGCTTGCTGTCGGAGATGTTCGAGGGCGCCAGGATCGAGCTGCCGATCATGGCGACCACGCCCAGCAGCAACACGGCGAGAGAACTAGCCTGCCAGCCGACATGCTGGCCGATGAAGGTCCCGAGAGGCACGCCGGTGACCAGGGCCACGGGTCGTTTTCTCATTAGATGAATGTCTAACTATTGGTCGTAGCGTGCGCCCGGGTCAAGCCTTTGGGAGGTTGCATGAACCTTCAGCCGGGGCTAAGGTCATTCAGCTTGTCCAACCCGAGGAGATCCCATGAACGCCCCCCAATCCGCAGTCAAGCCCGTCGAAGACGGCATGCACACCGTCACCCCGCACCTGGTCTGCGCCGGCGCGGCCGAGGCCATCGATTTCTACCAGCGCGCCTTCGGCGCCGAAGAGATCATGCGCCTGCCCGGCCCGGGCGGCCTGCTGGCCCACGCCGCCGTGCGCATCGGCGATTCGATGGTGATGCTGATGGACGAGTTTCCCGACTGGGACGCCATCGGGCCGAGCACGCTGGGCGGCTCGCCGGTGACGATCCACCTGGCCGTGCCCGATGTCGACCAGCTGTTCGAGCGCGCCGTCGAGGCCGGCGCGAAGGCGCGGATGGCGCCGGCCGACATGTTCTGGGGCGACCGCTACGGTGTGGTCGAAGATCCATTCGGCCACCGCTGGTCGATCGCCACCCATATCCGCGACGTCTCGCCCGAGGAAATGGCGCAAGCGATGCAGCAGGGGATGGGGTAGAACCGGCCGGTGAAATCGCAGGCGCCGGCGGGAAGGCCGGCAAGGCCGCGGAGGGCGCGCTATGATGACGATTCCTTAACGACGGGACTACTTACCCATGGAAGTCATTGCGAATCTGGACGAGGTGCTGCGCATCGCAGCGTTTGACGACGGCGGCACAGGCGGTAATCCGGCCGGGGTCTGGATCGGCGGCGCCTTGCCGCCGGCAGCCGAGATGGCGAAGCTGGCGCAGGCCATCGGTTTCTCCGAGACGGCCTTCGCGGCGCCGGCGGGCGAGGGCTGGCGGGTGCGCTATTTTTCTCCCGAGTCCGAAGTGCCGTTCTGCGGCCATGCCACGATCGCACTGGGCGCGGCGCTGGCGCGGCGTTTCGGCGACGGCCGTTTTTCGCTGGCCCTGAACTCGGCAGCCATCACGGTCGAGGGCCGGGTCGACGGCGCGGGCGTGGCGGCCAGCCTGCAGTCGCCGCCTACCCGCAGCCAGCCGGCCCCGGCGCCGCTGGTCGACGCCGCGCTGACCCTGTTCGGCTACACCCGCGCCGACCTCGATGAGCGCATCCCGCCGGCGCTGGCCCATGGCGGCGCCGACCACCTGGTGCTGGCGCTGAAGAGCCGCGCTCTACTTTCGCGCATGTCCTATGAGCTCGACGCCGGACGGCGCCTGATGAACGGGCATGGCCTGGTGACGGTCGTGCTCGTGTATGCGGAAACCCCCCAGCTCTTCCATACCCGCAATCCCTTCGCCTCCGGCGGCGTGCTGGAAGACCCCGCCACCGGCGCCGGCACTGCGGCCTTTGCTGCTTACCTGCGCGACCTTGGCTGGCCGCACGGCGGGCGCATCGAGGTAGTGCAGGGCGAGGACATGGGCATGCGCTCGCGCTTGAGCGCCGAGATCGGGCCGGAGCCGGGCAGTTCGATCCGGGTGTCGGGCACCGCGCGCATGATGTGATGCTGGAGCCAGTTAAAGGCCGTGCGCGGCGGTCCGGACGTGCTGCTTATCCAGCCTGCATTTTTTTCTACACTATTTTTAACGTGCACGGTTTGATGTAGGACAGTTCTTTCACTGGAGTAGGATAAATAGAAGGCATAAAGTGCTTCTACTCAGCAATTAGATTGCCAGTGATCGGATTGATAATTTGATTCAGATAAGTTCTGTTTCATTCTTTCAACCCGAGGAGTCCCCCGTCATGTCGCTGTTTGACCCAGTCGTCTCCAACCCAGCCAGCGCCGGCGTGCGCGCTGCCCGCGAAGCACGTGCGGCCGGCCGCGCGACCGAGCGCTTGCCCTTCACCATTCGCCGGGTTGAAACCGAGGCCGACCTGTTGAAAGCGGTGCAGGTCCGCCACGCCGCCTACGCCCGCCACGTGCCGGAATTCGCGCGCACGCTGGCCCTGCCGGAAGCGGCCGACTACGACGACGACACCATCGTCCTGCTGGCCGAATCGAAGCTCGACGGTTCGCCCCTTGGCAGCACCCGGATTCGCAGCAACCTGCACCGTCCGCTGGGCGTCGAGGCATCGATCGAGCTGCCGCACTGGCTGCAGGGCCGCCGCCTGGTCGAAGCGACGCGCCTGGGCATCGACGAGGGCCGCGTCGGCCGCATGGTCAAAGTGGCACTAGTCAAGGCCTGCTTCATGTATTGCGAAGACAACGCCATCGATTACTCGGTCGCCACCGGCCGCCCGCCGGTCGACCGCCAGTACGAGCAGATGCTGTTCACCGATGTGTTCCCGGAGCAGGGTCTGGTCGCGCTGCGCCACGTCGGCAACATCCCGCACCGCGTGATGGCCTTCGAGATCGCCAGCTTCGAGCAGCGCTACACCGAGGCGCGCCACCCGCTGCTGAACTTCTTCTTCAACACCCACCACCCGGACATCGACATCGGCCCGGCCACGCCGCCGCCGGCCCAGGTGGCGCCGCGCGCCCACGTCCCTGCGCACCCGGCGTTGCAGGCACGCGAATTCGCCTTCGCCTGAAGGCATATTTAAAACATATTGCATGACTGCATCAATATAAGGCTGTATCCTTGCGCTTTGGCGCTCCCCCCGGCAACGGTGGGGGCATTCGACCGCCTTGATACTGCCTATGCCCATTCCAGCACCCACACGCCGTTCTACGCTTCCCGCCGCTGCACACGCGGTGGTGGAGCGGGTGTTGCAGGTCTTTGCCTATTACCTGATTCCGCTCGGGATCGGGATCGTTTCCCTGATCGCCCTGGTTTTCTGGCACGACCAGTACCGCACGGTAGGCGACGTACCGCTGTCGATGGTCGTCGCGGTCCAGACCGAAGCCTCGCTGGCGCCGGGCGCCGCGCTGGCGCGCGCCAAAGCCGGCGGACTGGTCACCGGTTATGACACCCATTTGTCCGAAGATCCGGTCTGGTTCGCTTTCGAGCCGATGCCGCGCGCCGGCAGCCAGGTGGTGGAATTCCCTTCGCGCCATGCGCAGGACGTCGCCTGCTGGGATGCCGGCAGCCTGGCCCCGCTGGGCACGGCCACGCGCGGCGCCGGCACCGGCTTCATCGAAGCCTCGAAAGCCGGCTTCGCCCTGAAGCTGGCGCCGCTGCCGTCGTCGCTGTTGTGCCGCTCGCGCTTCGCCGGCCCGGCGCGCCTGTCGGTGCTGCAATGGCCGTCGGACCAGTACGCACTCTCGGTCGAGCAATACCACCGCAAGTCGGGCCTGTTAGACGGCGGCATGGTGGTGCTGGCCCTGTTCATCCTGATTACCGCCCTGATCAACCGCCAGCCGTTGTACGTGCTGTTCGCCGGCTGGCTGATCCTGAATTTGCGCGTGGGCGCGCTGTCGGCCGGCTGGGACATCCAGTGGCTGGGCCAGACCCTGCCGTCCGACTGGTTGCTGCGCAGCCGCTCGCTGACGATCACGCTCTATGGCATCGCCACGCTCACTCTGTACCAGGCGCTGCTGCGTGAAAACATCGCCGCGATGCGCTACGTGCTGCCGATGCGCATCATGCAGTGGCTCTGCCTGCCGATGCTGGCCGCCGCCATGTTCCTGCCGTACGGCATGTACCTGCCGCTGCTGTGGGGCATTACCGTGTGCTGCTTCTCGGTCATGACGGTCGGCCTGTTCAAGATCATTGCGGAGTCGCGCAACCGCGTCGCCTCCTGGTTCGCCGCCTCGTTCGCGGTCAGTTTCCTGGCCACGATCGCCGAGGTCGCCTCGGCTGCGCTCGGCATGCGCGAACTGCTCGGCATCATCAACAGCGTCACCGCCGCCCTGGCATCGAGCCTGCTGGCGGCGCTGGCCGTGGCCGAGCAGATGCGCACCGAGACCGAGCAGCGCGAAGCGGCGCAGCAGGAACTCGAGCATGCCTACCAGGCCATGCCGGTGGGCCTGTTCACGCTCGACATGTACGGCCACTTCCTGAGCGTCAACCCGGCCCTGCAAAAAATGCTGGGCATTACCAGTTTCGTTGCCGGCCGCACCGCATGGCGCCAGTTCTTCACCGAAAGCACCTGGACCGAACTGCACGAACAAGTCCATGCCAGGGCCGAGGCCGAGATGGAACTGACCAGCCGCGACGGCACCCAGCGCTTCCTGGTCAGCGCCACCCTGGCGCGCGCCCGCATCGAAGGCGTGCTGCAGGACACCACCGAAAAGTACAAGGCCACGGCCCAGCTGCAGTTCATGGCCAACAACGACCCGCTGACCAAGGTCTATAACCGCCGCGGCATCGAGCGCGAATTCGCGCAGGCAGCCAGCGGCCTGGCCGCCGGCAAGCCGATGGCCCTGGCCTATGTCGACCTGGACCGCTTCAAGCTGATCAACGACCTGTTCGGCCACGCGGCCGGCGACGAAGTGCTCAAGCAGGTTTGCGAACGCATGGCGACCATGCTGGCCGGCGGCCAGCAGATCGGCCGCGTCGGCGGCGACGAGTTCGTGATCCTGATGCCGGAGACGGCGGTGCCGCTGGCCTCGATCATCTGCCGCGGCATCGTCGACCGCCTCGGCAACACGCCTTACCGGGTGGGCGACAAGGCCTTCCACGTGCGCGGCTCGGTCGGCCTGATCGAAGTCACGCCGGGCATCGCCATGAAAGACGCGGTGTCGACCGCCGACCGCGCCTGCCGCGAAGCCAAGCTGGGGGCGGGCGAAGGCCTGGTGGTGTATGAGCGCGGCGCCGAAGCCTTCCGCCAGCGCGCGGCCGAACTGGACATGGTGGCGCGCCTGTCCAGCACCAACGCCACCGACTGCCTGCTGCTGGAAATGCAGCCGATCATGTCGCTCAAGCACCCGCACGAGTCCTTGAATTTCGAAGTCCTGCTGCGCATGCGCGAAGCCGATGGCCGCATCGTGCCGGCAGGCGCCGTGATCTCGGCGGCCGAGAAGAGCGGGCGCGCCAGCGTGATCGACCGCTGGGTGCTGTCCACCACCCTGGCCTGGATCGCCGAGAACATCGACCAGCTGGTGAACACCCGTTTCGTCTGCATGAACCTGTCCGGCGCCTCGCTCAACGACGAGCGCTTCGTGCAGGACACCTTCGACATCCTGAGCCGCTACGTGCATGTCGCAAGTCGTTTGTGCCTGGAGATCACTGAAAGTGTCGCCCTGCACGACCTGGACAACACGCGCCGCTTCATCGACCAGGTGCGCAGCTTCGGCGTGAAGGTGGCGCTGGACGATTTCGGCGCCGGCTATACCTCGTTCTCGTACCTGAAAGAGCTGCCGGCCGACGTGCTGAAGATCGACGGCAACTTCATCGTCAACATCAACGCCCACCCGGCCAACGTCGCCATCGTCGAGGCGATCGTGAGCCTGGCCGTGAACCTGGGGATGAAGACGATCGCGGAATGGGCGGAAGACGCCGCCACCGTGCAGACGCTGTCGGAGATCGGCGTCGACTACGTGCAGGGCTGGGCCGTGGCGCGCTCGCTGCCGCCCGAGCGCATGCTCGAGGCCAGATCGTCGGCCGATTTCATCACCGACCCCGAAGTGCTCGACGTGCTGAAGGTGATCTGCGCGCAGTCAGCGCCGCACCTGGCAAGCGTGACGCGGCTGCATGATTTGCATTGAGGTGGGAGCGGGCAGATCGAAGGTGATTTGACCAGCTAGAGCGTTGTTGCTCAAATCGATCTTGCCACTCAATCCAGCGTCGCCAACCTTTGCCGCGGCGCCGCATCCAGCATCAGGAAATGCGCCCGCGCCTCCTTCAAGGTCGCGACATCGCGCATCATCGGCTTGGCCTTGACGCGCGGCGCCAGGTGGCGGCGCTGCACCGGTGGCGGCGGCAGGGCGACATGCTCGGCAGCCAGCGGATGCGGTTCGGCGCGCGGCGCGTCGTCAAGCACGCTGCTGCTGGCCAGGCGCACGATAGCCGTGCCGTCGTCGCAGGCCTGGTCGGTCAGCGTGACGTGGCCGGCGCCATCGACGCATTTGACGATGTCCGAACCGGCGAATGCGCCGGGGGTGGTGAGGGTGGTGGCTGCGATAATGAGGCTAAGGCAGAGATGACGCTTCATGGTCGACTCCTTGTTCTTGAGCCTCCATTATTGGTGTCAGATTGACAATTCTCTGTTCGGTAGCACACGCGTGCGCGCCAAACGCACGACAATCACTCAGCCGTTGGGCTTTTCAGCAACGAGTTGCACTTCCACCAGGAAACCATAATGCAGGACCGGGACCGGCGCCACCGCGCGTGCGGGCCGATGTTCGCCGAACACGCCCGCATATACGGTATTAAACGCTGGCCAGTGCTCGACGCCGGCCAGGTAGGCGGTGCACTGCACGACGTCCTGCAAGCCGCAGCCGGCCGCGCGCAGGATCTTCTCGCACTGGTCGAACACCGACGCACACTGGGTTTCGAAGTCGGTGCCGGCGAGCTCGCGCGCCGGCAGCACGCCCGAGACGAATACCAGGCCGCCGCGCGTGACGACGGCCTGCGAATAGTGACCGGCGGGCGCGGGCAATTCCGGCGACTGGACGAATTCCATCAGGCGCTTGTGACCAGTTCGGCGAAGCGCGACAGGTCGACGTTGCCGCCGCTGATCAGGATGCCGACGCGCTTGCCCTTGACGTCGACCACGCCGTGCAGGGCCGCGGCCGCTGCCAGGCAGCCGGTCGGCTCGACCACCATCTTCATGCGCTCGGCAAAGAAGGCCATGGTTTGCGCCAGCTGGGCGTCGCTCACGGTGACGATGTCGTCCACGTGGCGCTTGATCACTTCGAAATTGTGCACGCCGAGATGGGTCACCATCGCGCCGTCGGCGATCGTCTTCGGCACCGCGATGTGCACGATCTCACCACGGCGCAGCGACTGCTGGCCGTCGTTGCCGGCTTCCGGCTCGACGCCGACGACCTTGCAATTCGGCGACAGGGCCCGCGCCGCCAGCGCGCAGCCGGCCAGCAGGCCGCCGCCGCCGAGGCAGACCAGCAGCAGGTCCAGCTCACCGGTTTCCTCGAACAGCTCCTTGGCCGCCGTGCCCTGGCCGGCGATGACGTCCGGGTGGTCGTAGGGCGGAATCAATGTCATGCCGCGTTCTTCCGACAGCCGGCGCCCGATCGCTTCGCGGTCCTCGAGATAGCGGTCGTAGGTGACGACTTCGCCGCCGTACTCCTTGGTGGCCTTGACCTTCAGCGCCGGCGCGTCGCTCGGCATGATGATGACCGACTTGATGCCCGCCAGCTTTGCGGACAGCGCGATCGCCTGGGCATGGTTCCCCGACGAGAAGGTCACCACGCCGGCCGCGCGCTGGGCATCGTCGAACTTCGCGATCGCGTTATAGGCCCCGCGGAACTTGAAGGCGCCCATGCGCTGGTAGTTCTCGCACTTGAAGAACAGGGTGCCGCCGGTGAGCTGGTCGGCGGTGGTCGAGGTCAGCACAGGCGTGCGGTGCGCGGCGCCTGCGAGGCGCTCGGCGGCCAGTTCGACGTCACGGTAGGAGAGGGCGGCGGTATCGGTCATGTGGGGCTCGCGAAGGTGGAAGCCGTTAGTATAGCGAAGGAAGCATTATTCGCCTTTTGCCTGGCCCGGGCGCTGGACGACCAGGTAGACGTGCTGCTCCGCTAGCTGGTCATATTCGAGATGCCTGCACACGCAGCCCGCATCGGCAATGATCGCCAGCAGCCCCGGTATCCCCGGGGTGCTGTAATACACCTCAGGTCCCATGCTCGCGTCCACATGCTGGTCGGGTGCATCCAGCCCGCCGGCAGAGAACACGCAGACGCCGCCATCCTCCAGTGCCGCCAGGAGCTTCAGCATGACAGGGCGCTGCTGCGCCAGGGGAAGGTGCCAGAGACTGTCCCAGGCCGTGATGAAGCGGTAGCGGCGCGGCGGCTGCCATGCGCAGACGTCGGCCTGGTGAAGGACGACCGCCGGATCGGCCTTGCGAGCCAGGGCAATCATCCGCGCGGAGATGTCGATGCCCTCGATCTGCAGGCCATGCGCGCGCATCAGGGGATTGAAGCGGGTATTGCAGCCGCAGCCGACGTTGAGCGCCCAGGCGCCGGCCTTCGGCTCAAGAAAGGCCAGTGCGCGTTCGTGCTGCCGCATGCCGTTCGACGCGTTGAAGGCAGCGTCGAGCCAGCGTTCGGCCAGCGCATCGTAGGCCTGGGCGATCGCGGCGCTCGCTGCTTCCGGCATGCGTCAACCCGCCAGCGGCAAGGCCACCTGCAACAGCAAGCCGCCCCCTTCGCGATTACTCACCGTCAGCTCGGCGTTGTGGCGGGTGAGCACGCGCTCGACAATCGCCAGCCCCAGACCCGCGCCATTGGCCTGCCCGCGCGCGCTGTCCAGCCGCGTGAAGGGCTTGAGCAACTGTAGGATCTGGTCTTCCGGCACGCCCACGCCATGGTCGCAGATCTCGATCACGGCGCGGCGTCCGTGGCTGGTGGCTTTCACCCGCAGCACGATGGCGATGTCGGTGTAGTCCTGGTCAGGGGTCTTGCCGTATTTGCGGGCGTTCTCGATGATGTTGTTGACCACGCGCCGCAGGTCGGTGGCGTTGCCCATCACGTGCACGCCCGGCATCAGGTCGAGCGCCACCTTCAGGTCGCGGATGCGGCCGGCCTCGCGGCCGACGTCGGATAGCATTTCGGACAAATTCACTTCCACGAAGGTGGCGGCGTCGGTCGGCTTGGCGAAGTCGAGGAACTGGCCGATGATCGCGTCCATCTGGTTGATGTCCGACTGCATGCCTTCGCGCGCATCCTGCGGCAAATCGACCATTTCGATCTCTAACTGCATGCGCGCCAGCGGCGTGCGCAGGTCGTGCGAGATGCCGGCCAGGATCACCGCGCGGTCCTTCTCGACCTGGGCCAGGTCGTCCACCATCTGGTTGAAGCTGCGGTTGGCCTCGATGATCTCCTGCGAGCCTTTCTCTGGGAGCGGCGCCGGCCGCTCGCCCTTGGCGATGGCGCGCGCGCCTGCCGTCAGGCGCGCCAGCGGCAGGTTGACGAGATTCGAGATGACGGCGGCGCCGACCAGCGACAGCAGGCCGACCAGGGTGGCCCAGCCGAGCCACTGCACGCCGGACAGGCCGGTAAGGCGCTCGCGCTCGAGCATCAGCCAGTATTCGTCTTCGTCGATATTGAAGCTGATGTAGAAACCGGGCACCCCGTTCACGGAGCTCGACAGGCGCGTCTGCTTGCCGAGGCGCTCGCGCACGGCGGTTGCGATCTCCGCCATCACGGGCGTGTTCGGCGGCGGCTCGACGATGTCGTAGTCGTTCAGCGTGAGCACGCGGATGCCTTCGTTGGACACCAGTTCGAGCAGCAGTTCGCGACGCAGGTCCGGCGCCGAGTGGGTGAGGGCGGCCCTGGTGATGGTCACCGCCGACCCCACCAGCTCGGCGGTTTGCTGGACTTTCTGGTCGCGCTGAAAGACGCTGATCATGCCGATCCACGAGCCCATCGAGGCCGCTGTGAGCAGCGACATGAGCAGGAAGGTGCGCCAGAACAGGCCGCTGCGGTACCAGGCAAAGCGCGCGGCGCGCCGCGCCGCGGAGATCGGGGCAAACACTAGCGGGGCTGGCCTTCAGGAATGAAGACATAGCCCAGGCCCCAGACGGTCTGGATGTACAGCGGGCTCGAAGGATCGGGTTCGATGAGCTTGCGCAGGCGCGAGATCTGCACGTCGAGCGAGCGGTCGAAGACTTCGTATTCGCGGCCCCTGGCGAGCTCCATCAGCTTCTCGCGCGACAGCGGCTGGCGCGCATGGCGGGCGAACACCTTCAGTACCGAGAATTCGCCGGTGGTCAGCGGCACGGTCTCGCCGTTTTTTTTCAGCGTGCGCGTGCCCAGATCGAGCACGAAGTCGCCGAACTCGAAGGTCTGCGGTGTTTCGCTCGGTGCGCCCGGGATTTCGTCCGGGCCCTTGCGGCGCAGGACCGCGCCGATGCGGGCCACCAGCTCGCGCGGGTTGAAGGGTTTCGGCAGGTAGTCGTCGGCGCCCATTTCGAGGCCGACGATGCGGTCCACATCTTCGCCCTTCGCGGTGAGCATGATGATCGGGGTCCGGTCGCCGGCGCCGCGCAGCCGGCGGCAGATCGACAGGCCGTCTTCGCCCGGCAGCATCAGGTCGAGCACCAACAGGTCGTAGCGCTCGCGCAGCCACAGCTTGTTCATGGCCGGTGCGCTTTCGGCGGTCACTACCTGGAAGCCCTGCTCGGTGAGGTAGCGGCGCAGCAGGTCGCGCAGGCGCACGTCGTCGTCCACGACCATGATTTTCGCGCTGTGGCCATTCTGGGCGCCGGGGCTTGCGTTCGTATTGGTGTTGTTCGTCGATGGATTCATATGGATTCCAGAATTGTCAGATGCATGTCGCTATGGTAACGTCTTATCGATTGGACATCTCGTCCATATGGCTCAGCCATTACATTGTGTTACAAACTTTACCCAATCAAGCTTACACCTCAGACGGTATGCACATAAACTGGCTTCAAGTGAAGGACACAGTCAGCTATTGGCGGCAAGTGAAAATCACAGCTTATCTGTTTATATGGCATCGCGGAAGAGGAACACTATGAACGACGCGCTTATGAAAAACCAGGCAGCATGCGGCACCGCCGGGAATGGGTTCGTCCGGGGTTTCGCCACTTTCACGCGGCACGGTGTCGTCGCCTGCGTGCTGGCCTGCACCGCGGCCGGTGCCATGGCGCAAGAGCGCGACCGTAATCCGCGCCGCGAAGACATCCAGCAGCAGCAGCAGCAGCAGCAGCAGCAGCAGCAGCAGCGCGAGCGTTTCGACGCCCGCGCCCAGGATCCGCGCTTCGACGTGCGCGCCTACGAGATGCGCGAAGAGCAGCGCCGCGCGCAGATGCAGGAAGAGGCCAACCGTAATCGCGAAGAGCGCCGCGGCGGCCGCATGACGCCGGACGAGCGCCGCGACCTGCGCCGCCAGATCAATGAAGCCGGGGCGGACCTGTACCCGAACGCACGCCGCCGCTGAATGCGGCCTTGCTCTGCCATCACGGCGCCCGAGGGCGCCGTTTTTCATGGGCCACCGGATCCCGCACCCGTGTGGGAATGGTTTCATAAAAGAAATCTTATTGCCATACGTTTATTTGTATATCGCAACATGGTATCTTGGCGATTACCTGCCTGATTGAAGAGCGTGATCGTGTCCGACTCCGTAGTATCCAGCACCGAAACCCTGCCTGCCCCGCGCGCGCCGGCGTCCGCATTCGCGGGCGGCCAGTGCATCGCGAAGCAGTCCGACGGCGTCTATGCCGACGTGACCGCGCTCGGACCGGCCCTGCTGGCGGCGGTCGACGCCATCTTCCTGAAGAACCAATATCTTGCGGGCCTGGACTACGCGGTGCTGCTCAAGGCCCTGTTCGACCATGGCCCCGAGCTGCCGCGCAATGCCCGCGGCGAGACCATGGTGCGCCTGGCCGACGACATCCTGCCCTTCGACCCGAAGCGCCGCCTGCTCTACCGCGCCGCCAAGATCGCCGACGGCCAGGCCGAATACTATTTCGAGCCGGTGTTCCTGGCCGACGAAGAAGGCGTCGAGCAGCCGACCCGGCTCGATCTCGACGAATTCGTCGCCGACATGTGGACCAAGGGTATCCGCTTCGGCATCGATGTCGCGACGGTCCAGGAAGCGATTGCCACCGGCGCGGCCGGCCGTTTCACGGTAGCGCGCCGGCTGCCGCCGCGTGCCGGCGAAGATGCGCGCGTGGTCGAGGTCTCGAACGACCTGCACCGCAGCGACGCGCCGCGCCAGCTCGCCAACGGCAAGCTTGACCTGATGAGCTTCCAGAACCGTTTCCCCCAGGTCCACCGCGGCAACCGGCTGCTGCAAAAACTCCCGCGCGTGTACGGCGAACCGGGCTTCGACCTGTCCGGCATTGCGCTGCCGCCCGAGGTGCCGAGCGATCTCGACCTGGCCAGCCTGAGCGGCCCCGGCACCGTGGTCGACCGGATCGGGGAAGGCGAATTCCTGGTGGCCCTGCAGGACGGCTTTTTGAACGTGGACCGCGGCAGCAGCCAGATCACGGTGGGCGACAAGATCGTCAGCCATGACGGCGTGAGCGCCCGCACCACCGGCAACCTGCAGCTGACCGGCGACTACGAGGAATTCGGCGAAGTCCAGGAAAACCGCATCATCGAAGGCGAGGGCATCACGGTGCACGCCGACGTATTCGGGCACATCACCTCACGCGGCGGCATCGTGCGCCTGAACCGCAACCTGATGGGCGGCAGCGCGCGCAATGCCGATGGTCCGATCCAGGTGATGGGCGTGGCCTCGAGCGCCATCATCCACAGCAGCAAGGGCGAAGTCAACGTGCAGCGCGCCGAAAACTGCACCATCTCGGGCGTGAAGGTCACGGTGGCCGAGGCCCTCAATTGCGAGATCATCGCCGACGAGGTCGAGGTGGGCCAGGCCGAAGGCTGCGCGATCGCCGCCGGGCGGGTGACGATCGGGCGCGCAGCGCCGCGCGGGCACAGCGAGATGCGGATATTCGTGCTGCGGCCGGACTGCAGCCGCATCGATGCGGCGATCGGCATGATCCGCGAGCGCATCACGCAGTTCGGCGAACTGGCCGCGCAGCGCCGCACCGCGATGCAGGACTTGTCGGCCCAGCCTGAGGTGGCCAGCTATGTCAGGCTGGCCGGGCGCGTGCGCAAGGGCGAACTGGTGCTCACGCCGGAGCAGCAGCCGATGTTCAAGAAGCTCGCAGCCGGCGCCGCGCCGGCGCTCAAGCAGATGTCGGCCTTTGCCCAGGAGCTCAAGGAGATCGAGGCCGAGCAGGAAGCGGGCGTGGCCTGCCAGGCCAAACTGGAAGCGCAGCGCGCGCAGCACAGCGCGGTGGCCGGCGCCGAGATCCTGGCGGTGGCGGGCGAGATCACGGTGCGGGCACTGGACGTCGAGCCGGAAACGGAAAGCCTGCATGCCCTGCCGGCACGCGAATTCAAGGCGCGCCTGCGCGATGCCAGCGGCGCCGAGCTGCTGTTTTCCGGCAGCACCGGCGCTTTCAGCTGGAGCACCAGCGGCCCGGCCGACGCCTGAACCACCAACCCATCAAAGGAATACCATGACGCTGCACCTGAATGCCGACCTGCAGGCCGACCGCGACCGTTTCATTGCCGCCGTCCGCGACAGCGGCGTGGCCTGGGGCCTGCAATCGGAAGATGGCTGGGCATGCTGCCAGTCGAACGAGGGCGAAGCCCAGGTGCTGGTCTTCTGGTCGAGCGAAGCCCATGCGCGCCGACACGCCCAGGGCGAGTGGGCAGCCTACCGGCCCGCCGCCATCGCATTCGAGGACTTCGTCGACACCTGGCTGCGCGGCATGCACGAAGACGGCATGCGGGCCGGAGTCAACTTCAACGCCGACATGGCGGGGGTCGAGATGGAGCCGGCCGACCTGGCGCGCGCGCTCCTGGTGCATCCCGACAGCGAAGCGCCGGCTGCTGCCGGCTAGTCGCACTGGCAGGTGTCCGGGGCCGGCCGGATCTCGGTGGTCTGGTGGAAGGTGTTCTTCCAGCCGTCCGGCTGGCGTACCCACACGCGCACGTAGCGCCCGCGAAAAGGCCTGGCCCCGGCCGCTGCCAGCTGGCTGCGGAACACGCCGGTGACGATGGCGGTCACGCCGCGGTCGAGCACCTGGACCTCGGTCGATTCAATCTCGTAGACCCGGAAATGGATGTCGTCGCGCTCGATCGCCGTGAGCAGCTCGGTCTTGCTGCGCACCCGGCCGCGGCTTTCGACGTGGTAGTACTGGCGGTCCATCAGCAGGCGCAGGGTGGCGATGTCGCGCCGCAGGATGGCGCCGGCGCGCTGGCGCTCGAGGGCCAGCAGCACGGCGTGGATCGCGCTTTCGGCGCCGGCGCTGAGCCGGTGGCTCTGGGCCCCGGCGGCGCAGGCGGCGCCCGGCAGCCCGGCCGCCGCCACGAAGGCGAGGGAGCTGGCAAATACGGTCAAACGCTTCATGGTGATTCCTTCGCCGGCGCGGGCAGGAGAGCGCCCGCATGGCACATCATAGTGCAGCGGGCCCGTCCTTGAGTCCAGCGTGGCGCATACGCGACGCCGGCCTGCTTCAGGCGCGCGCGACGTGGATCTTTTCCTTGATGTGCTTGAGGTTGGCAACGATGGTGAAGGTCATGATCACCAGCAGCGACCATGAACTCCATTTGCTCATGTGGACGCTCGACCAGGCTCCCAGCTGGTTCGGGTAGCGCCACACGCCCCAGAAGGTGCCGATGTTCTCGGCCAGCCAGATGAAGAACCCGATCAGCACGAAGGCCAGCAGCAGCGGCATCTTGCGGTCGCGGTCGAGCGGGCGGAACACCACCATGGTGCGCGAGTACAGGCCGAGCGCGCAGGCGGCCAGGTACCAGCGGTAGTCGCCGATGTAGTGGTGGGTGAAGAAGTTCACGTAGATCAGGATGGCAATGGTCCAGGCCATCCAGTGCGGCGGATGGTGGCGGATGCGCAGGTCGAACAATCGCCAGGCCTGCACGATATAGCTGCCGATGGCCGCATACATGAAGCCCGAGAACAGCGGCACGCCGAGCAGCTTGGTGTAGCCGAAGTCCGGATAGCTCCACGACTGGATGCCGCCGGACACCTTGAAGGCCTCGAGCACGAAGCCGACCGCATGGAACAGGCAGATCGCCTTGAGCTCGTCCATCGTTTCGAGTGTTGATCTCACCATCCACAGCTGGATCGCCAGCGCCACCAGCAGCAGCACGTCGTAGCGCGGAATGCCGAAGATGCCCGCACGTGGGCTCAGCATCATGGCGGCGAAGAACAGGCCGACGAACAGGCAGGCGCGCGCATTCTTGAAGCCGAAATACAGGAATTCGGCGCCGCCGCGGCGCCAGCCGCCGAGCTGGCGCGGCCTGGTGTCGAGCAGCACGTTGTCGAGCGCGAGCGTCATCGGAGAGGAGCCGGGCATTCTTTTCATTGTTGTGCGGACCTGGAAGGGAGAGCCGACGAGTGATTCGATGTTGTCACAGAAGGATCGCCGAATCAATCTCGTCGTATGATGTGGCGATGACGAGCATACACCCGGAGAAGAACGAACGCGGCGAGCCGGTAGCGATCAGCGCCCCGAGCGCGCCGACGGCGCCGGCGAACTGGCTCGACCCGGCGCTGCTTGCGACCGTCATTCCCGGCGGCGCCATGCCGGCTGCGCTGAACGGCATTGCCTTCCGCCCATGGACAGGGGCGCCGCAGGAAGATGCGGGATGGGCGGCTGTTGCAGGCCAGGATGCCGCGTTCAGTGAACCCGTGTACGAGCCGGTTGCCGGCATGGTGGTTGCGGCCGGCGTGGCGATCGAGGAAGCGGATGGGCGCATCTGGGTAGTCCATCCCTCGAATGCCTATGGCGGCTACCGCGCCACCTTCCCGAAAGGCTCGCAAGACCATGGCGTGCCGCTGCGGGCAACGGCGATTCGCGAAGCCTTCGAGGAAAGCGGCTTGCAAATCGTGCTCACGGGCTTTCTCGCCGACCTGACCCGCAGCCGCAGCCGGACCCGCTATTACTTGGCACGCCGGGTCGGCGGATGCCCGGCCGACATGGGCTGGGAGAGCCAGGCGGTATCGCTGGTGCCGCGCGCGCTGCTGCACATGGTGCTGGTCCATCCGAACGATGCGCCGCTGGTGAACTCGCTGCAGGAAACCGCCGGCAAGCTCGCCTGACCAGCTCAGGGCGCGTCCTGCGGCAGCGCGGCGTACCAGCCGGCATACGGGGTGTTGGCGGCCAGCCGGCGGTTGAAGTCCGGTGCGCCGTCAAGCCACCACACCGGCCCGCGTTCCCCAAGCGCGCGCTTGGCCGCGTCCACGGCGGCCCGGGCGCTGCGCTCGGCGTCAAGGTCGCCCGCTTTCCTGGCCGCGCCGACCTGCCTGCGCGCATCCATGAGCCGGTTCACCCACAGCTGTCGTTCGTCCGGCGCGAGTCCAGGGTTACTGGTGCGCCAGAGGCGTCCTTTCACGACGAAATATCGCCCGTCCGGCGTGCTGGGATAGGTGCGAGGGCTGGACATGGCCTGACTATACCCAAGGCACCGGCTATCCCACGCACGCCTGCCCACATACGGAACAGCCTGCCGGAACAAGGTTGCAATATTACATCTGTATATCTGTCGGGAAACTTTACATTCAATCTGGAAAGCCTCGGGCCTTGCTGGTTATGTTGCTGAATCTAAAAGAAATTTTCCTGCTGGCACGATGATTGCTATTAGGTGGAGGTGACAAAAACCATAACCCACAACTGGAAGAACACCATGAACGTCCTGAAAGCATTCGCAATCTCCGTCATCCTCGCCGGCGCCGCGGCATCGGCATCGGCATCGGTCGTGCAGACCACGGCGCCGGCCGGTTCGTATCAGCAGGGCGGCAACCAGGAACTGGGCCGCGTCACCTTCGCCGCCGGCACCAATTATGTGTCGAACCTGACCAGCTCGGTTACCCTGGTCGACCAGGGCTGGGGCGGCTCGGATCCAAGCAACGGCGTCTACGTCGGCCTGTACAACGGCGAAAACCACCTGTACAACCTGCACCTGGCCGGCGCCGGCCACGACTGGTCGACCCAGACCCGCGACTTCGGCGCGGCCGAGCTGACCGAACTCAATGCGCTGCTGATGGCGATCGACCAGTCGGGCAACCTGGCAATCTCGATGCGCATGTTCACCAATTCGTGGGGCTATCCAGGCTGGTCGCTGACCACCCGGAATGCCACCATGACCATCACCTCGTCGCAAGTTCCCGAGCCGGCATCGATCGCCCTGTTCGGCCTGGCGATGGCCGGCATGGCTGCTGCGCGCCGCCGCAAAGCAAGCAAGTAACCAGGAAACGCCCGCACTGCCCCGGCAGTGTCGAAGCGCCCAGGGGCCCGGTCGGTAAAACGACCGGGCCTTGTCGTTTGGCGCTGTGCCCGTTGCGTGCGGAAGATGCCAAGCGCCGCTCTAAGCAGCCGTTCCGGGGACGCAATGCGCTCGCCGTCCAGCGCCAGCCAAGGTGCACTAGTTGACTACAGTCAACATTACTGGAGGGCCGCGCCCTTAGGATTGGTAATGCCGATGAAAGGGAGCACCATGTCGAACCGACCGCCAGCCGTACCCCAGCAGTTCCTTGGTTTCACCCTTGGCGGGCTCGAATATGGGCTCGACTATGCAGCCGTCCAGGAGCTCAAGCTGTTCAAGTCGCTCGAACGATTTTCAAACGATGGCGAAATCGTCGGCGGGGTGGCGCTCTCGCGCGGGGTGATCATGCCGGTGGTCGACCTGCGCGCCGCCTTCTCCGCCGAATTCTCGGTGCCCGATCCCGGCACGGACGTGATCGTCGTGCGGGTCTCGGCAGGCGTGGTCGGGGTGGTGGTGGAGCGGGTGACGGGCGTGGTGCGGCTGCATCCGGAACAGGTGGCGCCGCTGCCGGGCGCCCGGGCCGATGCCGACTACCTGATTGGCCTGGGCAGCATCAAGGGACGGCGCCTGATCCTGATCGACATCGACCGCCTGATGTCGCTGGCCCCGGCCGAGCCCCGCCGGGTGGCCTAGCGGCCGCCTGGCTGTCTATCAAGCGGCCAGGCCTTCGAGCTGCTCCTGCAGCGCCATCCATTCGGTTTCCAGCTGCTCCAGGTCGCGCACCGCGAAAGCCTGGTCGGCCACCAGGGTTTTCAGGCGCTCCTTCTGGCCGGCCTCGTAGACGGCCGGGTCGAGCAGCGCGGCGTCAATGCCAGCCTTCTTCTCGTTGAGCTTGGCCATCTGTTCTTCCAGGCGCTTGACCCGGTTCTCGATCGGTTTGCGCAGCGCGGCAATGCGCTGGCGTTCGCCGGCTTCCATCCGCTTCTGGTCCTTGCGCTCGGCCGGTGGCGCAGCAGCCAGCGCGGCCCTGGCCTCGGTCGCAGCGGCCGTGATCGGCGTGGCGGCCACCGTGGGCAAGGTGACCGTGCCCTTGCCGAGCTTGGTCTTGAACAGCCATTCCTTGTAGTCGTCCAGGTCGCCGTCGAAGGGCTGGAGCTTGCCGTCGGCGACGATGATGAATTCGTCCGTGGTGGCGCGCAGCAGGTGGCGATCGTGCGATACCAGGACCACGGTGCCCTCGAACTGGGCCAGCGCAAGGGTCAATGCTTCGCGCGTTTCGAGGTCGAGGTGGTTGGTCGGTTCATCGAGCAGCAGCAAATTCGGCCGCTGCCACACGATCAGGGCCAGCGCCAGGCGCGCTTTTTCGCCGCCCGAGAAGGGTTTGATCGGGCTGCTGACCATCTCGCCGGGGAAGTTGAAGCTGCCCAGGAAGTTACGCAGCTCCTGCTCGCGCACGGTCGGCGCGATCTTGGCCAGGTGCCACAGGGGCGATTCGTCGTGGCGCAGCATCTCGACCTGGTGCTGGGCGAAATAGCCGATCGACAGGCCCTTGCCCAGGGTGGCGATGCCCTCGAGCGGCGCCAGCTCGCCGGCGATGGTCTTGATCAGGGTCGATTTGCCGGCGCCGTTCACGCCCAGCAGGCCAATGCGCTGGCCGATCTGCAGCGAGAAGTTGATGCGCTTGACGATGGTCTTGGCGCCCACCTTGTCGCCGTGCTCGTCCAGCAGGTTATAGCCGGCATTGACGTTGTCCAGCACCAGCAGCGGGTTCGGGGCGGCCAGCGGCTCGCGGAACTCGAACGAGAATTCGGCGGCGGCGCGCAGCGGCGCGAGTTCTTCCATCTTGGCCAGGGCCTTCATGCGGCTCTGGGCCTGGCGCGCCTTGGTGGCCTGGGCCTTGAAGCGGTTGATGAAGGATTCCAGGTGGGCGCGCGTGCGCTGCTGCTTTTCCATCGCACTGGCGGCCAGCACCATCGCGGCGGCGCGCTGGCGCTCGAAGCTCGAGTAGTTGCCCCCATAGCGCTTGAGCTTGCGCTCATCGATGTGCACGATGACGTTGACGATTTCATCGAGGAAGTCGCGGTCGTGCGAAATGATGACCAGGGTGCCCGGATAGCGCTTGAGCCAGTCCTCGAGCCAGATGATGGCGTCCAGGTCCAGGTGGTTGGTCGGCTCATCGAGCAGCAGCAGGTCGGAAGGGCACATCAGGGCCTGCGCCAGGTTTAGGCGCATGCGCCAGCCACCCGAGAAGCTCGCCACCGGCTGCTGCATCTGGTCGAGCGAGAAGCCCAGGCCGAGCAGCAGTTGCTCGCCGCGCGACTGCACGGTATAGGCATCGGCATCGAGCAGTGCGCCGTGCACCTCGCCCAGCGCCATGCCGTGTTCGTCCATGTCCTCGTGCGCTTCCAGGCGTTCGAGCTCGGCCTGCAGGCGGCGCAGGTTGATGTCGCCGTCGATCGCGTATTCCAGGGCCGGACGGTCCAGCGCCGGGGTCTCCTGCGCCACGTAGGCCATGCGCCACTTCGACGGGAAGTCGATCGAGCCCTGGTCGGCGTGCAGCTCGTTGCGCAGCATCGCGAACAGGCTCGACTTGCCGGCGCCGTTAGCGCCGATCAGGCCGATCTTGTCGCCCGGGTTGAGGGTAAGGTCGGCGTCCACGAACAGCGGCTTGGTGCCGCGCATCAGGCTGACGTTTTGGAATCGGATCATTGCGGGATTTTCGTTAGTACGTAGGGTGGTCGGCCTTGCCGACCGCGCGTTCAACTCACGGATGCATTGTGGCGACGCGTGAGCTGGTTGAAAGCGTGGGCAAGGGAATGTAGGCCAATGGCCTGGATTACGAATTGCCCACCCTACGGGTATCGGCCACTCATACGATGAGGGGACCGATTGATTTGTTTATTTGGCTTGCAGCTGTTCGGCAGTCAAGAGGAACACGGCGTCGTCGCCGGCACTGGTGGTGAGCCAGGTCAGGCCGAGGTGCCCGAAGGCAGCTTCCGCGTAGTCGGCTTCGTTGCCGATTTCGACCACCAGCACGCCTTCCGGCGTGAGGCGTTCGGCGGCGCCTGCGACGATCTTGCGCACCAGGTCCATGCCGTCTTCGCCGCCGGCCAGGGCGATCTGCGGCTCGCGCTGGTATTCCGGCGGCAGCTTGCCCATCGAATTGCTGTTCACGTAAGGCGGGTTCGAGACGATCAGGTTGTACTTCTTGAACGGCACATTGGTGTACAGGTCCGATTCGATCGGGTTGACGCGGCCTTCCAGCTTGTACTCGCGGATGTTGTGCTCGGCCACGGCCAGGGCATCCTTCGAGATGTCGACCGCATCGATCACGGCGTTCGGGAAAGCGTCGGCCATCATGATCGCCAGGCAGCCGCTGCCGGTGCACAGTTCCAGCACGTTTTCGATCGCTTCCGGGTCCTGCACCCACGGGCTGAAGGTCTGCGGGATCAGTTCGGCGATGAAGGAGCGCGGCACCAGCACGCGCTCGTCCACGTAGAAGTGGTAGCTGCCCAGCCACGCCTCTTTGGTGATGTAGGCGGCCGGCACGCGCTCGCTGACGCGGCGCTCGATCACCGACAGCACCTGCAGCACTTCGTCCTGCAGCAGTTTCGCGTCCAGGAAGGGCTCGAGGCGGTCCAGCGGCAGCTTCAGGGTATGCAGGACCAGGTAGGCCGCTTCGTCGAAGGCCTCGGCGCTGCCGTGGCCGAAGAACAACTTGGCGCCGTTGAAGCGGGTGATGGCATAGCGCAGCAGGTCGCGTGGCGTGCTGAAATTGGTGGTGGTCATGGCCTTCTCCTGTCCTGTTCGTTCTGTTACTGCTTGTTTTGCAACTACACCAGCAGCTGCTCCAGCGTGCGGCGATAGATATTCTTGAGGGGGTCGATGTGGCGCAGCTCGATGTGTTCGTCGATTTTGTGGATGCTGGCGTTCGGAGGCCCGAATTCTATCACTTGCGGACAGATGCGGGCGATGAAGCGCCCATCCGAGGTGCCGCCGGTGGTCGACAATTCGGTCTGCACGCCCAGCTCGTCCTGGATCGCCACGCACAGGGCGTCCGACAGCGCGCCTTTTGGGGTAAGGAAGGGCTGGCCCGACAGCGTCCATTGCAGCTCGTAGTCCAGGCTGTGGCGGTCGAGGATGGCATGCACGCGCGCCTCCAGGCCGTCGGCGGTGCTGGCAGTCGAAAAGCGGAAGTTGAATTCCAGGCTCATGCTGCCGGGGATTACGTTGTTGGCGCCGGTACCGCCCTGGATGTTCGAGACTTGCCAGCTGGTCGGCGCATAGTATTCATTGCCTTCGTCCCAGACTTCCGCGGCCAGTTCAGCCAGTGCCGGCGCGGCCTGGTGGATCGGGTTGCGCGCCAGGTGCGGATAGGCGATATGGCCCTGGATGCCCTTGATGACAAGGTGGCCCGAGAGCGAACCGCGGCGGCCGTTCTTGATCGTGTCGCCCATCACGTGGTTCGAGGTCGGCTCGCCCACCAGGCAATAATCGAGCGTCTCGCCGCGGTCTTCCAGGCGTTCGCAGACGACCACGGTGCCGTCCGTCGCCGGGCCTTCTTCGTCGCTGGTGATGAGGAAGGCGATCGAGCCCTTGTGATCCGCGTGCGCCGCGATGAATTCCTCGCAGGCGATGACCATCGCCGCGATCGAGGTCTTCATGTCCGAGGCGCCGCGGCCATACAGCTTGCCGTCGCGCCGGGTCGGCACGAAGGGCGCCGATTCCCATTGCTGCACCGGGCCGGTCGGCACCACGTCGGTGTGGCCGGCGAACACGAACACCGGGCTGGTGGTGCCCTTGCGTGCCCACAGGTTGGTCACGCCGTTCGATTCGATGGTCTCGCATACGAAACCGAGCGGTGCGAGCAGTGCGATCAGGCGCTGCTGGCAGCCCTTGTCGTGCGGAGTGACCGAGTCCAGCGCGATCAGCTCTTCGGTGAGCAGCAGGGTGCGGGAGGGCTTCATTTGGCGAACTTTGCCGCGTACTGGTCCGCCGAAAAGCCGACCGAGACCGGGCCGGCGCCGGCAAGCACCGGGCGCTTGATGACGGACGGGTTTTCCAGCATCAGTTCCAGGGCGCTCGCTTTATCAAGGATTTGCGTCCGGCGTTCGTCCGGTAAATTGCGCCAGGTCGTGCCCTTGCGGTTGACCAGGGTTTCCCAGTCGAGCTCTTCCAGCCAGCCGGCGACCAGTTCGCGCGTCAATCCCTGCTTCTTGAAGTCATGGAAGGTGAAGTCGTGGCCGTTGTCCGCCAGCCAGGTGCGGGCTTTCTTGACGGTGTCGCAGTTGGGAATGCCGTGGAGGGTAATGGTCATGGGCGTAGCTCGCTGCGCCCGCGCGAGCGCGCGGGCTGATGGTATTTTGGAAAGGCGCAAGGGTAGCACAGCCCTGCAGGCATGCACAGGCAGGCCCCTGCGAGGATTCTACACAGGGGCGGTTTTCAGGAGCGGACGGCTGGACTCAGGTGTTGAGCGTGAATTCCGTGAACGAGGCGCTGGAAGGATCGGAGCCCGGTTTTGGCTGCTCTTGCGCCTGTTGCTGACTGTCCGGCCCATTGTTGAGCAGCCAGAGCAGGTTGGTGGCCGAGTCGGCATTGGCCAGGGCTTCTTCCTGGGTCACCAGCTCGTCCTTCACCAGCTTGAGCAGCGCGGTCTCGAAGGACTGCGAGCCCGGCGACAAACTCTTGTCCATCGCATCCTTGATCTGGCCGATCTCGCCTTTTTCGATCAGGTCGGCGATATAGCGGGTGTTGAGCATGACTTCCACCGCGGCCTGGCGCTGGCCGCCGGCGGCGGACTTGATCAGGCGCTGCGAGACGATGGCTTTCACGCTCGATGACAGATCCTGCAGCAGGGCGGCGCGGTTCTCGATCGGGTAGAAGCTGATGATGCGGTTCAGCGCGTTGTAGCTGTTGTTGGCGTGCAGGGTGGCGAGCACCAGGTGGCCGGACTGCGCATAGGCCAGTGCCGCCGCCATGGTTTCCTTGTCGCGGATCTCGCCGATCAGGATGCAGTCCGGCGCCTGGCGCATGGAGTTGCGCAGGGCGGTGCCGAAGCTGGTGGCGTCGCTGCCGATCTCGCGCTGGTTGACGATCGATTTCTTGTTCTTGAAAAGATATTCGATCGGGTCTTCCAGCGTGAGGATGTGGCCGGGGCGCTGTTCGTTGCGGTGATCCAGCATCGAGGCGATGGTGGTCGACTTGCCGGAACCCGTGGCGCCCACGATCAGCAGCAGGCCGCGCTTTTCCATGATCAGTTCGGACAGCACCGGCGGCAGGCCCAGTTCGCCGATCGGCGGGATATTCGCCGGCACGAAGCGGAACACCGCGGAAATCGAGCCGCGCTGGCGGAAGGCCGACAGGCGGAAGCGCCCAAGGTTGGGCACCGACACGCCCAGGTTCAGCTCATTTTCGCGGTCCAGCTCCGTCATCTGCTCGGGCGTGGCGATTTCCGACAGCAGGGAGATGATGTTCTCGGGTTCGAGACGATGCTGGTTGATCGGGATGAGGTTCCCGTTGATCTTGATATGCACCGGAGAGTTCACGGCGAAGAACATGTCGGATGCGTTCTTCTCCTTCATCAGCTGGAACAGGCGGTCCATGGCCATGTCATCGTCTCCGGTATTGTTGTGGTGTGCGTAAGGTAGTTGACCGCGCGGCCGGCTATGCCGACCGCGCCTTCAACGAAAACATCAATCCCCGCGCAGCAAATCGTTGATCGCGGTCTTTGAACGCGTCTGCGCATCCACACGCTTGACGATCACCGCGCAGTACAGGCTGTACTTGCCATCAGGGGAAGGCAGGCTGCCCGACACCACCACGGAGCCCGACGGCACGCGGCCGTAGCTCACTTCGCCGGTTTCGCGGTTGTAGATCTTGGTCGACTGGCCGATGTACACGCCCATCGAGATCACCGAATTCTCTTCGACGATCACGCCTTCGACGATTTCCGAGCGCGCGCCGATGAAGCAGTTGTCTTCGATGATGGTCGGGTTGGCCTGCATTGGTTCGAGCACGCCGCCGATGCCGACGCCGCCCGACAGGTGGACGTTCTTGCCGATCTGGGCGCAGGAGCCGACGGTGGCCCAGGTGTCGACCATGGCGCCTTCATCGACGTAGGCGCCGATGTTGACGTAGGACGGCATCAGCACGACGTTCTTGCCGATGAAGCTGCCGCGGCGCGCCACGGCCGGCGGCACCACGCGGAAACCGCCCTTGGCGAAATCTTCCGGCGTGTAGCCGGCGAACTTGGTCGGCACCTTGTCGTAGAACTGCATCCCATCGCCACCCGACACCGGGACGTTGTTCTCGAGGCGGAAGGACAGCAGTACGGCCTTCTTGATCCACTGGTTCACGACCCAGCTGCCGGTGTCTTTCTGCGCCACGCGCAGGGTGCCGGCATCCAGGCCGGCCAGCACGTGGGCGACCGCGTCGCGCACTTCGGCAGTGGCGTTCGACGGGCTGATTTCCGCGCGCTGTTCCCACGCGGTGTCGATGATGTTCTGGAGTTGTTGGGTCATGATGGATCTTCAGTGGATAAATTGGGGGTGCTCAGGCGAGGGTCTTGCAGAACGCATTGATGCGGTTCGCCGCATCGAGGCCTTCGTCGACGCTTGCCACCAGCGCCATGCGGATACGGTTGCGCCCGGGGTTGACGCCGTGCGCTTCGCGCGCAAGGTAGCTGCCCGGCAGGACGGTGACATTATATTCGGCGTACAGGCGGCGTGCGAACTCGAGGTCGGACAGGCCGGTGCGGCGCACGTCGGCCCACAGGTAGAAACCGGCATCGGGCAGCTCGACGTCCATTACTTCACGCAGCAAGGGGGTGATGAGCCTGAACTTCTCGCGGTAGAGCGCGCGGTTTTCCTGCACGTGGTGCTCGTCGCCCCAAGCCGCGATCGAGGCTGCCTGCACCGGCGGGGACATCGCGCCGCCGCAATAGGTGCGGTACAGCAGGAATTTCTTCAGCAGCTGCGGATCGCCCGCGACGAAGCCCGAGCGCATGCCCGGCACGTTCGAGCGCTTCGACAGGCTGGAGAACACGATCAGGTTGGCGTAGCGGTGCGGACCAAGGCTGCGGCCGAGCTGGTGGGCGGCTTCGAGCGCGCCCAGCGGCGGCGTCGCGCCGAAGTAAATCTCGGAATAGCACTCGTCGGCCGCGATCGCGAAGCCGTGGCGGTCGGACAGCTCGAACAGCTGCTTCCAGTCGTCGAGCGAGAGCACGGCGCCGGTCGGGTTGCCGGGCGAGCAGACGTACAGCAGCTGCACGCGCGGCCAGATGGTGTCGGGCACGCTGCCGAAATCGGGCGCGAAGTTGCGGCCGGGTTCCGAGTTCACGTAATACGGCTCGGCGCCGGCCAGGTAGGCCGCGCCTTCGTAGATCTGGTAGAAGGGGTTGGGGCTCATCACCAGGGCGCCGCCATCAAGCTTGCCGCGCGCTGCGTCGACCACGCACTGGGCGATGGCGAACAGCGCTTCGCGCGAGCCGTTCACCGGCAACACCATGGTGGCCGGATCGACCGGCGGGATGCCGTAGCGGTGCTCGAGCCAGCTCGCGATCGCCACGCGCAGCGGCTCGCCCCCGATGGTGCTGGGGTAGCTGGACAGGCCCGCCATCGCGTGCATCAGGGCTTTTTCGATGAAGGGCGGGGTCGGGTGTTTCGGCTCGCCGATGCCCAGGCTGATCGGGCTGTAGGCGGCGTTCGGGACCACGCCGGCGAACAGCTGGCGCAGTTGTTCGAAGGGGTAGGGATGGAGCTGGTCGAGATGTGGGTTCACGTCGGTAACCGGTAGGTGCGGTGTGCGCTTTCGATATTCCGTCAATTATAGCCTCTGCAAGGATAGGCGGCAGACGCCTGCCCGCATGAGCCCGGGGCTATCAGTTTCCACCCGCGCGCCAGGCGCCGGGATTGATGCCCGACCATTCGCGGAAGGCGTGGGTGAAGGCGCTCTGTTCCTGGTAGCCCAGCAGGAAGGCGATGTCGACCAGGCTATAGGCGCCCTGGCGCAGGTAGCCGCGCGCCAGCTCGTAGCGGGCGCCGTCGAGCACCTCCTGGTAGCTGCAGCCGGCATCGGCCAGCTTGCGCTGCAGGGTGCGCGCCGACATGCCCAGCTGCCCGGCCACCGAGGGCAGCCGCGCCTGCCCGTGCGGCAGGCTGCGGATGATGGCGGCGCGCACGTCGGCTGCCACGCTGCTACCGGCTGCGCTGCGTTCGCTTAGCAGCCGCTCGGCATGCTGGCGCAGCACCGGGTACAGGCTGGGGTCGGCGTTCGGTACCGGCATGCCACGCAGCGCGGCATCGAAACGGGCCACGTTGGCCGGCGCCCCGAATTGCGGTTGCACGCCCAGCACGCGCAGGTACTCGTCGGGCGCCGTCTCGCTATGGTGGGTGAAGGCGATCTGGCGCGGACCCAGCGGGCGCCCGGCCAGCCAGCTGCCGAACACGCGGATCCCGGCGAACACGCTTTCCACCAGGTGGCGGCTGGCGCCGGGATAGTGGCTGGTCCAGGCGTAGTGCGCGTCCGCGCCTTCGACTGCCAGGGCGCTGCGGCCGAGGTCATGGGCCAGCCCCTCGTAGCGCTGCGTTTGTTCGAGCGCCTGGCCGAAGTCGCTGCAGGCCATCAGCACCAGGCCATATGCCGAGAAGGTGCCGGGCCGCACCCGCTCGCCGACGTGCAGGCCGAAATGCGGGTCACTGCCCAGGCGCGCGCCGGCGTCGAGCAGCGCGATGTAGTCGCGCGCGGCCAGCGAGTCGGGCGCGGAGTTCAGCGCATCCGCGGGCAAGCCGGCCGCCTGCGCGAGCCGCGCCGCATCGACGCCGCGGCTTGCCGCGGTCTCGATGAGCGGCTGCAGGTAGGCGCCGGTGACCCGGCTGGCGTCGGCGCAAGCGGCTGGCGCGATGGAGCAAAGCTGTGACATGAAAGCGCAATACGGTAGAGTGACGGACGCTTACTCTGGCGGGAATGACAAGGCTGAGTATAAGGGGAAAAGACGATGCGGCGGTGGAATGGCTGGGGTGACGATTCGATCGATATGCCGCTGGGTGGGCAGGCGCAGGCCTTCCTTGCCGGGCGCCTGGGGCAGGGGACGCCTCCGCGGGATGCGAGCTTCGAGGATGCTTGCGCGCGCCTGCCGCCGGGACGTCTTGCGCCGCATCCGCTGGTCGACGCCGGCGCCGCGGTGCGCCTGCTGCATGCCCTCGGCCAGAGCCTGTCGGACTGGCTGCGCCTGCGCCATGGCCGCATCGATGCTGCCCCCGATGGCGTTGCCTGTCCCGAATCCGCCGAACAGGTGCGCGAGCTGCTGGCCTTCGCGGCAAGCCAGGCCGCCGATGTGATTCCCTACGGCGGCGGCACCAGCGTCGCGGGCCACCTCGGCGTGCACCAAACGACGCGGCCGACATTGAGCATCGACATGCGCCGCATGCGCGCCCTGGTCTCGCTGGACCGCGAATCCCAGCTGGCGACCTTTGGCGCGGGCGTGACCGGGCCCGACCTGGAAGCGCAGCTGCGCGCGCACGGCTACACGCTCGGCCACTTCCCGCAATCCTTTGAATATTCGACCCTCGGCGGCTGGGTCGTGACCCGCTCCTCGGGCCAGCAGTCGCTGCGCTACGGGCGCATCGAGCAGCTGTTCGCCGGCGGCCGGGTCGAAACGCCCAGCGGCACCCTGGACATCCCGACTTTTCCGGCGTCGGCTGCCGGCATCGACCTGCGCGAGATGGTGCTCGGCTCCGAAGGCCGGCTCGGCATCGTGACCGAGGCCACGGTGCGCATCAGCCGCCTGCCCGAGCATGAAGCCTTCCACGCGGTGTACTTCCCGGACTGGGAGCGCGCCCTTGAGGCCGTGCGCGAGCTGGCGCAGGCGCGGCTGCCGCTGTCGATGCTGCGCCTGTCGAACGCCATCGAGACCACAACCATGCTGACCCTGGCGGGGCACGCGAAGCTGGTGCGCCTCTTGACGGCCTGGCTGTCGCTACGCGGCTGCGGCGATGGCAAATGCATGCTGATGATCGGCGCCAGCGGCGCGCGGTCGCAGGCCGTGCCGGCCCTGCGCGCGGCACTTGGCATCGCGCGCCGTTACCGCGGCGTGCATGCGGGGCGCGGCCTGGGCGAGCGCTGGCGCCGCAACCGCTACCGCAGCGTCTACCTGCGCAACGCGGCCTGGGCACAGGGCTATGCGATCGACACGGTGGAGACGGCGGCGGACTGGCCGCGCGTGACGCAAGCCATGGAAGGTATCGAGCACGCTGCCGCACATGCCTTGCAGGCATCCGGTGAAAAGGTGCATGCCTACACCCATCTGTCGCACCTCTACCCGCAGGGGGCGAGCGTGTATTCGACCTTCGTGTTCCGCCTGGCCGGGAATTACGAGGCCGACCTGGCGCGCTGGCGCCTGTTGAAAGACAGCGTGTCCGCGGCCATTGTCGCGGCGGGCGGCACCATCAGCCATCAGCACGGGGTCGGCGTCGATCACGCGCCCTGGCTGGCGGCGGAGAAAGGCGAGCTGGGGCTGAGTGCGATGGGCGCGCTCTTCAAGCATGTCGATCCCGATGGGCGCATGAATCCCGGCAAGCTGGTCGCGCCATGAAGCCCGAGGAATACGATTTGCTCGTAATCGGCGGCGGCATCACGGGCGCCGGCATCCTGCTGGAAGCGGCGCGGCGCGGCTTGACGGCGCTGCTGGTCGA
Source organism: Telluria sp. ZB4P37 (assembly GCF_059685855.1). Taxonomy (NCBI): domain Bacteria; kingdom Pseudomonadati; phylum Pseudomonadota; class Betaproteobacteria; order Burkholderiales; family Oxalobacteraceae; genus Telluria; species Telluria sp. ZB4P37. Next base: position 241,799 of record NZ_JCASID010000001.1, read on the forward strand.
GCAGCGCGACTTCGCCTGGGGCACCTCGAGCCGCTCGTCCAAGCTGGTGCACGGCGGCCTGCGCTACCTGGCCGAAGGCCGCCTGCGCCTGACGCGCGAATCCGTGCGCGAGCGCGAAGCGCTGCTGCGCGATGCGCCGGGCCTGGTCGAACCCCAAAGCTTCGCCTTTGCCGACTACGGCGCGAGCCGGCGCAAGCGGCGCAGTTTCCTGGCCGGTCTGGCCATCTACGACCTGATGGCGGGGCGGCGCGAATCGCACTGGGTGCGAGCCGACGATTTTGCGATGCTGGCGCCGAACATCCACCGTGCGGGCCTCGCCGGCGGTATCCGCTACCTGGATGCGAAGACCGACGACGCGCGGCTGGTGCTGCGGGTGCTGGACGAAGCGCGCAGCCATGGGGCGCAAGCGCGCAACTATGTCGCGGTCGAGTCCTTGCAGCGTGTCGAGGGCCGCGTGACCGGTGCGCTGCTGCGCGATGCGCGTACCGGCGCCGCCAGCGAGGTCGCGGCGCGCGTCGTGGTCAACGCCACCGGCGCCTGGGCCTGCGCGCTCCCCGGCCAGGGCAATGCGCCGCGCCTGCGCCCGCTGCGCGGCAGCCACGTGGTGCTGCCCGCCTGGCGCCTGCCGCTGGCACAGGCGGTCAGCCTGATGCATCCGGTTGATGGCCGGCCGGTGTTCGCCTTTCCCTGGGAAGGCGTGACCCTGGTGGGCACCACCGATGTCGACCATGCAGAAGGGCTGGCGCTGGAAGCGCGCATCACGCGCGGGGAATTCGATTACCTGATGGCCGCCCTGCGCGCGCAGTTCCCGCAATCGGACCTGCAGGACGACGACGTGCTGGCTACCTATGCCGGTGTGCGCCCGGTGCTCGACAGCGGCACCGGCGCGGCGCCCTCGAAAGAAGCGCGCGAACACCTGGTCTGGGACGAGCCGGGCCTGGTGGCAGTCACTGGCGGCAAGCTGACCACCTTCCGCGCCATCGCCCTCGACACCCTGGGCCATGTCGCGCGCCAGTTGCCGCAGTGGCGCGCCGACCTGGCGCCCCGGCCCGTCTTCGCCGCGCAGCCGGTACCGAGGGGGACGCGCGCCGTCCCCGCCGGGCTCTTGCTGCGCCTTGCAGGCCGCCACGGGCGCCATGCCCAGGCGGTGGTCGATGCCGCGCAGGCGGGCGAGCTGGAGCTCGTTCCCGGCACGCTCACGCCCTGGGCCGAGCTGCGCTGGGCCGCGCGCAGCGAAACCGTCCACCGCCTGGACGACCTGCTGCTGCGCCGCACCCGCTTGGGGCTGCAGCTGCGCGCCGGCGGCGCCGCGCACCTGGCCCGCATCCGCGCCATCTGCCAGCCGGAACTCGGCTGGAGCGATGCGCGCTGGATTGAGGAGCAAATGGCTTACCTGGCGCTGTGGCAGGCGCATTACGGCATCCCCGACACGCACGAACATGAGCCACTCCATGCTTGACCCCCTGATCCTCGCCATCGACAACGGCACCCAGAGCGTGCGCGCGCTGCTGTTCGACCTGAAAGGCGAGATCGTCGCCAAATCGCAGGTCCAGCTGCTGAACTATACGAGCGAGCACCCCGGCTGGGCCGAGCACGACCCGGAAGGCTTCTGGCAGGCGCTGTGCCAGGCCTGCCGCGAGCTGTGGACCCGGCCCGGCGCCGACCGCAGCCGCATTGCCGGCGTGGCCGTGACCACCCAGCGCGGCACCGTCATCAATGTGGACGCCGGGGGCAAACCACTGCGCCCGGCCATCACCTGGCTCGACCAGCGCCGCACCGAGACCGTGCCGCCCATCGGCCCGCTGTGGCGCACGGCCTTCCGGCTGGCGCGGGTCAGCAGCACCATCGACTACTTCCGCGGCGAGGCCGAGATCAACTGGATTCGCGCACACCAGCCGGACGTCTGGCAAGCGACCCATAAAATTCCTGCTGCTGTCGGGCTACCTGAATTACCGGCTGTGCGGGCGCTATGCCGATTCGACCGGCTCGCAGGTGGCGTATATTCCCTTCGACTACCGGCGCCGCAAGTGGGCGGGAAAGCGCGACTGGAAATGGCAGGCGCTGGCGGTCGAGCAGCGCATGCTGCCCGAGCTGTTCGCGCCCGGTACGCGCCTGGGCGAGATCAGCTTCGATGCCGCGCGGGCTACCGGCATCCCGCAAGGTTTGCCGCTGCTGGCCGCGGCCGCCGACAAGGCCTGCGAGGTCATCGGCGCCGGCTGCAGCGCGCTTCAGGTGGGCTGCCTGAGCTACGGGACCACCGCCACGATCAACACCACCACCACGCGCTATGTCGAGGTGACGCCCTTCGTACCGCCTTATCCGGCCGCCATTCCGGGCGCCTACAGCCTGGAAGTGCAGGTCTTCCGCGGCTACTGGATGGTGAGCTGGTTCAAGGAGCAGTTCGGCCACCACGAGCAATCGCGCGCCCTGCTGGAAGACGTGGCGCCCGAGCGCCTGTTCGACGAACTGGCTGATGCCGTGCCTCCGGGCTCGATGGGCTTGATGCTGCAGCCTTACTGGACCCCGGGCATCCGGGTGCCGGGGCGCGAAGCCAAGGGCGCCATCATCGGCTTCGGCGACGTCCACACCCGCGCCCACGTCTACCGCGCCATCCTGGAAGGGCTGGCCTACGCGCTGCGTGAAGGGAAGGAGCGCATCGAGCGCCGTAGCGGCACCCGGATCACCGAATTGCGTGTTTCGGGCGGCGGCTCGCAGAGCGATGCGGCGATGCAGCTCACCGCCGACATTTTTGGGCTGCCGACCTCGCGGCCGCACGTGTATGAAACCTCCGGCCTGGGCGCGGCGATCGATGCCGCCGTGGGACTGGGGCTGTATGCGGACTTTACGGCGGCGATCGCGGCGATGACGCGGGTGGGGAAGGTGTTCGAGCCGATCGCGGCCAACCATGCGGTCTACGACCGGCTGTACCGCGAGGTCTACCTGAAGATGTACCGGAGGCTGCAGCCGATGTACCGTGACATTGCGCGGATTACGGGCTATCCGAAGGTGTGAGCTGGGGCTGACTTCTGCTCACGCACACTTGGGTACCGGCGAAGGCCGGTACCCAAGTTCCTTGCGTAGCCGCGAATTCCGCACCAACCACCAAACCCTAGCGCGCCAGCGCCCGGCTCATCGCATTCCACGCATACCCGGCGCCGACCGCCAGCACCTGGTTGCGCCCCGCCGCCTTTGCATCGTACATGGCGCGGTCGGCGGCCAGGAACAGCGAGCGCAGCTCGTCGAAATTGGTGGGCACGATGGTGGCCGCGCCCACGCTGACGGTGACGAAGTCGGAGGTGGTCGAGCGCGGGTTCGGTACGCGCAGGCGCTCGACGTCGGCGCGGATCGCTTCGGCCACCTTGGCCGCGCCGGCATGCGGGGTATCGGGCAGCAGCAGCACGAATTCCTCGCCGCCGTAGCGCGCGGCCAGGTCGGTGGCGCGCAGGGCGTGGGCCTGCAGCGCACTGGCCACCGCCTGCAGGCACTGGTCGCCCGCGGCATGGCCGAGCAGGTCGTTGTACAGCTTGAAGTGGTCGACGTCGATCACCATCAGCGACAGCGGACGGGCAGAGCGCATGGCGCGCTGCCATTCGCGCTCGAGGCAGGCGTCGAAATGGCGGCGGTTGGCGATGCCGGTGAGCGGGTCGGCCAGCGCGGCGCGCTGCAGCGCATTGGCGGACTGCTTGTGGTGGGTAATGTCGTGCAGGATGGCGACCCAGAGCTGCTCGCCGGTGGTCATCGGCGACAGATTCAGGTCCATTGCGCGCAGGCCGCCGTCGGGCTGGCGCAGCAGCACTTCGCGCGTGCCGCGGCAGTGCTCCGGCATGCCGTCGTCGAGGCTGCCGAACCAGGCGGCGACCTCCATGGCGGCGGGTTCTGCCACCAACTCGGCCAGCGGCCGGCCTTCCAGTTCACGGTCGCTGTAGCCCAGGCAGCGCTCGCTGGCCGGATTGGCATACTGGATGCGGCCGTCCTGGCCGAGCAGCATCAAGCCTTCGTCCATGCCGTCGACGATCATGCGCAGGCGCTTGACCTGCTGGGTACGGGACTGGTTGGCCGAGCGGATCTGCAGCTGGGCCCGGACCCGCGCGCAGACTTCCGGCAGGCGCAGCGGCTTGGCGATATAGTCGGCGGCGCCACGGTCGAAGCCGGCGACGATATCGTCGGTGTCGGAACAGGCGCTGACGAAAATGACGGGGATGTCGGCGGTACTCGGCTGGTTCTTCAGGCGGCTGCAGGTCTCGAGACCATCCAGGCCCGGCAGCATCACGTCGAGCAGGATCAGGTCGGGCTGGACGCGGCAGGCAAGGTCGAACGCGCGTTCGCCGGAGGTGGCCACGAAGGTGCGGTAACCCTGGCCGCGCAAGATATCTTGCAGCAGCCCGAGGCTGGCGGGGGCATCGTCGACAATCAGGATCGCAGCCTGGCGCGCGGGCGCAGGTACTGCGAAAGCAGGATGATTCATGGGGTTCAGGCCGGTTCAGACTGATGAGATCATACTCCCATCATCTTCGCCTGCGGCAACTATTGTTTCCCCTGGAAACAATGCTGTTGCGGTGCTACAACTTCTGGTTGGCCCATGGCGGCTAACCGCCGGTCGTGCTGCGGGCGGCCGTGGGCGCGCCCGCAGGGTAGTGCTTACAGCATGTCCGCGATCAGCTTGCCGAGGACCGCAATGCCTTCACGGATGCGTTCCGGCGGCACCGTGACAAACGACAGGCGCAGCGTGTTGCTGGCCGGGTCGTTGGCGTAGAACGGCGCGCCCGGCACGAAGGCGACGCGTGCGGCCAGCGACTGGTCCAGCAGTTTCATGGCGTCGATGCTCTTCGGCAGGGTCACCCAGATGAACATGCCGCCTTCCGGCTTGGTCCAGGTCACGCTGCTTGGGAAGTGTTCGGTCATCGCATCGAGCATCACCTGGCACTGGTCGCCGTACAGCTTGCGGATGGTCGGGATGTGCTGGTCGAGGAAACCGTCCTTGATCACTTCGTGCACGACCATTTGCGTGAGCTGGGCGGTGTGCAGGTCGGCCGCCTGCTTGGCCAGTTCGAGGCGGCGCACCAGCGGCAGTGGGGCGCAGACGTAACCGAGGCGGATGCCGGGGGTCAGCACCTTCGAGAACGAACCCATGTAGATCACGCCGTCCGGGTTCATCGCGACCATCTTCGGCATCGGCTCGCCTTTATAGCTCAGGGCGCCGTACGGGTCGTCCTCGATCAGCGGGATGCCGAAGCGCGCGCAGGTCTCGACCAGCTCGTGGCGGCGTTCGAGCGACAGCGAACGGCCGGTCGGGTTCTGGAAGTTCGGCAGCGAGTACAGCATGCGCGCGCCGTCGGCCACGGCGGCGATCGACGAGGGCACCAGGCCATGGTCATCGGTGTCGACCGATTTGAATTCCGGACGGTAGACCGAGAAGGCCTGCAGCGCGCCGAGATAGCTCGGGGTTTCGACCAGCACGCGGCTGCCTTCGTCGACCAGGACCTTGCCCAGCAAATCGAGCGCCTGCTGCGAGCCCGAGGTCATCAGGATCTGTTCCGGCAGGATGCGGCTGCCTTCCGTGGAGAGCGAATTGGCGATCCATTCCCGCAGTGGCGCGTAGCCGTCGGTCGGGCCGTATTGCAGCGCGACCTTGCCGGCCTCCGACAGCACCTTGTCGTACGCGGCTTTCATGCGCTCGACCGGGAAAGTGGCTGGCGACGGCAGGCCGCCGGCGAAGGAGATGATCTCCGGACGCTGGGTGATTTTCAGGATTTCGCGGATGAACGAGCTTTGCAGCTGCTGCGCGCGCTCCGAAAATTGCCACTGGATGGGATTTGGATTCTCGATTTTCATACTGTTCTCACTGACAGGAAGGGGCCGCACGGTAGTGCCGGGCCATTATAAAGCACGCCGGGTAGGCGGCTTCGGGAAGAGCCGGGCCTTGTAGGCCCAGCCCGGGACCGATAGGTTCAGACAAATGCAATATTTGTCTAAACAAATGTTTTATGCCACTTCGACGATCATCTCGATTTCGACGCAGGTCCCGCGCGGCAGCGAGGCCACGCCGAAGGCCGAGCGGGCGTGCTTGCCGGCATCGCCGAACACTTCGCCGATCAGTTCCGAACAGCCATTGGTGACCAGGTGCTGCTCGTTGTATTCCGGGGTCGAGGCCACCAGGCTCATGACCTTGACGATGCGCTTGACGCGCGACAAGTCGCCGCCGACGGCTTCCTGCAGGGTGCCCATCAGGTCGATTGCGACCGAGCGCGCAGCGAGCTGGCCGTCCGCGGTGGACTTGTCACGACCCAGGATGCCGGCGTTCGGCGAGCCGTCCGCGTTCTTGGCGATGTGGCCCGAGATGAAGACGAGGTTACCCGTCTGCACATACATGACGTAGGCAGCGGCCGGGGTGGCCGGCGCGGCCAGGGTGATGTTCAGTTCTTTGAGTTTGTCGTAGACGGACATGGTTTCGATGGTTGCGGTGAATGAAGCCGATATTGTACGTCCAGCCAGCCGCGCCCGACACGTTTACCGGCAGCGCCGGGGCGGGCTGGGGCGGGGCTTGGCCGCGGCCAACCTGCCGGGTTAAAATATTGGCAACATTGCCTTTGTAAATCAGGCCTTGAAATCGCTTTCACCATCCCTATATGGCTGCAATCCGTTTAACCCTGAACCACCACGAGGAACGACATGGCTGTCGCCGAAAAAGAAACCCTTGGCTTCCAAGCAGAAGTAAAACAGCTGCTGCAACTGATGATCCACTCCTTGTATTCCAACAAGGAGATCTTCCTGCGCGAACTGATTTCGAACGCATCCGACGCGGCCGACAAGCTGCGTTTCGAGGCGATCAACAACGATGCCCTGTTCGGCAACGACCATGAGCTCAAGATCAAGGTGTCCTTCGACAAGGACGCGCGCACCATCACGATTTCGGACAACGGCATCGGCATGAGCCGCGACGAAGTCATCTCGCACCTGGGCACGATCGCCAAGTCGGGCACCAAGGAATTCTTCAGCAAGCTCTCGGGCGACCAGCAGCAGGATGCGGCCCTGATCGGCCAGTTCGGCGTGGGCTTCTATTCGGGCTTCATCGTGGCCGACAAGATCATCGTCAACACCCGCCGCGCCGGCGCGTTTGCCTCCGAAGGCGTGCGCTGGGAGTCGACCGGCGAAGGCGACTACAGCATCGAATCGATCGAAAAGGCGGGCCGCGGCACCGACGTGATCCTGCACCTGCGCGCCGGCGAGGAAGAGCTGCTGTCGTCGTGGAAGCTGAAGTCGATCATCCGCAAGTATTCGGACCACATCTCGCTGCCGATCGTGATGCAGAAGGAAGAGTGGGACGAAGAGCAGAAGCAGACCGTCCTGAAGGACGAATTCGAGACCGTTAACCAGGCCAGCGCGCTGTGGGCCCGCAACAGGGCGGACATCACGGGCGAGCAGTACAACGAGTTCTACAAGCACGTCTCGCATGACTTCCAGGAGCCGCTGGCCTATACCCATAACCGGGTCGAAGGCCGCAGCGAATACACCCAGCTGCTGTTCGTGCCCGGCCATGCGCCGTTCGACCTGTGGGACCGCAACAAGCGTGCCGGCATCAAGCTGTACGTCAAGCGCGTGTTCATCATGGACGACGCCGAGCAGCTGATGCCGACCTACCTGCGCTTCATCAAGGGCGTGATTGACTCGAGCGATTTGCCGCTGAACGTCTCGCGCGAGATCCTGCAGGAGTCGCGCGACGTGAAGGTGATCCGCGAAGGCTCGACCAAGCGCGTGCTGGGCATGCTGGAAGAAATGGCGAACTCGGACGAGCAGGCGGGCAAGGACAAGTACACGACCTTCTGGAAAGAGTTCGGCCAGGTGCTCAAGGAAGGCATCGGCGAGGACGCGACCAACAAGGACCGTATCGCCAAGCTGCTGCGCTTTGCCTCCACCAATAACGACTCAAGCGAGCAGACGGTCTCGTTCGCGGACTACATCGCGCGCCTGAAGGAAGGCCAGGACAAGATCTATTACGTCACCGCCGACAGCTTCAACGCCGCGAAGAACAGCCCGCACCTCGAGATCTTCCGCAAGAAGGGCGTCGAAGTGCTGCTCATGACCGACCGCGTGGACGAGTGGATGCTGTCTTTCCTGAGCGAATTCGACGGCAAGGAGCTGGTGTCGGTGGCCAAGGGCGGCCTGGACCTCGGTTCGCTGGAAGACGAGGCCGAGAAAAAGGAGCACGCCGAGACCGAAGCCGGCTACAAGGAACTGGTCGAGAACATGAAGACCGCCCTGGGCGACAAGGCCAAGGACGTGCGCGTGACCTTCCGCCTGACCGATTCGCCGGCCTGCCTGGTCGCGGACGAGAACGAGCTGTCGGGTAACCTGCTGCGCATGCTCAAGGCCGCCGGCCAGGATGCGCCGGAGTCCAAGCCGATCCTCGAGATCAACCCGAATCACCCCTTGGTGACGCGCCTGAAGTACCAAGACGCCGCCGGCACGCGCTTCGGCGACTGGTCGCACATCCTGTTCGACCAGGCGATGCTGGCCGAAGGCGGCAGCCTGAGCGATCCGGCGTCCTTCGTGAAACGCCTGAACGAGATGCTGCTGGCCACCGCGGCGTAAAGCGTCGTTTTGGCCGCACACACCACCGGGGCCTGCGCCCCGGTTTTTTTACGCCTGCGCCGGCGCCGCTAGAACCACGATGCGGCGCGCAGCGCGCGCCAGTCTGCCGCCACCGCGATGGCGGCGAACAGTGCGCCGGGAAGCAGGAACAGCAGGCCGGTGATGCCGATGCCGAACAGCGCAACTAGGCCGACCAGCAGGAAGGCGGCGGCGAAAATGGCCTGGATTGCTGCGAGCAGGTTCATGGTGGGCCTCATCAAAGGATGGTCTGGGGCTTGGGAATGAAGCCCAGTCCGGCGCCATCGACGTTGTGGATATAGCGCCGCTGCGCGGTCCCGGTCATTCCCGCCAGGCGCTGGTTGACGGCATGCGGGCCAATGAACCCGGGCGCGCGCGGCGCTTCCCAGGACACAGCCTGGATCGGCATGGGCCACAGGCAGAGATAAGCGAGCAGGGCGAAGGCGAAGGACATGGAATGGATTATTTTTCGTGACATGGTGTGCGCTGCCCTGGCGGCAGCGAGCGCTTACAGGTGGCGGACGTCAAGCGCTGGCGTGGTCCAGTTGTCGTTGCGGCCATCGAGGTAGCGCACCGGCGCGGCCGCCAGTTCCTGCGCCGAAGCGTCGTCGAGGCAGGCCAGCACCACCGCATGGAAGGCGCCCAGCGCTGATGACTCGCCGGTCGAGAAGGTGTTGATGCCGCACTGGCCGCAGAAATAATGGGCGTCGCGGCGGGTGGCGTAGCGGTATTCGCGCAGCGCGTCGGCACCGCTCATCAGGCGGAATCTTCTCGATGGCACCTGCGCCGCCCAGAAGCGCATCTTGGTGCAGATCGTGCAGTTGCACTTGATCGTGCCGCTTGCGAGGTCGATGTCGGCCTCGAATCGCACGCTGCCGCAATGGCAGCTGCCGTGGTAGGTTTTCATTGCCGTCCCCTGGATCCCTGACCCCGCCACGATACCGCGGACAGCCCTGGCATGAGGAGCAAATCCATGCCCCGCGGCCCATTTCATTTGTGCGGCATAAAATGCTGCCTTGCGGGTGGCGCGGGCATCGAACGCGGCGCCCTGGTGCCCGCAGCGCAGGTGATCGGGGAGCCGGGCCTGGCTAGGTAGGCCTGGCAGCCCGCCACGCTTCAAGGCCGAAATCGTAAACGGAGACCGCCTGCGCATTCCACACTTCTTCGCCGCGGTACTGCATCCCGAGCCGCTGCATGACGCGGGCGGAGTCCAGGTTGCGCGGATCGCAGATCGCCGCCAGGCGCGGCGCCTTCAGATCCTCGAACGCGAAGGCCGCCATGCGCCGCGCGCTTTCCGTCGCATAGCCGCGTCCCCAGCGGTCCGGGCGCAGGCGCCAGCCGATTTCGTGGGAATTAGCCGGGTCATGCCCGAGGTGCTGGATGCAGCCGGCGCCTACCAGCTCGCCCGACTCCTGCTCGATGAAGCTCCACCACGAATAGCCAACCGTTTGCCAGCGGCCCTGCACGCGCTCGATCATCGCAAGGGTCTCTTCCGGCGTCTCTGGCCTGCCGCCGATGAAGCGCGCAACCACAGGGTCGGCGTTCAGTACGCGCAGGCCCGCATAGTGGTCGAGGCAGATCGGCTCCAGGCGCAGGCGCGCGGTCGTCAGGATCGTCATGCGCTTACTGCCCGATCTCGTCGCAGAACGCCTGCAGCAGGCGCTCGCCTTCAGGCCAGGGACCGTGGCCGGATTCGGTGTTCACGTGGCCTGCGTCGCCGATCTCGACCAGCCGGCTGCCCCAGTTTGATGCCAGGACGTGCGCGCGCTCAGGCGTGATGTAGGGGTCGTTGGCGCTGGCCAGCACCATGCTGGGGAAGGGCAGGGCTGCCTGCGGGATCGGGGCGAAGCCGTTGACGGGCACCGGGTAGGAGGGGGCTTCGACATCGCTCGGTGCGACGAGAAAGGCGCCGGCGACTTTCAGCGGCGAGCCGCTTTGCGCCCAGTGCGCGACCAGCATGCAGCCCAGGCTGTGCGCCACCAGGATGGGCGCGCCCTGGCAGGCGGCGATGGCGGCGTCCAGCTCGGCCACCCATTCGTCGCGGTCCGGGCAGTTCCAGTCGCGGTGCGGAGCCTTGGTCCATTGCGGGTAGCGTCCCTGCCATTGGGTTTGCCAATGCCCGGAGCCGGAATTCCACAGGCCTGACACGATCAGTACGTCGCACTTCATACCGCCTCCACCCTTGGTAAAAGATCAAGGGCGATTGTACGTCGAAACGGGGCCGTGCATCAGCGGCCCTTCGGTCAGCCGCCGGGCCCGACTACGGCGGATGGCAGCACGGCGCGCTTGCCGCCTGCGCCCAGCAGCCGCTCGAACCGGGCGCGGTAGGCCTGGCGACGGCGCTCGGTCACGGCGCCCAGCGCCACCGTGGCGGCGGCGATGAGGACGCTCACGGCCAGCACGTCGATGTTCGAGCGCGGGTCGTGCGGGTAGAGCGCGAGCCAGAGTTCGATCACCAGCGCGTGCGACAGGTAGAGGGTGAAAGTATGCGAGGCAGCCAGCTGCCAGGCCGGGGCGAAGCGCAGCAGCGCGGTGAACCGGGCGTCGCGCGCACAGGCGAAGTTGGCGAGCACGATGGCGCAGACCAGGTAGTCGGACAGGAAGCGGTCGGCGCTGCCCAGCGGCAGCGCGGGGAACGGCCACCAGCAAAGGGCCGCGGCGCGCAGGCCGCCTTCGACGTCGGCCGCGGCATACAGGCCAAAAGCCAGCACGCTGGCACACCAGCCGAGGCGCGCCGTCTTGATGCCCATGAGCGGACGGCCGCTGCTCCTCCGGTAGCAGCGGCTGAGCCAGACCCCGCTCAGCCAGACCGGCAGCAACAGCCACAGCTTGTAGCCCATGAGGGCCAGCACCAGCGCGACCGCGAGCGTGCGGGGCGCGCCGCGCAGGTAGCAGGCCAGGCCGAACAGCAGGTAATACCAGGCCTCGTAGCCGAGCGACCAGTAAGGCAGCATGAAGGGCGGGACTTCGGCCAGTTGCCAGTGTTCGCCGAGGAACAGCAGGTGGAAGGGCAGGTAGAGGTAGGGTTTATCGAGCGTGTAGCCGGCCGTCGACTCGAAGCCGGTTGCCGCGCGCAGGAGCGCCGCGCACGCAAAGGCCAGCAGCAGCACCGGCAGCACCACCGAGTACAGGCGCGACAGGCGCGCCACCGCATAGGCGCGCGCGGAAGGGTTGCGCTGCGCCGTGCTGGAGGCGATCACGAAGCCCGACAGCACGAAGAAAACGATCACGGCCTCGCGGCCCATGTCCGGCAGGGCGCCCCAGGCGCCCGCGGGAATGATGCCGAAGAACTCGAAATGCGCGAGCACGACCACGACCGCGGCCAGTAGCCGGGTCAGGTCGAGATAGAGCGAAAAAGGGCGCTCGAGCGGGTCTTGTTGATATGGCATTGTTTCTGTAAATCATGACAACAATGCGATCATACACCGCTTACTGATGAGTTAGCTCAAAGTGCGGTCCGCAGCGCAAACAGCTCCGGGAACAGCACCACGTCGAGCATCTTGCGCAGGTAGCTGGCGCCCGAGGTGCCGCCGGTGCCCGTCTTGAAGCCGATGATGCGCTCGACCGTGGTCACATGGCGGAAGCGCCAGAAGCGGAAGGCCGTTTCCAGGTCGACCAGCTTCTCGGCCAGCTCGTACAGGGCCCAGTGGCGCTCGGTGTCCTGGTAGACGTTCAGCCAGGCCGCTTTCACGGATTCATCGAGCTCGGTGGGCCGGGTCCAGTCGCGCGCCAGGCGCTCGGGCGCCACCGCGAAGCCGCTGCGCGCCAGCAGCATCACCGCCTCGTCGTAGACCGAGGGCGTGTGCAGTTCGTGCGCGAGCACCGCATGCGCCTCGGGGAATTTCTCGTGCACGCCGACCAGGGTGGCGTTCTTGTTCCCCAGGATGAATTCGAGCTGGCGGTACTGGAAGGACTGGAAGCCGGACGAGGCGCCCAAATAGGGGCGGATCGCCGTGTATTCGGGCGGCGTCATGGTCGCCAGCACGTCCCAGGCGTGCACCAGTTGGTCCATGATGCGGGCCACCCGCGCCAGCATCTTGAAGGCCGGCGGCAGGTTGTTCTCGCGGATGTTGCGGCGCACCGCCTGCATCTCGTGCAGCATCAGCTTGATCCACAGCTCGCTGGTCTGGTGCTGGATGATGAACAGCATCTCGTTGTGGTTGGGCGAGAGCGGGTGCTGGGCCGACAGGATCTGGTCCAGGCCCAGGTAGTCGCCATAGCTCATCGACTCCTTGAAATCGAGTTTGGCGCCATGCCATTCGGCGGTCTTGTCGGCGCTGCTTTCATTACCTGCGCTCATCGGGCAGCCGGGGGTGGTGTTCGTTTGCTCGTTCATGCGTCCTCCTCAAGTCACTGCGCCGCGCTCGAGCGCCACGTCGTAGGCTTTGCTGTCGAGGATGTCCTTCAGGATCGCCACCGCGTCCCACACGTCGGCGTAGCCCGTGTACAGCGGCGTGAAGCCGAAGCGCATGATCTCCGGCTCGCGGTAGTCGCCGATCACGCCGCGCTCGATGAGGGCCTGCATCACCGCATAGCCGTACGGATGGGTGAAGCTGGCCTGGCTGCCGCGGCGCGCATGCTCGCGCGGGGTCACCAGCCCGAGTGGGTGGCCGGCGCAGGTGCTTTCCACCAGCTCGATGAACAAGTCGGTCAGGGCCAGCGATTTTTCGCGGATCGCGGCCATCGAGGTTTGTTCGAACACCTCGAGCCCGCATTCGACCAGGGCCAGCGACACCACCGGCTGGGTGCCGCACAGCGCGCGGCCAATGCCGTCGCAGGGCGTGAAGCCGTGCGACATCGCGAAGGGTTTCGCATGGCTCCACCAGCCGGTAAGCGGATGGGCGAAGCGCTCCTGGTGGCGTTTCGGCACCCAGATGAAGGCCGGCGCACCAGGGCCGCCGTTCAGGTATTTATAGGTGCAGCCCACTGCGAAGTCGGCTTCCGCAGCATGCAGGTCGAGCGGCACCGCGCCGGCCGAGTGGGCCAGGTCCCAGACCGCCAGCGCGCCGTTCGCGTGCGCATGGCGGGTCAGCAGGGTCATGTCGTGCTGGAAGCCGGTGCGATAGTTGACGTGGGTGAGCATCAATACGGCGCAGTCGGCATCGACCGCGCCGGGAAGTTCTTCCACGGAGTCGACCAGGCGCACCCGGTAGCCGCGCTCGAGCCATTGGGCCAGGCCTTCGGCCATATAGATATCGGTCGGGAAGTTGCTGCGCTCGGTGACGATGGTGCGGCGGGTGCTGCCTGCGCCATCGGCCTGCAGGTGCAGCGCGGCGGCCAGCGCCTTGAACAGGTTGAGCGAGGTGGTGTCGGTGACGGCGACTTCGCCATCAAGCGCGCCGATCAGGGGCGCCAGGCGGTTGCCGAGGCGCTTGGGCATGTCGAACCAGCCGGCCGTGTTCCAGCTTTTGATCAGGTCATTGCCCCATTCGCGGGCAACGACTTCCTGCGCGCGCTGCAGGGCGGCCCTGGGGCGGGCTCCGAGCGAGTTCCCGTCCAGGTAGATCACGCCGGGCGGCAGGTCGAAGCGCTCGCGCAGGGCGCGCAGCGGGTCGTTGTGGTCGCGCGCCACGCAGGCGTCGCGGGTGATGGAGATGCTCATGCGGTTTCTTTCAATGGCAGTTCACGGAGTATGGCCCGTACCGGGCTGGCATCCATGCCGGCGAATTTCAGGGGCAGGGCGACCAGTTCGTAGTCGCCTTCGGGTACGTCGTCGAGCACGATGCCTTCCAGGATGGCCATGCGCGCGGCGCGCACCGCATGGTGGGCGTCGAGCGTCTTGGAATCCTGCGGGTCGAGCGAGGCGGCATCGGTGCCGACCAGGATCGCGCCGCGGCTGGCCAGCAGTTCGATGGCCGCCGGGCTGATGGCCGGGAAGGACGGGTCCCAGGCGCCTTGCGGGGCGCAGGCATAGGTGCGCAGCAGGACGCGCGGGGGCAGGCCATCGAGCTTGTCCGCGAGGTGGCGCGGCTCGACCGCCGCCACGCCCACGCAATGGATTACGCGGCAGGCGCCAATATAGGGGCGCAGGTCGACCCGGTCGATGCTGCTGCCGGCCGGGTCGTAGTGGCTGGGGGCGTCGGTATGGGCGCCGAGGTGGGTGGTCATCGTCATGCGGCTGACCTGGACCGGGCAGCCGCCGCCGATTTGCCATGTCGGTCCGGCCTCGAAGGGCGTGTCGCCCGGCCAGACCGGGATGCCGGCCGAGATCAAGGGGCTGATGTCCCAGAGTCGTAAGGATTCCATGCACTGCCTTTGCGGATGGTTGAGGCCTGAAGCTTCGTGAGCCCCGCAGTGTAGCAAGTTCCAGGGGCTGCCGTCCCGATTTGTTGGCTCAACGACAAGGTTTCCGTAGCCTGCGAAATATTTTTAAATTTTTTTCGAAACAGCCCTAAAGTTCCCGGCGGCCCTGCCGTTACCCCTATCAGAAGCGCAGTAATGGGCCTTGAAAAAATATTTTCAACAAGCCCTCAAGTTCTTGCCAGGCGCTCCGTTAATGAAGAAGCAGGACGGTTTGAGGATGCAAAAAATTTTTTGCGCACACCCTCAAGTTCTCCTGAAGCTTGACGTAAATCGTAGCAAGCGCACGGCAGAACTACCGTCAAGCGCGTACAACTCGGCCGCATTCCGGCACCTTCTCCAGCCCTTTTCATAGGGGCGCCAGAGCGATCCAGCAGGGTTTGTCAGACAAACTCCTACGGGTCCTGTCCGTCATTATCGGACGCAAAATACAGACTTCGTCCAATTCCTCAAAAGTTGCTCCACGGTCAAAATCTATCTCATCGGCAACACGGAAGTCGCCGACACAACGGATACGGAGATAGAAATGACGATGAACGACATGATGGCTGAAATTCGCGACGCAAACCTGAGCTACCTGATGCTCGCGCAGCAGATGATCCGTGCCGACAAAGTCACCGCCATCTTCCGCCTCGGCGTCTCGGCCGACATCGCCGACCTGATCGAAGGCATGAGCAACGCCCAGATCCTCAAGCTCGCCGGTGGCAACATGATGCTGGCCCGCTTCCGCTTCGACGACACCGCCATCCTGTCGATGCTGACCAGCCACACCAAGGACCGCAGCCTGGCCCAGTCGCACGCCGCCATCCTGATGGCCGGCCAGCCAGCTGAAGAGATCGTATAATTCCCGCTACTGCGGCTCCGCCGGGGCCGCGTCGCACGTAACACGTAGGGCGGGAGCAGTATATGAGCAAGAAAAGCGTCGTATCCGAAGCGCAGGAAATCGGGCTCGCCATCGAGCTGATCAACCTGGGCGCGCGCCTCCAGCTGCTCGAAACCGAAGTCTCGCTCTCCCGCGAGCGCCTGCTCAAGCTCTACAAGGAACTCAAGGGCGTCTCCCCGCCCAAGGGGATGCTGCCGTTTTCCACGGACTGGTTCCTGACCTGGCAGCCGAACATCCATTCCTCGCTCTTCATCAATATCCATAACTTCCTGGTCGAACACGCTGGCGCTACCGGCGTCCAGGCAGTGATGAAGGCGTATAAACTCTACCTCGAACAAATGCCGCCCGAGCCGGGCGAAGAGCCGCTGCTCTCGCTCACCCGCGCCTGGACCCTGGTGCGCTTCTTCCAGAGCGGCATGCTGGTGCTGGCTCCTTGCGGCAAGTGCCAGGGCAAGTTCATCGTCAACGCGCTCGACTTGAATGCCGACTACCTGTGCGGCCTGTGCCACATGCCTTCGCGCGCCGGCAAGACGCGCAAGGCCAGGGACGCGAAAGACGCGCAGGATGCGCAGGACGCCCGCGACGCGGCGGCCAACCAGGCCGAGTGAAACCCGCAGTTTCGGCGCTGCTGCTGCAGGTCGCCGCCATCCCGCTTGCTCTTGGCGTGGTCTGGGTTCTGGCCAGTGCTGGCCTGCCGATGTCCTATTCCGTCGTCGCCCTCGTGCAGGGATTGACCGCCGCAGGCCTCACCTGGTGGCGGGGCCTGGCCAGCTGGTGGCGCGTCATCCAGCTGCTGTTCCCGCTTGGCCTGTACGGCACGGCCCAGCTGGCCATCCCGCCGTTTGTCTACCTGGCCGTCTTCCTCTTCCTGTTGCTGCTGTACTGGTCCACCTACCGCACCCAGGTGCCGTACTACCCGTCGAACCGCCACGTGTGGGATGCGGTGGCGAGTGTGCTGCCGGCTACCGGGCCGGTGCGCGTCATCGACATCGGCAGTGGCCTGGGCGGCCTGGTGTTGAACCTGCAGGCGCGCCGTCCCGGCATCGAGGCGACCGGGATCGAGCTGGCGCCGCTGCCCTGGTTCGTGAGCCGGATGCGCGCCTGGCTCGGTGGGAGCAGGGCGCGTTTCATGCGTGGCGACTATCACCTGCTCGACTTTTCTGCGTTTGATGCCGTGTTCGCCTACCTGTCGCCGGCGGCCATGCCGGCCCTGTGGCGCAAGGCCGCGCGCGAGATGCGGCCCGGGTCGCTCCTGCTCAGTTATGAATTCGTCATTGAAGATCATTTACCGAACCGTACCGTCTATCCCACAGAGGGTGGACCAGCCCTTCATATCTGGCACTTTTAGGCGACAAAACCGGCCTTTTTGCTTGCCGGTGGGCCATTCTCCCGATAGAGTGGTTCCCTGCATCAACTTTGCCTGAAATCACTTTTTTTGTTTGGCGAGCCGGAGAAACCTTTCCCGGCCTTTCTGGAGCGGGATTCCCTTGTTAGTCATTATCGGTTACGTCATCGTCTGCGCCAGTGTCTTTGGCGGCTTCGCCATGGCCGGCGGTCACCTGGCCTCGCTGTGGCAGCCGATCGAGCTCCTGATGATCGGCGGCGCCGCCGTCGGCGCCTTCTTCGTGGGTAACACCATGAAGAACGTCAAGGCGACCGCCAAGGCATTCCCGAGCATCTTCAAGGGTTCGCAGTACACGCGCGACATGTACATGGAGCTGATGGCGCTGCAGTTCGACGTGCTGTCGAAAGTGCGCAAGGAAGGCCTGATGTCGATCGAAGGCGACATCGAAGCGCCGGACGCTTCGCCGCTGTTCTCCAAATACCCGGCCGTGCTGGCCGACCATCACATCATCGAATTCATGACCGACTACCTGCGCCTGATGGTGTCGGGGAACATGGACGCGATGCAGATCGAAAACCTGATGGACAACGAGATCGAGACCCACCACCACGAAGGCGCGGTTCCCGCCCACGTGATCGCCAAGGTCGGCGATGGCCTGCCGGCCTTCGGTATCGTCGCCGCGGTGATGGGCGTGGTGCACACGATGGAATCGGTGGGCCTGCCGCCGGCCGAGCTGGGCATCCTGATCGCGAAAGCGCTGGTCGGCACCTTCCTCGGCATCCTGCTGGCCTACGCGTTCGTGAGCCCGCTCGGGAACGTCCTCGAACAAAAACTCGAAGAATCGACCAAGATGTTCCAGTGCGTGAAGGTCACGCTGCTGGCGAGCCTGAACGGCTACGCGCCGGCGCTGGCCGTCGAATTCGGCCGCAAAGTGCTGTACTCGACCGAGCGCCCGACCTTCGCCGAGCTCGAAGAACACATCAAGAAGAAGAAGTAAGCCCGTGACGCGTCTTCATTCCGATCAACCGCGCAGTAAGCTCACTACCGGGAGCGAACATGGCCGATGAAGGCATGCGCCCCATCGTCGTCAAGCGCATCAAGAAGGTCGCCGCCGGCCACCACGGCGGCGCCTGGAAGATCGCCTATGCCGACTTCGTGACCGCGATGATGGCCTTCTTCCTGCTTATGTGGCTGCTCGGCTCGACCGCCAAGGGCGACCTGGAAGGCATTTCGGAATACTTCAAGACCCCGCTGAAGGTCGCGATGGCGGGCGGCTCCGGCTCGGGCGACTCCTCGTCCGTGATCAAGGGTGGCGGCACCGACCTCACGCGCCGCAACGGCCAGGTCAAGAAGGGCGACATCGACCCGAGCGCGAAGACGTATAACCTGGAAGCCGCAAAGGCCCAGGTGGCCAAGGCCGAAGCCGAGCGCCTCGAATCGCTCAAGGCCAAGATCGAGTCGGTCATCGAGGTCAACCCGCTGCTCAAGAAGTACAAGAACCAGATGCTGCTCGATATCACCAGCGAAGGCCTGCGCATTCAGATCGTGGACGAGCAGAACCGCCCGATGTTCGCGCTGGCGCGGGCCGAAGTGCAGCCCTATACCCGCGAAATCCTGAACGTGATCGGCATGGTGCTCAACGAAGTACCGAACAAGATCGGCCTGTCGGGCCACACCGATTCGACGCCGTATGTGAGCGACGCCGGCTACAGCAACTGGGAACTGTCGGCCGACCGCGCCAACGCCTCGCGCCGCGAGCTGGTGCGCGGCGGGCTGTCGGACGACAAGGTATTGCGCGTGGTGGGCCTGGCCGCTGCCGCCCACCTCGATCGCGCCGATCCGTTCAACCCGATCAACCGCCGGATCAGCATCATCGTGATGAACAAGCGCACCGAAGATGCCGTCCAGCGCGACAACGCCAACCTCGAGGTGCCCGCGCAGCAACCCGCGGCGGCAGCGCAAGCAGCCCTCGCCGGCGCCGGCGCGCCGGTGAAGAACTAGCCGGCCAGGAGAATGAGCATGACAAGAAAAAAGATACTCGGTTCGCACGTGAAACGCCTGCTTTCGGGCGTCGCCGTGCATGGCCGCCGCCACCTGACGGAAGTCGAAACCGACCTGCTGCAGACCGAATTGCTGCTGGAAGAAGCCATCGACAAGCTCACCTGCAGCTTCATGGCGATCCACTCGGCCGTCGGCACGCGCCAGGAAGCGATCAACCGCCTGCTGGCGGGCGGCACGCCAAGCGCCGAAGACAGCGCCCACCTGGCCGACATGTCGGGTGAGATCGGCCAGCACGTGAATACGGCGATCACCAGCATGCAGTTCCAGGACATGACCAGCCAGCTGATCGACCGCACGCTGCGCCGCGTGGCCGGCCTGCGCGAATTCCTCGGCACGCTGAGCGAACATGGCGCGGACATCGCGCCGGAAACGGACAGCGATGAAATCGTCGAGCGCCTCGGCAAGGTCAGCATGGCGCTGGCGATCCAGTCGCTCGAGCTGCGCAGCATGCTGCGCAAGTCGGTTGAACAGCAACATCTCGAAAGCGGGGACATCGAGCTTTTCTGAGCTTGATGGCCACCATACCTATAACCGGATATCCGGACTTAAAACAGCAGGAGCAAAACATGGCAAAAACGATTCTCGCGGTCGACGATTCCAGTTCGCTACGCCAGATGGTGGCGTTCAGTCTCAAGGCAGCTGGCTATAACGTGGTGGAAGCCGTGGACGGCCAGGATGGCCTCGACAAGGCCAAGCTGCAGAGCGTTGACCTGGTCCTGACCGACCAGAACATGCCGCGCATGGACGGCCTGGCCCTGATCAAGACCCTGCGCACGCTGCCGGCCTACGCCAAGACCCCGATCCTGATGCTGACCACCGAATCGTCGGACGAGATGAAGGCCAAGGGCCGCGCCGCCGGCGCCAATGGCTGGCTGGTGAAACCCTTCGATCCACAGCGCCTGATCGAAGTGGTCAAAAAGGTCATCGGCTAACGCGATGACGCAGCAGGCTATTCAAGGGATTGCACCATGACGATCGACATCAGCCAGTTTTACCAGGTCTTTTTCGACGAGGCAGAAGAGCTGCTCGCCGAGATGGAGCGGCTGCTGCTGGGCGTTGACGTAGCAATGCCCGACCCGGAAGACCTGAACGCGATTTTCCGCACCGCCCACTCGGTCAAGGGCGGGGCATCGACCTTCGGCCTGACCGACATGAGCGAAGTCACGCACGTGCTCGAGTCGCTGCTGGACCGCATCCGCAAGGGTGAGATGGCGCTGACTTCGAACCATGTGGACGCCTTCCTGGCGGCCAAGGACAGCCTCAAGATGCAGCTCGACGGCCACCGCCACGGCGCGAACGTCGACCAGGAAGCCGTCGCCAATGTGCGCATGGTGCTGCACGACCTGGCCGAGGGCCTGGTGCCGCAGGCGCCGGTCGTCGCGCCGTCTTATCTCACCGCCGAAGCCAAGACCCATCATCCGGTCGAAGGCGCGCACCGCTACAAGATCGAACTGCCGCCGGTCGAGCAGCGCGACATTACCGCCCTGGTCGATGAACTGGGCCTGATGGGCCGCGCGAAAGTCACGCCGCTCGATGGCGGGCGCAGCGCGATCGTCATCACCACCCACGAAAGCCTGGACGACGTCATCGCCATCTGCTCGTTCGTGCTGAATCCCGAAGACCTGAAGATCTTCGAGGCGCCGGCCCTCACGCCGGAACAGCGCGCGCTGGAGGCGGCCGAGCGCAAGCGCATCGAGAACGACCAGGGCTATGGCTTCTTCGACTGCGACGACGAAACGTCAAACAAGGTCGAGGACGACCTGTCGGACGACGAGCGCGGCTACGGCTTCTTCCAGCCGATCGAGCAGATCCGCGCGCAAGCCGGCATCACGGACGAAGCGCCGCAGCAGGTCGTGGCGGTGCAGCGCCAGGAGCCGATCGAAGTGTCCGAGCTGGCGGCCGAGAAGAAGGCGGTCAGGAAGGACCCGGGCGCCGAATCGTCGTCGATCCGCGTCTCGGTCGAGAAGGTCGACCAGCTGATCAACCTGATCGGCGAGCTGGTGATCACCAACGCCATGCTCGAGCAGCGCAGCAGCAACCTCGACCCGATGGGGCACGAACGCCTGCTCAATTCCATCAGCCAGCTCGGGCGCAATACGCGCGAGCTGCAGGAAGCGGTCATGTCGATCCGCATGATGCCGATGGACTTCGTGTTCTCGCGCTTCCCGCGCATGGTGCGCGACCTTGCCTCGAAACTGGGCAAGAAGGTCGACTTCATCACCAATGGCGCCGCGACGGAACTGGACAAGGGCCTGATCGAACGCATCGTCGACCCGCTGACCCACCTGGTGCGCAACAGCATCGACCACGGCATCGAGATGCCGGCCGCGCGGGCAGCCGCGGGCAAGTCGGAAGCAGGGCGTCTGTTCCTGTCGGCCGGCCACCAGGGCGGCAACATCGTCATCGAAGTGGCGGACGACGGCGGGGGGCTGAACCGCGAGCGCATCCTGGCCAAGGCGCTTGAAAACGGCCTGCCGGTAGCCGACAACATGAGCGATTCGGAGGTCTGGCAGCTGATCTTCGCGCCGGGCTTCTCGACCGCAGAGCAGGTGACCGACGTTTCCGGCCGCGGCGTCGGCATGGATGTCGTCAAGCGCAACATCATGGCCATGGGCGGCACGGTCGACATCCGTTCGGCGCGCGGCTTCGGCACCACGATCTCGATCTCGCTGCCGCTGACGCTCGCCATCCTGGACGGCATGTCGATCCGCAGCGGCGACGAGATCTACATCCTGCCGCTGTCGTTTGTCGTCGAATCGCTGCAGCCGCTACCGGACGACATCCGCGAGATCGCCGGCCGCGGGCGCGTGCTGAAGGTGCGCGGCGAATACCTGCCCCTGATCCCGCTGTACCAGATGTTCGAGATCGCCCCGCGCATCACCGACCCGTCCCAAGGCATCGTCGTCATCCTCGAAACCGAGGGCAAGAAGGCGGCGCTGTTCGTGGACGAACTGGTGGGCCAGCAGCAGGTCGTGGTCAAGAACCTGGAAGCGAATTACCGCAAGGTGGCCGGCATTTCCGGCGCCACTATCCTGGGCGACGGCGGCGTTGCCCTGATCCTGGACGTGGCCGCGCTGGTGCGCTCGTCGCGCCAGCTGGTCGATGGCGCCGCCATCCTATAATCATTTACACCTCGAGGACTTGACATGTCTACTGTACAGAACACCAAGCCGGCCGGCGACGCCGCCCATGACGGCGCAGGCAGCGAATTCCTGGCCTTTACCCTCGGTTCCGAGGAATACGGCATCGACATCCTGAAGGTGCAGGAGATCCGCGGCTACGAAGCCGTGACCCGCATCGCCAACGCACCGGAATTCATCAAGGGCGTGATCAACCTGCGTGGCATCATCATCCCGGTGGTCGACATGCGCATCAAGTTCAACCTCGGCACCCCGGTCTACGACCAGTTCACCGTCGTGATCATCCTGAACATCGCCGGGCGCATCATGGGCATGGTGGTCGACAGCGTCTCGGACGTGACCACGCTCACCCCGGACCAGATCAAGCCAGCCCCGGAAATGGGCAGCGCCTTCAATTCCGACTACATGATCGGCCTGGGCACGGTGGACGAGCGCATGCTGATTTTGGTCGACATCGACAAGCTGATGTCGTCGGGCGAGATGGGTTTGATGGACAAGTTGGCAGCATGATCGTACGGTGGCCGGCGGCGCCGGCCACCGTACGAATCCGGTTTTCGGCACAAGCAACAAAGTAACGCAAGCCCGCTCACCCGGGCGCACAGCAACGAAGAGGCAAACACGTGCCGCAGCAAAAAACCGATACGGTCAAGGAATTCGATTTCACCAAAAGTGACTTCGAGCGGGTTCGCGCGCTGATCTACCAGCGCGCCGGCATCTCGCTGGCCGACAGCAAGCAGGAAATGGTCTACAGCCGCCTGGCGCGGCGCCTGCGCGCCACCGGCATCCAGTCGTTCGCGCGCTACCTCGACGACCTCGAAGGCGGGCGCATGGCGGCCGAGTGGGAGTCGTTCATCAATGCGCTCACCACCAACCTGACCTCGTTCTTCCGCGAGGCGCACCACTTCCCGCTGCTGGCGGACCACCTGCTGGCGCTCAGGCACAAGGCAGGAAGCGGCGCGCCGATCAAGATCTGGTGCTCTGCCGCCTCCACCGGCGAAGAGCCGTATTCGATCGCGATGACGGCCTGCGAAGCCTTCAACACGCCCACCCCGCCCGTGCAGATCATCGCCACCGACATCGACACCAACGTGCTGGCCACCGCCGGCGCCGGGGTCTATCCGGTGGAGCGCATGGAAAAGCTGGCACAGGAGCGCCTCAAGCGCTTCTTCATGCGCGGCAAGGGCGCCAACGAAGGCATGGCGCGCGTGCGTCCGGAGCTGCGCCAGCTGGTCACCTTCCGCCCGCTCAATTTGCTGGCCGACGGCTGGCCGCTGGAAGGGCAGTTCGACGCCATCTTTTGCCGCAACGTGATGATCTACTTCGACAAGGACACCCAGCGCAAGATCCTCGCGCGCTTCGTGCCCCTGATGAAGGCCGACGCGCTGCTGTTCGCCGGACACTCCGAGAACTTCCTGTACGTGTCGGACGCGCTGCGCCTGCGCGGCAAGACGGTGTACGAGCTTGACGGATCCGGGCGCGCCAGGGGCCAGTGAGCAGAACATGAATAACCAGTTTGCCACGAACGTCTATTACGACCGCACGTTTGATTGCGACGCGGCCAAGATCCTGCCGGGCGAGTACTACTACACCGGCAAGAACATGCTGATCGTGACCGTGCTCGGCTCCTGCGTGTCGGCCTGCATCCGCGACCGCGTCACCGGCCTGGGAGGCATGAACCACTTCATGCTGCCCGACGGCGGGGACGTGAACAACCCGGTGTCGGCCTCGATGCGCTACGGGAGCTTCGCGATGGAGATCCTGATCAACGACCTGCTCAAGGCGGGCGCGCGGCGCGAGCACCTGGAAGCCAAGGTGTTCGGCGGCGGCGCGGTGCTGCGCGGCTTCACGGCGATGAACGTGGGCGAGCGCAATGCCGCCTTCGTGATGAATTTCCTCAAGACGGAACGCATCCCGGTGCTGGCCGAAGACCTGAACGACATCTACCCGCGCAAGGTGTACTTCTTCCCCAAGACCGGCAAGGTGCTGGTGAAGAAGCTGATGCAAACCCAAAACGATACGCTGGCCAAGCGCGAACTCGACTACGCCAAGCGGCTCAAGGTCGAGCCGGTGGGCGGCGATATCGATTTGTTCTGAAAGAACGCTTCATGACCATCAAAGTACTGATCGTCGACGACTCCGCGCTGATCCGCAGCGTGATGAGCGAGATCGTCAATTCCCAGCCCGACATGGAAGTGGTGGCCACCGCCCCCGATCCGCTGGTGGCGCGCGACCTGATCAAGCGCCACAATCCCGACGTGCTGACCCTCGACGTCGAGATGCCGAAGATGGACGGCCTGGACTTCCTGGAAAAGCTGATGCGCCTGCGCCCGATGCCGGTGCTGATGGTGTCCTCGCTGACCGAGCGTGGCTCGGAAATCACGATGCGCGCGTTGGAACTGGGCGCCGTGGACTTCGTGACCAAGCCGAAGATCTCAATCCAGACCGGGATGCGCGAATATACCGAACTCATCGCCGACAAGATCCGCGCCGCTTCGCGCGCCCGGGTCCGGGCCCGCACGCTGCAGCAGGCCGCGCCTTCCAGCCAGTTGGCGGCGCTGCGCAGCCCGCTCATTTCGTCGGAAAAGCTGATCATCATCGGCGCCTCCACCGGCGGCACCGAGGCGATCCGCGAATTCCTGATGCAGATGCCCTCGGACTGCCCGGGCATCCTGATTGCCCAGCACATGCCGGAAGGCTTCACCAGCTCGTTCGCCAAGCGGCTCGATTCGCTGTGCAAGATCAGCGTCGTCGAATCCCAGGGCAACGAGCGTGTGCTGCCCGGCCACGCGTATATCGCCCCCGGCCATTCGCACCTGCTGCTGGCCCGTTCCGGCGCCAACTACATGACCCGCCTCGACCAGGGCCCGCCGGTGAACCGGCACCGCCCGTCGGTGGACGTGCTGTTTCGCAGCGCAGCCGAGGCGGCGGGCAAGAATGCCGTTGGTGTTATCCTGACCGGCATGGGCAAGGATGGCGCCGCCGGCATGCTGGACATGCGCAACGCGGGAGCGCACAATTTCGCCCAGGACGAGGCGAGCTGCGTGGTATTCGGCATGCCGCGCGAGGCGATCGCCCTCGGCGGCGCCCACGAAGTGGGGCCATTGCAGCAATTGCCGCGCATGGTGCTCGAGCATCTGGCCTCGCAAGGCAGCCGGGCGTTGCGCGTTTGACGCGGATGCTGGTGTATTGCTGCCATTTTATCGCCGTACGGCAACAAAAATGCTATTCTTGAGGCTGCTTGTCGCTGTTCGATCGACGCCGCTTGCTCGGGCCCCGAAACGGCGCCCACCATTTAAACCAAAGTAGAAGATTCAACGGAGTAATTCATGGCTGATCCAAAGATGCGTTTTCTGGTTGTTGACGATTTCTCGACGATGCGCCGCATCGTCCGGAATCTGTTGAAGGAACTGGGTTATGCCAATGTCGACGAGGCCGAAGACGGCGTGATGGGCCTGGCCAAGCTGCGCAGCGAGCAGTTCGACTTCGTGGTCTCGGACTGGAACATGCCGAACATGGACGGCCTGACCATGCTGCAGAACATTCGTGCCGACCCCGCACTGGCCAAGCTGCCGGTGCTGATGGTCACCGCCGAAGCCAAGAAGGAAAACATCATCGCCGCGGCCCAGGCCGGCGCCAGCGGCTACGTGGTCAAGCCGTTCACGGCCGCCACGCTGGACGAAAAGCTCAACAAGATCTTCGAAAAAATGGACAAGGCCGGCTGACATGATTGAGCAGACTGCCGACAGTGTCCAGGCCTCCAACGAAGAGGTCCTGAGCCGGATCGGGCACATGACGCGCGCGCTCCACGAGAACCTGCGCGGACTGGGCCTGGACAAGCTGATCGAGAAGGCGGCGAGCGAGATCCCCGACGCCCGCGACCGGCTCGACTACGTGGCGCGCCTGTCCGAGCAGGCTGCCAAGAAGGTGCTGGACGCCACCGATGCGGCCGGCCCGGTGCAGGATGCGATCGAAACCCGCTCCAGCGAGCTGTCCGCCTCGTGGCAGGCGCTGCTGGACAATGGCGCGTCCGAAGCCGAATGGCGCGCGCTGGCGCAGCGCACGGTCACGGGCCTGGACGAATCGCGTGCCGGGGCAGTGGCCACCCGCGGGCAGCTGATGGACATCATGATGGCCCAGGATTTCCAGGACCTGACCGGCCAGGTGATCGGCCGCATCACGGGTATCGCGCAGAACCTCGAGCAGCAGCTGGTGCAGGTGCTGGTCGACTTCGCACCGGACGAAATCAAGCGCGAGCTCGACAACGGCCTGCTCAACGGTCCGCAAATCAACCCGGAAGGCAAGCAGGAAGTCGTGGCCGACCAGGGTCAGGTCGACGACCTGCTCGACAGCCTCGGTTTCTGACGCGCGTCGGGCCGCGGTTTCTTTCCGGCCTCGTTACAGGTTCCACTACGCGCCCACATGCACCAAACAAACTTCATCGTCCGTGAACCGCTGCTCGATCCCAAGCAGCGGGTCATCGGCTACGAGCTGTCGTGGCAACACAACGACGGCAAGATCCCGACCGCCCAGGAACTCGAAGACCTGGTCGGCTTCGTCGCCGCGCACGTCGTGCATCCCGAACAGGGCTGGCTGCTGCGCGACAAGATCCTGTTCCTGGACGCCGTCCCGGAAATGCTCTCGCTCGACGCGCTGCACGCGCTGCCGCCCGAGCGCACCGTCCTGACCCTGCACATCCGCAAACTCACCGACCCGAACGTGCGTTCGGCGGTTGCGGCCGTGCGCGTGGGCGGCGTGGGTGTCTCGATCCGCGGGGCCGACATCAACCTGCTGGGACGCAACCTGTCGCCCTATGCTTCGTATGTCGAGGTGCAGTTTACCGGCCTGGACGTCGCGGCGCAGGCGCGCACCTATGCCGCCGCCAAACACGCGGCGATGCGCATGGTGGGCCGCCCGGTGACGACCTGGGCCGATTTCGACGCCTGCGCGGCCTTGGGGCTGGACGCGTTCGTCGGCAAGCTGCACCTGACGCCACGGCGGAGCGATGCGGTCAAGGGCATGAACGCGACCCAGAGCACCATCCTGCAGCTGATGCAGATGGTGCAGAACAACGAAGACGTGCCCAAGCTCGAGAACGTGCTCAGGCGTGATCCGGCACTGACCTACAAGCTGCTGCAATTCATTAATTCGGCAGGCTTCGGCGCCGCCCGCGAGGTGCAGTCGCTGCGCCAGGCAATCGCGCTGATGGGCTATGCGCCGCTGTACCGCTGGCTGGTGCTGCTGCTGGCCACGGCCAGCCAGAGCGGCTATTCGCCGGTGCTGATGGAAACGGCCGTGATCCGCGGCCGCCTGGCCGAACTGCTGGGTTACAAGGCGCTGGCGCGCGGGGAAGGGGAGAATCTGTTCGTCGCCGGCATGTTCTCGCTGCTCGACCGCCTGCTCGGTCTGCCGATGAAGGAAGTGCTGGAGACGGTGCCGCTGCCCGAAGAAGTGGTCAAGGCGCTGCTCAGCCGCGAAGGCATCTATGGCCCTTACCTGGCGCTGGCCGAGGCCTGCGAGCTCAATTCGAACCTGGTGGCCTCGCTGGCGGCGTCGCTCGACATCAGCCCGGAGGAAGTGAACAAGGCGCACTTGTCGGCGCTGGCGTGGGCGCAGAGCGTGGCGGCGTAAGCAAGGTGGAACTGACGGTCAAAAGCAACGTGGCGCAAACAATGCCGGTGGCATTGTTTGCGCCTGCGCGGGAATGCCGGTCTTTGGGCTGACGGAGCGTCGTTGTACCAGGGCCGTCAGCACGTCGTTCCCGCGAAGGAGGGAACCCGATTTTCGCGTCAAACAGGCAGCCCTTACCGCAGCACCGACCGCCGCTCCACCGCCCCACTGGTCACGAACCGCTCCAGCGTCTGCTTCATCTGCATCGAAATCGCCGAGAAGCTGCAGCCGATCTGCACCTGCTCGCCCAGCAGGAAGGTGCGGAAGGGGCGCATCAGACGTACTTCCAGATCGGCCGTCATGGTCAGGTTCGGGCCCAGCTCCAGGCGCACGCCTTCCAGCTTTTTCCCCACATGCAGCCCGAACACCTGCTCGGGCGTCGCGCGCAGGCCGACACCCGTTTCCGAAAAATCATAGAGCGGCAGGTCGACCAGCTTGCCGTTGCAGCGGAACACGGCCGTGTAGTTCACGCCGACGGGCGTTTCGACGCGGCGGGCGGCGCGGCGGTTCAGCACCATGCAGGACTGCGGGAATTCAGCCTGGACGTGCATCGGCTGGCCGGGCAGGGCGTTCCACTGCTGCTCGAGGTCGAATTGGAGCTTGGCATTGCCCCCCAAGGAAGCGACCAGGATCGCCTTGCCGCTCGGGGGCAGTTCGCTGCCGGTAAAGTCGAGCGCGAAATGCGGCAGTTCCGGATCCACCGAAGCGATGCGCGCCAGCAACGGCTCGATCCAGCCCGCCGGGAACACCGTGACCGCTTCGCCTGACAGCGACAGGGTGGTCAGCGCTTCGCCGATGTCGAAGGGGTCGCGCATCTCATGGGGTTCGGACTTGCCGCCGATGCGGTTGAGGGCGTCGGTTGGCTTGGGCGGGCCTTTGCGGATCTGGGGCGTAGCGATTGCGTTCACGGCGAATTCCTTGGTTGTTGCGCAGCTGCCTGGATCACTAGCGGACTGCGCGCTCAAGTATAAAGCCTTCCATCCCGATATTGCAATTTCGCAAGCATCAATATTTTTTTGTTACTTAAATTTCCAGGTTGTCGATCAGGCGGGTGGCGCCCAGCCTGGCCGCGGCCAGCACGACCAGCGGTGCGCCGGCGTCCAGGTCGGCGGCGGACGGCGCCCGCAGGTCCATTTGCTTGCGGATCGAGACATAGTCCGGGTCCCAGCCGCGCGCTGCCAGGGCTTCCATCGCGGCGCGCTCGACGGCGACCGGATCCTGCCCGCCGGCGCGCATCGCGGCGGCGACGGCGTTCAGTTGCTGGTACAGCGCCGGCGACTCGAGGCGTTCGGTCTGCGACAGGTAGCCGTTGCGCGAAGACAGCGCCAGGCCATCCTCGGCGCGGAAGGTCTCGGCGCCGATG
Source organism: Telluria sp. ZB4P37 (assembly GCF_059685855.1). NCBI lineage: Bacteria > Pseudomonadati > Pseudomonadota > Betaproteobacteria > Burkholderiales > Oxalobacteraceae > Telluria > Telluria sp. ZB4P37. The sequence continues at coordinate 271,165 of NZ_JCASID010000001.1, forward strand.
ATCTCGGTGGGCATGGCGAACTGGCGCGCCATGTTCCGGATGATCATGAGCTGCTGGTAATCCTTCTTGCCGAATACGGCCACGCGCGGCTGCACGCAAGAAAACAGCTTGGTCACGACCGTGCACACGCCGTCGAAGAAGCCGGGCCGGAACTCGCCTTCCAGCGTGTTGCCGAGGCCGTCAGGCGGGCGTACGCGGTATTCCTGGGGCTCCGGGTACATGTCCTTCTCGGTCGGCGCAAACAGCACGTAGACGCCTTCCTTCTCGAGTTTCGCCACGTCGTCCTGGAAGGTGCGCGGGTATTTGTCGAAATCCTCGTTCGGGCCGAACTGCAGGCGGTTGACGAAGATCGAGGCGACCACCGGGTCGCCATGCCTGCGCGCCAGGCGCATCAGGGACAGATGGCCTTCGTGCAGGTTGCCCATCGTCGGCACGAAGGCGGTACGCAGCTGGCCGCGCAATTGGTCGCGCAATTCGTCGATGGAGGAGATGATTTTCATGAGCTATCGGTACAAATAAAATGAGCAAATAAAGTAGCCGGCCTTCAAGCCGGAGAATAGGCCAGCCTGACATAGATCGGCGCGAATGGTTCTGCTTGCGTGATCTCGATCAAGGTTTCTTTCGCAAGTTCAAGCATGGCGACAAAGTGTACAACCACAATCGGCACCGTGTGCTGGCCGGCAAAGAGTTCGGAAAATTCGACGAAGCGCTGCGATTGCAGGGTGCGCAGGATGGCCGACATGTGCTCGCGCACCGACAATTCCTGGCGGCTGATCCGGTGGTGCTGGGTCAGCTTGGCGCGGCGCACGACATCGAGCCAGGCGCGCTGCAAGTCCCACGGATCGACTTCGGGGAGATTCGGCGCCAGGCCTTGCTCCACGAACAGCTGCGGCCGCACGAAGTCGCGGCCTTCCTGGGGCACGCTGCCCAGGTTGACCGCCGCCACCTTGATCTGTTCGTATTCCAGCAGGCGCCGCACCAGTTCCGCGCGCGGGTCGCCCACGTCCTCGACCAGCTCGTCATGGCGCTTGGGCAGCAGCATGCGCGACTTGATCTCGATCAGCATGGCCGCCATGAGCAGGTATTCGGCGGCCAGTTCCAGGTTGTGCTGGCGGATCTGCTCGACATACTTCAGGTATTGCAGGGTGACCTGCGCCATCGGGATATCGAGGATGTTGAAGTTCTGCTTGCGGATCAGGTAGAGCAGCAGGTCGAGTGGACCTTCGAAGGCGTCGAGGAAGACTTCCAGCGCATCCGGCGGAATGTACAGGTCGGTCGGCAGGCGCGTGAGCGGCTCGCCGTACAGGCGGGCGATGGCGGCGTCGGCAGGCGGCGCGGTGGCCACGTCGGGCGCGTCGTCGGGTGGCGGGATCGCCCCTTCCTGCTGGGGATCGGCCGGCAACGCGTGCTCGGCCTGCTCGGGCAGCATGGGGCGCTTTCCGCCTTATACCTTGTTCTGGTACGGGTAGGCGTTCTGGCGCAGGCGCGACTGCCTGGCGCGTTCCTGCTCGTCCAGCGACTGCGGAGCCTTGTCCCACAGCAGCGAACGGCCTTCCAGCTGGCGCTCTTCCATGCCGGGCGTCTGGGCTTTCAGTTCCTTGATGAACTTGGTGTGCTCGGATTCGTAGAGCGTGTGTTTTTTCGAGAAGATCATATTACCTAAAGAGAAGAAGGGAGGCCGGGCAGATTCTTGTGCCCCGGCGTCCGTGCGTCAAGTTTTACTTGTGGAGTTCGTTCAACTGGCGCGCGATGATGTCGTGGCTGAGCCACACGACCGGTGCGATCTTTTCCGAGGCGCCGTAGAACATCAATGGGCCGGCGCCTTCCAGCACCAGCGAGGACAAGTGGTCCGTGATCAATGCTTTCTTGTCCTTGTGCAGGGCGGTGATCGCTTCCGAGGTGCCGATCATGACCTCGGCCAGTTCCGGCGTGTTGTCCATCGGCCAGGCTTCGAAGTTGCGGAACTCGGCGCTGGTGGCGTCGTTGTTATAGCGCTCGATGGTATCCAACAGCGACTCGAGCGAGGTGCCTTCGCCCAGCAAGTCTGCGCAGATCTGCAATTGCTGGTCGGCCCAGGCGCCGCCGCCTTCCTTCTTCAGCGCAGTCAACAGCGGGAACAGCGACAGCTCGACGCCGACAAAGATGTCCGAGGAGTTGGTGCGGATTTCCGGGCAGTTGAACACGGTCGCATGGACGCCCTGGTTCCAGGCGGCCTGGGCCACCGACTCCAGGCGCATCTTGGCATAGCCCTGGGTGTAGTTGGTATAGGTCTGCCACTGGTACGTGCCGTCGATCAGGATCTCGGTGCCGTGGTAGCCGTAGGCCGTGTAGCGCACTTCGCCGCCGGCTTGGGTCACGCGCTCGCGGATCTTGCTGGATGCATCGATCAGGTATTTCAGGGTGTTGGCGGTGACTTCGTCGAAGTTCATCAGGATCAGCTTGCCCAGGTCGCTTTCCAGCAGGGCGCGCGAGGACATGAAGCGTTCGCCGCGGCCTTTGTAGATGCGGTTGGCAATGGCCAGGAAGGCCTTGATCTTCGGGATGCCGCCGGCCATGGTGTGGGCGAAGAAGACGTTCGCGCCTTCCGGGATCAGCTTGTCGATCTCGGCCATGACGGTGGCGGCCGAGCTGGTGAAGCGGCGCACGCCGGCTTCGCGGCAGCGCTCGATCTTTTCCCAGTCCAGCTTGTCTTCCTGCCAGCTCTTCAGGGTGATCTTCGAGAGCATCTCGGTCGGGTTCTGCTCGCCTTCAGGGGCGTCCATGTCGAAGCCGGCCATCATCGGCACGTTGATGATTTTTCCGCCGAGCTTTTCTTCCGCTTCCGCCAGTTCCGCCGCGTCCAGCGCGCGCAGGGTGCCGGTCTCGTCGCGACGTCCCACGGTGATGCCGACGATGGTCATGCCGGCGGCACGCGCCTCGTCGATCAGGCCGTTCACATAGCCGCGGCCGAACAGTTCGCCGAACAGGACGAACACGTCGCCCTTGCGGAACACGTTGGTGTGCGGGATATGGCGGAGAGGGGTCAGTTCAGTCATTTTCTTATCTACCTGTCTTGTATGGTCTGAAGGAGGGCGCGGGCGCATGTTTCAGAAAAACACGTCATTATAACGCTGGGGAGGGGCGTGGATTGATTTTGGGGGCGCGCCGCTGGTGCAGGGATACTGCGGTGCCGGGCAGCGAAATTGGGGGGCAATGCCAGTGGCATTGTTCCCGCCTGCGCGGGAACGACGTGCTGAAGAAGCAGCCCACAACACTGTAATTGACCTGCACACTTAAAACCGTCGTTCCCGCGAGGCGGGAACCCAGTCTACTTTGCGTATCGTTATCGAATCCGCATCCCCGGTGTCGCCCCCGCCATCGGGTCGAGCAGGTACAGCCCCGGATTCGCCTTCTCGTCCGCCGCCGAGGCGCACAGCACCATGCCTTCGGACACGCCGAACTTCATCTTGCGCGGGGCGAGGTTGGCGACCATGACAGTCAGCTTGCCGACTAGCTCTTCGGGTTTGTAGGCCGACTTGATGCCGGAGAACACGTTGCGGTGGCGGCCTTCGCCCACGTCCAGCGTCAGGCGCAGCAGCTTGCCGGCGCCTTCGACGTGCTCGCAGTTGACGATGCGGGCCACGCGCAGGTCGACCTTCAGGAAATCGTCGATCGAGATTTCAGGGGCCAGCGGCTCGATGTCGCCGGCCGCTTCCGCCGCAGGGACCGCAGCAACTTCGGCCGCAGGTGCAGCTGCGGCTGCCGGAGCGCCGGCCGGCTTGTCGAATAAATTCTCGACCATCTTCGCATCCACGCGCTGCATCAGGTGGCTGTAGGCGCCGATGCTACGGCCCAGCATGGTTTCATACACGGCCGCGCCATGGGTGTCGCCCCAGGCCAGCTCGCCGTCGCCCAGGAATTCGGCGACGCGGCTTGCCACCTGCGGCAGCACCGGCGAGAGCATGATGGTCAGCTGGCGGAACAGGATCAGCGCGGTGGTGCAGACGTCGTGCAGTTCGCCGAGTTTCGTTTCGTCCTTGGCCAGCAGCCATGGCTTGTGCTCGTCCACGTACTGGTTGACGACGTCGGTGATCTCCATGATCTCGCGCAGCGCGCGGCCGTAGTCGCGGCTGTCGAAACTGGCGGCGATGCTGGCCTGGCGCTCGGCGCCTTCGAACATCAAGGCCTTGCAGATCCAGTCCTTGGCGGTGCCGGAGAGCGTATCGGCCAGCTTGCCGTCGAATTTCTTGGCGATGAAGCCGGCGCAGCGGCTGGCGATGTTGACGTACTTGCCGATCAGGTCGCTATTCACGCGGGCGACGAAATCTTCGCCGTTGAAGTCCAGGTCTTCGACCTTGGCATTGAGCTTGAAGGCCAGGTAATAGCGCAGCCATTCCGGGTTCATGCCCAGTTCCAGGTAGCGCAGCGGCGAAATGCCGGTGCCGCGCGACTTGGACATCTTTTCGTTGTTCACGGTCAGGTGGCCGTGCACGGCGACCTTCAGGCCGTCGATGATCGGGTGGCTGGAAAAGTTCAGCATCGCCGGCCAGAACAGCAGGTGGAAGGAGACGATGTCCTTGCCGATGAAGTGGACCTGCTCGGACTGCGGGTCGTTCAGGAAGGCCTGGAAGTCGAGCCCCTTTTTGTCGAAATAGTTCTTCAGCGAGGCAAGGTAGCCGACCGGCGCATCCAGCCACACATAGAAGAACTTGCCCGGTGCATCGGGAATCGGGATGCCGAAATAGGGCGCGTCGCGGGAAATGTCCCAGTCGGCCAGCTTCTCGCCGGACTCGCCCAGCCATTCCGAGACCTTGTTGACCATTTCCGGCTGCAGGCGGCCCGGGGTGTTCAGCCATTCCTTGAGGAAGGCGAAGCAGCGCGGATCGGACAGCTTGAAGAAATACTGTTCCGACGGCTTGAGCACGGGCGTGGAGCCGGTGAACACCGAGAACGGGTTGATCAGTTCGGTCGGCTGGTAGGCGGCGCCGCAGACTTCGCAGTTGTCGCCGTACTGGTCCTTGGCGTGGCAGGTCGGGCATTCGCCCTTGATGTTGCGGTCGGCCAGGAACATGCCCTTGACCGGGTCGTAGAAGCGGTCGACGGTCTTGGTGACGATCAGGCCGGCATCGCGGAGCTTGCGGTAGATGCCCTGCGAGAGTTCGACGTTTTCCGGCGAATCGGTCGAATACCAGTTATCGAAGGCGATATGGAAGCCATCCAGGTACTGGGCGCGGCCGGCGGCGATCTTGGCGACGAATTCCTGGGGCGTGATGCCTTCCTTTTCGGCGGCGATCATGATCGGCGTGCCGTGGGTGTCGTCGGCGCAGACGAAGTGCACCTGGCGCTGTTGCCCATTGTCGCGCTGCATTCGCTGGAACCGGACCCAGATGTCGGCCTGGATGTATTCCATCATGTGGCCGATATGGAAGGCAGCATTAGCGTAGGGCAGGGCGGTGGTGACGAACAGCTTGCGGGTCATGGTCGAAGCGCTTTAGGTTTTAGGAAAGAAGCATTTTAACAGCGGATGGCCCTTGTCGCGCAGTGGGTATCGGGTGGTTTTGCCATTCGAGCAAGAGGGTGGCGTACATTTTGCGCTACACTTCGGGCCATCACATTGGAGAAATACATGAGCATCACAGAGAACGACGTCAAGGCGGCATTGTCGGCAGTGATCGACCCGAACACGGGGAAGGATTTCGTTTCTTCCAGGTCGGTCAAGAACATCAAGGTAAGCGGCGAGGACGTCGCGTTCGACGTGGAGCTGGGCTACCCGGCTGCCAGCCAGGTCGCATCGATCCGCGCCAGCGTCGTGGCCGCGGTCAAGGCGCTCCCTGGCGTCGGCAACGTGAGCGCCGGGGTGTACACCAAGATCCTGTCGCACGCGGTCCAGCGCGGCCTGAAGGTCATGCCGAACGTGAAGAACATCATCGCCGTCGCCTCGGGCAAGGGCGGGGTCGGCAAGTCGACCACCGCCGTCAACCTGGCGCTGGCACTCAGCGCCGAGGGCGCCAGCGTCGGCATCCTGGACGCCGACATCTACGGACCCTCGCAGCCGATGATGCTGGGGATTAGTGGCCGTCCGGAGAGCACGGACGGCAAGACCATGGAGCCGCTGGAGAACCACGGCGTGCAGGTCTCCTCGATCGGCTTCATGATCGATCCGGACGAGCCGATGGTCTGGCGCGGCCCGATGGTCACCGGCGCGCTGCAGCAGCTGCTCGAGCAGACCAACTGGCGCGACCTCGACTACCTGATCGTCGACATGCCGCCCGGGACCGGCGACATCCAGCTGACCTTGTCGCAGAAGGTGCCGGTCACTGGCGCCGTGATCGTCACGACGCCGCAGGACATCGCGCTGCTGGACGCGCGCAAGGGCCTCAAGATGTTCGAGAAGGTCGGCATCCCGATCATCGGCGTGGTCGAGAACATGAGCACCCATATCTGCTCGAACTGCGGCCACACCGAGGCGATTTTTGGCCAGGGCGGCGGCGAGAAGATGTGCCGCGACTTCGGCGTGGACTTCCTCGGCGCGCTGCCATTGACGCTCTCGATCCGCGAGCAGACCGACGCCGGCCGCCCGACCGTGGTGGCCGATCCGGATGGCGCGGTGGCCGCGGTCTACAAGGAGATTGCGCGCAAGGTGGCGGTCAAGGTCGCCGAGAAGGCGAAGGACATGACCAGCAAGTTTCCGAGCATCGTCGTCAAGAACGATTAAGCTTAATCAGTGCCCGCCGCGTCGATGCGGTAGGCGCAACGCCTGCTGCCTTCCAGCAGGTGCTCGATCCGCTCGACCCGCACGCCCGGCCCCAGCACCCGCCGGAAGACGTCGAGCTCGGAGCGGCAGAAGTTCTGGCAGGCGCGCGCCGCCGCGCGGATCGGGCAGTGGTTCTCGACCAGCAGCACGCTGCCGTCGCCGGTTTCTTCCGCTTGCGCCATATAGCCTTCCGCGTCGCGCAGCGCGGCAAGCGTCGCAACCCGCTGGGCGAGCGGCGCCTGCGGGTCGATCGCCGCCCGGTAGGCGGCTTCGCCGGCGACTTCGCGCGCATCGATCATCCGGTCGATCGCCGCTTCTCCAAACAGGGTGCGCACCTGCGCGACCAGGTCGACCGTCAGCGCGGCATGGCGGTCGGGGAAGCGCGCATGTCCCAGGTCGGTCAGCTGCCACAGGCGCACCGGGCGGCCGACCTTGCCCGGGGTGTCGCGATAGCTCACCAGTCCCCTGGCTTGCGCCGCTTCCAGCTGCTTGCGCACCGCCATCGAGGTCAGCTTGAGGACCGCCGCCAGCCCGTGCGCGGTCTGCGGGCCGCGGGTCTTCAGCAGCAACAGCGTCTGTTCCGCGGTATTCATGCGAACTCCTTCATGGCGATGGTCGTGCGGCTCCAGCGCCGCATCGCGATTGCCGCATAGCCGGCGAGGCAGGCGCCCACGACCAGCACCAGGCGCACGTCGATCAGTGCCAACAAGGCGCCGGCCAGCGCCATCACGATATTGGCCAGGCAAAAGGTGGTGGACAACAGGCCCATGACCGCGCCATGGCCGTGATCGGCGAACTGGTCGGCGGCCCAGCCCTGCAGCGTCGCATTATAGAAAGCATGCGGCAGCCCGAACAGGACGATGGCGGCGATGCCGACGCTCAGGCTCCCGAGACCCACGCACAGGATCGCCACGGCTGCCGTAGCCGCCTGGAGACTCGCGCGCCGGCGCGCATCCATGGCGCTGGCCCGGCCGGCAAACAGCGCGGCGCCCGTCATCACCCCGCACATGGCCATGTTGACCCAGGCGATGCCGGCGGCATCCATGCTGCCCAGTTTGACAAGCCAGAACGGGAAGAATTCGTAGAAGGCGGCGACGCCGCAGGCATAGCTGAAGTGGACGGCAAACAGGGTGCGCAGGTCCGGGTGGCGCAGCAAGGTAAAGGCATGGTGGCGGGTGGCGAGGGTCCACCAGGTGTGCGACGCCGTGCCCGTCGATTCGGTTCTCAATGCCAGTGCCGCGAGCACGGCGCCCAGTAGCAGCCCGCCAGCGGCAATATAAAAGGGCAGGGTGAGGCTGTAGCCGGCACTCAGCCCTGACAGCAGCGGCCCGGCCAGCCAGCCGAGGTGGAAGGCGCCGTTCACCCAGGACAGCGCGTGCTTGCGCAGCGGGCCGTCGAGGCGTTCGGCCAGCAGCGCGCGCAGGATGGCGCCATTGCCTTCCAACAGGCCGGTGACGAAGCGGGCGCCGAGCAGGAGCGGGTAGGACTGGATCAAGAGCGCGTAGGCGGTCACCAGGTGGCCGGCCGCCGCGCCGAGGGAGGTCAGCAGCAGCATGCGGCGCCGGCCAAGGCTGTCCGAGACCGGGCCGAGCACGGCGCTGCCCAGCAGCAGGCCGACCGGATTGATCATCAGCGCCAGGCCGAACAGCAGCGTGGGCGGCAGTCCGAAGAAGGCATTCAGGCCGTTGGGCGCGCCGGCGAACAGCGGCGGCAGCAGCGGATAGGCGACCGAGGCGCCGATCGTGGAAAGCAGTGCTAGCAGGCAGGTGCTACCGATCAGCAATCCATGTTTCATGACGTCCCCTGTTGAGAATGGAAACATGGTAAGAAGAGTTGGCAAATAAGTAAACTATTTTGTTTATTTATCGTCGCGGATTTCCGGATACGCCGCCCGCGCGCACGGCTTCCGGCGCGGCGGATGAATAATGTGGGGTATTCTTGTCATTCTGACTAAAAATGCATTTTTAACTTTCCTGTTCACTGCACGTCTCGGCTATGAATATCTCGGAATTTATTACTCGGAACATGGAACAGATCCTCGTCGAGTGGGAGGCATTCGCGATGAGCTTCGGCGCGGTGGCCGACAAGATGTCCAGCCTGGAATTGCGCGACCACGCCAAGCAGATCCTGCAATTCGTGGCCGAAGACATCCAGACCGCTGAATCGACGCAGGAGAAGCACGAGAAATCACTGGGGCAAGGCAACCCCGGGCAGGAAGGCAGCGCTTCCTCGATCCATGGCAAGCTGCGCTATGCGAGCGGCTTTACCCTGCTGCAGCTGATTGCCGAATACCGCGCTCTGCGGGCAAGCGTGCTCAAATTGTGGGAACAGGACTGCGCCGTTGTAGCCCAGGACAGTGCCCAGAACATCATGCGCTTCAACGAAGCGATCGACCAGTCCCTGTCCGAGGCCGCCGTGGCCTACTCCGACAAGGTGAACGAGACGCGGGACATTTTCCTGGCCATCCTGGGGCACGACCTGCGCAGTCCGCTGGCTGCCACGGCGACGGCGGGCGCCTACCTGTCGCGCGCCGGGGCCTTTGACGACCGTGTCCAGCAGATCGGCGTGCGGGTCAAGCGCAGCGCGGCAACAATGAACGGTATGGTCAACGACTTGCTGGGGCTGGCGCGCACGCAATTGGGTGACGGCATACCGATCGAGCGCCGCGAATGCGACCTGCTCGAAATCTGCCAATGGGCGATCGACGACGCCAATGCGGCCCATCCCCGGGCCCATTTCGAGCTGAATGCCACGGGTGTGCTGATTGGCTCCTTCGACAGCGCGCGAGTGCAGCAGTTGCTGACCAACCTCGCCAATAATGCTGCCCAATACGGCACCCCCGGTGAGCCGATCGTCATCGACATCGCCGGCGAACCCGAACGCGTGCTGTTCAAAGTGCGCAACCAGGGCCCGGTCATTCCCAAGGACGCCTTGCCGAAGTTGTTTTGCTCGCTGGTGCAATTGCCCGAGCAAGAGGGCAAGGGAAGGCCGCGCAGCAGCCTGGGCCTCGGCTTGTTCATCGCGAACCAGATCGCCCTCGCGCATGGCGGCGAAATCCACGTCGTGTCGGACAAGGCGCGGGGCACCGTGTTTACTGTCGAGCTACCCCGGCAATAGGAAGGCCACGCAGGGCGGACGGGCCTGTTTTCACAGCCGGCCGCTCTCCTGTTCGCCTCGGATCTTTTCTGCCAAGATTTGTTTCAAAATAAAGTTCCTCAATATTTCCATGCCTACACTCAATATTTAGAGCGTACCCGCGTGGGAGTGCGATGAGCGAGAACAGCAGACCGCGGTGGCGCGGGCGTTACCTGGACGCCGCCCACCTGTTCGTACCTGACCAGTTACGGCAGGAGGCGCCCGTCCTCGCGCGCGCGGAGAACGTCGTCAACGCGGCGCTGATGGCCGCCATCGCCGGGCCGGGCTATGCGCTGGCCTACTGGCTGCTCGGTTTGGAGCTGGCGGCCTTCGAGATCCTGGCCTGCTGCGCCATCATGCTGCTGGCGCCGCCGCTGCTGCGCGTGAGCGGCAGCATCGTGGCCGCGCGCGAACTGTTCCTGTGCGCGCTGTTCTTCAATTTCACCTGGCTGACCTGGCATTTGGGCGGCATCCACGCGCCCACCGCCAGCTGGCTGGTGACGGCGCCGGTGGTGGCCATGTTCCTTGGCGGCGTAGCCAGCGGCGTGTTCTGGCTTGCCATGAGCTGCGCCGCCGGCGGCGCGATCTGGGCGATGGGTGCCTTCGGCGTGGCGATGCCGGCCACGCCGCAGGTCGACATGCCGCTGCTGCACCTGGTCTGCGACATCGGGCTGTACGTGGTGGTGCTGGTGTTCGTACTGCTGTTCGAGCTGACCAAGACCGAAGGCTTCGTCAAGCTGCAGCAGGCCCTGGCGACCATCAACGAGCTGGCCATCCGCGACGAACTGACCGGCAGCCATAACCGCCGCTTCCTGCTGGGCCTGATCGAGCGCGAGAAGGAGCGCAGCGACCGCAACGGCCGCCCGTTCTGCCTGTGCCTGTTCGATATCGACTTCTTCAAGCGCATCAACGACACCTATGGGCATGCGGCCGGCGACGGGGTGCTGCGCAGCTTCGCCAAGGCGGTGCAGACCCAGATCCGCGGCACCGACGCCTTCGGGCGCTACGGCGGCGAAGAATTCCTGCTCATGCTGCCGGAGACGCCGGCGCCGGACGCGGTGGTGCTGGCCGAGCGCATCCGCAAGGCGATCGCCGCGCTGCGCTGCATCGATAACGGCAGCGAGATCACGCTGACGGTGTCGGCCGGGGTGGCCGAGTACCGGCTCGGCGAGGCGGCGGCCCAGGCCATCGCGCGCGCCGACGAGGCGCTGTACGTGGCCAAGTCGCTCGGGCGCGACCAGGTGCAGTGCCACGGGGACGACGAGCGCATGCCGGTGGTGGCCAGGGCCCAGGAGTCGTGCGATGCGCGCAGCACCGCGGCCGCCAGCACGGCCCGCCTGGAGGGTGGCGCCCAGTGCGACCAGCTCACCGGCCTGCTCAACCGCAGCCTGCTGCGCGACCGCCTGCGCCACGCCATGACCCGCGCCAATCGCAACCGCCGCCTGATCGCGCTGCTGCTCTTGAATATCAACCGCTTCAAGGAGATTAACGACGAACTCGGCTACGAGGCCGGCGACGCGCTGCTGGCCCAGGCCGGCGCCGCCATCCGGCGCTGCCTGCGTGATTCCGACACCGTGGCGCGTTGGAGCGGGGACGAATTCATCGCCTTGGTAGAAGACCTGCATTTCGACTCCGATGCCCAGGTGGTGGCCGAAAAGATCCTGGACCGCTTCGGCATGCCGCTGCAGGTGGCGGGGCGCGACTGCTTCGTCACCCTGGCCGTCGGCGTGGCCCTGTTCCCGGCGGCCGACTGCGACCTCGATGCGCTGCTCAAGCGCGCCGACATCGCCATGCGCGGTGCCAGGGGCTGGGGCGAGAACAGCGTGCAGGTGTATTCCGGCGACACCGTGCAGCCGCAGAGCGAGCGGCTGGCGCTGAAGAACGGCCTGCGCGACGCGCTGGCCCAGGGCCAGCTGTTCCTGGAGTACCAGCCGCAGTTCGACCTGGTCGACCGCCGCGTGATCGGGGTCGAGGCGCTGCTGCGCTGGCAGCATCCGGCCTTCGGGCGCATCGACCCGGGCCGCTTCATCCCGCTGGCCGAGGAAACCGGCATGATCGTGCCGATCGGCGACTGGGCGCTGCGCACCGCCTGCCTGCAGAACCGCGCTTGGCACGCCGCCGGGCTCCCCGAAATCAAGACCGCGGTGAACCTGTCGGCGCGCCAGCTCAAGGAGCCCGGCCTGCCGGCGCGCGTGCTGGCGATTCTCGCGGAGACCGGCATGCCGGCCGGCTGCCTCGACCTGGAAATCACCGAAGGCATGCTGATCGAAGACCTGGCCGCCAACTGCGCGCTGATGAGCGGACTGCGCCAGGCCGGGGTGATCGTTTCGATCGACGACTTCGGCACCGGCTATTCGAGCCTGAACTACCTGTCCGAGCTGCCCGTCGACATCCTCAAGATGGACGGCCTGTTCGTGCGCCGCCTTGGCGCCAGCGCAGGGCGCGGCCGTTCCTACGCGATTGCCGAAGCCATCGTCTCGATGGCGCACCGCCTGCGCCTGACTGTGATCGCCGAGTCGGTCGAGACGGCCGAGCAGCTGTCCGACCTGTGCGCCATGGGCTGCGACGCCGCCCAGGGTTACCTGTTCGCCCGGCCGCTGCCCCCTGGCGAAGTCGCGGCCCTGCTCGCGCGCCAGGTCGAGGCAGCGCCCCTCGTTCCCGCATGAAGCCATTTGCCATCAGATCCGGAGGATGCCGTGCTCATAGACCCGATCCAAGATTCGATCCCTGCGTCAACCCCGCCTGACCCGGCCCAGGACCTGTCCCTGCTGGCCGCCTCGGGCGCGCTTGGGGGCAGCGTCGCCCTGTACCGCCAGCCGCGCGGCCCCGACATGCTGCGCCGCTCCGGCCCGCTCGACGATTGGTGCCTGCTCCGCATGCGTCACGGCGTCTGGCCCTATGCGCGCAAGCTGGAGGGCCCGCCCACGGCCATGGCCACCGTCGAAGGCGACGGCCTGGCGGCGGCGCGCGGCATCAATTTCGCGTCGCAGGATTATTTGTCGCTGGCCTCGCACCCGGCGGTCCAGGACGCGGCCATGCACGCGCTCGCCGAATGCGGGCCGCACAGCGCCGGTTCGGCGATTTTGTTGGGGAACAGCCGCTACACGGGCGAGCTCGAAACGAAGCTGGGCGAGCTGCTGCACTGCGAGCACGTGGTGCTGTTCCCGACCGGCTGGGGCGCGGCATTCGGCGCCATCACGGCCCTGGTGCACGGAGCCGACCACGTCGTGATCGACGCCCTGGCGCACGCTTCGCTGCGCCAGGGAGCGGCGGCCGCTACCCGCAATGTCGCGACCTTCCGCCATCTCGACTGCGACCACGTGCGCGAGCTGCTGGCCAGTATTCGCGCCGTCGATACCAATGGCGCCATCCTGGTGGTGACCGAGGGCCTGTTCAGCATGGACGCGGACGGTCCCGACCTGCCGCTGATGCAATACCTGTGCCGCGAATACGGCGCCACGCTGCTGGTGGACGTGGCCCACGACCTCGGTGCGATGGGCCCGGGCGGCGGCGGGGTGATTGCGGCCCAGGGCATGCTGGGGAGAATCGACCTCGTGATGGGCGCCTTTTCCAAGACCTTCGCCTCCAATGGCGGCTTCGTGGCCTGCAACCAGCAGAGCGTGCGGCGCCAGCTGCAGCTGTTCGCGGGCACCCACATGTTCTCGAATGCGCTATCGCCGGTGCAGGCGGCCACGGTGCTGGAATGCCTGCGCATCGCCGGCAGCGCCGAGGGCGACGGCCTGCGCGCGGACGTGCTGCGCAACGCGGTCGAACTGCGCGCGCTGCTGGCCGACGAAGGCCTGAAATGTGTTGGGGACCCGTCGCCGATCGTCCCGGTGTGGACCGGCCTCGAGTCGGCCACGCGCATCGCCGGCATGCTGCTGGCGCGCGAGCAGGTCTTCGTCAACCCGATGGAATTCCCCGGCGTGCCACTGGGCGCGGCGCGCCTGCGCCTGCAGCTGATGGCCCGGCATACCCCTGGCCAGATCCGGCGCGCAGCGCGGCTCCTGGCGTCGGCGGTGCAGCGCGCCGGCACGGCGCCGCGGCCGGTGCTGCGGCAGACAACGCCGGCCTGAAGTGGGGGGCAGGGCGGCCAGGCGGGGGCGAAAGGGCGGCGAAAGGGCGCGCACCGGGAGCCGCCATGGGGCGCGCCGGTGGTGGCGGGGTAAAATAGCTTCTTTACCTTTTACGCATCTTCGCCATGACCGTCCGCACCCGCTTTGCTCCCAGCCCGACCGGCTACCTCCACCTTGGCGGCGCCCGCACCGCGCTGTATTCCTGGGCCTTTGCCCGCCACTTCGGCGGCACCTTCATCCTGCGCATCGAGGATACCGACCTGGAACGCTCGACCCCGGAAGCCGTGCAGGCGATCCTGGACGGCATGCAGTGGCTCGGCCTGGCGCACGACGAAGGCCCGTTCTACCAGATGCAGCGCATGGACCGCTACCGCGAGGTCGTCAAGACCATGCTGGAAGAGGGCAGCGCCTACCTGTGCTACTGCTCGCCGATTGAGGTCGAAGCGATGCGCGAGCGCATGCGCGCCGCCGGCGAAAAGCCGCGCTACGACGGCACCTGGCGTCCGGAACCGGGCAAGACGCTGCCTGCCGTACCGGAAGGCGTCAAGCCGGTAGTGCGCTTCAAGAATCCGCTGGATGGCGAAGTGACCTGGATCGACGTGGTCAAGGGCAGCATCACCATCGCCAACAAGGAACTCGACGACCTGGTCATCGCGCGCCCGGATGGCACCCCGACCTATAACTTCTGCGTCGCGGTGGACGACTGGGACATGAAGATCACCCACGTGCTGCGTGGCGACGACCACGTCAACAACACCCCGCGCCAGATCAACATCCTGCGCGCGCTCGGCGCCGAGCTGCCGCAGTACGGCCACCTGCCGATGATCCTGGGCGCCGATGGCCAGAAGCTGTCGAAGCGCCATGGCGCGGTGAGCGTGATGGAATACCCGGCCCAGGGCTACCTGCCGGAAGCGATGCTGAACTACCTGGCGCGACTGGGCTGGAGCCATGGCGACGACGAGATCTTCTCGATGGAACAGTTCACCGAATGGTTCAACCTGGAGCACCTGACGGCATCGGCCGCCCAGTTCAACCCGGAGAAGCTGGCCTGGCTGAACAACCACTACATCAAGCAGACCGACAACGAGCGCCTGGCCGCGCTGGTGCGGCCTGGGCTCGACGCAGAGGGCGCCCGCTTCAAAGGCGCCCCTGGCCTGCCTGGCGTGCTGGCGCTGGTGAAGGACCGCGTCCACACCATCAACGAACTGGCCGATGCCTCGATGCTGTTCTACCGCGAGCCGCAGCCGGATGCGGCCCTGCTGGCCCAGCACCTGACGGATGCGGTGCGCCCGGCCTTGGGGGCGTTCGCGGAGCGCTGCAAGGACGTCGAGTGGAACAAGGCGGCGCTGGCGGCCATGCTCAAGGAAGTGCTGGGTGCGCACGGCCTGAAGATGCCGCAGATCGCCATGCCGCTGCGCCTGATCGTGACCGGCCAGCTGCAGACGCCAGCCATCGATGCGGTGCTGGAGCTGTTCGGACGCGATGCTGTTCTGGCGCGCGTGGCGAAGTATTTGTAAGTCCGGCCTCGACTGCAAAATCGGTATTTGCGTAATGCAAGAACCCCCGCTATAATGCTCGCACTTCAGCACTGCGGGGGTATAGCTCAGCTGGGAGAGCGCTTGCATGGCATGCAAGAGGTCAGCGGTTCGATCCCGCTTACCTCCACCACTTCTGAAGTGTAGTAAGCAGTAAAGCAGTCGGAGTTGGTAGTTCCAGGTCCCCATCGTCTAGAGGCCTAGGACATCACCCTTTCACGGTGAGTACCGGGGTTCGAATCCCCGTGGGGACGCCAGGATTCTGGCAGCGTGCATCCAGCGGCACGCATTGGTAGAAGTAGGTGCAGTGTGTTAGAATGTTGTTCCCTTGGGGGGTATAGCTCAGCTGGGAGAGCGCTTGCATGGCATGCAAGAGGTCAGCGGTTCGATCCCGCTTACCTCCACCAAGTAGCGGAATAAAGTTGTTAGCAGTCCAGGGTCCCCATCGTCTAGAGGCCTAGGACATCACCCTTTCACGGTGAGTACCGGGGTTCGAATCCCCGTGGGGACGCCAAGAATTTGGCAGGTGGCCAGCGCAGAAGCACGGCGCTGCACGCAGGAAATCGTAGTAAAAAGCAGCAAGCACAGTTTTAGGTCCCCATCGTCTAGAGGCCTAGGACATCACCCTTTCACGGTGAGTACCGGGGTTCGAATCCCCGTGGGGACGCCAGTTAAGACCGGAGCAGACCAACGTGCATGCGCGTATAGGTGCTCCGGTTTTTCATTTGCGCGGCCGGTTTGCGTCGCCAACATTCTCATTCTTCCTTTACCCGATTTGCGCGTCGCGCAAGATCGTGCAGTTTTCTGTCCGGTTTCTGTATCTCGCCATCAGCGCCATGCTTACTCCCAGGGTGGACGGGGTAATTTTGGGCAATGCCCAGAATTACGAACGCCCACGCGGCGATAGTGATGACATGAACGGTCGCACAAGCGGAATTTGTAAGCGAAATTGGGCAGAACCAAGACGTATTCCTGCCCAGCCCCTCGCCAGGCGTTTCACCAACCCATCGGCCGGATCCCTCCCAGCGGCATGCCGAACGGGACGCCCGCCATCCCGGCCGCCTGTTGGGCGGCGAAACCCGCTTGATAGTTGGCGCCGTCTCCCATCGCGCCCGCCATTATCCCGGGCACCATGCCGTAGCCCGGCACCTGCCAGTTGCCGACCTGCTGGCCCGCCCCCGGCGACAGGCCGAGCGCCACCAGCGCGTCGGGCATGCCGTAACCGATCCGCGACGGGTCGGACAGGCTCAAGGGCCGTGCGCTGAGCCGAAGGATCTGGAACAGGCGCTCGACCCGCTCGGGCGAACGGGCGCGCAGCATCTGGAAGTCTGCCCGGTGCGCCAGCACCAGCGCCGCCAGCCCGGTGACGTGGGGCGCCGCCATCGAGGTGCCGTCCCATGCCGCGAAATTATTTGGCGGCACCGACGAGACGATGGCCACGCCCGGCGCGCAGACGTCCACCTGCGGACCGAAGCAGCTGAAGCGCGCGGTGAAGAAGCCTTGCGCGTCGATGTCGGTGCCGACCGTCTCGGCGTGGTAGCTGTCGGGCGGAAATTCACCGATCTTGCCGATTGCGCCGACGGCCAGCACGTGGGGCGAGGCGGCCGGGTACTGCACCGGTCCGCTGGAATTGCCCGAGGCCGCGATGCAGGCCACCCCGGCCTGCTTGGCGCGCACGATCTGGCGCTCCAGCGCCTCGGACGGGGCGCCGCCGCCCAGGCTCAGGTTGACGACGTCGATCTGGTTTTCGATGCAGTACTCGAGGGCGTCGATCAGCTGGCTGATCTGGCCGCCCGGGAACAGCTTGCACACGTGGATTTCGGCATCGGGCGCGAAGCCGCGGATGCCCCAGGCCGGGTCGCTGGCGGCGATCACGCCGGCGCAGTGCGAGCCATGGCCCAGCGTATCGGTGTTCCAGGTGTTGCGGTTGGTCGCCTTGTTGATGACGTCGAAGCCGGCCCGGATGCGGGTGAGGTTGCCGTGGGTGGTCGCGGCGCCCGAATCGATCACGGCAATCTTGATGCCCATGCCGCCGTATTGCGGGGGCACCATGTCCAGGCGCATGGCGCGCGCACCCCAGCCGAGCGTGCTCTGGCGCGGCAGGTTCAGCAGGACCGGCCAGTCGGCCAGCGCCCGCAGCACCACGACATTGGCTTCGTCCAGGCTGATGTCGGGATCATGCTGGTAGAAGCTCCAGTAGTCGGCGCGCGGCTTGACGTACATGCCGCTGATGGTATGCGGGTCGTCACCATACAGGCGCAGGTGCGCCGTGCCGTCCGGCCCGCTGATTCCCGAGCTCGGCAGCACCCCGCCGAACAGCGAGACTTCGGCATCGGCCAGCGGTGCGCCGTCTTTGCCGAGCACGGCAATGAGAATGTCGACTGTCGGCCCGCTGTAGGGCGTGAGCGAGGTGACGAGGTCGGGCCGCTGCAGCATTGGGTCGAGCAATTGCAGGTGCTGGTCGCGCTCGACCAGCAGCCGGCCCTGGCCGCGCATCTGCAGTTCGCCCGCTTTCTGGTCGGTCATGCGCGCGACGAGGATACCCTCGGTTGCGCCAGTTGTACCAGGTGCGCCCAGGCCGGCCATGGCGATGCCGGCCGAGCGGGCACCGCTTTGCACGCCGACGGTATCGACGATGTCGATGTCGCCCAGGCCCTGCAGCGCCTGCTGGACCGAGGACAGGCTCAGTGCCGGCTCGGCCGCCGCCGGCCCCAGCGCGCGCGCCAGCGAACCGAGCGCCATGGGCGCAAATGCGCCGGCGCCGGCGCCGGGCAGGGCGCGCGGCGCGACCAGGTATTTCTTCTTGCGTTCGCCCACGGCGCGGCCGCTGGTGGCTTCGCTCGGGCGGGAGGGCGCGGCGGCGTCGCCGCCGGAACGGGTATCGGTGGCGCCGTCAGGCGGCTGACCTGGCTGCTCGCCTGCTCCGCCTTGGGGTGTTTTTGGCATGGTGTTTCCTTTTGACCGGTAAGGACCCGCTAGTCGAACAGCGACAGCGGTTGGTCCGGTTCGATCGTTAACTGGTTATGGGTGCGTTGCCGGAGCTGCTCGGCAGTGTCGGGGTCGGTCTCGACCACGGCGGTATGCGGCGGCCCGGCGCTCGGTCCGATCGTGTCGACCAGCCGGATAGCGGGATGGGCGCCGAGGCTGTCGATGAACGTGGTGAGCGCGCTGTTGTCGACAGCGGCGCGCACGATGTAGCGGCTGGATGCACGGCCGGATGCGCCCCCAGGTAGCGGTCCGCTGGTGGAACTCGGCATAGGCAACTCCTCGGTAAACACGCCCCCCGTGAACGGGAGGCGCCATGGGGTGAAGATGCGGATTAATGCAGGGTCTGCTGCGCCCCGAGCTGGGCCTGCTGCGCGTAGGCCGTCCACGGATCAGCCGAGAACGGCAGCATGCCGCCCAGCTGGCCCGCCATGCCGCCGATGGTATTGCCCAGTTGCTGGTTGCCCAGCTGGCCGCCGATGAAGCCGCCGACAGGCTGGGCGACGCGCTTGATCACATTGCCGAACCAGCCTTGCGGCGCCATCTGGCCCTGCTGCTGTTCGGCTGCCAGCTGCTGCTGCAGGACGGCTTGCTGTTGCTGGACCTGCTGCAGGATTTGCTGCAGTTGCTGCTGCTGGGCCTGCAGTTGCTGCAGCTGCTGGACGATCGGATGCTGGGCCTGCTGGGCGCCCTGTGGGTCGGCGCCGAACGGCAGCAGTCCGCCCAGGCCCGACAGGCCCGCGCCGATCGCATTGCCCAGGGTCGAGTTGCCGGTCAGGTTGGCGATCAGGCCGCCGGCCGGCTTGCCGTACTGGCTGAACAGGTTGCCTACGAAGCCCTGCGGCGCCAACTGCTGCTGCTGTTGCTGCTGCTGCTGCTGCTGCTGCTGCTGCAGTTGCTGTAGCTGCTGCAATTGCTGCAATTGCTGCAGTTGTTGCAGCTGCTGGAGCTGTTGCAGCTGCTGAGGCTGGCCACCATAGGCTGCGCTGGCCGGGTCGGCGCCGAAGGGCAGCAGGCCGCCGCCCAGGCCGCCCGCCATTTCGCCGATGCGTCCGCCCAGGTTCGCGTTGCCGAAGATGCCGCCGATGCCCTTGCCGATGATCCCACCCAGCGGTGCGCCGAACATGCCGCCCAGGAAGCCCTGGGGAGCCAGTTGTTGACCGAGGCCGTACTGTTGATATTCATTCATGTTGATCTCCTTCGTGTGGTTGCGGCCGCCGATACCGGTACGGCATCCGGCTGCCGAGGCGCCTGATGCCGGCGCCCTTACGCACCGGCGCGGGCGGCTGCTGACATGGCATCCGCGCACTGGAAAGGGCAGCGTGCGAATGGAGGGCAGGGGACCGGTTGTTTGCGGCCGGGCTCCCTGCAGGTAGGCGTTGGACTAGGCCACCATGGTGAAGTTTTGGCTCAGGCCGGCTCATATCCGCCCATCGCGCCGCGGCTTGTGATGGCGCAAAAGACCTGCGCTTCACCGTTGCAAATGGCCCGGAAAATCCTACCGTCTGGCAGGGGCGAGGAGAGGTGCTCGCTTGCAGCCGGCAAGCTTCTTGGCAGGAAAAGTCGCAGATGAAATCGGTTAAAATAGGGCGCTTCGCCGCGTCCACAGCCTTCCCGTATGAGCCTGCCTGTATCACCCGCCAATCCGCATTCCCCGCCCACGCTGGCGATCTTCTGCAAGGTCGTCGATAATTTTGGCGACATCGGCATCTGCTGGCGCCTGGCGCGCCAGCTGTCGCGCGAGCATGGCATGCAGGTGACGCTGTGGGTCGACGACCTGCGCAGCTTTCGCCGCATCTCCCCGTTCGTCGACATCGAGGCAAGCGAGCAAGAGGTGGCGGGCGTGCTGGTGCGCCACTGGGCTGGGCAGGACGGGGCCTTCACCCCGGACGAGGTGGCCGACATCGTGATCGAATTCTTCGCCGTCGACCTGCCGCCTGGCTATATTGCGGCGATGGCCCAGCGCGATCCGCGCCCGGTATGGTTCAACCTGGAGGGCTTGACGGCAGAAGAATGGGTGGAAGGCTGCCACCGCCTGCCGTCGATGCATCCGCGCCTGAAGCTGACCAAGCATTTCTTCTTCCCGGGCTTCACCGCGAAGACCGGCGGCCTGCTGCACGAAGCCGGGCTGGACGAAGCACGGGCAGCATTCCAGGCTGACCCTGACGCCGTGGCCAGCTTCCTGTCGCGCTTCGGCGTCACCGGCGCCGAGCTCGATGCCCTGAAGGTGATGCTGTTCTGCTATCCGCATGCACCGGTGGCCGATTTGCTCCAGGCATGGGCGACAGGGGATGAGCCGGTCACTTGCCTGGTGCCGGAAGGCGTGGCGGCCGATGCGGTCGGCGCTTTCCTGGGCACCGCGCCGCGCGCCGGCAGCCATGCGACGCACGGCGCTCTGACGCTGCGCGTGCTGCCCTTCGTGCCCCAGGAAGACTACGACCGCCTGCTGTGGGCCTGCGACCTGAACTTCGTGCGCGGTGAAGATTCCTTCGTGCGCGCGCAATGGGCCGACCGGCCTTTCATCTGGCACATTTATCCGCAGGATGACGACTTGCATCACAAGAAGCTGCGCGCCTTCCTGGGGCGCTACACCGGGCCGAACGCGCTGGACGGGTTTGCGCTGGGCTGGAATGGCGCGGCCGCGATCGGGTCGATGCCGACCGCATGGAAGGAACTGCACGCGGCGCTGCCGCAGCTTGCCGTTCGTGCAGGAGAATGGCGCCGGCAGGTGCTGGCGCATGGTGATTTGACGACGAACCTGCTCGAATTTGCCCGCTCACTGAGGTCGGGCGGGGAAAATCCGGTATAATGCGCGGTTAGTCTGGAACGAAATACACACGATCAAACGTAGGCCCTTAGCTGTTTTGCTCCCCGGCCACCGCTGATTTAATGCAACTTACTTTTTACGCAAAACTACTATGAAATTCGCTAAAGAAATCCGTGTTGGCAACATCATTATGGTCGAGGACAAGCCGTTCATCGTGCTGCGTTCGGACGTGAACGGTTCGAGCCGCACGGGCTTCACGTACAAGTGGAAGATGAAGAATCTTCTGACCAATGCTCCGCTGGAGAACGTGTTCCGCGGCGACGACAAGTTCGACGTCGTCGTGCTGGACAAGAAGCCGGTGACCTACTCGTACTTCGCCGACCCGCTGTACGTCTTCATGGACGAAGAGTACAACCAGTTCGAAATCGAAGAAGAGAACCTGGGCGACGCGCTGCACTACCTGAAAGACGGTATGGAATGCGACGCGATCTTCTATGACGGCAAGGCCATCTCGGTCGAACTGCCGACCACCATCGCGCGCCAGGTCATCTACTCGGAGCCTGCAGTCAAGGGCAACACTTCGGGCAACGTTCTGAAGGAAGCCAAGATCGAGAACGCCATCGAAGCCCATCAGCACATCGTCATGGTGCCGCTGTTCGTGAGCCAGGATGACGTCATCGAGATCGATACCCGCACCAACGAATACAAGCGCGTCGTCCGCAACTAAGCCAACGGCCTTGTAGAAAAAACGCTGCTTTTCAAGCAGCGTTTTTTTTCGCCCCTACATCGCGTTCCTGGGCGCCTTGCGCTGATATTCTATTGCTTTCAATAAAAGCAGGAGACGCGATGGACCGCAGGGATTTCGTACGACTCGGCACGGCGGCTGCAGTCACCGGCAGTGCGACCGGCATTGCGGGAAGCGTACAGGCCAAAGCAGTGGGGCAGGACGCCATTCTCGACCTGGGGGTGCGCGAGCAGCAGGCCGCCATGGCCTCGGGCAAGCTGAGCTCGAAAGCATTGGTGTCGCGCTATCTCGCGCGCATTGCCGCGCTCGACAAGGCCGGCCCACGCCTGAATGCGGTCATCGAAACCAATCCGGACGCCTTGGCCATTGCGGCCGACCTGGACCGCGAACGCGCCGCCGGCAAGCTGCGCGGACCGCTGCACGGCATTCCCGTCCTGCTGAAAGACAATATCGCGACCGGCGACCGCATGAGCACCAGTGCCGGCTCGCTCGCCCTCGACGGGGTGCGCGCAACTAAAGATGCGCACATTGCCGCGCTGCTGCGCCAGGCGGGCGCCGTCATCATCGGCAAGACCAATTTGTCCGAATGGGCCAACATGCGCTCGACCAAGTCGGTCAGCGGCTGGAGCGGCCGCGGCGGACAGACCCGCAACCCGTACGCGCTCGACCGCAACACCAGCGGCTCCAGTTCCGGTTCGGGCGCCGCCGCGGCGGCCAGCCTCGCGACGCTCACTGTAGGCACCGAAACCGATGGCTCGATTGTCTCGCCGGCGTCCTCGTGCGGCATCGTGGGCTTCAAGCCGACCCTCGGCCTGCTCAGCCGCAGCGGCATCATCCCGATCGCCCATTCGCAGGATACGGCCGGCCCGATGACGCGCAGCGTGAGCGATGCGGCCCTGATGCTGGCCGCGATGGCCGGGCTGGATCCCGCCGACCCGGCAACCCTCGACAGCAAGGGCCGCGTCAAGGACTACGCGGCAGCGCTGCGCCCCGACGGCTTGAAGGGCAAGCGCATTGGCGTGGCTCGCAATTTCTTTGGCAGCAACGACGCGGTGGACGCCATCATCGAGAAAGAACTGGACGTGTTGCGGGCCCAGGGCGCGCTGCTGGTGGACGTGAAAGTGCCGAATACCGACAAGTATGGCGACAGTGAGCTGGAAGTGCTGCTGTACGAATTCAAGCCAGGGCTGGCGGCTTACCTGGCGAATTACGCGCCGCACGCGCCGGTGAAGAACATGGCGGACGTGATCGCCTTCAACGAGAAGCATGCCGAGCGTGAAATGCTGCATTTCAAGCAGGAGCACCTGATCGCATCGCAGGCCAAGCCGGGGCTCGATGCGCGCGAATACCGCGAAGCGCTGGCCAATGACCTGCGCTATGCGCGCGACGAAGGCATCGACGAGGTCATGAAGGAGCACCGCCTGGATGCGCTGGTGGCGCCAACCGGCGGCCCGGCCTGGCTCACCGACTACATCAACGGCGACCATTACGGCGGCAGTTTCTCGACCCCGGCGGCGGTGGCAGGCTATCCGCACATCACGGTGCCGGCCGGGTTCACGCGCGGCTTGCCGGTCGGGATCAGTTTTGTCGGCGGCGCCTGGAGCGAAGCGGCGCTGATCGCCATGGCCTACGCCTACGAACAGGCATCGCTACGCCGCCGCGCGCCGACCTTCCCGGCCAGTATCAACCTCAAGCTGTAGGCAAGGGTGCCGCCATGCCAGGTGCTAGCGGCCCGCGCCCTGTTTGGCCCTGGTGAAGACCGGCCCCCACAGCGGGTGGCCATGTTCGCCCGGGGCGAGATCGAACGACGGATCGATACGCAAGGCGCGCTCGAAGGCCTGGCGGCAGGGCGCCGGCCGGGCGGTGACGCAATAGCTGAAGGCGGTGTATTTCAGGGCGCTGACACGGTTGCGTACCGAGCCTCCATTCATGTCGCCCGAATTCAGTCGTTTGATGGCGGCGTTGTATTCGCCATCGTGGTACAGCGCAATTCCTTCGCGCAGCGCATTGTCGTCGCGGTCCGGCGCCGGCTTTTCCGCGCGCGCCGGCGCTCGCTCGGGGCGTTCGTTACGGTCGGCGCGGTCGGCACGGTCGGCACGGTCGCTGCGGGCGCGCGAACGTTCGTCCACGCGCGTATGGGAGCGCCCGGACTCGCGTCCACCCATCAGCGCATTGAGGTCCGCGCAGCCGCCCAGGGCCAGCAGGGCGAGCAGTGCGCAAGCGCGCAGGCATCTCGTTTGCAGTCGGGCGCAGGTAGTCACTCGGTGTCCTCCCCGGTAAAGTTCAGTTCGATGACCGACGCGCCACCCTTGACCGCATTCACCGTGACGATGCGCTCGGGGAAGTTGGGGTTGGCGATGCGGATGGTGTGCTGGCCAGGCGGCAGGGTGAGTCGCTTGAGCGGCGGGCTCACGCCGATGTTGGCGCCGTTGACCTCGATCGTGGCCCAGGGCTTGATGAGGAGTTTGTAGGTGGCACCGGCGCCGGCCGCTGCCTGGGCCTGCCGCGCCGCCTGGGCATTGGCCGGGACGGCGGCGGGCGGCGTGGTCGGGATTGTTGGCTGAGCCTGTCCAGGCGCCAGCGCCAGGGGCGGCGCAGTATCGGGCAGGAGAGCGGGCGCCGCGTCGGCGGGCGCGGACGCAGGCTGCGCCGGGGTGGCTGCAACCGGAGCCGGGGCTGGCTGGGCCGGCGCTTCGTCGGCCGGCAAGGCCAGCGTGACCGTATCGCGCGAATCGGCCCCGTGCAGCAAAGCCAGCAGGGCGCCCAGCGCGCCGAGCAGCACGGCGACTGCGGCGACCAGCATCAGCCAGCGCGGCAGGCGTCCGCGCTCGGTGGGCGGCGCCGGCTCTTTCAGGAAAGCGGGTTCGGGCTCGGCTGCGGCGGCAGGCGCGGCCTGGGTCGATGCTGCCTGGAAGGCCTCGAACGACTGCGCCGGCACGGCGGGCCCGAGCGGCACGATGCCGAGCAGGTTGCGTAATTGTTCGATGTTTTGGGGACGCGCTTGCGGATCCGGCGCCAGGCAGCGGTCGACGGCTGCCAGGAAGCTGTCGCTATACTCGCCCGGCGCACGGCCCAGCAGCGGGGCCGCAGGCGGGCTTTCGCGGGTGATGGCGTAGTGGACGACGGCGGCGAGATCGTGCATGTCGCCCGCCTCGGACCATGGCGCACCGGTCTCCGGCCCCGGCAGCAGCATCGGGTCGCCGGAATCGAGGATCAGCACCGTGTCGGTACTGATGGGGCGGTGCGGCATCTGCATCGCGTACTGCAGTTCGACCGACTGCAGGATCTGGCGGAACACGCGCCGGCACCAGACCTCCCCCACGAGTTCCTGGTTGAACTCGACGACCTCGCGCACGGTGCGTCCGTCGTTCTGCTGTTGCTTGGTAACTGGTGTGCTCGTCATCATGGCATGGGACCGTGCCGTGACGCGGAGGGAATCTGTGTCCTGGCTCGGTATTTGTATTTTGATAAATCATGCCAGATTTGCCCCGCATGGTGGCGTTGCTGAGCCAACCGTGCGGAGCTGTTACATCTCTGTTACAACTCAGCCGTTTGCGCGGCCAGGCCCTGCGGCAAGGCTCAGACCTCGAGGAAGCGCATCTTGAAATAGCGGCCCTTGATGCCGCCGAATTCCGGGCTGGGGGCTTTGCTGTCGTTCAATTTCGCGATGGCGGCATGCGCGGCATGGCGGTCGAGCGCGACATAGCTGTTGAACTCGGTGACGTTGATCTTGCCGACCTGTTCCTTGCTCAAGCCGGCGTCGCCGGTCAGCGCGCCGAGGATGTCGCCCGGGCGCAGTTTGGCCTTCTTGCCGCCGGAAATGCACAGCGTGACCATCGGCGCCGGCGCAGCCGCTTCCAGGTGCTCGCCCAGTTCCTCGAGCTTGTGCCAGTCGACCTTGATGTCCTGGTATTCCTCGACCAGGCGCACCCATTTCTTCTCGTTCGGCGCGGCCAGGGTCAGCGCCAGGCCGGTCTCACCGGCACGTCCGGTGCGGCCGATGCGGTGCACGTGCACTTCCGGGTCTTTCGAGACGTCGGCATTGATCACGACATCGAGGTTGGCAATATCCAGGCCGCGCGCGGCGACGTCGGTTGCGACCAGTACCGAGCAGCTGCGGTTGGCGAACAGCACCAGGATCTCGTCGCGCTCCTGCTGCTCCAGTTCGCCGTACAGCGCCAGCGCGGAAAAGCCCTGGGCGCGCAGGGTCTCGGCCAGCTCGCGGCAATGGATCTTGGTATTGCAGAAGGCGAGGGTCGAGACCGGCTGGTAATGCTTGAGCAAGCTGGCGACGGCTTCGTCGCGGCCTTCGAAGCCGACCTCGAAGAAGCGCTGCTCGATCTGGGTCGCGCTGTGCTGGCTTTCGACGGCGACTTCGAGCGGCTCGTTCAAGAATTTGGCGGTGGCGTAGCGGATGTCGTCCGGATAGGTGGCCGAGAACAGCAGGGTCTGGCGGCGCTGCGGGCAGGCGCTGACGATGCCCGCGATCTCGTCATAAAAGCCCATGTCGGTCATGCGGTCGGCTTCGTCGAGCACCAGGGTTTGGACCTTCGACAAATCGAGCGTCTGGCGTCCCAGGTGGTCGCGGATGCGGCCCGGCGTGCCGACCACGATGTGGGCGCCGTGCTCGAGCGAGGCGATTTGCGGGCGCATGGCGACGCCGCCGGTCAGGGTCAGGATCTTGACGTTGCCGACGCCGCGCGCCAGCCGGCGCAGCTCGTTGGCCACCTGGTCGGCCAGTTCGCGCGTGGGGCACATCACCAGTCCCTGAATCGCGAACCAGGCGGGATTGAGCTTGTGCAGCAGGCCGATGCCGAAGGCGGCGGTCTTGCCGCTGCCGGTCTTGGCCTGGGCGATCAGGTCGCGTCCCTCGAGCACCGACGGCAGGCAAGCGGCCTGGATCGGCGTCATCTCGTGATAGCCCAAGGTGGCGAGGTTGTCGAGGAAGCGCGGCGCGAGCGGCAGCGAAGTAAACGATTGGGTTTGCATGGTAGTCCGAGGATTGGCCAAAGGGAGACCGATGTGCGGACTACCGGGGTGCCGGCGCCCATACCGGCAAGCCGGTCAGGTCTAGGTTGTCGTCACGCCGCCAGGCAGGCAGGCCGGAGGTGTCGGTTTCTTCCAGCAGGCCGAGCAGATCCAGTTGTTCCTGCTTCAGGGAGACGCGGCGCGGCCGGGGAGTGGCGCGCTGTGGTTCGACAACGGGTGCAGGCGGGTCGACCGGCTCGAAGCCGGGCAAATCGATCGTCGCGTTGTCTTTCTTGTCTCTCATCGGCTCGTGCTGCTTTTTGCTGCCGCAGAAAACAAAAGCCCGGCTGCAGGAGTCGGGCTTTTGTACGATATTGGTTGCGGGGACAGGATTTGAACCTGTGACCTTCGGGTTATGAGCCCGACGAGCTGCCAGACTGCTCCACCCCGCGGAACAGATTATAGCGGGTATTGGGCTCGGGCGCAAACTTCGATATTTCCGGGCGCTGCAAGGACGAAACGATACGGACGTGCAGGCGTAAAGAATGACGATCGGGCGGCGGTGCAGGCCGCCGCCGGGTATGTCGACAGGAACTAAGCGGCCGCGCGCAAACGCCACAGCGAGGTGACTTCGCGCGAGCGCGCCGCGTGCAGTGGATCGTCAGCGTCGCTCGCTTTCGCATGCGTCGGGCGCACGTCGTGGCGGGCCACGACTTCCAGCCCGGCCTGGGCTATCCATCCGAGCAATTGCTCGCGCGTGCGCAGGCCGAGGTGCTCTGCCAGGTCCGACAGCACCAGCCAGCCTTCGCCGCACGGCTCCAGGTGTGCCGCCAGGCCGCCCAGGAAGCCCCTGAGCATGCGGCTGTCGGGATCGTAGATGGCGTATTCGATGGCCGAGCTTGGCTTGCCCGGCAGCCAGGGCGGATTGCACACCACCAGCGGGGCGCGGCCTTCCGGGAACAAGTCGGCCTCGAGGACCTCGACCTGGGCCGACAAGCCGAGGCGCGCGATGTTCTCGCGCGCGCAGCCAAGGGCCCGGGCATCCATGTCGGTGGCCACCACGCGCTGCAGCCCGCGACGGGCCAGCACCGCCGATAGTACGCCTGTGCCGGCGCCGATGTCGAAGGCGAGTGTCGCGCCTTGCGGCAGCGGGGCCTTGGCCACCAGCTCGACGTATTCGCCGCGCACCGGCGAGAACACGCCGTACCAGGGGTGGATGCTGGCATCCAGCGCCGGAATACTCACGCCCTTGCGGCGCCATTCGTGGGCACCGATCAGGCCCAGCAATTCGCGCAGCGAAGCGACATACGGTTCGCGCGCCGGGCCATAGGCCTCGAGGCAGGCGTCCAGCACGTCCGGCGCACGGCGCAGCGGGATCGTGTGGCCGGCCTCGAAAGGCATCAGGAGCATGGCGAGCGTACGGGCACGCTGCAGCTGCTGCAGGCGGTGGCGGTGGAACAGTTCCGTCGGCGTGGCCGCGGCCTTGCCGGGCTTGGGGCGCTTCGCGCGTTCGCTCTTGTGGTCGATCCGGCGCACCAGGGCGTTGAGCAGCTGGCGCGCGTTCTGGAAGTCGCCGCGCCAGAGCAGGGCGGTGCCGCCAAGGGCCAAGCGGTAAGCCGTATCGGCGTTCATGGTGTCGTCGGCGACGACCACCTTCTTTGGCGCCGGCCAGCCGCTTTCGGAGCGCCAGCGCGCAGAGTGCTCGGCGTCGCCTTCAAGCCATGTGATCTGGTTCATCAATGACCCATTAATGGTGGTGGTGCCAGTTGCCGTCGGTCGATTCGATATAGGACTTCACCGCGTCCGGGTTGCCGGTCGCGTGGCGCTTGACTTCGCCGCAGGCGCACATGCCCTGGTAAGGCTGGATGTGCGAGCAGGCCGAGACCTTTTGCAGGAAGACCTTGACGGGTTTGGTGCACTTGGCGCACTTGAAGGTCAGGATACGTGCTGGCTTCATATGGATTCGATCGTAAGTTTCAGGAAGAGCGGCATTCTACACCCGCCTGCCGACGGGCCTTTCATGCCACCACGACCGCGCTGCTGCCTCCGCCGGCCGGCCGCACCAGTACCTTGGTGGCGATGCGCTCGGTCATTTCCTGCACGTGCGAGATCACGCCCACCTTGCGGCCGAGCGATTGCAGCGCATCGAGGGCATCCATGGCGACACCCAGGGTTTCGGTATCCAGGCTGCCGAAGCCTTCGTCGATGAACAGCGATTCGACGCGCACCCGGTTCGAGGACAGCGAGGCCAGGCCCAGCGCCAGCGCCAGCGACACCAGGAAGGATTCACCGCCGGACAGGGAATTGACCGAGCGCACCTCGCCGCCCATGTCCTGGTCGCGCACCATCAGCGCCAGCGAGGGTGCGCCGGCGTGGATGACGCGTTCCAGGCGGTAGCGCCGCGCCAGCTGGCCGAGGTGGGCGTTGGCATAGCCGAGCAGCACGTCGAGCGTGAATTGCTGCGCGTAGTTGCGGAACTTCTTGCCGTCGCTTGATCCGATCAGCTCGGCCAGCTTGCCCCAGCGCTGCTCCTGCGCCTGCTGGCGCTCGATCTCGTCGAGCATGGCTTGCGCCTGGATGCGGCGGGCGTCGTCTTGCACCGACTTCATGCGCAATTCGGTGGCCAGGTCGTGCGCGGCGCTGCGTTCGGCCGTCAGGGCTTCGACGGCGGCGGCCACCGTGGCGGCCGACAGGCCGCTTTCCGGCTGGCCCTCGAGATGCAGCGCGCGCTGGGCGCGGCGTTCGGCCAGCACGGCGGTGGCGCTGCCGACCTGCGCGTCGAGGGCGCCCAGCGCGGCGCGTTCCTGCGCCAGCCAGGTGCCGCCCGCAAGCAGCAGCCTGCCCAGTTCGGCGGCGTCATCGACCGGGCCGAGGCCCAGGGCGAAGTGGTTGCGGCGATAGTCTTCCAGCCAGTCGGCCAGGGCCGTCGCGGCGCGCACGCCGGCGCTGTCGAGCGCGGCGATGTGCTCGTTCAGCTGGGCCAGGGCAGTGCGGGCGCTGGCCTCGCGCTGGGCCGTTTCGTTTGCGATCGCCTGGCGTGCAGCCTGGTGGTTGCGCGCGGCGGCCAGTGCGGCGCCCAGTTCGCGCTCGACCTCGGCCACCGGCCGGCCTTCCCACAGCGCCAGGCGCTGCGCGCGTTTGTCCTTGAGCTCGGTGTCGATGCGGTTGAACTCGGCGGCGACCCCGGCGCCATGACGGTCGGCCTGGGCGATGCGCTCCAGCGCACCGGCAGTCTCGGCTTCCAGCGTGGCGGCCGACGCGGCGTTGCGGGTATGCAGCGCAGTTTGCTCCTGCCACTGCGCGGCTTCCGGGGCGCGGGCATCGCGCCAGGCCGCCGGGCTGTGCCGCCATGCCGTTTGCCAGCCATCGCCACAAGCGCCGGACAATACTGGATCGAGTTCCGCCAGCACGGATGCGAGCTGGGCGGCGAGCGCTTCTTGTTGCACGGACATGGCGCGTAATTCCGTGTTCAGGCGGGCGCCGGCTTCGCGTGCGCTATCGGCGGCCTGGCGCAGGCGGGCATGCTCTTGCTGGGCCTTGTCGTATGCGGCCTGGGCCGCATCGCGCGCCTGCGCGGCGCGGCGCAGGCCGGCCGCGCGCGCATCGAGCGAAGTGATTGCACTGCGCAGGGCGTCGCGTGCTTCGGCGAACCAGGCGCTGTACAGCGCGTTGGACAGCTCAGGATTGGACAAGTCGGCAGCCGGCGCTTCGGCCGCCAGCGGATGGGCCGTCCATTCCGCTTCGAGTTCGCCAACCAACCTGTCCAATGTCGCCCGTTCACGCTCGAGCCCGCCGAGGCGTTCGGTGGCCGCTGCCAGCGTGGCGGCCTGGGTTGCCTGTACGGCTTCGTTCTCGCGCACCAGCTTGCGGCAATCGAGAACTTCCGCGCGCAGGCTGGCCAGCATTGTGCGCAGCAGGTCTTCGCGGCCGTTGTCGCGATAAGGGTGCGCGTGCGAACCGCAGACCGGGCAGGGCGTGTCGTCGTCGAGCGTGGCACGCAGTTCTTCTACGCCCGTGGCGCAGGCCAGCTCGGCCGCGCCCAGCGATTTTTCGGCCTGCTGCATCGCCGCCAGCAGGGCCGGCGCGGCGCTGCGCGCCTCGTCGAGCAGGCGGCTGGCGCCGGCGCGTGCGGTGTCGACGCGGTCGAGCTCGCTGGTGGCCTGGAGCAGCTCCTGGCGGGTCGTCACCAAGGCGGTCCAGACTTTTTCGCCTCCAGCCAGGCGTTCGCGCCGTGCATCGAGGGCGCGGCGCTCATCGTCCAGTGCTTGCGGATCGCTCGATTCGAGCGCCGCCATTGCTTCGCGCCGGGCGGAGTCGAGCGTGCCGAGCCGGGCGGTCGCGTCCGTCAATGCGAGGGTGGCGCCTTGCTCGTGCCGGGCGGCGTCCTGGGCCTGGCGGCTTGCGCCGGCCAGGGACGCTGCCGCGGCGGCTTCGGCCGATACGGCGTGCGCGGCCTGCGCCAGCAGCTTGTCCCAGCGCGGCCACTGCACCGCCATGGGTTCGAGCCGTGCATTGGCAGCCAGCCATGCCGCCGCCGTGTCGCGTCCCTTGCGCGCGCTGTCGTGTTCCGCCGATTTCGCCGCGTGGACCGCGCGCGCCTGGCGCGCCTCGGTGCGCGCGGCTTCCAGCGCACTACCTGCCTGTGCGTGCGACGGCGCCAGGGCGGCGATGGCGGCGTCCAGCGCCTTGGCGCCGTCGAGTTGCGGCGCCGCGGCCCGCAGCGCGTTGTCGGCAGCGTCGACCCCGGCCAGGGCCGCGTCGACATCGAGCACGGCCTGACGCCTTGCTTCGACGGCGACCGCAAGGCCCGCTTCGAGCTTGCCGCCGGACTCCACAGCCAGCTTGCGTTCGCCTTCCAGGCGGACCACTTCGGCCACCAGCGGACGCGCCGGCTGCACCGCATCGAGGGTGGCCAGGCGCTGGCGCCGTTCGGCGGCCTCGACCTGCGCCGCCTGTGCCTGCGCCAGCGCTTCCGCCGCCTGGGTTTCGCCGCGCTCGAGCTTGCCTGCTTCCTGGTGCCAGCGCAGCTCGTGTTCGAGCGCCGAGCGGCGCGCGTCGACGGCGTCCAGCGCCAGCTCGGCATTGACGCGGTCGGCGTCGAGTTTGCTGCGCTCTTCCAGCGGCAGCGGGGCCTGGTTGGCCAGCTGCGCGGCCAGCATGCGGGTGCGCTCCTGCTCGGCGCGGTAGCGCTCGAAGGCGCGCTTCGAGATTTCGCTGTAGATCGTGGTGCCGGTGAGGGTTTCGAGCAGCTCGCCGCGCTCGTTCTCGTCGGTCTTGAGGAAAGCCGAGAACTCGTTCTGCGCCAGCAGCACGGCGCGTGTGAACTGCTCGAAGGATAAACCGATGCGCCCGACGATCTCGGCGGCGACTTCGGTCTTGGTGCCGCCCAGCGGATCGAGCTCGGGCAGGCGGTGCAGGGTCATCTTGGACGGCTGCAACGCGCCGCCCGGCTTGCCATAGGCACGGCGCACGCTCCAGCGCGCGCGGTAGCGGAGGTTGTCGTTGCCGGCGAAATCGACTTCGGCCCAGCCTTCGGCGGCGCCGCGCCGCAGCAGGGTGCGCGGGTCGAGCGCCGAGATGGTGTCGCCGCCGACGTCGGGCAGCTGGCTGCCGGCGCGCTTGAGCAGGCGCGGGGTGGCGTCGTACAGGGCCAGGCACAGGGCGTCGAGCAGGGTGCTTTTGCCGGCGCCGGTGGGGCCGCTGATGGCGAACAGGCCGGCCGAGGCAAGCGGTTCGGTTTCGAAATCGACCTGGAATTCGCCGGCCAGCGAAGCCAGGTTCTTGCCGCTGATGCGCAGGATCCTCATGCCGCGTCTCCGCCCAGGGCATGGGTGAGTTCTGCAAATGCGGCGAGCTGGTCCGGCGGGGCTTCGTCGCCGAAGCGCTGGGCCCACAGGCGGCGGAAGATGTCGTCCGGCTGGAGCTGGGCCAGCTGGTCGAGGGTTAACGCTTCCGATGCGTTATCGGGCGCGGCGTGGCGGCGGGTCGGCTCGATCTTGGCCAGGCGCACTGGTTTGCCGGCCAGCGCCGCTTCGACGCGCGAACGCAGGCCCGGCTCGGGGCCGTCGAGCAGGACGCGCACTTCGAGGAAGGGCTGGGCATGCGGCTGCGCATCCGGGAGATCCAGCGCTTCCAGTGCAGCGAGTACCTCGTCGAGCGGCGCCGGCTTGGGGGGCACGCGCAGCAAGTCCACCGCGCGCGGCACGTAGAGCGGGGTGACCGAGGCGACCGCTGGCCCTTTTATGTCGATGCGCAGCACCTGGTGCTGGTAGC
Source organism: Telluria sp. ZB4P37 (assembly GCF_059685855.1). Classification (NCBI taxonomy): domain Bacteria; kingdom Pseudomonadati; phylum Pseudomonadota; class Betaproteobacteria; order Burkholderiales; family Oxalobacteraceae; genus Telluria; species Telluria sp. ZB4P37. Next base: position 304,382 of record NZ_JCASID010000001.1, read on the forward strand.
CCACTTCGGAGAAGGACAGCGGCAGCGGGCTGCCGGAATAGCGCCGGTGCTCGTGGCCGCCGACACGCTGGGCCAGGTGCAGGTGGCCCAGCGCCACATAAGCTACCGCAGGGTCGAACATGGTAGCCGGCAAGGCTTCGGTGCCGCCGATCACGATGCGGCGTTCGGAATCCTGCGAGGATTGGCCGTCGACCATGTGGCAATGGCCCATGGCGATGATGGCTTCGCCTTTTGTACAGCGCGACCGGGCCAGGGCGAAGGCCTGGCGGTAGAGCAGGGCGGTGCCGTTCAGGTAGGGGTCGAGCGCAAGGGTGTCGTCTTCGCTGACGGCGCGCGGTACGTCGCCGGGACGCAGGAAGGGCACGGCCATGCACCATGCACGTACTGCGCCGTCGCGGCCGCGCAGCGGGACCAGCAGGCGCTCGAGGTCGATACTGCCATCAAGCGTGCGGCCAACGTTGCCCACCACGATGGTGCCGTGCGCTTCGAGCAGCGGGGTGGGCGCTTCCAGCCGCCCCGGCGAATCGTGGTTGCCGGCGATGACGACCACCTGCAGATGCGGCACCCGTGCCTTGGCCTGCTGCAGGAAACGGTAGAGCTGGCGGTGTGCGGCGGCCGACGGGTTGGCGTTGTCAAAGATGTCGCCGGCGATCAGCAGCACGTCGATGTCTTCGGACGCGAGGGTGGCCACGAGCCAGTCGAGGAAGCACCCGTGCTCGTAGGTGCGCTCGAAATTGTGCAGGGTCTGGCCGAGGTGCCAGTCGGAGGTGTGCAGCAGCCGCATGGTTAAAATGGAAAGTTCTGGGTTGGCGCCTACTATATCGCAGACTGCTCGCGCGACCCAACAAATACTGTGTATTTTTACAGTAGTATTGAATCGTCATGAGAATCCTCAAATGGGCGCAAGCATGCTGAAACCGACTATCGAACTGTCCCTGAACGCCGCACGCGCCCTGCACCTGGCGGCGCAGGATATGCTGGCCCCGCGCCGCAAGCGGGCCGCGAAGGCCGACGTGCTGGCCGCGATCCGGCGCATGGGCATGCTCCAGATCGATACCATCAGCGTGGTCGCGCGCAGTCCCTACCTGGTGCTGTGGAGCCGGCTGGGCGACTACGAGCCGGCCTGGCTGGACGAACTGCTGGCCGAGGGCCGCCTGTTCGAATACTGGGCGCACGAAGCCTGCTTCCTGCCGATCGAAGACTACGGGCTGTACCGCCACCGCATGCTCGATCCGGAAGCGATGGGCTGGAAGTATTCGGCTACCTGGATGCGCGAGCGCACGCTTGAGGTCGCGGCGCTGCTGGCGCATGTGCGCGCCAACGGGCCGGTGCGCTCGTCGGATTTCGAGCGCAGCAGCGGCAAGGGCGGCGGCTGGTGGGAGTGGAAGCCGGAAAAGCGCACGCTCGAAGTGCTGTTTACGGCCGGCGAGCTGATGATCGCGCGCCGCCACAACTTCCAGCGCATCTACGACCTCGCCGAACGGGTGCACCCGGAATGGCACGACGGCCGCATGCCGGCATTGAGCGAGGTAAGGCGCAGCTTCGTGCTGCAGGCGGTGCGCGCGCTCGGGGTGGCGAAGGCATCCTGGATTCCCGATTACCACCGCACCCGGCGTCCGCATCCCGACCCGGCGGCGCTGGCCGACGAAGGCTTGCTGCTGCGCGCCCGCATCAAAGGCTGGGACGAGCCGGTCTACATCCACCCCGATCATGCGGAACTGGCGCAGCAGGCGGCCGCGGGCAGGCTGTCGCCCAGCCTGACGACCTTGCTGTCGCCCTTCGATCCGATCGTCTGGGACCGCCGCCGCGCGCTCGAGCTGTTCGGGTTCGACTACCGCCTCGAATGCTATACCCCGGCCCACAAGCGCAGGTACGGCTATTTCACGCTGCCGATCCTGCGCCGCGGCGCGCTGGTGGGCAGAGCGGACGCCAAGGCGCACCGCAAGGCAGGCGAGTTCGAGTTGCGCAGCATCGTGCTCGAGCCGGGCGTGCGGCCCAGCGACCGGCTGGTGGGCGATGTCGCGGCCGCGTTACAGCGTTGCGCGCGCTGGCACGGCTGTCCGGACGTGCGTCTCACCCATGCATTGCCGGAAGCATTTGGCCTGCGGCTGGCGGCGGCCCTTGCACCCGGGCAAGAGGCCAGGGGCCCCGCCTGAGGCCGATCGTATTTAGACAACACGGCCACCAAAACGTCTCCAAAGTCCACCGGTCCGGGCTTGCGCTACATCAAACCCGGCATGGGACATGTCTCTACACTACGAGATCCCACAGGCCAGCGACAAGAATAAATACTGCGCGCCTGCCACTAACAAAAGCTTCCCCAGCCAAGTCAATGCGGCCCGACCGGGCCCCGTGCTGGCGGCGGCATTCCGAGAGGAGACATGATGCTCACGTCAACGTATACGCTGGTCGCCCTGTCCATCGAACAGGCCAGTGCCCGCATGGCCCTGCAATCGCTGCTGGAACGCTGGCGCCCGGCCGCGGCGCGGCATGCCGCGCCCACGCCGCGCCAGTTCGAGCTGGCCTGCGATACCTTGCGCCTGGCTTTCGACAATTGCTACTGGCGCAAGCTCGACAAGTTCGTGGTGCCGGCCCTGCGCCGCGCCGGCGTCGCCGGAGAACTGTTGGCCGAACTCGATGCGCTGACCATGGCGGCGATCGAAGCCAGGGCCGACGCCCACGCGGCCGCAGCCGTGCAGGACAAAAGCTTCGGCGCCGCCCTGGAGCAATGCTGCAAGCTGCTGTTAGAGCGTCTCGACCGCGAGGAGCGCGAGCTGTTCCCGGTGGCGCGCATGCACATCCCGAGCGAATCCTGGTTCGCGATCGCCAACCATATGCTGGCCCACGACGCCTGGCAGCACGAGAATCGCAGCACCCCGCCGGCGCCAGGCAGCGCCATGCCCCAGAATTCCATGAGGCAAAGCGCTTGCGCGGCAGCCGCGCTCCACGTCACGCATTGAGCGTCGGCGGACGGGCGCCGCCTTGGTTCTTTGCTATGATGGGGGTTTTGGAAGTGCGATTTCATCATGTTCGAATTCCTATTCAAACGGCAAGGTGGCGACAAGCCGGCGGCCGGCGCTGCCGCTGAGGGATCGCCCGGCCAGGCGCCGCAGCCGGCGCAGCCTGCCGGGCCGGGCGGGGCCGCCGGCGCACCGACGCCGCGCGAACAGCAGGCCGAACAGCTCAAGCACCTGGACGGCGACGAAGAAGCCGCCGTCGCCTTCATCCTGTCTTCCGAATTTTCCGAACTGCGCCTGAGCGCGGCCGAGCTGGTCCACAGCCGGCCCCAGCTTGAGCGTGTGCACACGGCGATGCGCAACCTCGACCGGCGCGTCGCCAAGATGATGCAGTCGCGCCTCGACGCCATCCGCCACCACGAATCCGAGCTGCGCCGTGGACAGGAAGCGCTGACCCAGGCGCGCACGCTGCTGAACGACGACTTGCTGACCCCGAACCATGTGGCCGAGCTCGATCGCAAATGGGCGGTGATCGTCGCGCCCGAGCTGAATGCGCAATTCGATGCCGTCCGCGCCGAACTGGGCAAGCGCCTGGGAAACCAGGTGCAGCTGCAGCGCGCCATGATCGACCGCCTTGCCGCCCTGCGCCAGCTGGAAACGGGCGGGTTTGATGCCGCAGCCTTCGGCGAGCGCCTCGAGGCATTGGCGCGCGAACAGACCGAGGCGCTCGTTGCCCCCGGCCACGCCGCGCTGCCGCGCGCCCTGGTGGCCGATTTCGCCACAGAGCATGCGCGCCTTTGCGCCAGCTTGGCTACGCTCGAGCAAGACCAGGCCGCCATCGGCGCGCGCGAGGCCGCGCTGCTGCAGTGGCAGGCGCAGCCAATCGCTGAGCTCAAGGCAGACGCGCTGCGCAAGGAATGGCAGCGCCTGCCGGCCTTGCCCTCCAGTCCGCAGGGCGCCGAGCTGCAGCGCCGCTTCGACGAACTCATGGGGAGCCTGCCGCAGGAAGCGCGCAAACCGAAAGAGCCGGTACCGGCTGCAGGGGGTGCAGCTGCTGCCGCCGCGCAAAAACCATCGCAAAAACCCCAGAGCAAGGGCGCCGACCAGGACTTCCTCGACCGCCTCGACGCCATGGAAGCGGCCCTGCAGCAAGGTTCCCTGGGCACTGCCGCGGAACTCGACAAGTCGCTCAAGGACAGCAAGGACAAGGGTGTGCGCCTCCTGTCGGCGCAAGCCGACCGCCTGGCCCACGTGCGCGCCGAGCTCAAGCGCCTGTCGGATTGGGCGCGCTGGGGCGGCAACGTCTCGCGCGAAGAATTGATCAAGGCGGTGGAGACACTGGCCACGCAAAGCCTGGCGATGAGCGAGCTGGCCAAGAAGGTCGGCAGCATGCGCGAGCGCTGGAAGGCGCTCGACAGCCTGTCCGGCCCCGCGCCGCGCTCGCTGTGGGAGCGCTTCGACGCCGCCTGCACGATGGCCTACGCTCCGGCCGCGGCCCATTTCCGCCACCTGGCCGACGAGCGCCACGCGAATGCCGCGCGCGGCCAGGCCCTGGTCGACGAAGCGCAAGGCGAGATCGCCCGGCTCGAATCGGGCGAGGCCGACTGGAAGCATGTTTCCGGCACGGTGCAGCGGCTGCGCACTGCCTGGAGCCATCTGGGCCCGGTCGACCGCAAGGAAAAGAAGCGGCTCGACGGCTTGTTTTCCAGCGCCCTGAATACCCTCCAGCGCCCGCTGGAACAGCAGCGCAAGGGCGAGATGGAAGTGCGTGAGCAATTGATTGAAGAGGCGCTCGGGCTCGACCCGCACGACCGCCATGCGGTCGACCGGCTGCGCGACCTGCAGCACCGCTGGCAGGAACATGCGCGCGCGCTGCCGCTCGAGCGCAAGGCCGAACAGGCGCTGTGGCAACGCTTCCGCGCCGCCTGCGACGCCTTGTTTGCGGGCCGCAAGGAGCATGCACATGCCGCTGACAGTGAGCGCCGCGCCCACGAAGCCGCCAAGGAAGCCCTGTGCGCCCGTCTGGAAGCGGCCGCGCCGGAGGTCACCCCGGCCACGGCCGGCAAGCTGCTGCGCGAGGCAGCAAGCGAGTGGCAGGCGATCGGCCCGGTGCCGCGCGCCCACGAAGCGCGCATCGACAAGCGTTACCATTGCGCGCTAGCGGCGGTGCAGCATCACGCCGACGTGGCGCGCCGCGCCGCCGGGCTGGCGCTGGCGGGCGCCGTACGCGACAAGTTGCGCCTGATCCAGGCCTTGGAGGCGGCGCTGGTCAATCCGGACGCCCAGACCAACCCATCGGACTGGCGCGGGCGCTGGGGTGCGCTGTTGCCGCTCGAGAACGGCTATGAAGCCGTCCTGCGCACGCGTTTCGATGCGGCCCTCGCCGCGTGGGAGGGCGATCGCGCCGGCTATACGCGCCTCTTGGCGACCAACCGCGAGCGCCTGCTGCACGAGTTGCTGCGGCTCGAAATCGGGGCCGGCATCGACAGCGGCGCCGAGTTCGCCCGCGAGCGCCTCAAGCTGCAGGTCGAGGTGCTGCAAAGCTCGCTCAAGTCGGGTCACAAGCCTGGCCACAAGGCGGGGCAACACCAGGCGGAGAGCGGTCCCGCTGCCGAATTGCGCGCGCTGCTGGCGCTGCCGGCCCTGGCCGACGCCCGTACCGAAACCCGTATCGAGCAACTGCTCATGCGCCACGCGAAGGACGGCCGATGACAGGGGTCACCATGCCGGCAACCGGCCCTGTTAGCGACATCAGGGTGCAGCAAGCGGACTTCGACCTGTCGCGCGAGATCGTGCGCCTGCGCGAAGGCGACGGGCGGGTCGGCGCCGTGGTGAGTTTCGTCGGCACGGTGCGCGACCTCAACGAAGGCGCTTCCGTTTCCGAAATGGAGCTCGAGCACTATCCCGGCATGACGGAGCGCGCGCTGGAAGACATCGTTGCCCAGGCACGTGCGCGTTGGGAATTGTTCGGTGTGCTGGTCATCCACCGTATCGGCCCGTTGGCGCCGCTGGACCAGATCGTACTGGTCGCCTGCGCCTCCGCGCACCGCGGCGAAGCCTTCGCGGCCTGCGAATTCATCATGGATTACCTCAAGACCGACGCCCCGTTCTGGAAGAAGGAGCAAACCTTGGGCGGCGCGCGCTGGGTCGACGCCCGCAGCAGCGACGATTCGGCCAAGGCCAAGTGGGCGCGGCGGGGAAGCTGCGCTTGAGCTGGCTGGCGGTAGGTCTCGGGGCAGCCATCGGCGCCTGGCTGCGCTGGGGGCTGGGCCTCTGGCTCGGCGGCCTGCACGCCTATGTCCAGGCCGGCACGCTGGCGGCCAATCTCGTCGGCGGCTACCTGGTGGGTCTCGCGCTCGGCTTCTTCACGGCGCATCCGCACCTGCCTCCCGAGTGGCGGCTGTTTGCGATTACCGGCTTCCTCGGCGGGCTGACCACCTTCTCTACCTTCTCGGGCGAATCCGTGGTGCTGCTTCAGCGCGGCGAGTATGGCTGGGCGCTGGCGCATACGGTCCTGCACCTGCTCGGGTCGGTCTTGTTCTGCGTCGCAGGCTTTGCGACCTGGCGCGCCCTGCGCGCCTGAGCAGAAAAATGTACGCGACCTGCAAGGCCGGACCCGGCTTGACCCTTTCATCGCTGCGGTAACAGGGTGGCACGTCCCACATCTTGAAAAGCGTGCAGCCATCCCAACCTTGCTCCTCAGTTAAGAACACCACTAGGGAGCAATACCATGCGGCAAGATAAATTGACGACCAAGCTCCAGGAAGCGCTGGCGGATGCCCAGAGCCTGGCGGTCGGCAACGATAACCAATACATCGACCCGGTCCACCTGCTGGTCGCCCTGCTCAACCAGGACGACGGCGGCGCCCGTTCGCTGCTGCAGCGCGCCGGGGTCAACGTCGGAGGCCTGCAAAACGCGCTCAAGAGCGCGCTCGAACGCCTGCCGAAGGTGACCGGCACCGGCGGCGACGTGCAGGTCGGGCGCGAGCTGGTTGCGTTGATCAACCTGGCCGACCGCGAATCGCAAAAGCGCGGCGACCAGTTCCTGTCGTCCGAGATGATCCTGCTGGCCCTCACCGAAGACAAGGCCGACGCGGGCCGGCTGGCGCGCGAGCACGGCCTGACGCGCAAGGCGCTGGAGTCCGCAATCCAGGCGGTGCGCGGCGGCGATACGGTGAACTCGCAGGATGCCGAAGGCCAGCGCGAAGCGCTGAAAAAATACACGCTCGATTTGACCGAACGTGCACGCATGGGCAAGCTCGACCCGGTGATCGGCCGCGACGACGAGATCCGCCGCGCGATCCAGGTGCTGCAGCGCCGCACCAAGAACAACCCGGTCCTGATCGGCGAACCGGGCGTGGGCAAGACCGCGATCGTCGAAGGCCTGGCCCAGCGCATCGTCAATGGCGAGGTGCCCGATTCGCTCAAGGGCAAGCGCGTGCTCTCGCTCGACATGGCGGCCCTGCTGGCCGGCGCCAAGTACCGCGGCGAATTCGAGGAGCGCCTCAAGTCCGTGCTGAAGGAACTGGCGCACGACGAGGGCCAGACCATCGTCTTCATCGACGAGATCCATACGATGGTCGGCGCCGGCAAGGCCGAAGGCGCGATGGACGCCGGTAACATGCTCAAGCCCGCGCTGGCGCGTGGCGAGCTGCATTGCGTCGGCGCGACCACGCTCGATGAATACCGCAAGTACGTGGAGAAGGACGCCGCGCTGGAGCGCCGCTTCCAGAAGATCATCGTGGACGAGCCGAGCGTGGAGGCGACCATCGCCATCCTGCGCGGCCTGCAGGAAAAATACGAGCTGCACCACAAGGTCGAGATCACCGACCCGGCCATCATCGCCGCGGCCGAACTGTCGCACCGCTATATCAGCGATCGCTTCCTGCCCGACAAGGCGATCGACCTGATCGACGAAGCGGCGTCGAAGATCAAGATCGAAATCGACTCCAAGCCGGAAGTGATGGACAAGCTGGAACGCCGCCTGATCCAGCTGAAGATCGAGCGCGAAGCCGTGCGCCGGGAGACCGACGAAGCCTCGCAGCGCCGCATGGAACTGATCGGCGAGGAAATCCTGCGCCTCGAGCGGGAGTACAACGATTACGAGGAAATCCTCAAGGCGGAAAAAGCGGCGGTGCAGGGCAGCACCCACATCAAGGAAGAGATCGAGCGCACCCGCCATCAGATGGAGGAAGCCAAGCGCCAGTCCAACTGGCAGCAGGTCTCCGAGCTGCAGTATGGCCGTCTGCCGGAACTCGAGGCGCAGCTCAAGAAGGCCGAGGAAGCCGCGGCCGGTCCGGAAGGCGACGCCGCCGACCCTGGCGCGGGCCGACCCAAGCTGCTGCGCACCCAGGTCGGCGCCGAGGAAATCGCCGAAGTGGTTTCGCGCGCGACCGGCATCCCGGTGTCGCGCATGATGCAGGGCGAGCGCGACAAGCTGCTGCGCATCGAAGAAAAGCTGCACGAGCGCGTGGTGGGCCAGGACGAGGCGATCGAGGCGGTGTCGGACGCGATCCGCCGCTCGCGCGCCGGCCTGTCGGACCCGAACCGCCCGTATGGGTCCTTCATGTTCCTGGGGCCGACCGGCGTGGGCAAGACCGAGTTGTGCAAGGCGTTGGCCTCCTTCCTGTTCGACACCGAGGAGTCGATGATCCGCATCGACATGAGCGAATTCATGGAGAAGCATTCGGTGGCGAGGCTGATTGGCGCGCCGCCGGGCTATGTGGGTTACGAGGAGGGCGGTTACCTCACCGAAGCGGTGCGCCGCAAGCCCTATAGCGTGATCTTGTTGGATGAGATCGAGAAGGCGCACCCGGACGTGTTCAACGTGCTGCTGCAGGCGCTGGACGATGGCCGCATGACCGATGGCCAGGGCCGCACCGTGGACTTCAAGAACACGGTGATCGTCATGACCTCGAACCTGGGTTCGCACAAGATCCAGTCGATGGACACCGACGAACCGGGAGTCGTGAAGCTGGCCGTGATGGCCGAGGTGCGCGGGCATTTCCGCCCCGAGTTCATCAACCGGATCGACGAGATCGTGGTGTTCCATGCGCTCGACGAGAAGAACATCGGCGCCATCGCCCGCATCCAGCTGCGCCACCTGGAAGAGCGCCTGGCCAAGATGGAGATGACGCTCGACCTCGACGAAGAGTCGCTGCAGAAGATCGCCGAAGCCGGCTACGACCCGATCTACGGCGCCCGCCCGCTCAAGCGCGCGATCCAGCAGCAGATCGAGAACCCGCTCTCGAAAGCCATCCTGTCCGGCACATTCGGGCCGAAGGATACGATCCCGGTGCGGGTGCGCGGTGGGCAGCTGGTGTTCGGGGAGGGGGTGGAGCTGGCGAAGTAAGCTAGGTCAAGGGCGGCACCGCCGGAGAAAAAAGCGCGTACCTGCAAAGGCACGCGCTTTTTTTACATTGGCGACGCTTTATGGCGGCCCTCGGCGGCGCTTGCGGCTCACCGGTCCCATCAGCGCGAGGCCGGCGCCGACGATGGCAATCGACTGCGGTGCCGGGACCTGTGAGGCGGACACACCGCCAATCGTGTTGCCCGGCAGCGGGGCAGCGTCGGGGAAGGGAAGGCCATCCTTGCCGGTTTGCGTCAGGACCGGAGCGCGAATCAGTTCAGTGGCAACTAACTGTTTCCTATGAATTTTCACGATGTGAAACGATATCGCCATATGGCGGAAAATGCAGCAAAGAACGGCCTTCCCTCATTCTCATTCTAAGAAATTTCATGCCGCATCATGAAATGTCGCCTGCAAGCGCTTGAAAACAAAGGGTAAAAAATAGTTTATATGTCTTATATAAGACCTATTGTGCTGTGCACAATCTGATTTATGATTGTCTCAACGGATTCCTCTCGCAATCAGCTTTTTCATTCAGGAGAAACACCATGGCAACTCGTGAACAGCAAATCAGTGAACTCCAACAAGACTGGGACACCAATCCGCGCTGGAAAGACGTCACCCGCAATTACACCGCGGCTGACGTGGTGCGCCTGCGCGGCTCGGTCCGCATCGAGCACACGCTCGCCAAGCGCGGCGCCGAAAAGCTGTGGGACCTCGTCAACAACGAGCCGTATGTGAATGCCCTGGGTGCGCTGACCGGCAACCAGGCCATGCAGCAAGTGAAGGCCGGCCTGAAAGCCATCTACCTGTCGGGCTGGCAGGTGGCGGGCGACGCCAACGTGGCTGGCGAGATGTATCCCGACCAGTCGCTCTACCCGGCCAATTCGGTGCCGCTGGTGGTGCGCCGCATTAACAATACCTTCCAGCGCGCCGACCAGATCCAGTGGTCGGAAGGCAAGGACGACATCGATTACTTCGCGCCCATCGTGGCCGATGCGGAAGCCGGCTTCGGCGGCGTGCTGAACGCCTACGAACTGATGAAATCGATGATCGACGCCGGCGCAGCGGGCGTGCACTTTGAAGACCAGCTGGCCTCGGTAAAAAAATGCGGCCATATGGGCGGCAAGGTGCTGGTCCCGAGCCGCGAAGCCGTTGAAAAACTCAACGCCGCGCGCCTGGCCGCCGACGTGATGGGCACGCCCACCCTCGTAATCGCCCGTACCGATGCCGAAGCCGCCGACCTCTTGACCTCGGACGTGGACCCCAACGACCAGCCGTTCTGCACCGGCGAGCGCACCGTCGAGGGCTTCTACCGCGTCAAGCCGGGCGTCGAGCAGGCAATTTCGCGCGGCCTGGCCTATGCGCCCTTCGCCGACCTGGTGTGGTGCGAGACCGGCAAGCCCGACCTGGAATTCGCCAAGCGCTTCGCCGAAGCGATCCACGCCAAGTTCCCGGGCAAGATGCTGGCCTATAACTGCTCGCCTTCGTTCAACTGGAAGAAAAACCTGGACGACGCGACCATCGCCAAGTTCCAGAAAGAGCTGGGCGCCATGGGCTACAAGTTCCAGTTCATCACCCTGGCCGGCTTCCACGCGCTGAACTACAGCATGTTCAATCTTGCGCACGGCTATGCCCGCCGCGGCATGTCGGCCTTCGTCGAGCTGCAGGAAAGCGAATTCGCCGCCGCCGACAAGGGCTTTACGGCCGTGAAGCACCAGCGCGAGGTCGGCACCGGTTATTTCGATGCCGTCACCCAGACCATCCAGCAGAACCAGAGCTCGACCACCGCGCTGCATGGTTCGACGGAAGACGAGCAGTTCTTCGACGAGAAAAAGGTCGCATAAGCAGCTGCGTCCAGCAGCTTGATCCGTGCAAAACCGCAGTGCCTGCGAGGGCCTGCGGTTTTTTTCATTTCCGGAGTAATTAACGTCCGCCTCGCGATGTAGTGGATAATGGCGACAATTACGCCGCTTGAGTTCACGCGGCCCGTCTCTTTTCTCAGGAATTCCAGCTTATGTTGAGCTACCGCCACGCCTATCACGCGGGTAACCACGCCGATGTCCTCAAACACTTTGTCCAGGTCCAGTTGCACCTGTACATGAACCAGAAGGACGTGCCCTACACCTATATTGACACCCATTCGGGTGCGGGCGTGTATGCGCTCGACGGTGCGCAGGCGAGCAAGAATTCCGAATACAACACCGGCATCGGTCCGCTGTGGAATGCCACCAATATCCCGGCTGCATTGGTGCCTTACCTGGCGCTGGTCAAGGGAATGAACCCGAGCGGCAAGATGCGCTATTACCCGGGCTCGCCCTACGTGGCCGACCAGTTGTCGCGCGCCGAGGACCGCCTGCGCCTGTTCGAGCTGCACCCGTCGGATTGCCGCATCCTGGCCCAGAACTTCCGCAAGGTCGAAGAGCACAAGGCGGAGCAGGGCGAGCGCGCCCGCGGCCGTCGCGTCCTGATCGAGCATGGCGACGGTTTCCAGAGCCTCAAGAAACTGCTGCCGCCGCCGTCGCGCCGCGCCCTGGTGCTGGTCGACCCGCCTTACGAAATCAAGGACGACTACAAGAAAGTGCGCGAGGCGCTGGACGAAGCCCTCGGCCGTTTCCCGGCCGGCATCTATGCGGTCTGGTATCCGGTACTGCAGCGCATGGAGTCGCGCCAGTTCGCCGACCGCCTCAAGCGCCTGCCGGCCAAGGAATGGTTGAACGTCACGCTCACCGTGTCCACACCCGGGCCGGACGGCTTCGGCCTGGCCAGCAGCGGCATGTTCATCCTGAATCCGCCCTACACGCTGGAGCCGATGCTGCGCGAAACCCTGCCTTACCTGGTGCAGGTGCTGGGCAAGGATGCCGGCGCGCGCTTTACCATCGAGACCGGCACCCAGGTGACCGGTGCAGCGGCGCGTATGGCCGCCGACGGTCCGCGCGTGCCGGTGGGTAACGCCCGCCGCGCCAGCCCGCTGTCGGGCAAGGGCAGCCTGCGCCTGCCGGGCCAGAGCATGGTGCGCGAGGGGGAGGAAGATCCGCGCGGTGTCGGCCAGGCGGCCGGCGGCGCTGCGGCGGCTCCCAAAACCGGCGCGCGCCGGGTCTGGCATCCGGATGGCAGCGCCCAGGCCAAGCCGCAGGGGCCGGGCAGTGGTGGCGGCGGCAGCCAACGCCCGGTCGCGCCGGGCAGCAGCACCGGCTTGCGCACCAGCAGCCCGCGCAAGGATGGAGCGCGCACCGGCAGCCCGCGACCGGCCGGCACCGCTGCCGGCGCACCACGTTCGGGCGGCAAAGGCGGCAAGGGCGGCAAAGCTTAGCCACTGAGCGCCGACATGCGATTCGATGTAAAAATGCTAAGGTTTGCGTTTTTGTAGTATAGTTTCCATGCTGGCCTACCCCGCCAGCCTGGCGTGCTCACGCGCGCCTCAAACGTTTCCCAGGAGTGTTAGATGCATGCCGAATTAACGGCAGCGGCATCCGTGCCGTCCAACGATTTTTTTCTCGCACGTCAGCCGATCCTCGGCCGTGACCAGCACCTCGTAGCATTCGAGCTGCTGTTTCGTGCGGCCGGCGAGGACGACGATGCGAAGCTGACCGATAACGCTGCCGCTACGGCGGCTGTGATTTCGCACGTCTCGCAACTCGGCATGGAGCACGTGGTAGGCGAGCAATTGGCCTTTGTCAACGTGGACGAAGTCGTCCTGATGAGCGACTTCGTGCGCTTCTTGCCTCCGCATAAAGTTATCCTTGAAATCCTCGAAACCGTCAAGCCGACCCGGCAGTTGCTGGCGCGGATCGCCGAGCTCAAGGAACTCGGATTCAAGTTCGCAGTCGACGACGTGGTCGAGCATTCGCGCGAGCTCGACCGGCTGGTGGAGCTGGTGGACGTGATCAAGGTGGACGTCAAGGGCGTCCATGCCGACGAGCTCGCGGGCCTGGTGGCTTCGCTCAAGCGCACCGGCAAGAAACTGCTGGCCGAAAAGGTCGAGACGCTCGACGAATTCAGATTGTGCATGGACCTTGGCTTCGAATACTTCCAGGGCTATTATTTTGCCCGCCCGGTGATTCTGTCGGGCAAGAAGATCGCTCCGTCCGAGATGGCCATCCTGCACCTGCTGGAACTGGTCGGCTCGGACGCGGACAGCCAGGCCATCGAATCGGCCGTCAAGCGCGACGCCCTGATCAGCCTGAACCTGCTGCGCCTGGTCAACAGCCGCGCCGCGCCCGGGCCGCAGATCGAATCGCTGTCGCAGGCGCTGAGCCAGCTCGGCCGGCGCCAGCTGCAGCGCTGGCTGCAGATCCTGCTCTACACGACCGCGGGAGGCGTGGAGCTGGCTTCGCCGCTATTGCAGTTGGCCACCACGCGCGGCAAGCTGCTCGAGCTGATGACCCTGGTGGTGTGCCCGCACGACGCCGCCAGTGCCGACCGTGCTTTTACGGTGGGCATCATGTCACTGGCTGATGCGCTGTTTTCGATCCCGATGTGCGACATCCTCGACAATGTCGAGGTGGCGGACGATGTGCGTGCGGCCTTGTTGGACCGCGAAGGGCAGTTCGGGACCATGCTGAAGGTGGCGGAACTGCTCGAAGCGGCCGAAGGCGGCTGCAAGCTCGCCGGCGCGCTGCGCAAGCTGGGCTTGACGGTGGCGCAGATCCGCGAGATCGAGCTGGCGGCGTTTGACTGGGTGCGGGAGTTGACGCACGAGGTGCACTGACCGGCTGGCTTGAAACTGGCATGTGAGCAGCCTGCCGTTCATCGGTGCGTGAGAGTAGCCTGCGACCGTGAACAAATAGTTGGCTCGTCGTACGCGCCACTGGCGCCTACGACTGCCGGCGAAGGCGGGAACAATGCCAGCGGCATTGTCCCCCCTGATTTTTGCGAGTGGCCTTGATCGTCAAGCGTAGGCAGTACGCAACGGAACTGAATCCCGGCCTTCGCCGGGATGACGGTTTTACGGTTGCCGGGTAAAAACGGAGCTGGTGAAAGTTCTACTTCCTACTGCCAGCCCTGTAGCCTGTTGCCCCAACATCAGCCTACTGCCCCAAAAACAAAAAGACCGTCGGCTTCTTGTGAAAATCCGGCGCCTTCCCGGCCGCGAGAGCCGACTTCCACTTCGCCGCCGTCAAGGTCTGCACCGACTCGCTCGCCAAGGTCAAGTCCGTCGCCACGCACACCAGGGTGCTCGGCTGACACGAAGCCACCAAGGCGTCGAGCATCTGTCCATTCCGATACGGCGTCTCGATCAGCAACTGCGTCTGCTTTTCGATACGCGAGCGGGTTTCCAGCTCGCGGATGCGCTTGGTGCGCAGCGCCGCGTCGGTCGGCAAATAGCCGTTGAAGGCGAAGCTCTGGCCGTTCAGGCCGCTTGCCATGACGGCCAGCAGCAGCGAGGACGGCCCGACCAGCGGCCGCACCGCGATCCCGTGCTGGTGCGCCAGGCGCACGAGGTCGGCGCCCGGGTCGGCCACGGCCGGCACGCCGGCTTCCGACACCAGTCCCGCATCGCGTCCCGCCAGCAAGGGAGCCAGCAGCTGCGCCAGCGCGCCTGGTGGCGTGTTCACGTTCAGTTCAGCGATCTCGATTTCCTGCAGCGGCTTGGCCAAGGGATGATCGATTGCAATCAATTTCAGGAAGGCGCGGGCGGTCTTGGCGTTTTCGGCGACAAAATAGTCGAGCTTGGCGGTGACCGCCTGCACTTGCGTGGGCAGGACGGCGGCGAGGGCGCCGGGCGCGGCGTCAACGGGGCCAAGGGTGTTCGGGATCAGGTAGAGGGTGCCGGGCATCGTTCAGGAAAATTAAAAGGTTGAATCATGTGCTTACAGGCCGAACAGAGGCACGCCGGCGCGGCGCAGCATCCTGGTCAAGGCGATCAGGGGCAGGCCGGTGAGGGCGGTCGGGTCGTTCGATTCGATGCGCTCGAGCAGGGCGATGCCCAGCCCTTCGTTCTTGGCGCTGCCGGCGCAGTCATAGGGTTGCTCGATGCGCAGGTAGGCGTCGAGCTCGCCGTCGGGCAGGTCGCGGAAATCCACGAACACCTGGACGTTCTCGGTCTGCGCCGCGGCCAGGGGGTCGGCCACGCGGCTGTCCCACAGGCACAGCGCCGTATGGAAGACCACGCGCCGGCCCCGCATCAGCTGCAATTGTTCCAGCGCCCGGGCATGGCTGCCCGGCTTGCCGATCTGCAGGCCGTCGAGCGTGGCCACCTGGTCCGAGCCGATCACGAGGGCGCCGGAATGGCGTGCCGCGACGAACGCGGCTTTCTCGCGCGCGAGGCGCAGGGCGGTGTCCTGGGGCGCTTCGCCGGGGTGCGGGGTCTCGTCGATATCGGGGGCGATCGTCTCGAAGGGCAACCGCAGGCGCCCCAGCAATTCGCGCCGGTAAGCAGAACTCGAAGCAAGAATGAGGCGCGGCGGCGCGGAACTTGGTATCATATGGGGCTGTCGAAATTCGGGAACTATAAGCAAGGCAAATAGATAAGCTATCCCGGCAAGCAAACCTTATGAATGCCCGGGAATTGCCTGGCGCTGTATTAGCGCGCAACAGGCACCGGGCAAAAACGACGCAAGTCTTTGACTCTGCGGGGATAAGCCTGTTATTATCGCAGGTTTTCCGGGGATGTTTTCCAAATGAGCGCTTTTGTCATTGACGCCTTCGAGTTTTGCCGGAATGACGGACACCGCGATGGCGTGACGCCTGTGGCCGAAATGACCCGCCTGGCAGCCGATTGCGCCGACAACTCCGGCGAGATCCGCTGGTCGATGCAAGGCGGCCAGACCAAGCAAGGCTATCCGTCGCTGACCCTCGAGGTCGCCGGTCCCGTGAAGCTGGTCTGCCAGCGCTGCCTGGGCCCGATGGAATACGAGCTCGACTCGTCCACCATGCTGGTGCTCGGCAAGGACGACGAAGAGGCCGACAGCATCGAGGAAATCCTCGATGACGAGAGCATCGACGTGATTGTCGGCAGCCATGCCTGCGACATCCGCCAGTTGCTGGAAGACGAAGCCCTGCTGGCCCTGCCGCAGGCACCGAAACATGAGG
This sequence comes from Telluria sp. ZB4P37, assembly GCF_059685855.1. NCBI lineage: Bacteria > Pseudomonadati > Pseudomonadota > Betaproteobacteria > Burkholderiales > Oxalobacteraceae > Telluria > Telluria sp. ZB4P37. Next base: position 320,723 of record NZ_JCASID010000001.1, read on the forward strand.
TATGTCCGGACACCAAGCTCCTGGACGCCCTGAAGACCGACAAGGTCTCGCCGTTCGCCGGCTTGAAGTCCGGGCTGGCCGCGCCCAAACCAGAATAAGCAGTAACCGAATCAGTAGCAGGAACAAGTAGTGCTGTGTCACCGCAGCATGAAGCAGGACGTGTCAAACGCGTGCAGTCATCGAGTATGGCATTGAGCAGTTGAAGTAGCAGCAAACATGTAGGCAAGCGAAGGTCGAAAGACTGGAAAATTGCCAATGGGATACTCGATCTGCATGTATTTGCGCATCGGTTGTGTTAAAATTTTAGAACTTATGTATTAGGAGTCATCATGGCAGTTCAGCAGAATAAGAAGTCCCCGTCGAAGCGCGGCATGCACCGTTCGCACGATTTCCTGACCGCACCAAACCTGGCAGTCGAGCCGACCACCGGCGAAACCCACCTGCGTCACCACATCAGCCCGAACGGCTTCTACCGTGGTCGCAAAGTCCTGAAGACCAAGAACGACGAGTAATCGACGTCTTGTCCTTTAGTACCATGAAAGCGGTGCGACGTATGTTTTCTGCGTGGCGCCGCTTTTTCTTTCGCATTCCCGTTTACTGCGGCGCCTACCAGCACGCCTGTCATCCCGGATTGCGCGGTCAGCGGCCGGCCACGAGCCACGCCCCGATCCCCACTGCCGCCCGCTTTGCGTGAGCCGGCATCTCCCAGCAAATGACCATCACAATTTCCATTGACTGCATGGGTGGCGATCACGGCCCCTCAGTTACCATTCCCGCAGCCATCTCGTTTTTAAAGAAACATGCCGACGTCCACCTGATCCTGGTGGGCCGCGAAGAGACCCTGCGCGCAGAATTAAAAAAACACCGCGCCGAGGCCCATCCCCGCATCGCGCTCAGGAACGCCACTGAAGTCGTCGAGATGGACGACCCGCTCGAGATCGCGCTGCGCAAGAAAAAAGATTCCTCGATGCGCGTCGCGGTGGAGCTGGTCAAGGACGGCAGCGCCAACGCCAGCGTCTCGGCCGGCAATACCGGTGCCCTGATGGCGATCTCGCGCTATGTGCTCAAGACCATGACCGGCGTCGACCGCCCGGCGATCTGCTCGATCATGCCGAACCAGAAAAACGGCCCGACCTATATGCTCGACCTGGGCGCGAACGTCGACTGCGAGCCGCACCACCTGCACCAGTTCGCCATCATGGGCTCGGTGCTGTGCTCGGCCATGGAACACATCCCGCGCCCGACCATCGGCCTGCTCAATGTCGGCACCGAGGACATCAAGGGCAACGACATGGTCAAGGCCACCGGCGAACTGCTGCGTGCCGACCATGAGCGCGGCAAGCTCAATTTCCACGGCAATGTGGAAGGCAATGACATCTTCAAGGGCACGGTCGACGTGGTCGTCTGCGACGGCTTCGTCGGCAACGTCACGCTCAAGGCCGTCGAAGGCCTGTCGCGCTTCGTCAAGTCGGTGTTCACCGAGAACATCTTCTCGATGGCAGGTGCCTTGCTGGCCCGTAAATCGCTCAAGAAGCTCAATCCGGAACGCTATAACGGTGCCGGCCTGCTCGGCCTGAAGGGCCTGGTCTTCAAGAGCCATGGCGGGGCCAACGCCTATGCCTTCGAGTGGGCGCTCCAGCGCGCCTACGATGCGGCAAAATACGATGTACTGGAGCAGCTGTCGGCGCTGATCGCCGAACTGATGCCGACCTCGCCAGGCGAAGAGCGCCAGGCGTAACCAACCCAGCAGGATGGTGGAGCAATGACTCTGTATAGCAAGATCACCGGCACCGGCAGCTATCTGCCGGCCAATCGTGTCACCAACGACCAGCTCGCAACGCAGCTGGCCGCGCAGGGTGTCGAGACGTCCGACGAATGGATCGTGTCGCGCAGCGGCATCTCGAGCCGCCACTACGCGGCGGCGGACGAAAACTCGTCCGACCTGGCCGTGCACGCCGCGCGCAAGGCCCTGGAAATGGCCGGCAAGCAGCCCGGCGACATCGAACTGGTGATCGTCGCCAGTTCCACCCCCGACTACCACGGCAGCTTCCCGAGCACCGCCTGCATCGTGCAGCAAAAACTCGGCATGGCCAACAACAGCGCCGCCTTCGACGTGCAGGCCGTGTGCAGCGGCTTCGTCTATGCGGTCGCGACCGCCGACGCCTTCATCCGCTCCGGCATGTACAAGCGCGTGCTGGTGATCGGTTCGGAAGTATTCTCGCGCATCCTCGATTTCACCGACCGCACCACCTGTGTGCTGTTCGGCGACGGCGCCGGCGCGGTCGTGCTGGAAGCCTCGAACGAAGCAGGCATCCTGGCCACCAAGCTGCACGCCGACGGCAGCCATGCGGGCATCCTGTCGATCCCGGGCAACCTGGCCGGTGGCGCGATCGCCGGCAGCGGCTTCCTGTACATGGACGGCCCGGCCGTCTTCAAGCTGGCCGTCACCGTGCTCGAAGAAGTCGCGAAAGAAGCGCTGGCGCACGCCCAGATGCAGCCGTCGGACATCGACTGGCTGATTCCGCACCAGGCCAACCTGCGCATCATGAAGGGCACGGCCAAGAAGTTGGAGCTGCCGATGGAAAAGATGGTCGTCACCGTCGACCAGCACGGCAACACCTCGGCCGCCTCGATTCCCCTGGCGCTCGACGCAGCCGTGCGCGATGGTCGCGTCAAGAAGGGCGACAATGTCCTGATGGAAGGCGTCGGCGGCGGCTTCACCTGGGGCGCGGTGCTCGCGCGCATGTAATCGTTATGTGCCGCGGCTTCATGTTGCGGCGATACGCAGGGTGGGCGGGTTCTCCCGCCCGCGCGTTCACATCACGAACGCATTGCGGCAACGCAGATCCCGGTTGAACGCGCGGTTGGCAAAGCCAGCCGCCCTACGGGAACCGACCTACCAAGCAGAGAGAACAATAAAATGACCAACTTCGCATTCCTGTTTACCGGCCAGGGCGCCCAGGCCGTCGGCATGCTGAACGGCTTCGCCGGCAATCCGGTCGTCGAGCAAACCGTGCTCGAGGCATCCGACGCCCTCGGCTTCGACATCAAGCGGCTGATCGCCGAAGGCCCGAAGGAAGACCTCGACCTCACCACCAACACCCAGCCGGTCATGCTGACTGCGGCTGTGGCCGTGTACCGCGCCTGGATCGCCGCCGGCGGCCCGGTCCCATCGATGGTCGCCGGCCACAGCCTGGGCGAATACTCGGCCCTGGTGGCCGCGGGCGTGATCGAATTCAAGGATGCGGTGCCGCTGGTGCGCTTCCGCGCCCAGGCCATGCAGGACGCGGTGCCGGTCGGGCAGGGCGGCATGGCCGTCGTGCTGGGCCTGCAGGCCGACGAGGTGCGTGCCGTCTGCGCCGAGGCTGCCCAGGGTGAAGTAGTCGAAGCCGTCAATTTCAACGAGCCGACCCAGATCGTCATCGCCGGCCATGCGGCCGCGATCGACCGCGCCTGCGAGATCGCCAAGGCGCGAGGAGCAAAGCGCGCCATGAAGCTGTCGGTCTCGGCGCCATTCCACTCGTCCCTGCTCAAGCCTGCGTCCGACCGCTTGCGCGACTACATGGAAAACATCCACTTCTCGGCGCCACAGATCGAGTTGATCAACAACGTCGACGTGGCTATCCTGCACGATCCGGCCGCGATCAAGGACGCGCTGGTGCGCCAGGCGGCTGGCCCGGTACGTTGGGTCGAGACCATGCGGAAGATGGCCGCCAGCGGCATCACCCAGGTCATCGAATGCGCCCCGAGCAAGACCCTGGTCGGCATGGCCAAGCGCATCGACCCGGCGCTGGTGGGCGAGGCCCTGGTCGACCAGGCCGCGCTTGAACGCGTGCTGGCGTCGCTGCAGGCGGCCTGAGCCTGCCCGAACTAGATTATTACAAGAGGAAAAGCATGAACCTGCAGAACCAAGTTGCCCTCGTGACCGGCGCCTCGCGCGGTATCGGCAAAGCCATTGCACTGGAACTGGCGCGCCAGGGCGCGAAAGTCGCCGGCACCGCGACCAGCGAAGCCGGCGCCCAGGCCATCACCGATTACCTGGCTGAATTCGGCGGCAAGGGCTTCGTCCTGAACGTCACCGACGCCGCCAACTGCACCAGCGTCGTGGACGAGGTGCAAAAGGGCTTCGGCAGCCTGTCGATCCTGGTGAACAATGCCGGCATTACCCAGGACAACCTGGCCATGCGCATGAAGGATGACGAGTGGGACAGCGTCATCTCCACCAACCTGAACGCCGTGGGCCGCCTGGCGCGCCTGGTGCTGCGCGGGATGATGAAGGCCAGGCACGGCCGCATCATCAATATCACCTCGGTGGTGGGCGCCTCGGGCAACCCGGGCCAGATGAACTACGCTGCCGCCAAGGCCGGCGTGGCCGGCATGACCCGCGCCCTGGCGCGCGAGATCGGCAGCCGCAACATCACCGTCAACTGCGTGGCGCCCGGTTTCATCGACACCGACATGACCAAGGCGCTGGGCGAAGGCCAGCACGAAGCGCTGCTGGGGCAGATCCCGCTGGGCCGCCTGGGCCAGCCGGAAGACATCGCCTACGCGGTGGCTTTCCTGGCCGGTCCGCAGGCCGCGTATATCACCGGCACCGAATTGCACGTGAATGGCGGCATGTATATGAATTAATGTGCAACTATGCGGGTGTCATCGCGCTCTGCGGTGGAACCGGCGTATTCACATCTTTTAGCAGCAATTTCGGTGGAAATAGCAGGAATCGCCGAAAGTAGTTTTTCACCGCGCAAACCTGATAAAATGCGCGCACTTTCCGCAACACATACCTAATGGAGCCATAACATGTCGGATATCGAACAACGCGTTAAAAAAATCGTCGCTGAGCAGCTGGGTGTTGCAGAAGCAGACATCAAAATCGAATCCTCGTTCGTTGACGACCTCGGCGCTGACTCGCTGGATACCGTGGAACTGGTGATGGCACTGGAAGACGAGTTCGAAATGGAAATCCCTGACGAGCAGGCTGAAAAGATCACCACCGTCAAGCAAGCCATCGACTACGCAACCGCGCACGTCAAGGCCTAAAGTAGTAGCTCGCGCTTTAAAAGTTTCTGGGAGAATCGCTTGAGCCGTTCACGCAACCGCCGTGTCGTCGTCACCGGCCTGGGCTGCATTTCACCAATCGGCAACACGATTGCCGAGGCATGGGATGCGGCGCTGGCTGGCAAGTCGGGCATTGCCAACATCACCAAGTTCGATGCGTCGCAATTCACGACCCGATTCGCCGGCGAGGTGAAGAACTTCGTCGTCGAGGACTACCTGCCAGGCAAGGAAGGCCGCCATATGGATAGCTTTATCCATTACGGCATGGCCGCAGGTATCCAGGCCCTGCAGGATTCGGGCATCGTCGTCACCGACGACAACGCGGACCGGATCGGCGTGATCGTCGGCTCCGGCATCGGCGGCCTGCCGATGATCGAAGCCACCAAGGAAGAATATACGGCCAAGGGCCCGCGCCGCATTTCGCCGTTCTTCGTGCCGGCCTCGATCATCAACATGATCTCGGGCGATCTCTCGATCAAGTTCGGCCTGCGCGGCCCGAACCTGGCCATCGTCACCGCCTGCACCACCGGCCTGCATTGCATCGGCGCGGCAGCGCGCCTGATCGAGTACGGCGATGCGGACGTGATGATCGCCGGCGGTTCCGAATCCACGGTCTCGCCGCTGGGCTTGGGCGGTTTCGCCTCGGCACGCGCGCTGTCCACCCGCAACGACGACCCGGCTACCGCCTCGCGTCCGTGGGACAAGGACCGCGACGGCTTCGTGCTGGGCGAGGGCGCCGGCGTGATGGTGCTCGAAGAGTACGAACACGCGGTCGCACGCGGCGCCAGAATTTATGCGGAGGTCATCGGCTTCGGCATGAGCGCGGACGCCAACCACATCACCTCGCCGGTCGAGGATGGCAGTGGCGCGGCACGCTGCATGGTCTCGGCCCTGAGCAACGCCGGCCTGAACGCCAGCGAAGTCCACTACGTCAACGCACACGGCACCTCGACGCCGCTGGGCGACGCAGCCGAAGTGCGCGGCATCAAGCGCGTGTTCGGCGACCACGCCAAGAAGCTGGTGGTCAATTCCACCAAGTCGATGACCGGCCACCTGCTGGGCGGCGCCGGCGGCCTGGAATCGGTGTTCACCGTGCTGGCGATCCACAACCAGGTGTCGCCGCCCACCATCAACATCTTCAACCAGGACCCGGAATGCGACCTGGACTTCTGCGCCAACACGGCGCGGGACATGAAGATCGATTATGCGGTGAAGAACTCGTTCGGCTTCGGGGGGACCAACGGTACTCTCGTGTTCGCAAAAGTGTAAGTTCGCCTGAACTTAAGCCTTCCCATCCCGGTCCAACCGGGATGGGCGTCTGACAGCCTGGACCATTCGGTCCTGCGCTTCTCCTGCAGTTTCCCGCTCGAGGCTCCGGCCGGCAGCGTCCTTTCATTCCTGTTTCTCCTGTTCTCTTCGTTCCTATGTCGATCGCGATGACCGTCGTCGTTGCGCCCTCGCGCTGCCTGCGTTTGCTGCTGGCCGCCTTCGGTGCCTGCCTATGCGCGGCCGCGCTCGCCGTAGGCCTGGGGGCGCCTGCGCGCTTCGCCTGCGGGCCGCTTGTGGCGGCTGCGCTGCTGTTTGCCGGGCTATGCATGGTGCATGCGGCGTGCCTTGCTTCGGCGATGAACCGGATTGATATTTCTGGACCCGGCCAGCTACGGCTGGCGTTACAACAGGATGTGGGGATGGAAGCAGCCGGCGGCGTGCCGGTAACGCTTCTGCCCGGTTCGACGCTGTGGCCGCGGCTCATGTTGTTGCGGCTGGGTAGCGCGGACGGCACGGCGGGCCTTCCCTGCCGTGTCGTCATGGTGCTGCCCGACAGCGTGGAGCCTGGCGCATTCCGGGCCCTGGCGGTGGCGCTTGGCGGCATCGGCGGGCAGGTCGCCGGCTCATCCGTAGAACACAAAATACTTTGAACTTATTGCAGCGAGCCAACTCTCATGGAAGAGGACCGCTGCAGCCGATGGGGCGTGGTCCGTGACGACAGAACGCGAGGGTGATCAGTTGTTGGTGGAACGGGTCCAGGCCGGCGACCGGGGAGCATTCGACCTGCTCGTGGCGAAATACCAGCGTCGCCTGATGCGCCTGGTGTCGCGCCTTGTCCACGATCCGGCGGAAGCCGAGGACGTGGTACAGGAGACCTTCATCAAGGCCTATCGCGCCCTGCGTCATTTCCGCGGCGACTCAGCCTTTTACACCTGGCTGTATCGCATCGGGATCAACACGGCAAAAAATTTCCTCGTCACCCAGGGCAGACGGGCGCCGACCTCCACCGATGCCGATGCCGAAAAAGCCGAAGGCTTCGAGGACGCAGACAGCCTGCGTGATATAAATACGCCAGAGTCAATGCTGGCGAGCAAGCAGATTGCCCATACGGTGAACGCGGCGATGGAGGCATTGCCGCTGGAACTGCGCACGGCGATCGTATTGCGCGAAATAGAAGGACTCAGTTACGAGGAAATCTCTGAAGTGATGGCGTGTCCAATAGGTACCGTGCGTAGCCGGATTTTCCGCGCGCGCGAAGTCATTGCCGAGAAATTGCGCCCTTTGCTCGATTTCCCGGTTGACAAACGCCGCTAGGTCGCGGGATCGTAGACGGGCGGGTAATTTGAAGATACCGATGCGGCAAGGCAACCAGATGGACACGAATAAAAAAATACGCGAAACGATTTCGTCCTTCATGGACGACGAATTGTCCGATACCGACGCCGAGCTGGCGCTTGCCGGGCTAAGGGAGCGCGACGGCATCGAGGCCTGGCGACTCTATCACGAGATTGGCGATACCCTGCGCGCCGACACGGACGGCCCGGCCCTGTCGCCCGGCTTTGCCGCCCGCCTGGCCGAGCGGCTGGCGGCCGAGCCCGTCCCCCTGCGGCGCGAGCCGCGCAAGCCTGAGCTGCCTACCGATGCGCTGGCCGCCATCGCGCCGGCCGTGGTGGGCGGTAACGGGCCGGTGAACGGAGCGATGGCCGTGGTGGAGCCGGTGGTGCAGGAGGCGCAGCATGAGGTGCCTCCGGAAACCGGGCCTCCAGCCAAGCAGTTGTAGGGTGGGCGGGTCCTCCCGCGCGCGTTCAAGCCACGCTCGCATCGCGACACCGCATCTTCCGGTTGAACGCGCGGTCGGCGTAGCCGACCACACTACACCCCCGAGTTTGACCCGCAACACGCCCCGCGCACCCCGCGACAATTCCCCTGTTTTGGCTTACCATAAAGTCAATCTCAGCCTTCCCATTCGACCCCATGACCAGTAAAACTGCCAGCCTGATCCTGTCAGGCCTGCTGATGTCCGGCGCCAGCGCCTTTTGCACGCCTGCCGCCATCGCAGCCGCCCCGGTCCAGGCGCCTGCCGTCACCGGCCTGCCCGATTTCACCGACCTGATCGACAAGGTCGGTCCCGCCGTCGTCAACATCCGCACCACCGAACGCGTACAGCGCAACGGGGCGGTACCGGGCGAGGAAGAGATGCAGGAATTCCTGCGGCGCTTCTTCGGCGGCCAGATCCCGCGCGGGCGCCGCGGCGCGCCGCAGGTGCCGGGCGCCCCTGGCAGCGCGGAAGAGCAGCAGGTTACGCGCGGCGTCGGCTCGGGCTTCATCATTTCGGGCGACGGCTTCGTCCTGACCAATGCCCACGTGGTCGAGGGCGCCGACGAGGTCACGGTCACCCTGACCGACCGCCGCGAGTTCAAGGCCAGGGTGCTGGGGGCCGACCGCCGCTCGGATGTCGCGCTGCTCAAGCTCACCGCCACCAACCTGCCGTATCTGCGCACCGGCGACTCCAGCAAGATCCGGGTCGGCGAATGGGTGGTGGCCATCGGCTCGCCCTTCAACCTCGACAATACCGTGACCGCCGGCATCATCTCGGCCAAGTCGCGCGACACCGGCGAATACCTGCCGCTGATCCAGAGCGACGTCGCGGTCAATCCCGGCAACTCGGGCGGCCCCCTGATCAATATGCGCGGCGAAGTCATCGGCATCAACTCGCAGATCGCCACGCTCTCGGGCGCCTATAACGGCATCTCGTTCGCAGTGCCGATCGACGAAGTCATGCGCGTGGCAGACCAGCTGAAAACCACCGGCAAGGTCACGCGCGGCCGCCTGGGCGTGCAGATCAGCGAAGTCACGCGCGACGTGGCCGAGTCGCTCGGCCTGGGCAAGGCGCGCGGCGCCGAAGTGTCCAGGGTCGAAGCGGGCGGCCCGGCGGAGAAGGGCGGCATCAAGGTCGGCGACATCATCCTCAAGTTCAATGGCCAGACGATCGACACCACCCGCGACCTGCCGCGCGTGGTCGGCGCCACCAAAGTGGGCAGCCGCGCCAGCGTCACCGTCTGGCGCCGCGGCGCCCAGCTCGAGCTGCCGGTGACCATCGTCGAACTGCAGGACGAGAAAGTCGCCGCCACCCGCCCGGCGCCGAAGAAGGAGGCGCCTTCCGGTGTCGCCAATGCCCTGGGCCTGGTGGTGGGCGACATCACCCCGGCCCAGCGCGCCGAACTGGGCGTCGACGCCGGCGTGCTGGTCGAGAACGCCGACGGCGCCGCGGCCCAGGCCGGGATCCGCGTGGGCGACGTGATTTCGCAGGTCGGCAACACGCCGGTCACCGGCACTGCGCAGTTCAACGCGCTGGTCGCCAAGCTCGACCCGAAGAAGCCGGTGGCCCTCTTGGTGCGCCGCGAGAATGTCGCCCAATACGTCGTCGTGAAGCCGCGCGCATGATGCGGCTTGTACCTTTCACCCTGTATTCGCGCAGTTATTGCCACCTGTGCGAGGACATGCACCAGGCCTTGCTGGCCCTGCAGGGCCCGGGAGAGCGCTTCGAGGTGGCCGTGATCGACGTCGACGCCGACCCGGCCCTGGTGGAGCGCTTCGACGAACTGGTGCCGGTGCTGTTCGGCGACCTGGCCCGGCCGGAGCTCTGCCATTACTTCCTCGACGCGCCGGCGGCGCGCGCCTGGGTCGACGCCTGCGCGGCAGCCGCCTGACCCCGTTTGCGGCGTCGGCCCATGCCCGGGCCGGCGCGAAACCGCACAAATCCGTGCAGGCCCGGCCCAAAACCGGCTTTCTGCCTCGTTCCCGGCCCTAAACCGGGCTTTCCGCTCTGGAATCCGGTAAAATACCGGGGTCGGAAAAGCGTCTGCAGTGTGCAAGCTCTTTCTTCCGCTTGATGAAGCGCTTCGGCCGGGGACCGGCATGCTCCCCACGGAGCGCTTTTCGCATTTGATCCGTCGTATTGCGCCACGCACCGTGCCGAGTTTTGCGCCGCGTTCTGCGCCGTATTGTGGCCTCGCCGCACTGTCCGCGGCCTTTTTGGTTTTGAGCTTTGTTAATGAACAACATACGTAATTTCTCCATCATCGCCCACATCGACCACGGTAAATCGACCCTGGCCGACCGCATCATCCAGCTGTGCGGCGGGCTGTCGGATCGCGAAATGGACGCACAGGTGCTCGATTCGATGGACCTCGAGCGCGAGCGCGGCATCACCATCAAGGCCCAGACCGCGGCGCTGCAGTACAAGGCGCGCGACGGCCAGGTGTACAACCTGAACCTGATCGACACCCCGGGCCACGTCGACTTTTCCTATGAAGTCTCGCGCTCGCTGTCGGCCTGCGAAGGCGCGCTGCTGGTGGTCGATGCGAGTCAAGGCGTGGAAGCCCAGACCGTGGCGAACTGCTACACCGCGCTCGACCTGGGCGTGGAAGTGGTGCCGATCCTGAACAAGATCGACCTGCCGCACGCCGACCCGGAAAACGCCAGGAAGGAGATCGAAGACGTCATCGGCATCGATGCGGCCGACGCCACCGTGTGCTCGGCCAAGACCGGCCTGGGCGTGGAAGACGTGCTGGAAACCCTGATCGCGCGCGTGCCGCCGCCGAAAGGCGACAAGGAAGCGCCGCTGCAGGCCCTGATCGTCGACTCCTGGTACGACCCGTATGTCGGCGTCGTGATGCTGGTGCGCGTGATGAACGGCATCCTGCGCCCGAAAGACAAGATCCTCTTGATGGCGACCGGTTCCCAGAACCTGGTCGAAAGCGTCGGCGTGTTCACCCCGCGCTCGGTGCCGCTGCAGGAACTCTCGGCCGGCCAGGTGGGCTTCATCATCGCCGGCATCAAGGAACTGACCGCCGCCAAGGTGGGCGATACCGTGACCCTGGCAAACAAGCCGGCGCCCGCGCCGCTGCCGGGCTTCAAGGAAGTCCAGCCGCAGGTGTTCGCCGGCCTGTTCCCGGTGGAAGCGAACCAGTACGACGCGCTGCGCGACTCGCTGGAAAAGCTGAAACTCAACGACGCCGCCCTGATGTACGAGCCGGAAGTCTCGCAGGCGCTGGGCTTCGGCTTCCGCTGCGGCTTCCTGGGCCTGCTGCACATGGAAATCGTGCAGGAACGCCTCGAGCGCGAGTTCGACATGGACCTGATCACGACCGCGCCGACCGTCGTGTACGAGGTCGAGATGCGCGACGGTTCGATCCTGCGCGTGGACAATCCGTCGAAGATGCCGGAGCCGTCCAAGATCAACGAAGTGCGCGAGCCGATCGTCAACGTCAACCTGTACATGCCGCAAGAATACGTCGGCTCGGTCATGACCCTGTGTAACGGCAAGCGCGGCGTGCAGATGGACATGGCCTACCACGGCCGCCAGGTCAAGCTGCACTACGAGATCCCGATGGCCGAAATCGTGCTCGACTTCTTCGATCGCCTGAAGTCGACCTCGCGCGGCTATGCCTCGATGGACTACGAGTTCAAGGAATACCGCGCCGCCGACGTCGTCAAGGTCGACATGCTGATCAACAGCGAGAAGGTCGATGCGCTGGCGATCATCGTGCACCGCGCCAACGCCCCTTACCGCGGCCGCCAGGTCGCCGCCAAGATGCGCGAACTGATCCCGCGCCAGATGTTCGACGTGGCGATCCAGGCCGCGATCGGCGCGACCATCATCTCGCGTGAAAACGTCAAGGCGCTGCGCAAGAACGTGCTGGCCAAGTGCTATGGCGGCGACATCTCGCGCAAGAAAAAGCTGCTGGAAAAGCAGAAAGCCGGTAAGAAACGCATGAAACAGGTCGGTTCCGTGGAAATCCCGCAGGAAGCCTTCCTCGCCATCCTCCAGGTGGAAGACAAATAAATGGACCTGCAACCCATCCTGGGCAAATTTGCCCTGATCCTGTTCGTCTTGATGGTTATCACGGGCATCATCTGGTGCCTGGATGTATTCATCTTCGCCAAGCAGCGCCGCCGGGCAGCCGACGCGGCGCTGGCGGAATACGATGCACGCACCAACAAGCTGACCGCCGATGGCATCAAGGTCGACAGCAACGGCAAGCGCGCCGAGATCGAGGCGGCTTGCTTGCGCCAGCCGACCTGGATCGAGTACTCGGGCAGTTTCTTCCCGATCATCGCGATGGTCTTCGTGCTGCGCTCCTTCCTGTGGGAGCCGTTCAAGATCCCGTCCTCATCGATGGTGCCGACCCTGCTGGTGGGCGATTTCATCCTCGTAAACAAGTACGCCTACGGCATCCGCCTGCCGATCATCAACAAGAAGGTGATCGACATCGGCAACCCGCAGCGCGGCGACGTGATGGTGTTCAAGTATCCGAAGGACATGAGCCAGGATTACATCAAGCGGGTCATTGGCGTGCCTGGTGATACCATCAGCTACGAGAACAAGCGCCTCACCGTCAACGGCAAGCCGGTTGCCTATACCCCGATGGACGACTACCTGGACGACCAGCACCCGGTCTACCACAAGCAGTTCACCGAGAACCTGGCCGGGGAAGGCAAGGCCGTGCCGCACCAGATCCTGAACACCAATGGCAAGCAGGTGTTCGACCTCGGCGCCGTCGAGAACTTCCCGCATCGTGAAGCATGTGACTATTCCTACGATAAATTTACCTGTATCGTACCGGAGGGCAACTATTTCATGATGGGCGATAACCGCGACAACAGTGCCGACAGCCGCTATTGGGGCTTCGTACCGGACAAGAACATTGTTGGCAAGGCGATCGTCGTCTGGATGAATTTCGGCAATCCGAAACGGATTGGCGGCATCCAGTAACCGGAGAACGACAATGCGTCAGAAGCAATCCTTTACTCGCGAAGCCGGCGTTTCGCTGACCGGCCTTATCTTCGTGCTGGCGGTGCTGGGCGTGGCCGTGGTGTTCGCGCTCAAGCTGGTGCCGACCTACCTGGAATACAGCGCGGTCAAGGACGCCATGGCGCGCGCCAAGGAAGCTGGCGGCACGCCGCGCGAAATGCAGGTAGCCTTCGACAAGAGCGCCGGCGTCAACGACGTGACCGCGATCCGCGGCCGCGACCTGCTTATTACCCGCGACGGCGGCGACACGCAGATCAGCTTTGCTTACGAGAAGCGAGTGCCCCTGATGGGCAATGTGAGCCTGGTGATCGATTATGCGGGCAGCACCGAGCCGGGCGCTGCTGAGTAAGGCGAGCGGCCAGGCACCACCCGACAGGACGGCAAACGATGCTAGATAAACACACGACAGCACAATGAATCTCCAGTTATTGCAAACACGCTTGGGTTACACGTTCCGGGACATGGGCCTGCTCCAGCAAGCCCTGACCCACCGTAGCCATAACGCGCTGCATAACGAGCGCCTGGAATTTTTGGGCGACTCGATCCTGAACTGCGTCGTGGCCTCGATCCTGTACGAACGCTTCAACACCCTCGACGAAGGCGACCTGTCGCGCCTGCGCGCCAACCTCGTCAAGCAGCAGTCGCTGTTCGAGATCGCCCAGAAGCTCGAGCTGTCGCAATTCCTGCGGCTGGGGGAGGGCGAGCTGAAATCGGGGGGCTTTCGCCGTCCGTCGATCCTGGCCGATACGCTTGAAGCCCTGCTGGGCGCGATCTTCCTCGACAGCGGTTTCGATGCCGCGCGCGACGCCATCCGCGCCTTCTATATCCCGCTGCTCGACACCGTCGACCCGGCTACCCTTGGCAAGGATGCCAAGACCCTGCTGCAGGAATTCCTGCAAGCCAAACGTATCGCGCTGCCGACCTATAACGTGGTGGCCACCCATGGCGCCGCCCACAGCCAGGAATTCGAAGTCGAATGCCTGGTACCGAAACTGAACGTGCAGGTGTTCGGCCGTGGCGGCAGCCGCCGCGCCGGCGAACAGGCTGCGGCCCGCCTCGCGCTCGAGGGCGCTCAGGCCGCGCTGGTCAAGTCGCCCTCCGCCCGCAAGGCAAAGCCGCGGGCCGCCCAGCTCAAGCTGGCCGGCATCGCCACCATCCAGACGGACGCCCCTGCGCCGCCGGAACAACCAGGAACAAAGTCAGCATGAACACCGATAGTATCGACACCGGCAGCAGCACCGAAGGCGCCGGCAGCATCCCCGAACATTTCCGTTGCGGCTATATCGCCATCGTTGGCCGCCCCAACGTCGGCAAGTCGACCCTGATGAACGTGCTGATCGGCGCCAAGGTGTCGATCACCTCGCGCAAGGCCCAGACCACGCGCCACCGCATCACCGGCATCCAGACCCGCGACGATGCCCAGTTCATCTATGTCGACACGCCGGGCTTCCAGACCCGCCACGCGAACGCGCTGAACAAGACGCTGAACAAGACCGTATCGAACACGCTCACCTCGTCCGACGTGATCCTGTTCCTGGTCGAGGCCGGCACCTTCGGCCCGGCCGACCAGCAGGTGCTGGACCTGCTGCCGACCAATGTCCCGGTGGTGCTGGTCATTAACAAGTCGGACCGCGTCAAGGACAAGGCTGTGTTGATGCCCTTCGCCCAGAAAGTCGCCGCGCTGCGCGAGTTCACGGCCATCGTGCCGGTGTCGGCCAAGATGCGTTTCCAGGTCGATGCGCTGGAAAGCGAGATCAAGCGCCACCTGCCGGAAAACGCTCCGGTCTTCGGCCCGGACGACATCACCGACCGCAGCGAGAAATTCCTCGCCGCCGAGATCGTGCGCGAGAAAGTGTTCCGCCTGCTGGGCGACGAGCTGCCCTATACCAGCACGGTGATCATCGAGCAGTTCCTGCAAGAAGGTAACCTGCGCCGCATCTTCTGCGCGATCCTGGTCGAGCGCGACACGCACAAGTCGATGATCATCGGTAACAAGGGCGCCCGCCTGAAAGAAATCTCGTCCCAGTCGCGCCTGGACATGGAAAAGCTGTTCGGCGGCCCTGTGTACCTGGAGATCTGGGTCAAGGTCAAATCCGGCTGGGCCGACAACGAAGCGGGCCTGCGCGCCTACGGCTACGAGTAAGACCACAGGCGCCGGAGGACCGACCCCCACGCATGCCCAGCCACGACGACGCCATCGATACGCCCTCTGCAGACGGACAGGTGCAGCCGGCCGCCCCGGCAGCGGCCAAGCGCAGCCGCCCTCCGCTGCGCGAGACCCGCGTGACCGGCCAGCCGGGTTTCGTCCTGCACAGCTATCCCTACAAGGAAACCAGCCTGATCGTGGACATGTTCACGCGCGACTACGGCCGCGTAGGCCTGGTCGCGAAGGGCGCCAAGCGCCCGCTCTCTAAATTGCGCGGGGTGCTGCAGACCTTCCAGCCGCTGTCGGTCTCCTTCAGCGGCAAGTCCGAGCTGCGCACCCTGATCGACGCCGAATGGGTGGGCGGCATGCTGCCGCTGGAAAAAACGCCGCTGCTGTGCGGCTTCTATCTCAATGAATTGCTGGTCAAGCTCATCGCGCGCGACGACAAGCATCCGGCCTTGTTCGATCATTACGTGTCGACCCTGAACCAGCTCGCGCACGGAGAACCCGTGCCCATCGTCTTGCGAAAGTTCGAAAGGGCCTTACTTAAGGAAACAGGCGTCGCTGCCGATCTCGGCCGCTGCACGACCACCCGTGGGGCGGTCATTCCTTCTTGCGACTATGTGGTCGATCCGGAACGCGGCGCACGCGCGGCGACGATGGGCGAGGTCTGGCCTGTAGTGACTGGCAAGACCCTGCTGGACATGGAGCGCGAGGATTACGCCGACCCGGCCACCCAGGCGCAGAGCAAGCAGCTGATGCGCTTCCTGCTGGCGCACCACCTGGGCGGTGCGCCGCTCAACACGCGCCAGATCCTGATCGACCTGATGCAGTTATAAATCGAAAAACCGACCATGAGCTTCTTGCAACCCGCCGGCCCCGTCATCGACCTGGGCGTCAACATCGACCACATCGCCACCGTGCGCAATGCGCGCGGCACCGCGTATCCGGACCCGCTGCGCGCGGCGCTGCTGGCCGAGCAGGCCGGCGCCGACCTGATCACACTGCACCTGCGCGAAGACCGCCGCCACATCAAGGATGCGGACGTCATCGCGCTGCGCCCATTACTTGGCACCCGCATGAACCTGGAAGCGGCGGTCACGCGCGAGATGATCGACTTCGCCTGCCAGGTCAAGCCCCAGGACGTCTGCCTGGTGCCCGAGCGGCGCGAGGAAGTCACCACCGAGGGCGGGCTGGACGTGATCCGCTATTTCAAGGAGGTCGAAGCGGCCACCCGCCAGCTGAAAGGCGAGGGGATCCGGGTGTCGCTGTTCATCGATGCCGACGAAGCCCAGATCGAGGCGGCCAGCGCGGTGGGCGCCACCGTGATCGAACTGCACACGGGCCGCTACGCGGAAAGCGAAGGCGAGGAAGCCCTGCGCGAGATCGAGCGCATCAAGATCGGGGTGCACGCGGGCGCCTCGCGCGGCCTGCGCGTGAATGCGGGCCACGGGCTGCACTACACCAATGTGCAGCCGATCGCGGCTATTGCCGATATCCACGAGCTGAACATCGGCCACGCGATCGTCGCCCACGCGCTGTTCGCGGGCTGGGAGAACGCCGTGCGCGAGATGAAGGCGATCATGGTGGCGGCGCGCCTTGGCGTGTCCTACGCGCGCTGAGGGCACCGGGATGATCTACGGCATCGGCACCGACATCGTCCAGATCTCGCGCGTCGAGGCGGCCCTGGCGCGCAGCGGCCCCCGCTTCGCCGAGAAGCTCCTGGGGCCCCAGGAGCTGGAAAAGTATCACGCGCGCAGCGCCAGGAACGCGACGCGCGGCCTGCGTTTTTTGGCCACTCGCTTTTCTGCCAAGGAAGCGTTTTCAAAAGCCATCGGGCTGGGCATGCGCATGCCCATGACCTGGCGCTCGGCCCAGGTCCTGAACGGACCGGGGGGCAAGCCCGTCATTGTCTGCAGCGGGGCGCTCGAACAATTCATGCAAGACTATGGCCTCAGCGCCCAGGTGACGCTCAGTGACGAGGCCGACTACGGCGTCGCCTTCGTGATCGTGACCCAGGACCTGGCAACGTAAAGAAGAAACGAAGCAGAAGTGGGCAAGGAAGTTCAGGTACCCGCGCCAAGCGAGTCGCCGGCGCAGGATGAGATCGTGCTGGAGTCGGGAGTGCATGCGCCGGAAGGCCATGTGGCCGCCGGGGGCGCGGCGATGCCCGCCGCGCCGCGCCGGGCGGCGCGCGCCCGCTCCGCCAGCAAGACGAACAAGGCTGTGCCGCTACCCCGCGCGCGGCCGGACAGTTGGCAGGCCATGAAAGAAGAATTGAAAGCGACACTGAAGGAAGACGCCGCCGAGCCGGTCAAGCCCGGCGAATCGGCGCGCGAGCGGGTGCTCGACACCGTTTCGAAACTGCCCGACCTGCCGGGCGTCTACCGCTATCTCGACGCCAACCAGAACGTGCTCTACGTCGGCAAGGCGCGCAACCTCAAGAAGCGGGTGTCGAGCTATTTCCAGAAGACCCAGTCGAGCGCGCGCATCGCGATGATGGTGGGGCAGATCGCCAACCTGGAAACCACGGTGACCAGCAGCGAGGCCGAAGCCCTGATCCTGGAAAACAACCTGATCAAGTCGCTCAAGCCGCGCTACAACATCCTGTTCCGCGACGATAAGAGCTACCCCTACATCAAGATCTCGAGCGGCGAAGCCCCGCGCATGGGCTATTACCGCGGCACGCTGGACAAGAAGAACCAGTATTTCGGCCCGTTCCCGAGCGCCTGGGCCGCCAAGGAATCGATGCAGCTGCTGCAGAAGGTATTCATGCTGCGCACCTGCGAGGACAGTGTGTATGCCAACCGCACGCGTCCCTGCCTGCTGCACCAGATCGGCCGCTGCAGTGCGCCCTGCGTCGACCTGGTCACGCCCGAGCAATACCTGCTCGACGTCGAAAACGCCGCGCGCTTCCTGCGCGGGCGCCAGACCGAAGTACTTGCCGACCTCGAGCAGAAGATGCAGGCCTACGCCATGGACCTGAAGTTCGAGCAGGCGGCGGCAATCCGTAACCAGATCCAGGCGCTCTCAAAGGTGCTGCACGCGCAGAGCATGGAAACCGTGGGCGATGCCGACGTCGACGTGATCGCGGTGGTGGTGCAGGGCGGCCGCGCCTGCGTCAACCTGGCGATGGTACGCGGCGGGCGCCACCTGGGCGACCGCGCCTACTTCCCGGCGCACGTCGGCGAATCGCTGGGCGAATGCCCACTGGACGTCGAGGTCCTGTGCGCCTTCCTGGCCCAGCATTATTCCGGCCAGTTCATCCCGAATACGCTGATCCTGAACATCGAGTTCGACCAGCCCGAGCTGATCATGGCCTTGTCCGAGCAGTGCGGCCACCGCATCAACCTGATCTTCCAGCCGCAGGGGCAGCGCCGCCAGTGGCTCGAGATGGCCGGCAAGGGCGCCGAGCTGGCGCTGGCGCGGCTGCTGTCCGAGCAGGGCTCGCAGCAGGCGCGCACCCGCGCGCTGGCCGACGCCCTGCACCTGGACAGCGAAGACCTCGACACCCTGCGCATCGAATGCTTCGACATCAGCCATACCGGCGGCGAAGCGACCCAGGCGTCCTGCGTGGTGTTCCACCACCACCAGATGCAGAACGGCGAATACCGCCGCTTCAACATCAACGGCATCACGCCGGGCGACGATTACGCGGCGATGCGCCAGGTGCTGACGCGCCGCTACGAGAAAGTGGCCAACGGGGAGGGCGTCATGCCCGACATCGTGCTGGTTGACGGCGGCAAGGGGCAGGTCGAAATGGCGCGCCAGGTCTTCTCCGAACTGGGCCTGGACATCGGCATGATCGTCGGCGTGGCCAAAGGCGAGGCGCGCCGGGTCGGCCTGGAAACCCTGATCTTCGCCGACAGCCGCCCGTCCCAGGAGCTGGGCAAGGAATCGGCCGCGCTGATGCTGGTCGCCATGATCCGCGACGAGGCGCACCGGTTTGCGATTACCGGCATGCGTGCCAAGCGCGCCAAGGCCCGGCAAGCTTCGCGCCTGGAAGAGATCGAAGGCATCGGCGCCAAGCGCCGCCAGCGCCTGCTGGCCCGCTTCGGCGGCCTGCGCGGGGTGGTCGACGCCAGCGTGGAAGATTTGATGTCGGTGGAAGGCATCTCGAGCACGCTGGCGGAAGAGATCTACCGGCAGCTGCATTAACAGGGAAAAGCAGGGAGCGAGTAGTGCACCCTGTTTTTGCGGCGCAGCACGCAGCACCACAATTGAGCCCACGAAACGAGGCCGTCACACATGCCATGAGCAGAATTCACACTCTCTCTTCCCTTTGGTAGTGTCGGCAGGTTTGACGATGTTGTGTTCTGATTTTCATGACGATTTCCAAGTGCTTGTATTTACTGAATATTCCTTCTTGGCATGATCTATGCTTATAGAGCAATGCAGTACTTATAACCATAAAGGGATCGTTCCATGAATTCGCTACTGAAGAACCTGATGATCACCACCGTCGCCGCTACCGCATTCGCGGCAGGCGCAGTGCAGGCAGCACCCGTTTCGTTCACTATCACCGCAGCAAGCATTACGGGTGGTGCCGGCTACGGTGTCGATACCGAAGGCGATAACTCGCAGCTGCTGGACGTGCTGTTCCCTACCACGGCCATCGCCACCCAGAACTTCGCCCTGACCGTGGGTGGGCTGCCGTACACTTTTAACCTCGGCAACATCAACTTCCGCGAGCCGACCGGCAACCCAGGCATTACTCCAGGTGAACAGGACAACCTGGGCGTGGAGGCGAAGTTCACGTTCAGCAACCCGGGCGGCGGCGGCATGAAGACCGTGACCGCGAACGGCAGTGCGGTGCTCGGACCCGTGCAGGACAACGGCACCGACTTCACGATCGACTGGGCGCCACTGCTCGTCAGCTTCGGCAACGGCGGCGAATACCGGATTTCCTTGAACGACCTGTTTTTCGACGGACGCGATCAGTCGAATGCACGCATCCTGATGCAGACCGCCACCGTCACCCTGCTGAGCGAAGAGCGCCCGCGCGGCAACGTGCCGGAGCCGGGATCGCTCGCACTGGCCGGCCTGGGCATGATGGCCGCCATCGCCGCGCGCCGCCGCAAGCACTGATCCAGCCCGGCAGGGTGGACACAAAAAACTGCGCGGCTTGCCGCGCAGTTTTTTTGGCGCAGATTTCGGCAAATACGGGCAGGGCGGCAGGGCAGCGGCAGGAATCTCGGGGATACAGCCACGTCACCTAGTCCAATTGGCAATAGCCATGTAGACTAGCGGCGCAAACTTTCATTCCTGTAATCAGTGCTTCCCTATGCCTTTCAACATCCCGATTCTCCTGACCTGGTTACGCGTAGCGCTGATTCCCCTCGTTGTAGGCGTCTTCTACCTTCCCACCCACTGGCTGCCGCTGGCCGACCGCAACCTGGCGGCGACCCTGGTCTTCACCATTGCCGCCATCACCGACTGGTTCGACGGCTTCCTGGCGCGGCGCTGGAACCAGACCTCGGCCTTCGGCGCCTTCCTCGACCCGGTGGCGGACAAGCTGATGGTGGCCGGGGCCTTGCTGGTACTGGTGCAGCTCGACCGGGTGAACGCCATCATCGCCTTCATCATCATCGGCCGCGAGATCACCATCTCTGCCCTGCGCGAATGGATGGCCCAGCTCGGTGCGACCAAATCGGTGGCCGTCAGCTCGCTCGGGAAGATCAAGACCGCCGCCCAGATGACCGCGATCCCGATGCTGCTCTTCCATGACGTGCTGTTCGGGATCGATACCCACTACTGGGGGGAATATTTCCTGTGGCTGGCCGGCGTGCTGACGGTCTGGTCGATGTTCTACTACCTGCGCCGCGCCTGGCCGCTCATCAAGGAGAAGGCGTCGAGCCTGTAAACGAGGCTTGTAGAAATGTTCCGCATCATCCTTGACGTATGGAATAGAATCTCTATAATGCCTGCCTGTTGCAACAACATCGCAGCAGGATGGTCGACAAAGCGGGAGTAGCTCAGTTGGTAGAGCGCAACCTTGCCAAGGTTGAGGTCGAGAGTTCGAGACTCTTCTCCCGCTCCAGTTTCCAGATTGCACGATTCAGTGTAATCTTGAAAAAATGTCAAAGTTCTGCGATAATCGTTGTTCTGTACGCGGGAGTAGCTCAGTTGGTAGAGCGCAACCTTGCCAAGGTTGAGGTCGAGAGTTCGAGACTCTTCTCCCGCTCCAGTTTATCCCGGTAAGCTGGCGCAAAAGTTGGCAGCAGCATCAGTAAGACTCCATTGCGGGAGTAGCTCAGTTGGTAGAGCGCAACCTTGCCAAGGTTGAGGTCGAGAGTTCGAGACTCTTCTCCCGCTCCAAAGGTTTTACACATCGTTGGACTCCTCAGCGGGAGTAGCTCAGTTGGTAGAGCGCAACCTTGCCAAGGTTGAGGTCGAGAGTTCGAGACTCTTCTCCCGCTCCAGATTCAGGGAAGATCGTCTTCCCGGTTGATACGGCAGCTAACCGGCCGCATCAGCGCAGCAAGATTACCTCCGGCGAGGTAGCAAAGCGGTTATGCAGCGGCCTGCAAAGCCGTCTAGACGGGTTCGACTCCCGTCCTCGCCTCCAGAACTCCATAGTACGGGCTCCTTTCGGGCCCGTTCGTTTTGGGTTCAACACCACATGAACTTTGTGGTGCAACACACCCTCCAACGGCTAACTGGCCGTATACTTCCTACACGCTGTTCCCTGTGATTGCGACATCATGGCGACCATCATCAAGCGTCCGTACGGGTATCAACTTCGCGTCACCCACAAACTGCTGCCTAAACCGCTGTGGGCAACATGGCATTCCCCCATCGTCACGGACACCTCCGTTAGGCGCATTCTAGATTTTCAAACTGTACCGGGCTGACGTAGCCGATAGTGGAATGACGCCGTCGTGGATTGTAGAACCTTTCGATGTAGTCGAACACGTCAGCACGTAGATCATCCCTGGTCCGGTAGTGCTTTTTACTCAGGCGCTCGGTCTTGAGCGTCGAGAAGAAGCTTTCCATTGCAGCGTTGTCCCAGCAGTTACCGCGACGGCTCATGCTGCAAACGATGCCGTGCGATTCGAGCAAGCGCTGGAAGTGTTCGCTGGTGTATTGCGAGCCTTGATCCGAATGATGTAATACCGCCCGAGGCCGGCCGCGGCGGAAGATGGCCATCAGCAAGGCGTCCATTACGAGTTGCGCTGTCATGGTCGGTTGCATCGACCAGCCCACCACACGCCGCGAGTACAGGTCGAGGACGACAGCGACAAATAGCCAGCCCTCGCCAGTCCATACGTAAGTGAAGTCAGCAGCCCATTTCTGGTTCGGTCTTGTCGCTTTAAACTGCCGGTCCAGCAGGTTCGGCGCAATAGCGTGGACTGGCGAATCGAACTGCCCTGGTGCACGACGACGCTTGTGCCGGGCCTTAATGCCTACTGCTTTCATCAGCCGCGCCACGCGGTTCTCGCTGCAAGCGTAACCAGCATCGATGAGGTCTCGCACTACGCGCGGTGAACCGTATGTGCCATCGCTGGCTTCGTGGCTGTGCTTGATCGCTTTGAGGAGCCGGGCATTCTCACGTTCATGCGCGCTCACTGGCCGGCCGAACCAGTCGTAAAATCCACTGCTCGATACGCCGAGCAGACGAGACATCGTTCGCGTGGGCCAAATGGTTCGATACTTGGCGATGAAGCCGTACTTCACTTGAGGTCGGCTGCGAAGTAGCCGAGGGCAGGTTCAACCGGTCAACGCAACGGCTCGGCAATTTTATCGCTCGGCGCCATATAAGCAAGAGTTTTCCTTGGGCGCGTATTCAGCTTGTGCGCAATGGCGTTGAGTTCACTCTGCGAGTACTGCGCCAGGTTTGTACCATCCGGGAAATATTGGCGCAATAATCGGTTGGTATTTTCATTCGTACCACGCTGCCATGGACTACGCGGATCGCAGAAATACATCTGGACTGCAGTGGCGGCTGTGAACCGCTTATGTTGTGCTAGTTCAGTGCCCCGATCCCATGTGAGCGTCTCCGTTTTTCCAGCTCGGAAAGCGTTCACTTCACGGACAAGCGCGCTCACTACGTTGTCAGTGTCCTTTTCCTCGAGTTTCACGAGCATCAGGTAACGGGACCGGCGTTCAACCAAGGTAGCGATGTGAGTATTTTTTGCGCCGGAGAGTAAATCGCCTTCCCAATGGCCGGGTATGCGGCGATCCTCCACTTGAGCCGGCCGTTCGTGGATTGAAACAGCGTCAATTATCTGGCCACGCGGCTGTCCAGGGTAGCGCTCTAGCAACCACCTTTCCTCGCGTGTTGCCTTGCGTCGAAAAATACGCCCAGCAGCACGGTCAAAGCGATACGCAAGGGGCTCAAGGTAAATAACGCAATCCCGAGCGCAGCAAGCAGCAGGCCGGAATAAATAGGATGCCGCACGAAACGGTAGGTGCCATGTGTGACGAGTTCTGCCGTAGGTAGGGGCCGCGGGAAGGGTGTGAGTGATTTCCCGAGTGAGACGACACTACTGTCAAGAACAGCGATTCCGAGCAGTACAGCGGTCGCTCCCAAGATGCGAAATACTGTTGGCGCAGGCCAAGTCGGCCCAACCTGGGGCGGCAGCAAGAACAAAATAAATAGCAGGACCTAGATCAGTACCTAGGCTTCGCCGCGGCGGCCGAAATGGCTTCGATTGATGTCATATCCATTTTTCCCTGATAAGCGAGCGCGTCAATTAAACCAAAGCGCTCGCCATCTCAGCTTCATGCTTGCGATGTCTGGGGGCGTGCCATCCATTTGCGCCCCTTGAGCATGCCATTCCAGTACAGTGCTGGAAGGATGTT
The DNA here is from genome assembly GCF_059685855.1 of Telluria sp. ZB4P37. Classification (NCBI taxonomy): domain Bacteria; kingdom Pseudomonadati; phylum Pseudomonadota; class Betaproteobacteria; order Burkholderiales; family Oxalobacteraceae; genus Telluria; species Telluria sp. ZB4P37. The sequence goes on from NZ_JCASID010000001.1 coordinate 344,818, forward strand.
TTTCTTCAGGTGCCAGGCTAAGCGCGAAGGCCTGGTGCCGTCGATCAGCCAAGGTGGAAAACTCGGTGCGAGCTTTCCACCATAGGTAAAGTCGGCAAGAACGATCTTGCCCCGTTCCACGGTCAGTGGGCAGGAGCCATAGCCGTCGTAGTTCGCCGTCCCTTGGGCCTTGCCTAGCTGGGCAAGGAGGTTGTGCGCCACTACCGGCGCCTGCTTGCGAATAGCAGCAGCGGTCTTGGCATTACTGGTATTGCATGCGTTGCCCAGCGCAAATATGTTGTCGTAGCGCCGGTGCCGCAAGCTGGCAGGATCGACGTCGATCCACCCGGCAGCGTCGGCCAAAGGGCTGCTCCGAACTAAATCAGGCGCGACCTGCGGCGGCACAACATGGAGCAGGTCGAAGTCCCTGACGACCGTCTGCTTGACGCCGTTGGCTCCTGCCCGGGTGAAAGTAGCGCGCTTGTTTTCGCCGTCGATCGCGGTCAGGTTCTCGCTAAAGTTGAGTCCGATTCCGTAGGCTTTCGCCTATTCCATGAGTGCAGGCACATAGTCCGCGACACCGAACAGCACCGCGCCGGCGGAGCAGAAGTCGATATCGATTTGGTCATGCCTACCTGCACGTTTCCAGTGGTCCGCCGAAAGATACATTGCTTTCTGGGGCGCCCCTGCGCACTTGATCGGCATGGCGGGTTGGGTGAACAGGACGCGGCCGCGCCGCAAACGCTGTACAAGTTCCCAAGTGTAGGGCGCCAGGTCGAAGCGGTAGTTCGATGTGACGCCACTGCGGCCAAGCGCATCGGCCCGGCCTTCGATGCCTTGCCAGTCGAGCTTCAAGCCTGGACATACCACAAGGCTCCGGTAAGCCACCTCGCTGCCGTCGGCAAGCATGACTGCGTTGCGTTCCGGTGCGAACTCGGCAGCCGCGGCCTTGATCCAGCGGCCCCCGCGCGGCATGACCGAAGCCATGTCATGCGCTGTATCGCCGGCCTTGAAAATCCCGGCCCCGACCATGGTCCAGCCCGGCTGGTAAAAGTGGGTCGTGGCAGGTTCGACGATGGCGATGTCAATGCCGGGCAGACGGGCCTGCAGACTGGCGGCTACTGCGATCCCGGCCGCGCCGCCGCCGACGATGAGTACCTCATGTGATGCGGGCATTGTCTACTCCGTCTTATCTTTTTCAAGACGTGGTGCGAGTGCGCCGAGATCGTACCCGGCCTGCGATGCCGCCTCCAGCAGCCTGGACGGGGATTCCTCGGCCGCGCGGGAAAGCGCCCACATTGACGTCGTGCGCCGTCCGGTGCGGCAATAGCCGAGTACTGGTTTTGGCAACTCGGCCATCAGCAGCTTGAACGCGGCCACATGGGTATCGGTGACATTGTCCGGCGCCGCCGGTAGATACCGTGTTTCCATTCCGAACCGGGCAGCTTCCTGTTCGATCTCGCTGAAAGCAGGCTGGTCGGGTCCTTCGCCGTCCGGCCGGTTGCAAATAATCGAACGAAAACCGTCTTGTGCCAAGCCGGCGATCTCCTCAACTTGAACCTGTTGCGAGACCGAGAGGTCTGTGCTGAGCTGCTTGAATTTCATGGGATCTCCTACATGGTTTCCTTTGCCAACTGACCAACTCTTTTTGCCAACATGGTCAGAGAGGAAAGGGGGCGCTACGCCGTCAAATGGGCCGCGTCACACGAACATGATGTCAGCGACCACCGGCACAAGCAATAATATACTTGAAAATATTTAGGGCCACGATATAATATGAAAATATATTTTGAAGGATGAACGGGATGTCAATGAAGGATGAAGAAGGGGGGCTGAGTCCTGCCGACGGCATCGATATCGAATCGATGCGCCGTGCTGCAGAGCAAGCTTGCGGGCTGTTGAAGGTGCTGGGCAATCCCGACCGCCTGCTGCTACTTTGTCAGATGACACAGGGGGAGTTTTGTGTCAGTGAGTTGGAAGCCTTGAGCGGCATTCGCCAGCCCACACTCTCGCAACAGCTTGGCGTGCTGCGCGACGAGCAGCTGGTCCATACCCGCCGCGATGGCAAGCAGATTTATTACAGCATAGCGAGTAAGGAAGCGATGGCAGTAATGGAAGTTCTGTATGAGCTGTATTGTAAAAAGATGAAGGAGAGTAAATCATGACCATTAACTGGAACGAGTTCACACCGTGGGCGTCGCTGTTCGGTGGCTTGCTGATCGGTCTGTCGGCCGCGCTGTTTGTACTGTTCAACGGCAGGATTGCCGGAATCAGCGGCGTCCTCGGCGGATTGCTGCGACCACTGCGGGGCGACACCGCTTGGCGAATCGCGTTTCTGGCGGGACTGTTCGGTGCGCCTTTGCTGTACGGGCTCTTCGCCACTTTGCCGGAGACCCGCATCGAGGCAGGCACCGGGACCCTGGTTGTCGCCGGCTTGCTGGTCGGACTGGGTACGCGTTACGGCTCTGGGTGCACCAGCGGCCACGGCGTGTGCGGACTCTCGCGGCAATCACCGCGTTCCCTGGTCGCCACGGCGAGCTTCATGCTGGCCGGCTTCTTCACCGTGTATGTCATGCGCCACTTGATGGCTTAGGAGAAAATTTCATGCAAATCGTAATGGCATTGATTGTCGGACTGGTGTTCGGTATCGGCTTGCTCGTGTCGGGCATGGCCGACCCGGCAAAAGTCCTGAATTTCCTCGACCTGGCCGGCAACTGGGATCCTTCGCTGGCATTCGTCATGGGCGGCGCAATCGCGGTTGGCCTGGTGGCCTTCCGTTTTGCCGCCGGGCGTAAAAAGTCGCTGCTTGGCGATGCTATGCGTTTGCCAACCGCCACGCAGATCGACCGTCGACTGGTGTTCGGCGGCCTGACCTTCGGGGTGGGCTGGGGCATGGCAGGTTATTGCCCGGGGCCGGCGCTGGTGTCGCTGCTCGGCGGCGGCGAGAAGCCGCTCATCTTCACCAGCGCACTGCTGGCCGGGATGGCGATCTTCGAGCTGCTGGAGCGCCTCCCGGCTGCTCCAGGCAAGCAGCGTGCGTAACCGCCGCGCCACAGCGGTGGCCACGTCATGCTAATCAGTCTGGGGCTTGGCTTGGTGGTTGGCGTGGTGCTCGCGCTCACTGGTGCCGGCGGCGGCATTCTTGCGGTGCCGCTCCTTGTCTTCGGCATGCAGATGGGGGTTGCCCAGGCTGGTCCGATCGGCCTGCTAGCGGTTGGCATGGCTGCGGCCCTCGGCGCCATTCTTGGCTTGAAAGCCGGGATCGTACGCTATCGGGCCGCCGTGCTGATCTCGGCAACAGGGATGCTGTTGTCGCCGGTCGGCTTGTGGCTTGCGCACCGCACCGACAATCGCTGGCTCAGCGTGCTGTTCGCACTTGTCCTCTTGTTTGTGGCTTTTAAGACATTCCGGCGTGCTACCAGTCAGCAGACCGTCCGTCAGGACACTGCTGACGACCTCGAGCAGCCGTGCATGAGTGACAGTGGGACAGGCCGCTTTGTCTGGACTGCGCGTTGCGCGCGTTCGCTGGCGCTGTCCGGCACGGTTGCCGGCTTGCTGTCCGGCCTGCTCGGTGTCGGCGGAGGCTTCGTGATGGTGCCTGCGCTGCAGCGCTATACCAACCTGGATATGCAGTCGACCGTGGCGACCTCGCTTGCGGTAATCGCACTGGTGTCAGTGACCGGCGTTGCCTCGAGCGCCTTTGCCGGCTCGATGAGCTGGACAGTGGCCCTGCCGTTTGCCGCCGGGGCACTGGCCGGCATGCTGGGCGGCCGCATCGTATCGGACCGGCTGGCAGGACCACAATTGCAGATCGGTTTTGCCGCAGTGTCGGCGCTCGTCGCGGTGGGCATGCTCGCCAAGGTACTGTTCTGATAATCCGAGGCGCCATAGGGCACTCATCGTATTTCAAGGAGAACCGCCATGAATCTCAGACCGATTCAGTTGTTTGACCCCGAGTCTTCAACCTTTACCTATATTCTCGCAACCCAGGCCGGCGCCGAGGCTGTGCTGATCGACCCAGTCGACGAGCACTGGGACCGCGATCTGGCGCACCTGCGGCGCCTCAACCTGAAGCTGGCTTACGTCATCGAGACGCATGCCCATGCGGATCACGTCACGTCGGCCGGTAAACTTCGCGAGCTGACCGGCGCAAAGGCGGCGGTCCCGAGCGGATGCGGTATCCCACCTGCCGACATCCAATTGAATAATGGCGATGTGCTCCGCTTCGGCAGCGAAGAAATCCTGGTATTGCACACGCCCGGCCATACCGCAGGGAGCATGAGCTATGTGTGGCGCAACAACGTGTTCACCGGCGATACGCTCCTGATCAACGGTTGCGGCCGTACCGATTTCCAGAGTGGCAGCGCCGACGCCTTGTTCGACAGCGTGACGAAAAAGCTGTTTTCGCTTCCAGACGACATGTTGATATGGCCGGGGCACGACTACAAGGGACAGGTAGTATCCACGATCGGTTGGGAGAAGCAGCACAACGCGCGCCTGGCCAACCGCAGCCGAGAGGAGTTCGTCCAGTTGATGGCCGAGCTGGATCTACCCAAACCGAAACGGATCGATGTCGCCGTGCCGGCGAATCAGAACCTGGGTTTGCCGCATAGCGTCTGACGCATGGACAAGGATTGCGATGACGGAAGATGCAGCGGCAAAGGCGGCAAGCCTGTGGGATCAGCGATACGGCACACCCGAATTTCTCTTCGGGACGGCGCCCAACGACTACTTGGCCAGCCAGGGGCACCTGCTCCGGCCGGGGATGCGTGCGCTGGCGGTCGCAGACGGCGAGGGCCGGAACAGTGTCTGGCTCGCACGCCAGGGCCTGAGCGTGGACGCGTTCGATGTCTCGTCGGTAGCTGTCGGCAAGGCCAGGCAGTTCGCCAGCAATGCCCAAGTGGCGGTTGATTTCCACATCGCCGATTGCGATGCCTGGACCTGGGAACCGGCATCTTACGACGTGGTCGCGGCAATCTTCGTTCAGTTTGCCGACCCGCCCATGCGGGCCCGCCTGTTCGCAAACATCATCAGCACGCTGAAGCCGGGCGGCATCCTGATTTTGCAGGGATATACACCCAGGCAACTCGAATACAAGACAGGCGGTCCTGGAGTGTTAGAGAATCTTTATACCGAGGAAATACTGCGTGCAGAACTCGGCTCACTGGACATCGTCGAGTTCCTGAATTACGAGGCAACTCTGGGCGAAGGAACGCAACATGCTGGGCGGTCAGCTCTCATCGGCCTGGTCGGCAGAAAAGCCGTGTAGTCGCGACGCGGGGCGGCCTGCCGGTCGGCGCCGATAACGCACATTTATAAAAATGATTGATGGAGACAAGCATGGAAGCATCCCACCCGAATTCGGGCGCCGTCTACAAGGAGGCACCCGGCTATTTTCGGCGTCTAACGGGCTTTGACTGGATGTTCGGCGTCGGCCTTCTGGCCGCCGCGCTGTTCGCGCTGAACCGTTATGCCGCTTTCATGGATGGCTACGAGCGCGCCATCCTCTTGCTGACCGCGCCGACGCTGACCGCGCTCGGCTGGCACTGGAAGCCGGTGCGCTTGCTGTTCCCGCTGTCTGCGCTCTTGTCCTTGTGGGCAGTGTCGCTCTACGACGGTTCACTGGCAGCGGCAGAACAAAATTTCCTCCTGAAATACATGCTGTCGAGCCAGTCGGCCATCCTCTGGATGAGCGTGCTGTTCGTGTTCTCGACCGTTTTCTACTGGATCGGCATGCTGGGGCGCTCGCATGCCTGCGGTGTGCTCGGCTCGCGCCTGTGCTGGGCTGCCGTGGTCCTGGGTTTTACCGGCATGGCGGTGCGCTGGTTCGAGTCCTACCTGATGGGTGCGGACGTCGGCCACATTCCGGTGTCGAATTTGTACGAAGTGTTCATTCTGTTCGCGCTGATCACGGCACTATTCCACCTGTATTACGAGGAGCGCTACGCCACGCTCCAGTTGGGCGCCTTCGTCCTGCTGATCATCGCGGCCGCAGTCGCCTTCCTCCTCTGGTACACGGTGTCGCGCGATGCAGCCCAAATCCAGCCGCTGGTGCCGGCGCTGCAAAGCTGGTGGATGAAGATCCACGTGCCTGCCAATTTCATCGGCTACGGCACCTTCGCCCTGGCCGCGATGGTCGGCTGCGCCTACCTGCTGAAATCCCACGGCATCCTTGTTGACCGCCTGCCCTCGCTGGAAGTGCTAGACGACGTCATGTACAAGTCGATCTCGGTTGGCTTCGCCTTCTTCACCGTCGCGACCATCCTGGGCGCGCTGTGGGCGGCCGAGGCCTGGGGCGGCTACTGGTCCTGGGACCCGAAGGAAACCTGGGCCCTGATCGTCTGGCTCAACTACGCGGCCTGGCTGCACCTGCGCCTGATGAACGGGCTGCGCGGCCGCGTCGCTGCCTGGTGGTCGGTGGTGGGCCTGCTGGTGACGACCTTTGCCTTCATTGGCGTAAATATGTTCCTGTCGGGCCTGCACTCGTATGGAGAACTGTGACGAACGTTAGCGATTTTCCCGTGGGGTTAGCCACGTCCCGGGGTTTATGAACAAGCTGGCGCAAATTCAGACGCGACAGGCACGATCACAGTATATGGTGAAGATGGTCCATGCTTGGGTATGCCCATGTCTATGACCAGCAAGGTCGCGTTCGCGGATGGAGCATGCAAGGTTTACTTGCGCAGGAATTGCCTGAAGAATATGCTGCTGGCACGATTCCCGGTTGAAACATCCCTATGCATCCCTCCATTCGCCGCATCACCCTCGTCGTTTCGCTTGCGGCTGCGATTTCAGGCTGCAATACTCTGGGCGTCATCGCGCGCACCGAGCCGGGTGCCGCACACGAAGCTGCCACGGTATTTGGCAAGTGGGTAGACGCCGGCGGCGATGCCGCTGTGGCAGCCACCTGGTCGCGCAAGGTCGCTCCTGGCGTGTCGACCCAGGAGATCGAAGAAGCGTTCACTAGTGTCGCAGCAGAAGACAATCTCCGACCAGTCGGCGAGTTGTTTCTTTCAAACGAACTGGCGCTGCGCTCCGGACGGGCGCAGAGGTTCCTGAAAGTCTACTCGTACTGCGATCCCGATACCGCACGTGCGATCGTCGACTTCAGTCCGGCGATGGCGGCGTTCCTGCCTTGCCGGATTGCCGTTGTGGAGCAGCAGGACGGCCTCTGGATCTATGCGATGAACATGGACATCCTGATCAAACTGGGGCGGCCGATGCCACCCGAACTCCGTGCGACAGTGATGCGGGTGCGTTCGGGCATGCTGAAGATGCTTGACCGCGCGGCTAGCGGAGACTTCTAGGCTTCTGTTGTTTCGGGAGTAGTGCAGATAAGCGCCGGACTCGGTTTGCCGCTTTGCAGCATTGAAATACCTTGCAAGACAACGATCTTAATGGTTATATGCTTATAAACACATAAGCTTATAACTTTACAGGGTAACAGCAGGCGATGGATGTGGACCTCGACAAGGAGGAGATGGCAGAAGTATTCGAACAAGTCTCGAATTACTTCAGCTTGCTTTCTGAACCGACACGATTGAAGATCCTCCATGCCCTGTGTAATGGCGAGCGGTCCGTTGGGGCGATCGTGACGCAACTCGGGGCTACGCAAGCAAATGTCTCGCGCCAGCTGAACATGCTGTACCGCGCCCGCATCCTGGGGCGCCGCAAGGACGGCGCTCAGGTGTACTACCGAATCGAAGACCAGAACACCATCGCCTTGTGCCGCACCGTGTGCAATCACATGGCTGAGAAGGTAAAGAAAAGCCGTCAGATAGACCAGGCAGCGATCGAGAATTTCATGACGGGCGGTTGACGCGCAGTGTAATAGGCGGATCATCAGGCGCTCAAGTTGTATATGCGTATATGCTCATATAGTCATATCCGCATGCGGTTATTATTAGTGTTCTTTGTAAGGATGGAGTAGATGGGTAACCCGATAAGCAAGTTCGGTCGTGTAGTGAAGGCGCCAGAAAATTTTGTCGAACGCTCTCTGATCAATGACATTAATGAACATGGGCTGAACGAAGAGCGGCGTGGATTCCTGCGCCGCAGCTTTCTCGCAGCGAGTGCTGCAATGGCGAGCGGCGGCGCGCTAGCCCAGGCGGGCGATGGCGATCCGAACATCCTGACGCTGCCCGAACATGCGCGCACGCTTGGCAAGCCGGTCGCCTCGGCACCCTACGGAATGCCGTCCCAGTTCGAGGCCAACCTGCAACGCCGCGAATCCCCGGGCCTGACCCGTGTATCGGCAGCTTCCGTGGCCTTTACTCCCTTGCAGGGCCTGTTCGGCATCATCACGCCCTCCGGCCTGCATTTCGAGCGCCACCACCAAGGATGGCACGACATCGATCCGAGCAAGCATCGCTTCATGATCAATGGCCTGGTCAGGCAGGCGAAGGTCTATACGATGGATGACTTGATGCGCATGCCTTCGGTATCGCGCATGCATTTCATCGAGTGCGGGGCGAATACCGCCATGGAGTGGGGCAACGTGGCCGTCCCGTCGGTGCAGTATTCGCACGGTATGCTCAGTTGCAGCGAGTTCACCGGCGTGCCGCTGTCGGTGCTGCTGGAGGATTGCGGCTACGACAAGCGCAAGGCCAAGGTCGTGCTGGCTGAAGGCGCAGACGGTTCCTCGATGACGCGCACCATTCCGATCGACAGGGCGCTCGACGACGTGATTGTCGCCTGGGCCATGAATGGCGAAATGCTGCGTCCGGAGAACGGCTACCCGTTGCGCCTGGTCGTGCCCGGCATCCAGGGCGTTTCCTGGGTCAAGTGGCTGCGCCGGATCGAGGTCGGAGACCAGCCCTACGCGACGAAAGACGAGGCGATCCATTACATGGACGCCATGCCCGACGGCAGCTATCGCCAGTACACCTCGATCCAGGAATGCAAATCGGTGATCACCACACCGTCGGCCGGCCAGCGCCTACTGGACACTGGCTTCTACAACATCACCGGCCTGGCCTGGTCCGGACGCGGAAAGGTCAAGCGCGTCGATGTGTCGGTTGACGGGGGGCGCAACTGGCGCACGGCGCGGCTGGAGACGCCGGTGCTGAGCAAGTGCCTGACCCGCTTCAACATCGATTGGGAATGGAACGGCGCGCCGGCGGTCCTGCAGTCACGCGCGATCGACGATACCGGCTACGTCCAGCCAAAGATCAACGAGCTGCGCGCGGTGCGCGGCACACGCTCGATCTATCACAACAATGCGATCCAGTCCTGGCAAGTGGCGCAATCGGGGGAGGTGTCGAATGTCCAGGTCTATTAAGCTCGCGGCGGGTGCGCTGCTGGCCGCTGCGACAGCCGCCGTCCTTGCCGGTCCGCAGGCCTTGCCTGGGCGTCCCGCAACGCCAAAGGAGGTGGCGGCATGGGATATCGACGTGCGGCCCGATTTCAAGGGCTTGCCGAAAGGTTCCGGCACGGTCGCTGCTGGCCAGGTCGTGTGGGAAGGCAAGTGTGCGTCCTGCCACGGCACCTTCGGCGAGTCGAATGAGGTATTCACCCCGCTCGTCGGAGGCACCACGGCCGATGACGTCAAGTCCGGCCGGGTGGCTGCGCTCGCCAACGGGCGCCAGCCACAAAAGACCACCCTGATGAAAGTGGCGACGGTCTCGACGCTCTGGGACTACATCAACCGGGCCATGCCCTGGACGGCCCCGAAGTCGCTCACCACCGATGAAGTATATGCGGTGACCGCCTACCTCCTGAACATGGGCGAGATCATTCCCGAGGACTTCGTGCTTTCTGATAAAACGATCGCACAAGCGCAAGCGCGCATGCCTAACCGCAATGGCATGGTGACCAAGCACGGTATGTGGGATGTCAAGGCCAAGGCCGACATACGCAGCGTGGCCTGCGTGAAGGACTGCCCGGTTGACGCGGCGCCGCGTTCGACGTTGCCGGAAGCGGCGCGCAATGCGCACGGCAATCTGGCCATGCAAACACGCGGGTTCGGCGCCACCCGCGGCGTCGATACCACCCGTCCCGCGCCGGCGACCCGTGCTACCGCCGCCAGCACGCCTGCGGCGCAGGCAGTGCCTGCCGCGGCCCCAGGTGGCGCCGTGCCGACCGCATTGCTGCAGGCGAACGCCTGCCTGGCTTGCCATGGCATCGATAACAAGGTTATGGGCCCGAGCTTCACCGCGGTGCGCGCCAAGTACAAGGATGATGCCGCTGCGCCCACGCGGCTGGCCGAAAGGATCAGGCAGGGCAGCAGCGGGGCCTGGGGGGCGATACCGATGCCTCCCCAGGCCCACGTGAAGGAGGAAGATTTGAAGGTTCTGGTGGGCTGGATCCTGGCCCCGCAATAAACCGGTACGGCCGCAAGCCGTATCGTTAACAATACTTAACGGAGATGTAGCATTATGAAACATGTCGTAACCGGACTCATCCTATCGGTCGCCTGCGCAGGCGCGATGGCCGCCGACCACCAGGTCAAAATGCTCAATACCGGCAAGGACGGCACTATGGTCTTCGAGCCGGGCTTCCTGAAGGTCTCCAAGGGAGACACGGTCAAGTTCATCAAGGTAGATGCGTCGCACAACAGTGCCTCGGTCATCACCCCGCCCGGCGGCGCCGCCTGGAAAGGCAAGCCGGACGAGGAAATCTCGGTCAAGCTTGACCAGGAAGGGGTCTACGTCTACGTGTGCGAGCCGCACAAGATGATGGCTATGGCAGGGGTGATCCAGGTCGGCAAGCCGGTCAATTTGGCAGAGGCGAAGAAGGGGGCGGACGCTTTGTCGAAGTCCTTCGTCATGAGCAAGGATCGCCTCGACAAGTACATGGCGCAGGTGAAGTGAGCATGCATGCCGCTCTGGCGGCTGGCGTTTTCAACAAACGGAGGATGGTATGAATCAACAGCGACGCAATGTCATGCGCATCAGCGCGATCCTGGGGGCGGCGTTTGCTGCGGGCGTGCTGAAACCGGCTGACGTGTTCGCGGCCGAATGGAGCCAGAAGGTCTTCGATGCCAAGAGCCTCGAGGCAGCGGTCAAGGAGCTGGGCGGCGACAAGTTCACGGTCAGCACCGACGTGTCGATCACCGGACCAGACATCGCCGAGAACGGCGCCGTGGTGCCGGTATCGATCGCCAGCAAGGTACCGAACACCGACTTTATGGCGGTTCTGGTAGAAAAGAATCCGAGTGCCATGTCGGCCAGTTTTAACATCCCGGCAGGCACCGAGGCGGCCGTGACCACACGCGTAAAAATGGGGGCGACCTCGAACGTGCACGCGCTGGTACGCGCCGACGGCAAGTGGCTGGTCGCCAGCAAGGAAATCAAGGTCACGCTCGGCGGCTGCGGCGGCTGATCAATCAAGCTCATTGAAAGGAAAGAACATGGCAGACCCAATGCGTATCCGCGCCGCCCTCACTGGCGACACGGTCGAGGTGAAGGTCTTGATGCGGCATGACATGGAGACCGGACAACGCAAGGACGCGTCCGGCAAGGTGATTCCAGCCCACTACATCAAGACGCTCATCGCCAAGGTCAAGGACAAGATTGTCCTGGACGCGAACTTTGGTCCCTCGGTATCGAAGGACCCGTTCCTGGCATTCAAATTCAAGGGCGCTGCCAAGGGCGACAAGGTCAGCGTGACCTGGGTCGACAGCGCGGGCGACACCCGTACCGACGAAGGCACTATCAGCTGAAATACGAAGCGCCCCGGACCGGGGCGCAGGCATGCGCGGCGCCAGACCGCCCAGACATATCAAGAGGAGACAGCCATGACCAGGATGCGTTCCGGTTTCGTCGCAGTGCCACTGCTGGCGCTATGCGCCGCGGCGCTGGCACAATCGTCGGCGACCGACGAGATCGCTAAATACCGCCAGATGCTGGCCGACGGCAACCCCGCCGAGCTGTGGGAAATGCGCGGTGAGGAATTGTGGAAGAAGAAAGCGGGCCCGAAGAATGCATCGCTGGAGCGATGCGACTTTGGCAAGGGCCCAGGCGTGCTCAAGGGCGCCTATGCCGAACTTCCGCGCTACTTCAAGGACGTCGACAAAGTCATGGATCTCGAACAACGCCTGCTGCATTGCCGCATGACCCTGCAAGGGCTCAGCCTGGCCGAGGCTACGAAGGTCCCCTTTGGGTCGACCGGCAAGCAGTCGGACATTGAAGCGCTGGTCGCCTACCTGACGGCCGAGTCGCGGGGCGTCACGATGGCAGTGTCGACGCGGCATCCGAAGGAAAAGCATGCGTACGAGACGGGCAAGCAACTGTTCTTCTATCGTGGGGGCGCACACGACTTCGCTTGCGCCACCTGCCATTCGACCTCGGGCCAGCGCATCCGACTGCAGGAACTGCCGAACATCCTGGAAAAGGCGAATGCACAGGCGGCGTACACGACTTGGCCTGCCTATCGCGTCTCCCAGGGCGAGGTGCGCACAATGCAGCACCGCCTGAACGACTGTTTCCGGCAGCAGCGTTTCCCCGAGCCAATGTACGCATCCGAGGCGATCACCGCCATCACAATGTTCCTTGCGAAAAACGCGAACGGTGGCGTGTACGCCGGTCCGGCACTAAAACGATAGGAGACCGGCATGACACCACTGAAAACAACGCTGATCGTCGTACTTGGGGTTGTTGCCGCCGGCTGCGCAACGGTCGCCGCCGAGCCCGATTATAGGCAAGCCGCGCTCGCTTTGCTGAAGCAGGATTTCCGGTCGAAGGGACCGGCGACGCTCGAGCGCGTGACCAGCCAGGACGAAGCACAGCAGCTATGCAGCCAGTATCCGCAGGAGCGCCCGGCCGAGGTCGCCGCCCGGATCGAAGCTACGCAGATGAAGAATATCCGCCAGCCTGCCGATGGCAAGTACCTGGGCGACTGGAAGGAGGGCGAGAAGATCGCCCAGAACGGGCGCGGCATGCAGTCATCCGATATGGTGGGCGGCATCAGTGGCGGCAACTGCTACGCATGCCACCAGATTTCGAAGCAGGAGATTTCGTTCGGCAACATCGGGCCGAGCCTCTACAACTACGGCAAGATCCGCGGCAGCAGCGACGAGATGCTCAAATACACATGGGGAAAAATCTATAACGCCCAAGCGTATACAGCCTGCTCCAACATGCCGCGTTTCGGCCATAGCGGCATCCTGACCGAGGCACAGATCAAGGATGTGATGGCACTGCTGCTCGATCCGGCATCGCCTGTCAACCATTGAACCACGGCGGCGGACATCTGGATGCCCGCTGGCTAACAGTACCAAGGACATAGCATGGGTATGAATCGGCGCGAATTCGCGCAACTGCTCGGGATTGCCGCCGCTGGCGGCATGCTGCTCGGCTCTCGCGGCGCCATGGCGGCACCGTCGCCGGGCGCTCTCTACGACCTGCCGCGCTTCGGCAACGTCCACTTCCTGCATTTCACCGACTGTCACGCGCAGCTGATGCCGGTCTATTTTCGCGAGCCTAGCGTTAACATCGGACTCGGGCCGGCCGCAGGGCGCATGCCGCACCTGGTCGGCGAAGCCCTGCTCAAGGCAAGCGGGGTGGCGCCCCACACGCCGCAGGCACATGCCTTCACGGCACTCGACTTCGAGCGGGCGGCGCGAACCTACGGCAAGGTCGGCGGCTTCGCCCATCTAGCCACCTTGGTCAAGAAGATGAAGGCGGAGCGCCCGGGCGCGCTGCTGCTTGATGGCGGCGACACCTGGCAGGGCTCCGGCACGGCGCTCTGGACCAAGGGGCAGGATATGGTCGACGCCGGCCTGCTGCTGGGTGTCGACGTCATGACCGCGCACTGGGAAATGACGCTGGGCGACAAGCGGGTGCAGGAAATCGTCGGCAAGGACTTCAAGGGCAAGGTCGATTTCGTAGCCCAGAACGTCAAGACCAACGACTTCGGCGATGCGGTGTTCCCGCCCTACGTGATCAAGGAAATGAACGGCGTGCCGGTGGCCATCATCGGCCAGGCCTTCCCGTACACCCCGATCGCCAACCCGCGCTACCTCGTCCCCGATTGGAGTTTCGGCATCCAGGAGGAGAACATGCAGAAGATGGTGGACGAGGCCCGGGCCAAGGGTGCGAAAGCGGTGGTCGTGCTGTCCCACAACGGGATGGACGTCGACCTGAAGATGGCCTCGCGCGTGCGGGGTATCGACGCCATCATGGGCGGGCATACGCATGACGGCATTCCGGCGCCTGTCATCGTCAGCAACGGGGGCGGCAAAACCCTGGTGACCAATGCCGGCAGCAACGGCAAGTTCCTGGGTGTGCTTGACTTCGATGTGCGCGGCGGTAAGGTGCAGGCTTTCCAGTACCGCTTGCTGCCGGTGTTTTCCAACCTACTGCCGGCGGACCGCGACATGGCGGCCCTGATAGCAAAAGTCCGCAAGCCATATGAAGCCCGTTTGAACGAAAAGCTGGCGGTTACCGAAGGCACACTCTACAGGCGCGGCAACTTCAACGGCACCTTCGACCAGTTGATCATCGATGCGCTGATCGCCGTCAAAGGTGCGGATATGGCTTTTTCGCCCGGCTTCCGCTGGGGCACCACGCTGCTGCCGGGCAGTCCGATCCTGATGGAACACCTGATGGACCAGACTGCCACGACGTACTCGCATTCCACGCTGACCGCAATGACGGGCGCAACCATCAAGACCGTGCTCGAAGACGTGGCCGACAACCTGTTCAATCCCGATCCCTACTACCAGCAGGGCGGCGACATGGTGCGGGTCGGGGGCATGACCTACGCGATCGATCCGAGCGCGCCGATGGGCTCGCGCATCAGCGACATGCGCCTGAGCGGCAAGCTGCTCGAAGCAGGGAAGACCTACAAGGTGGCCGGTTGGGCGCCGGTGGCGGAAGGCGCTTCCGGCGAGCCGGTATGGGACGTGGTCGCGCAATGGCTGCGATCGGAGAAAGTCGTCACGCCGCGCAAGCTGAACACGCCGCGCCTGATCGGGGTGCAGGGCAATCCAGGCATCATGGCCTGAGGAGCGAGGATGACGATGATAATCCGGAAGATCAGGGCACTGGCGGCGGCGCTGGCATTGCTGGCCTGCGCGCACGCCTGGGCGGTTGAGGCGAGTGCGGTGCCCAAAAACAAGCAGACCATCGCGGGGCGCTACCTCGATGCACGCGAGGCCTACGCGATGAAGCGCGAACTGGGCCCGCGCGCCTATTTCGTTGACGTGCGGACCCGCTACGAAGTCGCCTACGTTGGCCTGCCGACCGTGGTGGATGCCAACATTCCCTATGTCGAACACCCGGAGGACGCCCCCTGGGACGACAAGGCCGGCCGTTTCAAGCTCGATGTCAACAGCGACTTCGGCCCGGAAATGGCGCGCCGACTGCAGGCGGCCGGACTTGGAAAAGATGCGCCTGTGCTCGTGATCTGCCGTTCGGGCGACCGCAGCGCGCGCGCGGCCAATTTGCTGGGCCAACTGGGCTACACGTCGGTCTACACGGTCGTCGACGGCTTCGAAGGAGATACCGTGGGGTCGGGTGAGAAACGCGGCCAGCGGATCCTGAACGGCTGGAAGAACGCCGGCCTGCCGTGGTCCTACGACTTGGGCAAGACGCGTGCTTACTTCCCGGCCTATTGAGCGTGCAGGCATCGCGCTGCGTGCCATTGTGCACGTGGCGTTGCTGGCGGCGTGGGTGGCCGGTAGTAGCGCGTCAGCGCAGCACACGGCTTTACCCGCCGCAGACGATCTTGCTGCGGATGGCCGCGATGCCAGCGAGCGCCGAATACCCGTCGTGATCCTGTTCTCCCTGCCTGACTGCAGCTACTGCGAAACGGTGCGGCGCAACTACCTTTTGCCCCTGTCCCGGGAATCGGTGCCGGGGCGGCGCCCGATCATACGCGAAGCCGGCCTGGCATCGGCAGCGCCATTGCGCGGCTTCGATAAACAGGCCAGCAGCGGCAAGGCATTGGCGGCACGCTACGGTATCCGGGTGGCGCCCAGCGTGGCCATTCTCAATGGCCACGGCAAACTGCTGGTGCCTGTGCTCGAGGGGGGGGACGTCGCCGGTATGTATGGCGCCTATCTCGACGAATCCTTGTCCAGCGCGCGCCGCGCGCTGGCCGCATCCAATAACAGGAGAACCGAATGAGACTGCGCATCCTTGGCGGCGCGCTGCTGCTGGCACTGAGCGCTGGCTCCGCTGCGGCGCACGCGCCTGCGCCTGCCACCTACACGGTCACCTTGATGAGTCCCGAGCTGGCCCTGCGGATGGCCCAGGCCGCGCTGGCGGCATGCCGCCAGGCTGGCTACCAGGTGTCGGTGGCGGTGGCTGACCGAGGCGGCCAGGTCCAGGTACTGCTGCGCGACCGCTTGGCGGGGAGCCATACCGTGGACGCGGCAGCCGACAAGGCCTGGACTGCGGCCAGTTTCAAGATCGGAACCACGGCGCTGGCGTTGTCCACCAAGGAGGGCGCCGAGGCGAGCGGCATCCGGCACATCCGCCGCGTGCTGGCCGTCGGTGGCGGTATTCCTGTCGAGGCCAACGGTGCATTAATGGGCGCGATCGGCGTCTCCGGCGCACCCGGCGGCGGCGCCGACGACACCTGCGCACGCGCGGGCATCGCGGCGGTGGCCGAGGATCTGAATTTCTGACCCGCTTCTTGACATGCGCCACCGTGCGCAGAAGGACCTGAACATGCAGTCGATTCGTATCGCCGTGGCATTCCCGCACAGGGTGTGGCGCCTCCTGCTGGTATTGGCCACCGCGTCCTGGCTGGCGGCCGGCGCCACCGCGGCGCCGCTTCCGGTGCTGCAGCCCATCAAGGTCAGCGCACACGCCTACATGTTCAGGGGACACTCCGGCATGGCCGACAACGCCAACGCCGGCTTCATGTCGAACGCCGGATTCGTGGTCACCAAGGATGGCGTGGTCGTCTTCGACGCGCTCGGCACGCCGGCCCTGGGCGAGGCGATGGTGCGGGCAATTCGCGGCGTGACGAAGCAGCCGATCCGCCGCGTCATCGTCAGCCACTACCATGCCGATCATTTCTACGGACTGCAGGCATTCAAGACGGCGGGTGCCGAGATCTGGGCGCACGAGCAGGGCCGCACCTACCTAGCCTCGGACACCGCCGCACTGCGCCTGGCGCAGCGCAAGGAAGCCCTCAAGCCGTGGGTCGACGGGCGCACGCGCCTGCTGCCGGCGGACCGCTGGCTCGCTTTTCCGGGAGGCAAGCCGATCGCGTTCGAGATGGGCGGAGTGCACTTTCAGGTGATCGACACGAGTGGCGCCCATGCGCCGGACGACATCATGCTGGCCGTCAGCGAAGACCGCTTGCTGTTCGCCGGAGACCTGTTCTTTACCGGCCGGCTGCCCTTCGTGGGCGATGCTGACAGCCGCGTGTGGCTGGGCGCACTCGAGCGCATGCTTGCGCTGGACCCGGCCGTCGTAGTTCCCGGCCATGGCGACGTGTCGCGCGATCCGGGCAAGGATCTCGCGCTGACCCGCTCCTACCTGATCTTCCTGCGCAAGGTGATGGGCGAAGCGGTCGCGGAACTGGCGACCTTTGACGAAGCCTATGCTAAGGTCGACTGGAGCGCGTACGCAGGCTATCCTGCATTTGCACAAGCCAACCGCATCAACGCCTACGGGACCTTCCTGCTCATGGAGCGGGAAAGCCTGCAGCAGAAGTAACGCCGCTTACCAATCAAAGGAGACGATATGAAACTGTTCCGTGTAGTCGCTGCCATGCTGTTCCTGAGTCTTGCCGTGAGCGCCAGCGCCGCCGGGCGGCCCGAGAAGGTCGTGTACCACATCAGCGACGCGAGCAACGCCATGCAGGCGCTCGGCAATATCCGTAACCACTTGAACGCCAGTCCGAAGGCCAGCATCGTCGTGGTCACGCATGGCGCCGGGATCGACTTCTTGCTCGAGGATGCCAAGGACAAGAACGGCAATCCCTACGACGCCGTGGTCCAGGAACTCGCGAACCGCAAGGTCCAGTTCCGGGTATGCAATAACACCCTCGAGGGGCGCAAGATCGATCGCAAGCGGGTTCTGCCGGAAGCGACCGTGGTGCCGTCCGGTGTTGCAGAGGTGGCGCGACTGCAGTCACAGGAGGGGTACGCCTACATCAAGCCTTGAAGCCGGGCCCCTCCATGGTAGCGGACACTGCTCAGTGGCGGGACTGCGTTGCCGGCATGTCCGTTCCGCCGGTAACGCTGCTCTGATCGCCGCCGCTTAGCATTGGACAGCACTCCAGCGCAAGCCCTGATGGACCGTCGCGCGGACAGTAAGGACGGCAAGCGCAGCCGTCCCGCAGGCATGACTGACTCAACGAAAGGAGCGGAACTATGTTTTTTCAACGGGTAAAAACGCCGGGATTAGGCCACAACGCCTATATGCTCGGATGCGGCAATGGGCTTGCGGTGGTCGTCGACCCGCGGCGGGACGTGGCAGAGTATCTGCAACTGGCACGCGACAATGACTTGAGCATCGCCTATTGCATCGAAACGCATCGCCAGGAGGATTTCGAGTTCGGATCCGCCAGCTTGGCAGAACTCACCGGCGCCAGGATTTTGGCGGGCAAACACCCCCTGTTCGGCCGCGTCGATGTGCAGGTAGGGGATGGCGAGGAGTTCACTGTGGGAACGACGCGCTTCGTCGCGCTGGCCACCCCAGGACACACGCCCGAGAGCATGTCCTATGCGGTCTATCCCAATGATGCCGGCGACCAGTGCTGGGGCGTGTTCACCGGAGATGCCCTGTTCGTGGGGGATACCGGAAGAACTGACCTTTCGGACCCGGAAAAAACCGCAGAAAATGCGGGCCTGCTCTACGATTCGGTGCACCAGAAACTGGCGCCGCTTGGGGACCAGGCTATCCTCTTGCCGGCGCACGGCGCGGGATCTGCATGTGGGGGGAATATTTCCGAGCGCGACGAGTCAACGCTTGGCATCGAACGTGCGACCAATCCTGTATTCACGAAAACCCGCGCGGAATTCATGGCGCAGAAGGCCGGTGAGAATCTGCCCCGGCCGCCGTATTTCTCGCATATGGAAGTGGTCAACCTGCAGGCAGGACGGCCCGTGCCCTCGTCCCTTGACGATCGCGTGCTGTCGCCGAAGGTGTTCCAGGATCGGGCCCGGGGCGGGGTATTGATCGATACACGATCGCCCGATGCTTTCGCAGGCGCACACATCCAGGGCTCATATAACGTCTGGCTGGAGGGATTGTCCACGTTCGGTGGATGGCTTGTAGACGAACAAACACCGGTCTTCCTGATCGTGGAGCAGCCCGCGCAGGCACCTGTGGCAATCGCACAGCTTGCACGTATCGGCATGGACCGCGTCGAGGGGGTGCTCGTGAACGGGGTCGAGGCATGGCGCGAAGCGGGCTTGCCTATCGAAGCGCTGGGCACGACGAGCGCCAGCGAAGCTGCGGTCTGGAATCAGGACGGGGACCTGTACATCCTGGACGTGCGCGACGACATGGAATGGAAGGAGAAACACATACCGGGCGCGCACCATACCTTCGTAGGCGATCTCGAAAAAAACCTGCCTCAGATTTCCAAGGACCACCGGGTTGTCGCGCACTGCAGCGTCGGACATCGCTCCGGGCTTGCGGTCAGTACCCTTCGGCGTCATGGGTATACAAAAGTCTATAACATGCTTGGCGGTATAACGGCATGGGACAAGCTCGGACTGCCACTAAACAGGAATCAGGTCGAATAACGCGCGAAGGAGACGGACATGAACACGGCTGGCGGCGCATGGAATCCGTATGTGGTCGGCGCCCTTATCGGCGTCCTCTCGATGGCGACATTTTATTTTTCCAGCAAACCGCTGGGCGTGTCGACTGCTTTCGCACGCATGGCCGGCCTGCTGGGCTATCTGGTCTCCAGGGAACACACCGACTCCCTGGCGTTCTATCAGGATAAGACTCCCAAAATCGAGTGGGAGGTCATGCTCGCATTCGGCATTGTCATCGGGGCATTCTTCGCCGCCTTGTCGGGTGGCGAATTCCATGCCAGCGTGATCCCGCCGCTGTGGGAGGCGCATTTCGGAAACTCTGTACCGCTGCGTCTGTCTATCGCTTTCGTTGGTGGAGTGATCATGGCGTTCGGGGCGCGGCTTGCAGGCGGGTGCACAAGTGGCCATGGAATCAGCGGCGCACTGCAATTGTCGGTCGGGTCGTGGATTGCGCTGGCATGCTTCTTCGCAGGCGGTTCCCTGGTAGCGCAGGTGATGTATGGATAACACATCCGCAAAGGCCGACGTTGACCACGCCAAGCC
This sequence comes from Telluria sp. ZB4P37, assembly GCF_059685855.1. Lineage (NCBI taxonomy): Bacteria > Pseudomonadati > Pseudomonadota > Betaproteobacteria > Burkholderiales > Oxalobacteraceae > Telluria > Telluria sp. ZB4P37. Next base: position 365,012 of record NZ_JCASID010000001.1, read on the forward strand.
TCCGGGAAGTACGGATGGCGGGGCCGGGAAAAGCGACGCGCCAAGGCAGCTCGCACTGGGCCTATTCTTTGGGATTATCTTCGGTTACCTGTTGCAGAAAGGCGGCGTTGCCAAGTACGAGGTTCTGCTGGGGGCGCTTCTCTTGACCGATTTCACAGTCATGAAAATCATGCTGGCGGCCATTCTTGTCGGAATGATCGGCATCTTTGCCATGCACGCTCTTGGGCTCGTCAAACTGCAGCTCAAACCCACGAAGTATGCGGCCAATGTGATTGGCGGCCTGGTTTTTGGAGCAGGGTTTGCCTTGATCGGATATTGCCCTGGAACCGGCGCCGCAGCCCTAGGACAGGGGAATCTGGATGCCGCCGCCGGGATTGCCGGACTCCTGGCGGGCAGCTATCTCTATGCCGAATTGTCCAGAAACCTCAGCTCGAATGTGCTGGCCTGGGGTGACCGCGGCTGCATCCAGCTGCCTGATCTGATTGGAGTGCGCACCACGCCATTCCTGATCGTGTTCGCGCCCTTGCTCGGCGTGGCATTGTGGCTGCTGTACCTGTATTTTCCGTAGCAAATTCAGCCGGCCTTGAACACCAGGGCGGCAACGCGCCGCAGCCTTGGGTAGACCACGGGCACGGTAAGCATGGTACTACCAACGGCCATCAGGAGCAGGGCCGTGAAGGTTTCGCTGGTGATAATGCCCTTGTCCAGCAGGATGTTGACGAAGATGATCATGATCAGCGCCTTGGTCTGCAACAGCCAGCCGATGATGGACGCCTCGCCCTCGCCCCACTTGAGGATCTTGCCGGCGATGTGGGTGCCGGCCAACTTGCCGCTCACCGAGGCGAGCAGGAGCACGGCGGCGACGAGGAACACGGCCGGTCCACCCATCGCCCAGTTGGTGCGCAAGCCGGTAGACAGGAAGAACACCGGCATGATGGCCAGCAGCACATGGTGACGCATCAGATCCATCTTCTTTTGGTCGAACCAGTGCGCGTCCATTACCGCACCGGCCAGGAAGGCGCCGACCATGTAGTGCAGGCCGGCCCAATCGGCTGCGAAGGAACAGGCCGCCAGCCAGACCAGGCTGACATACCAGCGGTCGGCCTCGTGCAATTTGGCCATCAGTTTGCGGAACAACACCGTGGCCAGGGCGAACACGGCCAGGAACCCGAACTGACGTCCGACGCGGTCCCAATCGAGCAAGATCAGGGCCAGCACGCCCCAGATCGCAATGTCATCCAGGCTGGCATAGCGCAGGATGCGCTGCCCGATCGGCTGGCGCAGGATCTCTAGTTTCTCCATTAGCAATATCAGGATAGGCAAGGCCGTGACAGCGCAGGCCATGCCTACGGCCAGTACGAATTGCCAGCTCTCGGCCTTCGGACCGATCCAACCAGCATAGCCCAGCATGCCGAGCGCGGCGATACAGCCAAACACCAGCGGCGTCCCCAGCGCGAGCGACGCGGTGATCATGCTCTCGCGGCGGTGCGCCCAGGCCGCTTTCAGGTCGAGTTCGATGCCGGCGATCATTACGAAGATCATCACGGCCCACCATGCAATACCGTTGAGCGACTGGATCACCTCGGGATTGAACACGAAGCCATAGTATTCCGGATACATCCTGCCTAGAATGCCTGGTCCGAGGAGGATGCCGGTAATGATCTGCACTACCACCAGCGGGGCGTAATAGTCAGTGTCGCCCAAGCGCCAGATCAGGTAGGGAATGCTGAAAATGATTGCCATGGCGATCAGGAAAATTTCGGTCGTGCCCATTGCAGCGTGCATATCGTCCCTGACAAATGGTGTAGTTTGAGTTCGTAAAGGGCGAGTATGGTGTGGCTCTTCAAATCTTGGCAAGAAAAATTGCGGCGGAGTATTGTCTACGCGAGTTATTCGAAAGCAATGGGGCCTGCCTGTTACGGCACTGGTGCCACCTGCGGGCGCATTTCGTTTCGAGCTCATGGCGCACTGCACATCGATCACCTACGTCTGCATCACTCGCGTTGCAAGACATTTCTCGTGCCAGACAATGGTCGGCGTGATAAGGGATGCAGGTCTACCTCGTGCTTCCCGGTCGCATCAAGCCCCATTAATTGCCAGCAGTTCGAGAACTTCATTAATCCTGCCTTAATCGGCATTGCATAGCATTGCCTTCTGCTACAGAAAATTGCTCGAACTAGATATGCGGCTCCGGTCAACATACGGAGCTACGGCGCATCCGCAGCGTCCCTCTGTGCGAACTCGATGAACTTGACCGTGCCCGCACTGGCGCGGTCCACCACGCATTTCGACTCCATGCCCATCACAATCGGATTACTGCTCGCGCTGAGCTTTACCGCGTCGCTTGCCGCGCTCGGCTTCCTGATCTGGGCCATCGCCCGCCGCCAGTTCGCACTGTCGCAAAGCGATGCCTCCACGATCTTCGAGCCGGGCGAGACCGGCGCGCCCGACGATACCACCGCTTTCGGCCGTGCGCCGGAAGGCTCTCACGCCCACCGCTTCGACGTGATCCGCGAAAGGATCGACGTCGCCGGGCGCCGCACCGTGCTGCTGATGGCGGCCGTCGCAGCGTTCTGGCTTGTGCTGGGCTCGGTCTTCGGCGTGATCGCTTCGCTCAAACTGCACCTGCCGGACTGGCTGGTGGGCCATGCGCCGCTCACCTTCGGACGCATGCGCACCATGCACCTGAACCTGGTCGCCTACGGCTGGCTGTCGGTGGCCGGCATCGCCTCGGCGCTGTGGATCGTGCCGCGCATCTTCCACACGCCTCTGCGTTACCCGCGCGTCGCCATGTTCGGCGCCATGGTCTGGACCATCGGCGTGGCCATGGGCGTGACCGCCATCGCCCTGGGCTACACGCAAGGCGTCGAATGGCTCGAAATCCCCTGGCAGATCGGCTTGCTGCTGGCGGTGGGCGGCGCCTGCTTGGCCTTCCCGCTTGTGATGACGGCGCGCCACCGCAAGTCGCACCACATCTATGTGTCAGGCTGGTACTTCCTGGGTGGCCTCGTGTGGTTCCCGGTACTGTACTTCATCGCCAACCTGCCGGGACTGCATGCCGGCGTGCAGCAGGCCACGGTCAACTGGTGGTTCGCGCACAACGTGCTCGGCCTGTGGCTGACCCCGCTCGGCGTGGGAACCGCCTATTACCTGATTCCGAAGATCGTGGGCCAGCCGGTGTATTCGTACAGTTTGTCGCTGCTCGGCTTCTGGGGCCTTGCGCTGTTCTACAGCCAGGTCGGCATCCACCACCTGATCGGCGCCCCAGTGCCGACCTGGCTGGTGACGCTGTCGATCGTCCATAGCGTGATGATGTTCATCCCGGTGATCGCAGTCGCGATCAACCAGCACACCACGGTGGCCCGCAACGCCTGGGCCTTGAAGCAGTCGGTGGCCTTGCGCTTCGTGGCGTTGGGCGCGCTGATGTACACACTGTCCTCGTTCCAGGGCTCGCTGCAGGCGCTACGCCCGGTGAACTCGATCACCCACTTCACGCACTATACGGTCGGCCATGCCCATCTGGGCGCCTACGGATTCACCAGCATGGTGCTGTTCGGCGCCTTCTACTACATGCTGCCCTACCTGACCGGACGCGACTGGCCATGGCCGCGCCTACTCAAGCTGCATTTCTGGCTGGTGGTCGGAGGCTTCGCGGTGTATTTCCTGGCGGTCTCCGCCGGTGGCTGGCTGCAGGGCGTGGGCCTGCTCGACACGGGGCGCTCGTTCGAGTCCGTCACACGGGCGACCATCCCCTACCTGCAGGCGCGCTCGCTCGGCGGCAGCCTGATGACCTTGGGCCACCTGGTGTTCGCCTTCCACATCGCCGCCCTGTTGATGGGCAAGGGCACGCTGCGCACGTCCATCGCAGGCCAGGCACCCGCCGCTGCCACCGCTGGAGCCTGATCCATGAACCGCCTCATTTCCGTTTTCGTCGGCGCCATTGCCATTCTCGCTTTTGCCACCCTGATGCTGGTGGTGATCCCCGGCGCCCAGATCCGTGACCAGGCGCCGGCGTCCGGCCTGGCCGATTACACGCCGCAGCAGCTGGCCGGACGCCAGCAGTACATCAACCAGGGCTGCGTGTATTGCCACAGCCAGCAACCGCGAGCGGCGGGACAGACCCTGGCCGACCTGTCGAAAGGCTGGGGCCGGGCCCCGACCGCGGCCGATTTCGCCTATGACCGCCCGCACCAGCTGGGCACCATGCGAACTGGTCCCGACCTGCTCAATGTCGGCGCGCGCCTGCCGAGCCGCGACTGGCACCTGACCCACCTGTACCAGCCGCGTGCGATTTTCGACTGGAGCATCATGCCCGCCTATCCCTACCTGTTCGAGCGCAAGAAGCAGGCCGAACCAGGCGACGTTGTCGTCAAGCTGCCCCCAGAGTTCCAGCCCAAGGGCGAGGTCGTGGTGGCGCGCCAGGAAGCGCTCGACCTGGCGGTTTACCTGCAGGGCCTGAACCGAACCTATCCGGCGGCGCCGGTGGGCGAAGCCGTCCGCGACGAAGGCTACGCCTTGTCCAAGGGAGAACAGCGATGAACAAGAACGATCCCGGCAAGCGCCCGGCAGCGCCGCAGGTCGACGAGGCCTTCGATCCATGGGAGCGCACACGCCCGATTCCCCTGTTCGTGGTGGCGATCGTGTTCGCGCTGGCGTTCTGGGGCCTGTTGACCTATGTGTCCGAGTACCAGGCGCAGCGTCAGGCGCAGCAGCTCAAACAGCAGCAGGCTGCGGCGCCGGCCGCGGCGCGGGCTGCGCTTGCGCCACCAGCAGCGGCACGTGGCCTGGGCGAGGCCGATGCGGCAACGCTGCAGATCGTCGCCGCCGGCAAGGGCCAGGCCTGGAGCTGCGCCTCCTGCCACGGCGCGGCCGGGGAGGGGAGTCTCAGCACGCCGCGCCTGGCCGGCCAGCCGGCCGCCTACCTCGCCAAGCAGCTGGAGGACTTCCGCTCGGGCCTGCGCCACAACGAGTCGATGGCGTTCGTGGCGCGTGCGCTGACGGACGAGGATATCGAGAAGGTGGCGCGCTACTACGCCGGCATCGAGCTGCGCGCCACGCTGGCGCCCAGCCTGGGCGGCAACCTAGAACGCGGCAGGCTGATCGCCGAAAAAGGCGACTGGAAGTCCAACGTTCCGGCCTGCTTCACCTGCCACGGCATGAACGGCGAAGGTGTCGCGCCCGGCTTCCCGGCGCTGGCTGGCCAGCAGCCCGACTACATCTTCGCCCAGCTGGCCGCATGGCATGCGGGCGAACGCAAGAATTCGCCGCAGAAGCTGATGGATGACATCGCGCGCCGCATGAACCCCGACGACATGCGCGCGGTGTCGGACTACCTCGGCTCGCTGCCGCCGCCAGCGACTCCTCGCGCCACGGTGGCGCAAGGCGCTGCACGCTCCGCCTCCACGCTGTGATGGCCACCGCTTGAAACCGACACATATGAACGACCCGAAGAAAACCACGACGAAGTCTCCCTACGCCCTGGGCAGCACCGCCCGCCGCCTGGCCGCCGCGGCTGGTGGCGGCCTGGTGCTGTTCGCCTTCGGCGCCCTGGTGGTCCAGACCGGCGCCTGGCGCAGTTTCCAGACCGCTGCCGGCTTCACGCCCGAAACGCCGGCGCCGGCCATTTCGCGCGAAGCCGTCGAGGCTGAAGCGCGCAAGGCGATGCTCGCCGCGCGTGCCGAGCGCAAGAAGGACAAAGAAGGCAAGGTGGCCGCGCCCTTGCAGCCGACCGGCCCGGACGGCTACTTCGTGCCACCATCCGAAAGCGAGATGCCCGACGGTCCCGAAGGTGATGCGATCCGGCGCGGCCGCGATATCTTCATTCATACGCCGCAGTATGCCCAGCGCTATGTAGGCAACAGCATGGCCTGTGCCCAGTGCCACCTCGACGCGGGACGGCGCGAGAATTCGGCGCCGATGTGGGCGGCCTATGTGCAGTACCCGAAATATCGCGCCAAGAACAACAAGGTCAACACGCTGGAAGAGCGCATCAACGGCTGCTTCAACTATTCGATGAATGCGCAGGCTTCCGAGGCCGGCAAGGCGCCGCCGCCGGGCGACGACATCTACAAGGACCTGATGATCTACATGTACTGGCTTGCCGATGGTGCACCCACCGGCGAGGAGATGCGCGGCGGTGGCTACATCAAGGTCAAGGAAACGCCGCAGGGTTACGACCACGCGCGTGGTGCCAAGGTCTACGCGCAGAATTGCGCACTCTGCCACGGCGCAGACGGCCAGGGCCGCAAGGACGAGAGCGGGAAGCTGCGCTTCCCACCGCTGTGGGGACCGGAAGCCTACAACTGGGGTGCCGGCATGTCGCGGATCGATACGGCGGCGGGCTTCATCAAGGCCAATATGCCGCTCGGTAAGCCGTACAGCCTGTCGGACCAGGACGCATGGGATGCCGCTGCCTACATCAACAGCCACGAGCGGCCGAAGGATCCGCGCCAGACCGGGACGATCGAAGAGGCGCGGGTGCGCTTCCACAATAAGGAAAGGAGCTACTACGGCAAGGAAGTGAACGGCAAGATCCTTGGCGTCGGCGTGGCTCGCGCCACCCCAGCCAGCGCGGCCCAGCCGGCCAAGGGTTGAGCAGGTGGATGCGGCCTTCGCCGGCGTCGACCGCGACGCGCTGCGCCGCGCCGGGCGCATGGTCGTCAGCATCGAGGGCATGTGGTGCGCCAGTTGCGCGCTGGCCGTCGAGCGCACGATCGCGCGCGCGCCCGGCGTGACCGCGGCCAGCACCAGTTTTGCGGGCGGTTCGGCGCTCGTGCGCTGGGACCCGGAGCGCGTCAACCTCGATGAAGTCTTCTCACGCGTCGAGCGGCTCGGCTACGGCATCGTCCCTCTGGTCGAATCCCAGGAACTGGAGCGGCAGATCGATGCCCAGGCGCGCGCGGTCTGGATGCGGTTGGCGGTGGCCGGCTTTTTCGGGATGTGGAGCATGCTCGGATCGGTGGCGCTGTACCTGGACGCCGGGCTGGCCGTCTCGCCCCAGGGGTGGTGGGTCGCGCTCGCTACCTGCCTGGCCGCGCTGCCGGTGGTGAGCTGGTCGGCCCTGTCCTTCTACCGCGCCGGCTGGCGCACCCTGCGCGCCGGCGTGCCCGGCATGGATGCGCTGGTGTCGACCGGCGTGCTGGCCTCCTGCCTGCTCTCGGTATGGTCGCTGCTGCGCGGCAGCGCCGACGTGTATGCGGACACCGCGACGATGCTGGTGAGTTTTCTCCTGTGCGGGCGCCTGATCGAACTGCACGCCCGGCGCCGCAACTCGGTGGCGGTGAATGCGTTGCGCCAGGCGGTGCCGGAAACGGTACGCCGGATCGGCGCCGACGGCGTCCCGACGGAGGAAGCCGCGGACCGGGTCGGTCCGGGCGACCTGGTGCTGGTGCACGCGGGCGAGCGCGTCGCGGTCGACGGTACGGTGGTAGAAGGTGAAGGCGAGGTCGATGCGGCGATCGTGAACGGCGAGTCGGCTCCATTGCCGGTCACGCCCGGCGATAGCATCGTTGCCGGTTCCATCAACCTGTCGTCGCGGCTGGTGCTGCGCGTCGAGCAGGCTTGGGGCGAGCGCTTCATCGACCGCATCGGTGTGCGCATGCTCGAATTGCTCGGTACGAAAAGCGCGGCCGCCATGCAGGCGGAACGGTTCGCGCGCTGGCTGGTGCCGGGCGCCCTGGTGCTGGCGGCGGCCAGTTTCGCACTGGCCTGGGGCGCGAGCGGAGATCCGGTGCAGGCGGCGCTGCGTGCCCTGTCGGTACTGGTTGCGGCCTGTCCCTGCGCTGTCGGGCTGGCGCTGCCGCTGGCATATGCCGCGTCGACCGCAAGCGGGGCGCGCCAAGGTATCCTGCTGCGCGATCCTGCTTCGCTCGAAGCACTTGCCGGTGCGCGCGAAATCCTGTTCGACAAGACCGGCACGCTGACCGAAGGCATGCTCGAAGTACGCGAGGTGCTCGGTTCGCAGCACGCCGCTTCCGCCGAGGTGCTGGCCCTGGCGGCGCGGGCGGAGGCGGACATTGCTCACCCGGTGGCGCGGGCGATCCGCACGGCGGCCGACGCCGCAGGCATGGACAGCGCAGGGGAGGGGCTGGCGCAACGCCATTCGCGCGGCTGCACCTGGCGCAGCAAGGACGGAAACCAGACGGTACTGGTGGGCAGCGCGGTTTTTGTCGAAGAGCAGGGCGTGACCCTGCCGGCAGGCGCGTCACCAGGCTGCACCAGGGTCGAAGTCGCGCGTAACGGGACATGGATCGGCGCCATCCTGTTGCAGGACCGCATACGGGAAAGCGCCGCCGAGGCCCTGCGCACGTTTGCAGACGCGGGCATCCGCACCCGCCTGGTCACCGGGGACAGCGCGGCCGCCGCAGCCCCGGTTGCGGAAGCCGTCGGTCTCGGGCCTGAGCATGTCCATGCGCACTGCCTGCCCGAGGACAAGGTGAAGGTCCTCGAACGGGCCGGCAGACCCGCGGTGTTCGTCGGCGACGGTGTCAATGACGCGCTTGCCTTGGCGGCAGCCGACTGCGGCATCGCGGTGCAGGGAGCCACTCCGCCGGCGGTCGCGACGGCAGGGGTGGTCATCGCGAGCGGCGGCGTAGAGCAGGTTGCCGCTGCCTGGCGGCATGCACGGCGAACAGTGAGGGTAGTGCGCCAGAACCTGGCGTTCTCCATGGTGTATAACGTGGCTGTGCTGGCGCTCGCGTCGAGCGGCATGGTGACCCCGGTTGCCGCTGCCTGCGCGATGCTGGCCAGCAGTCTGAGCGTCGTGCTGAATTCGGGGCGGCTTCTGTCCGGGACGCGTGCGCGGCGGCGCACCTGAAGCTACCGTGAACGCAGCGGGACAGTTTGATCAGCCGTGATAAGAAAATACAAAAATCGTACAAACCAGCGCGCCGGCAGCAATAACCAGGACCAGACAGTGGGACCGGAAGCCCATTTCATCGGGATAGCGGCGAGAACGGTCCCGGTCCGCATTGCAAATTGAGGTTATCGGATACGCTACCTGCAGGTTGGCATATCCGGCTACTTCTTCGTCAATTCGAGCGAAGCGCATCGCAATTATTTGGACGTCCCCTCCATCGCCTTGGCCCCATCCTTGGGTTTCTCCTTGCCCATCATGTTCATATCGTGAGGGCCCATCATGGACATGTCTTTCAAGTCAACCGTTCCACGTTCATTCTTTTTCATCTTGTCGTACATCATCTCATGGTGCTTCATGAACTCCTCTTTTGATATGGCACCGTCGCCGTTGGAGTCCATCATCTTCATATGCATCTTCATACCCTTTTTCATGTCGTCCATGGCCAGGGCCGGCGCGCTCGCCCCAATGAATGCTACGGTCAACATTGTCAAGACTTTGTTCATGTCGTTTCCTTTTGTGTGAATCATAAAGAATCCGATCGCATGGCCTGATGCTTCCAAGCCAGTAGACATAAGCGCCTGCCAATCTACGACAGCGGGCGAATTGCAGGCGCGCGTTAGGAAAGCCGCCCAAGTTGTCCCAACCCAATCAAGAGCTTTGCTCGGCGGGAAAGCACAGGTGCGCAGCCAGCCCCCCGCCTTCGCGTTGTTCGAGCTTCCAGCTGCCGTCGTAGCGCGCGACGATCGCCTTGACGATCGAGAGGCCGAGGCCGCTGCCCTGGCCGCCGCCTTTGCGCCAGAAGCGCTGTCCGGCCTTGCCGATGTCCGCATCGCTCATGCCGCTGCCCTGGTCTTCCACCGTAAAACCTGCCGTCCCGCCATGCTGCACGATCCGCAGCACGACAGTGGCCTCGGCATCGCCGTAGCGCAGCGCGTTGTCGAGGATGTTGCGCAGCGCCGTCACGGCGAGGGATGCGGGTATGCGGAGAACGCTAGCCGCGCCGCCTTCGTCGCGAACGCACACCCTAGCGGCCTGCTGCGCCGGAAGGTGCGTGATGACCTGCTCCGCGATTGCGCCGGCCTGCAGCCGCTCGTCGTCCTCGAACGACATCGAACCCTCGACGCGCGCCAGCATCAGGAGCTGGTTGATGATGCCCTGCAGGCGTCCTACCCCGCGTTCGACCTGCTGGAGAGCTACCGCTGTGTCCGGACCGTCACCACTCATGCGGGCGACCTGGAGATGGGTTTTGACGGCGGTGAGCGGCGTGCGCAATTCGTGCGCGGCGTCGCCGGTGAAGCGCCGTTCGCGCTCGATGGTGCGTTCAATCCTGGCCAGCAGGCCGTTGACGGTCGTGACCAGCGGGGCGAGCTCGCGCGGCAGGTCCTGCTCGGGCAGCGGGTGGAGCGCACCGGGCTCGCGCGCTTCGAGGGCAACGCGGATCCGTTCGAGCGGGCGCAGGCCATGGCGTACGGCGAACCATAGCGCCATCAGGGTCGCCGCCATGGCGACCAGGAAGGGCACGAAGGTGGCGAACGCGATATTGCGGAACAGCTGCTGGCGGCGCTCGGTCTTGTCGGCGGTGGTGATGCGCATCCCATTGTGCTCGATGGTGTAGCTGCGCCAGGTAACACCATCGATGACGCGGGTGCGGTAGCCGGGCGCCACCAGGCCGAGGCGTTCCGGGCTGTTCTCGGTGCGGCCCACGATGCCGCCCCGCACCAGCCGGATCTCGCAGGCCACGTTGTCGGTGCGGACCAGGTAGGGGATCGGGCTGGCTCCGCGGGCGCCCGGCTGCACCGAAAGATGGGGCGAGTCGGCAATCAGCGCGGCAACCATGCGCGCCGATGCCGCCAGCCGTTCGTCGAGTGCGTCGCGGAACTCGTCGCGCAGGTCCACCAGCGTCCACACCGACGACAGGGTCCAGAACAGCGCGAACGAGGCGCCGATGGTGACCAGTAGGCGCAGGCGCAGCGTCTTCATGTCCCCGCCTTGCCAAGCCGGTACCCGAGGCCACGTACGGTTTCGACGATATTCGGCCCGAGCTTGCGCCGCAAGTGGTGGATGTGGACGTTCAGGGCGTTGCTTTCGACGCCATCGCCCAGCCCATACAGGCTGTCCTTGACCTGGTCGGTGCTGAGGATACGCTGGCCGCTGTTGAGCAAGGCCTGGAGCAGGGACAGTTCGCGTCGCGACAGTTCGACCGGGTTCCCATCCAGCGTCACGACCTGGGTGGCCGGATCGAAGGCCAGTGGACCATGCTCGATGCGGTCGACGCTGCGGCCAGCACTACGCCGCTGCAAGGCATGCAGCCGGGCGACCAGTTCGTCGAGCTCGAAGGGTTTCACGAGGTAGTCGTCGGCGCCGCTGCGCAGGCCGGCCACCTTGTCCTGTACGTCGTCCCGCGCTGTCAGGACCAGTACCGGCCAGTCCTTGCCAGCGCCGCGCCAGCGCTTGAGCAGCGTGAGTCCGTCCGTGTCCGGCAGGCCGAGATCGAGGAGGATGACGTCGAAGCGGCCGGTCTGCACGGCCATTTCCGCTTGCGAGGCATTGGCGACATGGTCGGCCCCGATTCCGGACAGGCGCAAGCCAGCAAGAATGCCGCTGGCGACCAGTTCGTCGTCTTCGATGACGAGTACACGCATGGCTAACCCGAGTAATAAAAGCAGGAACCGCGATCTTACCGCTTTACGGTTATGCCGCGATTAACGGGAGGGGCGAAGCCGATGCTTCCCGGCAAATCGACGGATTCGTTAATGTGGTGCTAATCGGCAGGAAATAGGATGGCTGTATTCGCCAGGCGTCGAACCGGCCCGTCGGGCCGGCGCCATGCGCAGGAAAACACACCACCATGACTGTCACACTCGGCCCGCTTGCCTTGCCCGCGCAACTGCTGGTCGCATTCGCAACGATCATCCTCGGTTCCGCCATCGGCAACCGGGTGGCGGCCAGGCGCGGCGTGAAGGCCGAGGGCTCGCTGTGGCTGATCATCGCCGGGGCGATCCTGGTGGCGCGCATCGTCTTTGTCGCCCGTTACTGGCCGCTGTACGCGGAAGAGCCCTGGCGGCTGCCGGACCTGCGCGACGGCGGGCTGGCGCCGGTCGCAGGCTTTGCAGCGGCCATCATCATCGGCGCCATCCTGGCATGGCGCAGGGCCGACCAGCGTGCCGCGATCGTCATCGCCTTATGGGCCGGTCTCTCCATCTGGATCGCCGGGAATGGGCTGGTTCGCATGGCGACCGAGCGCCAGGCCCTGCCCGAGGTGATGCTGACGGATCTTGACGGACGCGCCGTTCCCTTGACCGCATTTGCCGGCAAGCCCATGGTGGTCAACCTGTGGGCGAGCTGGTGTCCGCCTTGCAGGCGAGAAATGCCCGCCCTTGGCAAGGCACAGCGCGAAGCAAGCGACCTGACCTTCGTATTCGTCAACCAGGGCGAGGACAGCGCCACGGTGCGTGCCTACCTGAAGTCCGAGGGTCTGCCGCTGCGGAACGTGGTGCTCGACCCCGGCGGGGCTTTGGCCAAGGCAGCCGGCGCCCCGGGCCTGCCGACTACGCTGTTCGTCGACGCGAACGGAATACTCGTCGACAAGCGGATGGGCGAGGTATCGAGCGCCACACTGGCCGAACACCTGGCGGTCCTGCGCAGCAAGCGCTCAACCGCAAACGCACGATAGCGACATCAACGAACGACAGGAGAAAAGCGTATGGTCTTCTTATCACGGACGGTATCCGGAATGGGCCGGTGGCTGCTTGCGCTGCTGCTGGTTCCGCTTGCCGCGGTGCTGCTTGCAGCATCCGGCAACGCGGCGGCAGCTGACGACGATTTCCTGCCGCCCGAGCAGGCATTCCGCTTCGCCGCCTACATGGTCGATGGACGGACCGCTGAAGTGCGCTTCGACATTGCGCCCGGCTATTACATGTACCGCGAGCGCTTCGCATTCGAAGCCGGGCAGACCCTGCTTGGACAGCCTGTGTTCCCGGCTGGCGAGAAGCATTTCGACGAGACCTTCCAGAAGGAGATGGAAACCTACCGCGGCATCGTCAAGGTGCGTCTTCCCGTGGACGGGAAGGGAAGTTTCACGCTGAAGACCACCTCCCAGGGCTGCTCCGACAAGGGCTTGTGCTACCCGCCGATGGCATCGACCGCGGTACTGGCGGCCGCCGCGCCATCCGGGCTAACCTTGAACGCTGCTGCGCCGCAGGCAAACCCGCAGGCGGCAGCTGCCGCGCCGGGCGGTACCCTGACGGATGACAGCGATAGCGGACGCATCGAACGGGCCTTGAGCAGCCGCGAACTGGCAGTCATCGTCCCGATGTTCCTGCTGCTGGGCCTGGGCCTGTCGTTCACGCCGTGCGTGCTGCCGATGCTGCCGATCCTCTCCTCGATCATCGTCGGCGACAAGGGTTTCGCATCGCGCTTGCGGGGGCTTGCCCTGTCGGTGTCGTATTCGCTCGGCATGGCGATCGTGTACACCGCGATGGGCGTGGCGGCGGGCCTGGCGGGCGAAGGACTGGCGGCGGCACTGCAGAACGCCTGGGTGCTTGGCGCGTTCGCCCTGATGATGGTCGTGCTGGCCCTACCGATGTTCGGCGTGTTCGAGCTGCAGATGCCGGCGGCGATCCAGTCGCGCCTGGCGGGAGCGTCCAACCGGCAGGGGGCGGGCACCCACGCGGGGGTGTTCGCGATGGGAGCCATTTCGGCACTGATCGTCGGTCCCTGCGTCGCCGCGCCGCTGGCAGGTGCGCTCGTGTACATCAGCCAGACCAAGGACGCCTTGATCGGGGGCAGCGCATTGTTCGCGATGGCCGGCGGAATGAGCGTGCCGCTGCTGCTAGTCGGCGCCTCGGCGGGCACCCTGCTGCCGCGCGCCGGGGCCTGGATGGTCGGCGTCAAGCGCTTCTTTGGCGTGCTGATGCTGGGCACCGCCTTATGGATTGCCGCGCCGGTCCTGCCGTCGCGGGCCCTGATGCTGGGATGGGGCCTGCTGAGCGCCGGCTATGCGGTGTCGCTGCTGCTGCCACGACCGCGCCGGCCGTTGGCGGTAGCCGCCGGCCTGGTCGCGGGGGTGCTCGGCCTGACGCAGCTGGCAGGGCTGGCCGCCGGCGGCAGCGATCCATTGGCGCCGTTCGCTACGGCCGAGGCGCATGGAGAGACTCCGTTCCAGCGCGTCCGTTCGGTCGAGGAGCTCGACGCCACCCTGGCCAGGAGTCCCGGCAAGACCGTCATGCTCGACTTCTACGCGGACTGGTGCGTGTCCTGCAAGGAGATGGAGCGTTTCACCTTCTCCGATCCGCGAGTGCAGGAACGCTTCGGCCAGATGCTCCTCCTCCAGGCCGACGTCACCGCCAACAATGCGGCCGACCAGGCCCTGCTCAAGCGCTTCGGCCTGTTCGGGCCGCCTGGGATCATTTTCTTCGGCCCTGAGGGCCGCGAACTCGGCGGCACCCGGGTGATCGGCTACGAGGATGCCGACGCCTTCCTCGCTTCGCTGCGCAAGGCCGAGGCCGCGCAAACGGGCACCCAACCTTGAATAACACTTCCACTTTGGAGACAACATGCAGGCCTACAAACTAGCGCTTCCCGCCACGGTGATCGCCGCTCTCGCAGCAGCACTCATCAACACGGGGGCCCTTGCCGCCCAGCAGACCCCGCCGGCGCTAGCGCGCGCCGTGGACGCCGGCGTGAAGGTGGTGAAGCAGTTTCCGGCGGCCTCCGGGCTCACGGGCTGGGTGCTGTCCCAGGGAGCACGTCATTCGCTGGTGTACACCACGGCGGACGGGAAGACCCTGGTAGCGGGAGCGCTGATCGACGAGCGCGGGCAGAACCTGTCGGCCCAGCATGAAGACATGTACATCCCCAAACCGGATTTTGCAGCCGCATTCGCGCAGCTCGAGAAATCGGCATTCATCGCCGAGGGCAGCGCCAAGAATCCGAAGAGTGTCATCTACGCCTTCGTCGACGCGAATTGCCCATATTGCCACTTCATGTGGCGAGCAGTGCAGCCATACGAAGCCGCAGGGCTGCAGGTGCGCTGGATTCCGGTCGCGACGCTTGGCCCGACCAGCATGCCGAAAGCGATCGAAGTACTGGCAGCTTCCGACAAAACCGCAGCGTTCCGGCGTATGGAGGAAAACCACGGCAAGCCGTGGAAGCCGGACGCCGGCAAGACCGAGCAGCGCCAACCGACGGTGGCCGCCGCGATTCGCAGGAACGGAGAAATCATGGAGAGCTTCGGCCTTGCCGGCACGCCGGGCGTGGTCTGGCGCGACAAGCAGGGCAAGGTCCAGGTGAAGAGCGGGATGCCGCGACTGTCGGAGCTGCCGTCGATCACTGGCCTGCCGGAGCAACCCGTGACTGATCCGGCTTTGGCCAAGTTCAAATGAACCGCAGCAGGCGCGCGGCAACTCCCAGGTGAAGGGCTCCTTTTGAACTGACTCCTCCGGCAAACATGCGCTCGTGGCAGGGCGGTGCATCGATCAACCAGCCCGCTTCCTCCGAAGAGGACGCAGGCTGGTGGCGTTCTCCCGCATCGACCGGGGTTTGTTGTATGACCGCATCACTTCACCACAAACAATCCAGTCGTCGTTCACTATTTCTTCGTGGAATTATACGTTTCCATCGATAATTTCGGTAACTGCTGTGTACCTAGATATCTGAGAGAAACGAATGAATCTACGAAACAAGATGGCTTTATGCATGGCCATCGTCTTTATATTCTTCGCGGTCGCCCTGGCTGTTGCAATTTCGGGGATGCGCGAGGCCAGCTCGCGCTTCGGCAGCTTTGTCGACCAGGACCAGGCATTCCTGGGAGAGGCGAACACGATGTACGCACAGGGTCTGCAAATGGGACAAGCGCTGCGTAATGTCATCCTCGCACCCGACAATGAAATCGGATACAAGAATCTGACGAGTGCACGCAAGGACTTCGACAATGCGCTGAAATCCGCCCGTGCACTTGCGAAAAACGATGCCACTGCGGAGACGGCGCTGGCGAAGCTGGAAAACCTTCAGCAGCAGCGCGCCGCGGTACAAGATCGTATCGTCGGACTGGTAAAGACGGATGCCGCCTCCAGCGCAACGATCCTGAATGCGGAAGAAACCCCGGTATGGCGTCAGATGCGTGCGGAGCTGTTGAAGATCCTCAAGGAGAAAAACACGGCGGCAGAGCAGGTCAAGACCGAGCTGATCGCGCGTACCCGAACGATGTTCACGCTGAGCCTGGGGCTTGCCGCGTTCGCCATCGTTGCCGGAGGCGCCGTTGCGTTCTGGCTCACCCGCAGTATTACCCGCCAGCTTGGCGGCGAGCCGGACTATGCCGCGAGCATCGCTGGTTCGATCGCGGCCGGCGACCTGACCGTGCAAATCGCCCTCGATGACGAGCGCAACCAGACAAGCATGATGTTCGCCATGCGCCAGATGCAGCGCAGCCTGGCGACCCTGGTGCAGAAGGTACGCGACGGTACCGACACGATCACGACTGCGTCAGGCGAGATCGCGGCGGGCAACCTGGACCTGTCAGCGCGCACCGAAGAGCAGGCCAGCTCGCTCGAGGAGACCGCGGCCTCGATGGAGGAACTCACCAGCACCGTGCAACAGAACACCGAGAGCGTCCGACATGCCAACGAACTGGCCACGACGGCGTCGGAAGTCGCGCTGAAGGGCGGTCAGGTGGTCGAGGAGGTAGTCGGCACCATGGGCGCGATCAACGAGGCGGCCAAGCGCATCGCTGACATCATCGGCGTAATCGACGGGATCGCATTCCAGACCAATATCCTGGCGCTGAATGCGGCGGTAGAAGCGGCTCGCGCGGGCGAGCAGGGACGCGGTTTCGCGGTCGTCGCATCCGAGGTCCGGAACCTGGCGCAGCGCAGCGCGGCAGCCGCCAAGGAGATCAAGGCGCTGATTGGCGATTCGGTGGGCAAGGTCGATGCGGGTAGCAAGCTTGTCAATGTCGCGGGTGATACCATGACCGAGGTCGTCGCCAGCGTGAAGCGCGTCACCGACATCATGGCCGAGATCACGCTCGCCGGACAGGAACAGAGTGCCGGGATCGCGCAGGTCAACCAGGCCATCGCACAAATGGACCAGGTAACCCAGCAGAATGCTGCGCTCGTCGAGGAAGCGGCCGCGGCGGCCGACTCGATGCAGGCGCAGGCGCAGGAGCTCCTGGCGGTCGTCAGCACCTTCAAGCTCGCCTCGGAGCCGGCGACACATTCGCAGCGTTTGGACGGCGGCGGCTCGCATAGGCCCCGTCTTGCACTGCCAGCGATGGCGGGCTAGTCGGTCGCTGCGGGTCAGCGCTTGCGCCCCGTTGCAGGTGCTGCGAGCATCTCCAGGCGCCTGTCGAGGCCGTCACGGTCGAGTTCACCCATGTGGCGCAGGAACAGGCGGCCATCCCTGCCATAGAAGAGCGTCGTTGGCATGGCAAACGATCCGGTACGCCGGCCCAGCTCCCGGGCGCGATCGGTCAGTACGTTGTCGAGATCCAGCTTTTGCTGCGCCAGGTACGCCCCGATCGTCGCCGCGTCCTCGCCTTCGTTGACGAAGACGAAGGTGATGCCGGGATGGCGCTTCTGGGCATCTTGCAGCGTAGGCATCTCGCGCCGGCACGGCGGGCACCATGTTGCCCACAGGTTGACCACCATCGGCTTGTCCGTCAGGGTCCGTAGTTGCACCGGTGTGCCGTCGAGCCGCCGCAGTTCGACCAGCGGCACTGGCGTGCTGGGCGGTCCGAAATCGAGCATGGCGATGGCGCCGCCGATCCAGACTACGCCTGCACTCAGGACCGCGGCGAGGACCGGTCGGCGCGGCGTGTTCGTCCTGGCAGTCAGGTGCGCGCCCAGCATGAATGCCACCAGGATGCCGGCCGTGTCCGAGAATCCACCGTCACCGAAATTTAGGATCGAGAGCGGCTCGGCAGCATACTCCGGTGCGTTCTGGAGTACGAACGTGATCCGGGCGGCGACCAAGCCGCCCAGAATCGTCTTCCACACTACCGGCCAGCTGTGCCAACCACGCCTGCGCCAGTACCACCAGCTGACTGCAGCGCTGGCGAGGATGGCCAGCGCCGGTAATCCCCAACTGCCTACGTCGAATTCGCCCACCACTGCGCTCCTGAAAGGACAGCCCGGCTGGGCCGTCATGCAGCGGCCATGTCATGGCTTCGGGACCGCTTGCCAGGGAATGCTAAAGCGCGCGGATTAATGCAGCATTAGCAATCGAACGCGGCTGTATCGTGGCGGCAGCGCGCGCCGGAAACCTCATCGGTCTTCTATACTGCGGGCACCGAGGGCACGTGCGCCCTTGTCTTCAGAAGGAGAGGCCGCATGATCTTCCGACAGCTTTTTGAGCCCTTGTCCAGCACCTACACCTATCTGATCGGCTGTCCGGAAACCGGGCAAGCGGTACTGATCGATCCTGTGATCGTGACCATCGATCGTGACCTGGAGGAGCTTCGGCGCCTGGGGCTGACACTTGCATACAGCATCGACACCCATGTCCACGCCGACCATATCACGGGTGCGCTGGAACTGAAGAACAAGGTGGGCAGCAGAATTGCAGCGCCAGCAGCGGAACGCGTCGACTGCGCGGATGTTCAGCTGGAAGATGGGACGCCTTTCAGGGTGGGCTCCATGGAATTCCAGCCGCTGCACACGCCGGGCCATACGTCGGGGCATTTCGCCTACGTGCTCGGGGACCGCGTCTTCACGGGCGACGCCCTGTTAATCGAAGCCTGCGGGCGCACTGACTTCCAGCAGGGCGATTCGGATGCGCTCTATCACAGCGTGCGGGGAAAGCTGTTTGCACTACCCGATGAAACGCTCGTCTATCCGGCGCACGATTATCAGAAAAGGTGGGTGTCTTCGGTCATGCAGGAGAAGGAGCGCAACCCTCGTCTTGGTGCAGAACGCTCGATCGAGGAGTTCCGGCAAATCATGGCGGGGCTCAACCTGCCATACCCTAAATTTATCGATTATGCGGTTCCCGGCAATAAGCAATGCGGCGTGTGTCCGGCTGATCTGCCAGAGAATCTCAGCAAGTACTGTCAGCAGATGACTGAGAGTCCGCAAGGATAGTTCGTCGATATAGGATCGGGCGACCGATGCATGCCATCGGAAAACACCGACGAATGAAGTGGCAGTCTGGTGACGAGAAGCAGGGTCAACCCGGTGTTCGTGGGTGTTTCTGTGCCTGCGTGAGCGGAATGTCCGTGCCAGGGACGGCGTGGGGCGGCGAATCGCCGCTGCGTTCGATCCATCCGCCACCCAGCGCCCGGTACAAGCCCGCCAGCGCAGCCAGGCGCTGCTGCTGTATGGCGATAAGCGCGATCTCGGCATTGTACAGGTTCGTTCTGGCGGTGAGCACGCCCAGATAGTCGCTGCTGCCGCTGCGATACGACATCTCGGCAAGTTGCAGGCGCCGCCGCTGTGCCGCGACGTTGCTGCGCCGTGCATCCAAGTGCGCATCGAAGGTCCCGGCGTGCGGCAAAAACGCCGACCACGTCGCGAAGCGCGGTCTGCACAATCTTGCGGTACTGCGGAACCGCCATGTCGTGCGCGCCTGTCGGACACCGGCAGCAGCTAGTCTGATGCGGACGACCAAGCTCCGGTGCCGGCGCTCGCCAGCCTTCCCAGCCAACTGCTGGCGCTGCCCGCCACAGCTTATGCAAGTTGCAGTCAATACCTGGCTACAGTTGCGCATGATTCGACATTATAGAAGTTATGTCATTTTAGGAGTTGCATGGTGTTCGCCTGCTCGCTTCGCCGACGCTTACTGAACAGTCATGGAACAATCCTTTCGGTATTATTTCATGACCCCGTTCCACACAGAAAATCTGTCAGGCTCAGTGAACCGTGCGGTCTTCTATTAAGTGCTTGAATTTTTTAATAAGAAAACGGCCTGCAAAGCCGTCTAGACGGGTTCGACTCCCGTCCTCGCCTCCAGATCCTATTGCAAAGGGCCCCGACCGGGGCCCTTTTTGTTTTTCCCGTCGGGTTTCCACAGACCTGCCGCGGCAGCCTCATCCCGCGCCTCTATCCGCATATCGATATGAATTTGATACCGCACATGGACGGCTGGATGGGCCAGCGCAGAATAGGTTCTGGCGAGGTAGCAAAGCGGATATGCAACGGCCTGCAAAGCCGGAGAGACAGGTTCGATTCCTGTCCTCGCCTCCATCTCGTACCCAGGCATCGGGACCTGATCGAAATCAAAACTGAACAAATTGCCGGCGTATGCCGGCAATTTGCATTTCCGCTTTACCCATACCCATGTTGATTGCCGCGGCGGGTTCTGCAGCGTCCTTTCACCTTGTGTACAGCCGCGCTCAAGCTGTTGCTTGAAGTGGGTGGTCATTGAGTTGCCGTGCGGCCTATCGCTCTCAAGGCGAGGTAGCGTCAAGATCAACATACGATGCGGCACCCCATCGATCAGGCGCAGCAGGGCGTTGAGAAGCATCGGGCCACGTGGTAAACACCGACCGCCACAGCGTGCTGATGTGGGCGGCCGGCACCAGGGAAGCGCATTCGCTGACAGGGGCGCAGCCTGGAGCGGTCACCGGCAATGATCATTCGTACAAATGACCACGGCGGCGTGCTGCCCTGCGCGCCGCCGACTCGGGGGAGTCATGTCCAGCATGCCCTTTTTTTCGCGTTCCCCGGATGTGCGGCCGGGGACACCGCGGGCTTACGCTGCCTTGGCGTTGGCGTACTGCTCCATCACCGCGCGCAGACGAATGTCCAGCAGCTGGGCATGCGCGTAGCCGGCGCTGACGTCGACGATGCCCTGGCCGGTGTCGAGCAGCAGGCTCGGAAAGCTGCGCACGCCCAGCCTGCGCGCGCGCATGAAGTCCGCGCGGGTCTCGGCGATCGCCGCTTCCGAGCTCCATTCGGCATGGAAGCGCTCCGCCTCGACCTCATGGCCGATGGCCTTCAGTGTGGCGACTGCCACGGCCGACAGCACCCGGCCGTCGGTCGTGTCGAGCCCGTCGACATAGAAGGCGTGCTGCATGGCGCGGAACACGGCCAGCAGGTTTGCCTCGGGAGCGATGCGACGTGCGGTGACGACGGCACGGCAGACCGGCTCGGTGTCGTACACGAAGTTCTCGCGCGCCATGAAGGCTTCGCGGTCGAACGGCAAACCGCTGTTGGCCTGCACCCGCTCCCAGTGCTCGAGGCGGAAACGCTTGCCTGCGTCGTCCAGGATGTCGGTGGCGCCGGCACGCACGCCGCCGACCACGATCTCCAGTTCCAGGCGGGTATGGTGTTCCAGCAGTGTGGTCATCTCCTTGCCGAAGCCGTAGCACCAGGAGCACATCGGATCGCCTACATAGATGAGTTTCATGTCGTTCTCCCGTCGGGTTTCGGAATCAACCCTGGAAGACGCCGGCGGTGCCGCCGCCATCGACTGCGAGCACGGTGCCGGTGGTGAAGCTGGAGTCGGTCATGTACATCACCGCATCGACCACGTCCTGCACCACGCCGGTGGTGCCGCTTGGCGCCAGGGTGTTGTAGAACGGGCGTACGCTTTCGTAGTCGCCGTGCAGCGGGGTCTGGATGATGCCGGGGGCCACTGCGTTGACCTTCACGTTCGACGGAGCGAGCTCGAGGGCGAGGGCGCGCGTAGCCTGGTTCAGCCCGCCCTTGATCAGGACCGGCAGCAGGGCCGGGACCTTGGCGTTCGGCTGGATGCCGATGCTGGCGGTGATGTTGACGATATGGCCTTGCTTGCGGCCGGCCATGTGCACGGCCGCCTGCTGCGACGGGTAGAAAAAGCCCTTCAGGTTGGTGGCAACGATCGAATCCACGTCCTCGACGGTGTAGTCGGCGGTCGGCTTGGCGATGAAGATGCCGGCATTGTTGATCAGAATGTCGACCTGGCCGAAGGCTGCGATCGCATGCGAGAACAGTTCCTTGGCGGTCTGCGGGTGGGCAATGTCACCTGCCACGGTCACGAAGTTGGCCGGATTGCCGAGCTTGGCTGCGGCTTCGTCAAGGCGTTCCTGGCTGCGGGCATTGCCGACCACGTTGTAGCCGCGTGCTACGTAGGCTTCTGCGATGGCGAAGCCGATGCCGCTGGATGCGCCGGTGACGATGACGGTTTTCTGAGTGACGTTCATGAAAATCTCCTTGAGGTGGTTCGGTTGGCACAGCGATCTTGCTGCGATGGGGGAACTGTACTTCTGCACAGCGAGGGGAAAAATGGGGTTTGACTCAAAGGAATTGATACATGATGTAATGAGTCGGCCGTCAGTGCGGGGGAAGCTCATGGCGGAGCAAGGAGCAGGGAGCTGCCGCTTCACGCCGGAAAATCCAGTATGATTCCCACTTGTCATACTGTTACCCCATGCATCCGTGAGCCGCCAATTCGACGACATCCTGCTGGGCAGCATCGAGCTGTTCTGTTCCGCTGCAGAACTGGGCAGCTTCACGGCGGCAGCAACGGCAGCGGCCGTGACGCCGGCTGCGGTGAGCCGCGCCGTGTCGCGCCTCGAAGCCCGCCTCGGCGTGCGCCTGTTCGTGCGCACCACCCGCACCCTGAACCTGACCGAGGCCGGACGCGATTACTTTACGCAGTGCCGCGAGGCGCTCAACCAGCTGGTCGAGGCCGAACGCCTGGTCACGGGACGCCAGAGCGCGCCTTCCGGCCTGCTGCGCATCAGCATGCCGACGCCCTACGGCCATTACCGGGTGCTGCCAATCCTTCCCGCATTCTCGGCGCTGTTTCCCGACGTGAAAATCGAGTTCCACCTCAGTAACCGCAATGTGGACTTCGTCGAGGAAGGCTTCGACATGGCGATCCGTGGACGGGCGCCGGACGACTCCACGATGATTTCGCGCCCGCTCGAGGATGCCGAGCTGGTGGTCGTGGCGACGCCGGGCTACCTGGCGCGCGCCGGCACGCCGCGCCGGCTCGACGATCTGGGAGTCCACAACTGCATCCAGTTTGCCCTGCCCAGCACCGGACGCAATATTCCCTGGCTGTTCCGCGACGGGGAAGAGGATATCGAGCTGCCTACTACGGGCAGTTACGGCTGCGCGGAAGACATCCTGGGCGCGGTCACGCTGGCGCGCGCTGGCGCCGGGCTGTTCCAGACCTACCGCTTCGTCGTCGCGGCCGACCTACAGCGAGGCCAGCTGATCGAGGTGTTGGCCGACCATGGCGGGCGGACACGTCCCTTCTGCCTCATCTACCCGCATGCCCGGCACGTGTCGGCGCGGGTCAGGGCATTCGTCGATTTTCTGGTCAAGCACCTGCGCGCCTGAACCGCTGTTCCTCTTTATGTGACCAGGCAGCGCGCGCGGCGGCGCGCTGGGGATTCATTACACCATGTATCGATTGATGTTCTCAGCGCCATCTTTTTCCTTCTGGCGATGCTGCCTATAGTGATGTTCATGGACGACGCGCTGCGGATGCTTCCGCAGGCGAAGTCCACGGGGTAATTGCTTACCGCCATCATTCAACCATGCATTCTAAGGAGTTCATCATGCCCTACATCCTCGTACAGGTAACCGACGAAGGCGTCACCCGGGAACAGAAGGCCCGCATCATCGCCGGCGCTACCGACCTCATGGTCGACGTGCTCGGCAAGGACCCCGATTCCACCTTTGTCCTCATCGACGAAGTCAATACCGACAACTGGGGCCGCGGCGGCGAGATGACGACCCTGCGCCGCCAGCGCGAGCGCGAGCAACAGGGCGGCTAGCCGAAGAGGAAAAGAAGCTTGCCATGTGTGGGTACACATATCAGATTCGCCCATGGCTTCCACGCTCCGACTCGATTCCTGCAACTGCTTCGCCTCGCGCAGGGCGGCGCGCCTCATCACCAAGCTGTACGAGGACCACCTGGCGCCCGCCGACCTGACGCGCTCGCAGTTCGCGCTGCTGGCCCACCTCGACGAGGCCGGCGCCGCTGTTGACCGCGACCTGGTCGACGCGCTGGCAATGGAACGAACCAGCATCGTGCGCGCCGTGCAGCACGTATTAACCCGGCATTTTTTCCTCGCGATATGTGCATACCCGCATAAGCGGCGCCCATTTACCGAAATATAAGGAGAGCAACATGCATCAATCCACCCTCGGCACCGCCGTCATCACCGGCGCCTCGACCGGCATCGGCGCCCTGTACGCCCAACGCCTGGCCGCACGCGGCTACGACCTGGTCCTGGTCGCGCGCAACGGTGCGCGCCTGCTGGAACTGTCGGCGCGCCTGCAGGCCGAAACCGGCCGCACCGTACGCGCCATCAGCGCCGACCTGACCGATGCGGAGGACCTCGGCCGCATTGAAACCCTGCTGCGCGAAGACAGCAGCATCACCATGCTGGTCAATAACGCCGGGGTCGGCGCCACCGCGCCGCTGTTGGCATCGGGCGTCGACAAGATGGAAGGGATGATCGCCCTGAACGTTACCGCGCTGACCCGTCTGACCTATGCGGCGGCGCCCGGCTTTGCCGCACGCGGGCAGGGCACCATCGTTAACATCGCGTCGATCGTCGCGATCGCCCCCGAGATCCTGAACGGCGTCTACGGCGCCAGCAAAGCCTACGTGCTGGCCCTGAGCCAGTCGCTTCAGCATGAACTGCAAGCGAAAGGCGTCCGTGTCCAGGCGGTGCTGCCGGGCGCGACCGCGACCGACTTCTGGAGCGCGGCGGGCACGCCGGTCGAGCACCTGCCGCAGGAGATCGTGATGCGCGCGGACGACCTGGTCGACGCGGCGCTGGCTGGCCTCGACCAGGGTGAGCTGGTGACCATTCCCGGTCTCGAGGACGACGCCAAGTACAGGACATTCGAGGCGGCGCGCCTGGCCATGCATGGAGAGCTGTCGACCTCCACGCCCGCCAGTCGCTACCGCGCCCGGGCAGCTGCGGCCTGAGCGGCGGGAAGCCCGCTCAACGGCCGTGCGGCTTCGCGCGTCCGCTGTCCGGCACCGTCACCTCGACGGTTTCGCCGCCCAGGATCCTGTGGGTCGGGTCGGCCAGCTCCAGCCTGATCCTGTGCAGGCCAGGCGGCAGGCCGACGACGATGACGGGGTCGTCGCTGGTATGGGCCCAGGTCGCAGGTCCCTGGTCGACCGTGACGTGCAGGTGCCCGAGGCGCGGCGATACTTCTGCGGCCTTTGGCCCGAACACCGGCATGGTGCGGAGGTGCTCGGTACGGAATTGCAGGATGATGACGCCGCGTGCCAGGGCTTCAGGCACGGGCGGGTAGACCGCCAGCCTGGCGGAGGGTTCGGACGCGAGCGGCAGGACGGCCGGCGCAAGGCTGCCCTGCGCCATCGCGCCACCATGGCAGGCAAGGGCTAACAGGCAGCCGGTGCATACACGGGAATAGCCTGACATGACGCTTCCTCTCGAGAAGTGACAGCCTCCCTTCAATATCGTCCGCCGCCTTCCACCTGTCAAGCACATCCGGCCAGTAGCCGCAGGAGTCACGCCGGCACTTTCGGGGCTATACTTTATTTATCGGATTGCGCATGTCATGGAGCCGGTATGTCTGAATCGCCGAGCAAGGAGGCGGCTGGCGCCGCCAGCGACGGTCTTTCGCTCCAGCGCGCCTTGCGCGCGCACCGGACGATCAGTGCCAGCAACCGGACGCTGCTTCGCGCCACCGACGAGCTCCAGTTGCTCCACGACATGTGCGCTGTGGCGGTGGAACAGGGAGGTTATGTGCGCGCCGGCGTGATCTATGCCGACCACGGACCGGCCAAGCGCCTGCAATGGATGACATGGATGGGATGCGAGAGCGGCAGGGCCGTCGCGATCGATGTCCATGAGCTCAATGGGGCCGGATATACCTGGGCCGACACGCCGCTGGGGCAGGACGCCACCGCGATCGCGATCCGCACCGCACAGACTTTTACGCGCCGCGACGTCCTTGCCGGCCCCGTATTCCAGGATGCGGCCTACGGTGCGCTGCGAAAGCGTGCCGAACAAGGTGGCTACCGGTCCCTGACCGCCTTTCCGCTCGCATGCGACGAGGGGGTGATCGGCGCGCTCTTCATGGCGGCGGCCGAGCCGGATGCCTTCGACGAGCAGGAAATCATCTTGTTGGGCGAGCTCGCCGCCGACCTGGCATTCGGGATCCATACGCAGCGTTTGCGGCGCAAGCACGAGGAGGCGCAAGAAACCATCCGGCGCCTGACGCTGTTCGATAGCCTGACCGGCCTGCCCAACAGGGCCGGCATGTTCCAGCTGCTGCGCGAGCGGATCGAGGCGGCACGCGAAAGCGGGCGTGCGCTCGCCATCGTGCATATCGGTGTCGAAAAATTTCACGAGATCGGCAATGCGCTCGGACTGGGCGCCGTTGAAGGCCTCATGAAAGTCCTGGCCGGGCGCCTGGTGGCATGCCTGCCCCAGGGCACGCCCGTGGTGATGCCGGGAGAAGGGGAGTTTGCGATTATCCTCGACGACACCGGCATCGATGCCGCCTTGCGCCATGCACGCACGGCCCTGGAGGTCCGTTCCGAGCCGGTCGAAGTCTCGTCGGCGCTGATCGCTCCGCGCCTGGCGGCCGGGATTTCCCTGTTCCCGGACCATGCAACGGCGGCCGAGAGCCTGGCGCGGCGCGCCAGTGCGGCCATGCGCCTGGCGCAGCGCTCCGCGGCCGGAATCGCCGTCTATCCCGCCGGTCACGAGCAGGAGATAGCCGACCGCCTCGCGATGATGGGCAGGCTGCGCCGGGCGGTCGACCATGGGCAGTTCGACATGTACTGCCAGCCCAAGGTCGACATGCGGACCTGCCAGCCGTCCGGTGCCGAAGCGCTGATCCGCTGGCGCGACCCCGAGCGTGGCCTGATCAGCCCCGCCACCTTCATTCCCCTGGCCGAACAGGCTGGCATGATCTCCGTGGTCACCGAGTGGATGGTCCATACCGCATTTCGCCAGGTGCACGAGTGGAACAGGGCCGGCTGTCCGTCTTCGCTGTCCGTCAACCTGTCCGCGCACGATATCCAGGACCCGGCCTTCATCGAGCGAATGCGGCATCTTGCCCGCGAACTGGCGATTCCGGAAAATTCAATCCAGTTCGAGTTGACTGAAAGCGCACTGATGGACGATCCGGAAACCGCCATGCAATCCCTGGTGAAGCTGAAAGACATGGGCTTCGAGATCTGGATCGACGACTTCGGGACCGGCTACTCCAGCCTCAGTTACCTGCAACGCTTCCCGATCAATGCGATCAAGATCGACCAGTCCTTCGTGCGCCCGATGAGCGTGAACAGCGGGTCGAGCGCCATCGTTCACGCCACCATCGACCTCGGGCACCATCTCGGGCTGCGTGTCGTCGCAGAAGGCGTCGAGGACCAGGCTGCCTGGTCTTCCCTGGAAGCGCAAGGATGCGATATGGCACAGGGCTATTTCGTGGCAAAACCCATGCCGGCAACGCAGTTTTCCGACTGGAGGACGGCGTGGCGGATCAACTAGATACGCTACGCGCTGCGTGTCAGGCCGCAGGCGTCTTGCGAAAGCCGATCGCAATGCGGTTCCACACGGCGATGGCGCCAATCGCCAAGCCGGGGTCGGTCATCTCTTTCGGCGAATAATGGCGCGCCGGTTCCTCGTAGTCGGCATCGGGACCGGACGCTGCGTTCGAGGGTGAACATGGCATTCACCGCTTTGCGGGAATTCACGATTTCCGGGGCGCGCGCAGGGGCGCGATTGTTGCGGATTGTTTCCACAGGGCGTGCGGACACATACGATCGCTTGGCTGACACAATCCCGACATGCCGCCGACACCGGCGCACGGTGTAATGGGTTTGCCTCTGAAACGACCACGAAGCCATCCCGGCGCGGCGCAGCGGCACTCACAAGGGGAATTCACATGAAAGTATACGGACTCAGCGGCGCCATGGCGCTGGCACTGGCGGCGGCTGCGGCTTGGCCGGCCGCGGCAACGGCGCAGAAGCTCGACGCCAACGGCATCGGACGCACCGAAGCAGTGCGCCACGACTTCGACGGCGGCCGCGAGGCAATCCAGGTGAAGGTCGACTTCGGGCCGCACGTGGCCTTCCCGAAGCATTCGCATCCGGGCGT
This sequence comes from Telluria sp. ZB4P37, assembly GCF_059685855.1. Lineage (NCBI taxonomy): Bacteria > Pseudomonadati > Pseudomonadota > Betaproteobacteria > Burkholderiales > Oxalobacteraceae > Telluria > Telluria sp. ZB4P37. Next base: position 392,896 of record NZ_JCASID010000001.1, read on the forward strand.
GGAAATCGCTTACGTGCTGGAGGGCACGATCGAATATGAGATGAACGGCAAGAAAATCGCCCTGAAGGCCGGCGAATCCTTGTACATTCCGGCTGGCGCCGTCCACTCGGCCCGCAACCTCGGCGGCGGCATCGCGTCGGAACTGGCGACCTATGTAGTCGACAAGGGCAAGCCGGTGCTGGTCCTCGACAAGTCGGCGAACTAAGCGCCGCGCAGGGAGCCCAACATGAAACGACACATCCCGGCGCTCGCCGGGGCGCTCGCCGCCGCCTGCGCCCTGGCCGCGCTGACGGCGGGCGGTAGCGTGGACGCCAGCGCCGCCGCCAGCCGCAGCACCCTCCAGGTCGAGGGGGCGGCCCCCGGCTTCGACGGCGCCACCACCTGGCTCAACTCCGCGCCCTTGGGCGCCGCGCAACTGCGCGGCAAGGTGGTGCTGGTCAACTTCTGGACCTACTCGTGCATCAACTGCATCCGCGCCATGCCGTATTCGCGTGCCTGGGCGAACAAGTATCGCGACCAGGGCCTGGCCGTGGTCGGCGTGCACACGCCCGAGTTCCGTTTCGAGCAGGACCTGACGAACGTGAACGCGGCGGTAGGGCGCTTCGGCATCGACTTCCCGGTGGCGGTCGACAGCAGCCACCACATCTGGCGCGCCTGGGGCAACCGCTACTGGCCGGCTTACTACCTGGTCGATGGCGCCGGACGGATCCGCTACCACCAGTTCGGCGAAGGCGATTACGAGAAGATGGAGCGCGCCATCCAGTCGCTGCTGGCCGAGAACCGCGGCGCGCCCCTGGCAGACACCAGCCTGGTGGATCCGAAGCCCGGCGCCGAGCATATGGCGTCCAACGCCAGCCAGGTCGGATCCGAGGAAACCTATGTCGGCTACCGCAAGGCCTTCAATTTCCGCTCGCCCGAGCGAATGCGCCCTGATGCGCCGCAGTCCTATACGGTAGGCCGGCTGGGCCTGAATGGATGGGGACTGTCCGGCCGCTGGACGGTGGGCGCGGAGGGCGCGCAGGCGGTCGATGCCGGCGCCGGTATCGCCTACCAGTTCAGCGCGCGCGACCTGCACCTTGTGCTTGGGCCGGGCCTGGCCGGGACCAAGGTCCGCGTGCGGGTCACGCTCGACGGCAAACCGCCCGGCGCCGACCACGGCAGCGACATCAACGCCGCCGGCGAGGGCGTGATCGACGCCACCCGCCTGTACCAGCTGGTGCGCCAGACCGGCGCGGTAGGCCAGCGCCGCTTCGAGATCCGTTTTCTCGACCGCGGCGCCGAGGCCTATGCCTTCACCTTCGGCTGATCCAGGTCCGCCTGGCCGAAGGCGGTTGGAACACGCGCAGTCCTGCCCGGGTGGGTGTCCGGATGATCATCCGGGGCTGTGCGAACTGGGCCAGTAGGCCGGCCTCGCACGGAGAAACGGCGGCGATCGCGGATCGCCGCCGTTTTTTTTCGTTGCTAGCGGTCGGCGCCGTCGCGCCAGACCCGTGTGCGTCCGAGCAGGCGTGTGGCGATGAAGCTTTCGGCGCCCAGGCTGGCGCCGACGCCGAAGCTCAGCGCGCAGTCATAGGCTTCACGCCCTTCCGCCGCGCGGAAGCGGCGCTCCCACGCAGCGGCCGCAGCGGATGCGGCGCCCGCCGCCTGCAACAGGGGTGTTCCGGGATGCGGCGTTAGCGGCGCGTCCGGCCCGGCGCCGCGCACGGCCTTGCGCAGCAAAGCGGGAGAGACGCCGGTGGCGCCGCACTGCCCGCCGCTGCACAGCCCTTCCCCGGCCTGCGCCAGCCCGGAGATGGCCATTACCAGTCCGGCGGTCCAGCTGCGGCCAATGTTGCGGCGCACGCCATGGTGCATAAACGGTAGCTGGCTCATCGCGCACTCCTGCGCTGGTTCGCCGGCACTGGCACCGGCCGCAGCACGTGGTCGAGCGAGATTGCGCCTGGCCCGCGCGCCAGCAGCGGCAGCAGCAAGGCCGCCCAGCTCAGGTGGGTGGGCCAGGCCGCCGGGTAAACGAACAGCTGGATCACGCCCGTCATTGCCAGCAGGGCCAGCGCGGACAGGCGGGTGGACAGGCCGAACAGCAGCAGCAGGGGGAACAGGTGTTCGGAAACGGTCGCCAACTGGGCCGCAGTGTCTGGCGGAATCAGCGGGAGCGCGTACTCGTACTCGAACAGCTGGTAGGTGGAATCCTTGATGGTGAACAGGCCTTCGACCTTGGTGCGTCCGGACAGGAAGAAGATCGAGGCGGCCGCGGTGCGTGCGAGCAGTAGCAGGAGTGAAGGAGGCAGCAGGCGAGAGGCCTTGCCGGCCAGACCCGCGGGTTGGGAAATCGTACCGATGGTATGCATGGCCGGGGTCACGGTGCGTATTTCTGGCGGACGACGTGGCCGATGCCGGCCAGTGGGTCCGGCATCGGCTGGCCGGGGCCACTGATGCCGCGCCTGGAGCTGTCGGCGCGTATCGTGTGGACGGGGGCGAGGGTCGGTAGTTTGCTGCTCATGGGTCAGTTTCCTTGTGGGTGGGGTGTACGGGCCGCCCGGGCTTGGGCCCGCGGGTGCGTGTTCAGGTGCGTGTTCAGGTGCGCCAGCGTCCGATGCGGACCAGCTCCAATGCGGCATCGGCGAAGGCATGGGGCGCCTCGAAGGGCAGGTGGTGGCCCACCCCGGGCAAGACGCGCTGGATGTGCGGGCCGCCAAAGGTGATGGCGGGTGCGGGTGGTGCGCCGCTGGCGCCGCCGGCCAGCGTGATCGCCGTAGTGGACGTGTCTGGCGGATGCGTGAATTTCTTCTCCAGGGCGGCGTAGCGCGGGTCGGCTGCCGCCTCCGGATTCGCCGGCGCATGGCGCGACAGCCAGGCGTGCGCAAGGACCGCCACGTAGTCCGGATTGTCCAGGCTGGACGCGATCCGGCCGAACATGGGCGCGTCGAACGGGGCATGCGGAGAAAGCCGCCGCCAGGCCGAGCGTGCCAGTGCGCGCCGTTTCGCCGAGAGGGCGCGCCGGCCGGCGCCGCTGGCGTACAGGTAGCGTTCGAGCGGACCCGCTTCATCGATGCGTCCGGCGCCGGCCAGCACCAGGCCGACGCAGCGCGTCGGGCGCACCTTCGACGCGGCCCGGACCGCATGGGCGCCCCAGCCGAAGCCGGCGAACACGGCTTCAGGGATGTGCAGCGCATCGATGAAGTCGATCAGGTCCTTGCCGAGCGCCGCCTGCTGGCCGGAGCGCGGCGTCGCCCCGTCGTGGAAGCTTGTAGCGCCATGGCCGCGCAACTGCGGCACCAGCACCCGCAGTCCGGCCGCCGCCAGCAGCGGCGCGGTCCTGGCGAAGCTGTCGATACCGTAGCCGAAGTCGTGCGCCAGCACCACTGGCCGCCCGTGTTCGGGACCGGCGGCGAAATAGGCGATGTCCAGCACGTCCGTCGAAATGCGTTCGCTGGCCACCATGGCGCCGCCCCTGGGCCCGGCGCCGGCATGGGCGCGCAGTGCAGGCAGGGACAGGCCGGCGAGGCAGCCCGTGTAGCGCAGGAAGGCGCGCCGGGATGCGCAAGAATCGGTCATTCCATGCTCCTCGATGTCGATGCGAGACCGGCGCTCGCCACCAGTCCGGCGCTGATCCAGTCGGCCAGCAGGGCGCCGGCGCGGGCGATCCCCGCTTCCTCGCCCAGGCGTTCAGCCATCAGCTCGCACAGCCTGGCGAAGCTGCCGTCCCCGGCGAGCGCCTCCAGGGCGTCGGCCTCCACGGTGTCGGTGCTGCGCAGGCAGGACACGTAGCCGCTGCGCCAGACCACCAGCGCCCCGGGTTCGGGCAGCATGAGCGCCTCGGGCGCAGCGGCCGCGCCATCGCCGTCCGACAGGGCGCGCCAGACCTGCGCTGCATTGGTGCGGGCGCGCGCCAGGCGCAGGCTCGGGGTCAGTGTCAGGCATGCCTTGTCCCAGTCGACGCCGGCCAGTTCCGCCGGTCCGAGCGCTGCAGAATCGGCGGCGACGAATGCGGAACCGAGAGCAAGTTCGATCCAGGCCAGTTCGTGCAGGTCGGGGTTGTCGGGGAACAGCGTCTCGAGGGTGGCGCCGAAGTGGTTGGCGTAGGCGTCGAGCGTCCAGTCGTGCGGCGCAAACGCATTGATGTGCTTGACCGCTGCATGCAGGAAGGCTTGCTCGCCCATGCGGACCCGCAGCAGCGGATAGGACGCCTCCAGGCAACCCACCAGCTGGGCGCGATACGTGTTTTGGTAGACCGCCAGGCCGGCGCCGTGCGCTGCCGGCAGGCGCGCCGCGGCATGCACGGCGCCGCTGACCAGCCACAGGCGGAAGTCGCGTTGGAGGTCGGCCAGCATCACGCGGCCTCCCTTGTCAGCAGCGGCTTGCGTGCCAGGCCACGCGCGAGCGCGAGCTCCGCCAGCAGCTCGGACAGTGGCGGGATGTCCGCATCGCGTTCGATCATGGTGGCGACCGGGCCGCAGCGTGCCCGCGCCTCGGCGTACAGCACCCATACGGGGTCGGGCACCGGGGCGTCGTGGGTATCTACCAGCAGGTCGCCATTGCGGCTGTGCCCTGCCAGGTGAATCTGGCGCACGCTGGCGGCCGGGATGCCGTCGATGAAGGCGAGCGGATCGAGGCCATGGTTGACGGCGCTGACGTAGACGTTGTTCACGTCCAGCAGCAGGCCGCAGCCGGTGCGCCTGCACATCTCGGCGATGAATTCCCATTCCGTCATCGTGCCCGGAAATTGCAGGTAGCTCGACGGATTCTCGAACAGCATGCTGCGTCCCAGCGCATCCTGGGCCGTCGCGATGTTGGCGCACACCACATGGAGCGCTTCTTCGCTATAAGGCAGCGGCAGCAGGTCATGCGAGTTGAAGCCGTCGATGCGGGACCAGCTCAGGTGGTCCGACACGTACAGCGGCTCGATCTCGTCGACCAGGGCGCGCAGGCGCTTCAGGTAGGCCGGGCGCAGGCCGTCACTGGAGCCGACCGACATCGACACGCCGTGCAGCACCACCGGATGGCGTTCGCGCACCTGGCGCAGGATGTGGCGCGGCTGGCCGCCGTCGACCATGAAATTTTCGGAGATGACTTCGACGAAGTCGACCGCGACGCGGTTGCTCAGGAAGTCCGGGTAGTGTTCGCGGCGCAGCCCGAGGCCGAAACCGGAGAACACGGGAGGGGAAGGAAATGCCGGCATGGAGGCCTCGCAAAAGTGTGCCTGGGGGCGCTCCGCCCGGTAACCGGACGGACAGCGCCTGCTTATTCCTTCTCGGTCAGCGTGCCGCCCAGTGCCTTGCACTCGGTCGGCGTCTTGACCACCACGCCCTGGCCCTTGCATTCGTTCAGGCCCTTGCAGTCGTTCTTGGCGGTAGCGCACAGGCTTTCGCCCTTGCAGTTGTTGATGCCGTAGCAGCGGCCCGGTTTTTCTTTTTCCGCCGAGATCGACGGATTGGACATGCCAAGGGCGGCCAGTGCCAGCAGGGCGACGGCGCCCGCTTTGCCGACGCGGGATGAGGTGCGAATAGTCATGGTGTTTTCCTTGAGGTGGGAGTGGTTGGCTGTGCCCGGCGGGCGCGCCGTAAAAAATTCACAGGTTGTCGATCGCGGCCCGCTCGATCAGTGCGGCCACTTTTTCCGGGTTCGACATGTGCACCGCATGGCTGGAAGCGATCTCGACGGTCTTCGCGTTCGCGCGGCGGTACATCATGCGTTGCGTATCCGGGTGCAGGAAACGGTCCTTCGTCGCGACGATCGCGTAGCTGGGCTTGTGGCGCCACACGGCCTCGTAGGCCGGCGCGTAGTAGAAGGCCAGGGTAGTCGGCGGCTGCGACGCGGCCAGGAAAGCGGCCCGATTCGGCGTCAGGTCGGCTGCGAAGTTCTGGTGGAAGGCGTCGCGGTCGGCCCAGTAATAGCCGGCCCAATCGGCCCTGGCGGCGCTCGCGGCGGCCGGGATCGCATCCAGCAGCTGGCCGCTGTTCTCGCCGACCTCCGGCACCAGGGCGGCCACGTATACCAGGGCCTTGACCTTGGCGCCCCCGCCGGCGTGTCCGATTACCGCGCCGCCGAAGCCACCGCCGACCAGCACCACCTTGCCGAACTGGTTGAACAGCACGCGCCGCGTGAGCGCGATATCGGCTTCGAGAGAGTCGTGGGCGGCCGGGACGACCGTCACCTTGTATCCCTTGTTCTTGAGGATGTCGTGCACAACATGCCAGCTCGAGCCGTCGATGAAGGCGCCGGGGACGATGACGATATTCCTGGTGTCGCCCGGCGCAGCCTGGACCAGGGCGGGCGCCAGCGCGGCTGCGGCAAGCAGGAAGGGTCCGAAGGATTTCATGGCGGTTTCCTTCGGCTTACTTGCGCGGGGTCAGCGAGCCGTAGCCCTTGGGGGTCTTGATGGTGGTGCAGGTGCCTTTCTCGACCAGGGTCCAGGCGTCTCCCTGGTAATCGGTGACCGAGGTGGCGGCGCAGGAGCTGCCTTCGCCCGCGGCACAGTCGTTGTGGCCGGCGAGCGACACACCGTAGCATTTCTCCATCGGTTTCCTGGCGTCGGCGGCAAGGCTGCTGCCTGCGCACAGGCTCAGTGCAAAAGCGGCGGCAAAGGCGGCTCGGGTGGCAATCATGGTGGTTCTCCTGGTGGTAGGGGTTGGGTGGTATCGGACGTTGTCGGTGTATAGCGGACGCCAGCGTCAGAAATCCAGGTACTGCAGGCCGGGCGCGATGTAGACCAGCACGTCGGGGCCTTCGCGGTCGGGTGGCAGGATGCGTGACAGGGGAACCACGTTGACGTTGGGAGCGACCTGGACCGACCAGATGACGCTGCGTTCGCCCTGTCGGATGTTGACGGTTTCGCCGTTCCTGACGTTCAGGTAGCGGGTATTGGCCTCTACTTCGAGTGTGCGCTCGGCCTTGGTGGCGAGGCCGACCGGGCCGAGGTCCGTGCTGGCTGCCACGTCCGGGGCGGCCTGGACTGTGCCGCACAAGGCGAGCGCAAGCAGGAAGAGGGTGGCAGGGGTCTTGTGCACGGTGATTCTCCGGTAATGTGCGACAGCGTCGCGATGGAAGCATTAGACCGCTCCGATATGTCCCCGGAATCTCCGCTGCATGTCGGGAAAGGCGGGTTTTGTTTCGGCACCGGGGCCGGAAACATTCCGAAACAAAACCGGAAAAAAATGCGGGAAGCAAATGGGAAAAAATAGCCGGCGGCCGGCCTGGCCGCCGGAGTGCGCGCGTCAGCTGGCGCGCAGCGCTAGGCGGGCTTCGAGCCCGCCTTCGGGACGATTGTGCAGCGTCAGCGCCGCCGGCAGCGCGGCGGCCAGCTGGCGCGCGATCGCCAGTCCGAGCCCGGTGCCGCCGGTGTCGCGGTTGCGCGAGCTTTCGAGCCGGTAGAAGGGCTCGAACACCGCTTCCAGCCGGTCCTCCGGTATGCCGGGTCCGCTGTCACGCACCCAAATCACGGGCGCTGCCGGCTCAGAACAGTCGAGCACCAGTTCGGCGTCGCCGGCGTATTTGAGGGCATTGTCGACCAGGTTGCAGACGATCCGCCGCAGCGCCCGCGGCCGGGTGTGGACGACGGCGCTGGCCGCGCCGGCGAAGCGTACGGCCGCGCCGCCGTCGCGGTAGTCGAGCGCGATGCTGTCAAGCTGGTTGGCGATATCGAGCGGAGCGGCCGCTTCCGGCCGACCGTGCATCGCGCGGGCATAATCGAGACCTTCGCGCACCAGTGCCTGCAGTTCGCTCAGGTCGGCGCCCAGCCTTTGCTCCAGCGCCGGGTCGTCCAGCAGGTCGATGCGCAGGCGCATCCGGGTTATCGGGGTCTGCAGGTCGTGAGAGATCGCGGCCAGGATGCGCAGCCGCTCGTCGACGTAGCCGGCGATGCGGCGCTGCATCGCATTCAGGGCACGGGTGGCCCGGACCACTTCGGACGGACCGTGCTCCGGTATCTCGGCGGGGTGCAGGTCCGGCCCGAGTGCGTCGGCCGCCTTGGCCAGGGTACGCAGGGGCGCGGTGGCCAGGCGCACCGCGAGCCAGCAGCTCAGCGCCACCAGGGCCAGCTGCGCGCCCAGCACGTAGGGCAGCCAGGGCGAGAGCGGCAACCCGGAACGCGGTCGGAACTCGATCGTGATCCGGTCGCCGTCGCTCAGGCGCAGGTGGATCTGGAAACGCTCGCGTGTACCGGAGAGCGCGTTCGCGCTGAAGAAATAGGTGGGCGCCAGCGCGCGTGTGGCCGAGCGCAGCAGGCGGGTGGAGAGCTCGGCCTGTACCGGCGGGCCGGCGCTGCCGCTGCCGGCGATGAAGAGGTAGCCGCTGCGTTCAAGGCGCGGCAACCAGTCGGCGCGTTCTGCGCGCGGCAAGCGGTCGAGCAGGGCCACGGCGGCGCGCAGGTCGACTTCGACGGTGTCGATCATGGCGCCCATGTTGACGTCGTCGCGTTCGTCGATGGTCAGCGTCGCCGAGAGCAGCTGGGCGGCGGTAAGCCCGGCCAGCAGGATCAGCATCAGGCGCGCGAACAGGCTCGGCGGCGCCAGGCGATGCAGCAGCGCACGCACGGGTTTCACGAGGCGCTCTCGAGCAGCTCGACCGCGCGGGCGAAAATATAGCCTTCGTTGCGCAAGGTCTTGATGTAGCGCGGCTCGCGCACGTTGTCCCGGAGGCGCTGGCGCAGGCGGCTGACCAGGATGTCGATCGAGCGGTCGAACTGGTCGGCATCGTGGCCGTGGGTCAGTTCGAGCAGCTGGTCGCGGGTCAGCACGCGTTGCGGATGGTCGAGGAAGACGCGCAACAGCCGGTACTCGGCGCCACTGACCGGCACGGCGACCCCGTCGGCGTCGAGCAGGTGGCGCGCCACGGTGTCGACCCGCCATTCGCCGAAGCCGATCAGGGTGGCTGCCTGGGTCAGCTGCATGTTTGGCGGCAGCATCCGCGTGCGGCGCAGCACCGCGCGGATACGCGCCAGCAGTTCGCGCGCCGAGAACGGCTTGGGCATGTAGTCGTCGGCGCCCAGCTCCAGGCCGACCACGCGGTCGAATTCCTCGTCGCGCGCGGTCAGCATCAGGATCGGTACCGCCCGGTGCTTGCCGCTGCGGAGCTCGCGGCACAGCACCAGGCCGTCGTCGCCGGGCAGCATCACGTCGAGGACGACGGCGTCCGGGGTGAAACGCTGCAGCGCCGCGCGCATCTCGCGTCCATCGGCGACCGCGGTGGCGTGCAAGCCCTGCTTTTCGAGGTAGGCGCAGATCAGTTCGCGGATGCCGCGGTCGTCGTCCACCACCAGCACGTGGTCGGTGTCACGCATGGCGGCCTCCCGGGCCGGAAGCCGCCGCCTTTGCCGGACGGCCCGCGCCTTGTCCGCTTACTCCGCGTCCGGCTTCTTCTCGTGCCTTCGGGCGTTGTCCAGCAGGTTCGCGCGCAAGCCGACGAGTATCTGGTGCAGCTCCGCCGATTGTTCGGGGGTGAGGCGCGCTTCCGAAACGACGCCCTTGCCCAGAGCGCTCAGGCGCAGCCGGTGGCCGGCCTCGGTCAGCCCGATGCGCACCTGGCGCTCGTCCTTCGGGTCGCGGCGGCGCCGCACGTACCCCATCGCCTCCAGCTTTTTCAGGATCGGGGTGAGGGTGTTCGACTCCAGGAACAGTTTTTCGCCCAGGCTGGTCACCGTCTGGTCGTCCTCTTCCCACAGCGCGATGATGGAGATGTACTGGGTGTAGGTCAGCCCGAGCTCCTCGAGGATCGGCTTGTAGGCCTTGCCGAGCGCCAGGTTGGTCGAGTAAATGGCGAAGCACAGGAACTCGTCCAGCCTCTTGACGCCCGGATCCCCGGGTTTCACGCGTGCGGTCGCTTTCATCGATGCTCTCCTTGCTTGCAATGGGTACGCCCACATTATATGTCGCGCCCGATTTTTTCAGGATCTGATTCATGTCTCAGCCTGCCTTGGCAGTGAGCTGTGCGCCGCTGCCGGACTGGCGCTCGCCGGAGGCCCGGATCAGGCGGTCCGCCAGGACTGCGATGCCGAGAGCCAGCGTCGTCAGCGCTCCGGCCAGCAGGCCCACGTCGTGGCGATCGAGCAGGAAGATGCCGGCGGCGCCCAGCACGCCCGCCGAGGATACGCCTGCGTACAGCGCGGCGGAGTTCAGGCCCATCAGCAAGGGCGCGGCCGCCGGCGCCAGGCCGATCAAGCGGTGCTGCTGCGGCACCAGTAGGCCCCAGCCGCACAAGGCCCAGACCACAATCGCCGGCGCCGCGCTCCACGGATGGGCCGACGTCCAGGGCGTGAGGGCGAAGTTGGCAGCGCCGAGCAGCAGGGCGCCGAAGATGATGCGGCGGCTGCCGAGGCGGTCGGTCAGGCGTCCGGCTGCCAGGTTGCCGATGGTGGCGGCGAGGCCCCAGAGCAGCAGCAGGCCGGCCAGCACTTCCGGCGCGCCGCCGGTGACGCGGTCGAAAATCACGCCGATGTAGGTGTAGACCGAGAACGCGCCGGCATACGCGACCAGGGTCGTCAGCAGCACCAGCGCGATGCGGGCGTCCTTGAGCGGTGCCAGGCGCTGGCGCAGGGTGGCGGCCGGCAGCGGCGGGATATCGGGCAGCAGGGCCCAGACACCGAAGCCGGCGGCACTGCCGACGATGCTGACAAACCACATGGTACTGCGCCAGTCGTCGAGTCCCGCGATCAGGGTGCCGAGCGGCGCGCCGAGGGCGGTGGCACTCGACAGGCCGGCGATCACGATGGCCAGCGCACTCGCACGCCGCTCGGGCGCGACCAGGGCGGCGGCGGTCGCGGCGGCGGTCGGGCTGTACATCGCTGCGCCAAGTCCGGCAATGACGCGACTGGCCAGGACCCATCCGATCGAGGGCGCCAGCGCCGTCATTGCGTTGCCGACGACAAAGACTGCCAAGCCCGCCAGCAGCAAACGCTTGCGCGGCCAGTGCGCCGCCAACGCCGCCACTGTGGGCGAGAGCAACGCATAGCTCAGTGCGTACAGGGTCACCATCTGTCCGGCGAGCGCAATCGAGACCCCGAGCGAGCCCGCAATCTGGGGCAGGATGCCGGCAACGACGAAGCTGTCCGTGCCGACCGCGAACATGCCGGCAGCTAAGGTAATCAGGCGACGATCCATGTTGAACACCTCGTCAAGAAATGGAACGGGTCGCCTGGGCGAGACGTGGAAACTGGCTGGAAGGCCGGGATAGAACACCGGCACACTCGGGTGCCGATCGATGTTGGTGCGGGAATTGCATGACAGCTCCTTCAGCTAGCGCAATTTGGAGTGGAATGTATCGCATACGATATAGTAGATCGCGAAGATATCGCGCCGCTACTGGGAAGTCAAGCGGAATCGATGGGAGCGGACGCGATGTACGGCGGAGCCGCTTTGGTCCGGATGCTTGCCGTGTCTGATCGTCCGGGCGCAACTGGAGCGCTTCTCCCAATCATGGCGAGTGGAATGATCTGCAGACGCCGACAGCGGCCGACCAACGCGTAGCGACCGAGCGTCCGAGAAAACGATTGACTTTCGCGCTTCAGGCGCTAATATTGGTCGCATGCGATGCAATCGGCATCGTGTAAACTTCGAAAGGACCACTTCATGAGCAGCATCGACAACATTCTCTACACCGGAAAGACCCGCGTCACTGGCGGTCGCGACGGCGCGGCGCGCAGCCCGGACGGCCGTCTGGACGTGCCCCTTGCGCATTTCAATTCGCGCGGCCCCGGCACCAATCCCGAACAGCTGCTGGCCGCCGGTTGGGGCGCTTGCTATCTGGCTGCGCTCACGGCTGCAGCGCGCGAAGCCGGTTTTTCGCTTCCAACCGACGCCGCAGTCGAGGTCGAAGTCGACCTCGGCGTCAATCCGGAGGCCGACTACCGCCTGCAGGCACGTTTCCTGGTCGAGCTGCCTGGTATCGATGCCGATCTTGCCCGGCAACTCACGAAGCGCGCGCATGCGACATGCCCGTATTCGAAAGCACTACACGCGAACTTGCAGGTCGCAACCCGGCTTGCTTGACGACGGTCGTGGCACGATGTGACGGGGATGGATGGGGTTCGTCGTCGATGGCCAGGCGATCGAGAGCGTAAGCAAGCGTGCAGCCTGGTCCTGTCCCGATTGCGGGAAGGCCTGGGCCATCGTCCCGCACTCACCGGTGTCCTCGCCTCCGGAAGTGAAATAGCCCACCGGTGAGTGGGCTATTTTTTTGCGCACCACATGCTGGCGGGCAGGGGTGAGCGCTTTGCCGGGCGCTCTATGTGCACGTGCGGGCTGCGGCTCAGATGTGCCGTTCCTTCGCATGCTTGTCGCACTCGGCGGCGCAGCGCTCGCAGGCGGCCTGGCAGTCGGCGCAATGCTGGTGTATCGCGGCGTGCTGCGCGCATTTCGCTGCGCAGGCGCGGCAGATGTGGGCGCACAGGGCGCAGAAATCGCCATGGTGGGCCGAACCCCGGGCCAGCGCGTTCAAGGTCGCCGTGCAGATGTCGGCGCAGTCGAGGTTGATCAGTGCGCAGTCATTCCTGCCCTCGCGTATGTCGGCGGCCGCACAGGCCTGGCAGGCGCGCAGCGCGTCCTCGCAGGCTTCGATGCACGACTGGATATTGGCTTTTTCCGATCCGCTCATCACGCGTCTCCTTGTTGGGTTGATAAGAGACAGATCCTAGCGCAATGGTTTCTTGCCGAGCGTCCGATACCATGGTGAAACCTTACCAGGCGCCAGACCGAACCTGGCCCGGCTTGCCCCAGCCGCGCCGGCCCGGGGGAAATCGCGCCCGGTTTTCCCCGGCCGGGCGGGGGCGCGGCATAATACGCTTCCTTGTTCGCCTGCCACCTCTCCATGATGCTCCGCCACCCGCGCTTCGCACGCTCCCTGTTCCATCCCTTGCTGGCCGTATTGCTGCTGGTCCTGGCCTGCATGCCGCAGCGCGCGCATGCGCACGATCATTCCCATGGCACCCACGGCATGGCCCTGTTCGGCGACCGTGAGGGGCTTTACGTCTCGCACCTGCCGCTGTTCCGCGCCCCCCACGGCCACCAGGTCGTGCTCAGGGTGCGCCTGGCCGATCCGCAACTCGAGCGCTCCCTGCGCGAACGGCTGCATGGCAAGACCGACCTGTGGACGATCGAGCCGGAGCGCTTCGAGCTGTCGCGCCTGGACCCGCAGGCTGCCTCCCCGCTGCGCAGCTTCAGCGCCGACGTGTTCAGCGGCCATTTCGAGCGCGACGGAAAGCGCGCCTACTCGAAGGCGCAGTTCGTGGTCGAGCGGGTGCTGGTCTACCGCCAGCTCGATGCGGCCGTGCGCAGCCTTGGCGAAGCGCGCTACCTGGGAGTCGGCAGCTTCCTGGTCAAGGAGATCGACAGCCGCCCCGACTACGACCACATCGTCGCGCTGGCGGCGCCGGCCCCGCACGTGCTCGCCATCCCCAAGGCGGGCCTGGACAACCCGGAAGCGGCGCTCAAGGCGCTGGTCGCCGTGCGCGGCACCGTCTACTTCGAGACGGAGGACCTGCGCTGACCGCAGGCGCCGCACCGGTCCCGGCGCGGCCTGCTACTGGTGCAGTACCTGAAACATCGAGCTGCGCATCCGGTAGCGGTTGCCGTCCAGGCTCCAGTAGCGCCGGCCCGCCGGTGAGGCCATGAAGGCGAGCCGCCGCGCCGGCCGGTCCTTGCCGACCGCGCTCTTGGACACGATGTAGCGGATGGCGCCGTCGGGACCAAGGATCACGGTCGAGCCCCCGAACAGCGCGTAGGCAGGCTGGCCGCCCCGTGCCGGCACGATGCAGCGCTGGGTGATTTCCGCCACCAGGTCGAACACGATCTCGCGGTCCGGCCCGATCCTGCGCGAGGCCCGGATCGAGGCGACCTGCGGCAGTTCCGCACTGGCGCCTTCCAGCCCGGGCGCGCCTTCAAGAGTCAGTCCGAATTCCTGCATGAGCTCGGGCCGGGTCGCGAATTCGCCCAGTATGGCAGCCTGCCTTTCCAGTTCACGGGCGCCGGCCGGGCAGGCCGGGTCGCTGCCGAAGCGCAGGTGGGCGAAATCCAGCTCCTCGATGGGACTGAGCGCGAGCCGCGGCGCGCGCCACAGCAGGGCATGTTCGGACAGGGTGCCGACGTCCTGCGGGTAGATGCGGCGCTTCATGAAGGCATCGACCAGCGCTTCGCGATAGGCCCAGGGGTCAATCGGCACCAGGTCGTGGTCGGCGGTGATTAGGGCGCGCAGGTATTCGCCCAGGTGGATGTCGACCGGCGGGCAGTAGTCGATCGCGCGGATGACCAGGGCCTGGAACTGGCGCGCCAGCTCGGTGGCGGCCTCGGTCAGTAGTTCGGCCAGGTCGTGGGCCAGTTCGCCCGGCGGCAGGATGCCGCTGCCGTTGCTGGCCAGGCGCCGCAAACGCTCGGTCTTGCGCCGGAAAATGGTGAGGTAGGCCTCGAAGACCGCACCGGCCAGCGCGCCGCCGATATCGTGGGCTTCGGCGTCCGGATCGTAGGCCCGCGCACCCATGACGTCGCGCACATACTGCGTGCCGCTGGCCAGGCCGAGCTGCTGGCCCAGCACGCCCAGGAGGCTGGACTCGTCGAGCAGCCCATGCGACTTGCGGATGGCGACCGCGACCACCTCCTTGTAGCGCATGCGCTGAAAGATCGTGACCAGGTCGCAGAAGCCTTCGTGGAAGCCCGCCACGTCGGGGCCGGTCGGGATGGAGAAATTTGAACGCAGGCCGTCCAGCAGGGCATGCGTGATTTCGTGCGCGACCACGTCGTGCGACAGGCAGGCGAACACCGTCTCGCCGGGCAGCGCGCGCGCCGAGCGGGTGGAGCCGGGCATCGGGACATACCCGAAGCTGATGCAGCCTTCGAGCTTGTCGTAGAAAGCGTTCGCCTCGCGGAAGGCGAACGGACGCAGGTAGAGCAGGTGGTCCTCGCCGCGCGGCCTGAAGCCCCAGGACAGCTGGCGCCCGAGCGCATCCCGGAAGCTGGCGCAAACGCTGCTGCAGACGGCATACACCATCTGCTCGTGGAAGCGCGGGTCGGCGGGCGAGGGATCGTAGCCGTCCTTGAGCAGCACCTGCACGTTGTCGAGGTCGGCCTTCCTGTAGCTCACCGCCTGGCCGTAGTCGTAGCCGTCGACCTTGAACAGGCGTCCCTGCGGGCCCGGCTCAAGCGGTTCATAGGGCACCTCGATGCAGGCGACCGATCCTTCCAGGCGCGAGGCGGTCGGGTCAAGGGTCAGGACCCGCAGCGGCCGGAACTGCGGGTCGTCCGGCCGCCGCCGGTAGGCGGCCGGGATCGGGCGCGTCACCGACGGGGCGATGCGGTAGCGCAGCGCGTGCGCGGCCATGAAGGTCTCCTTTCAGTGTGGCGGCCCGTATTGCGCGAGCAGCTGCTGCATGCCCTGGATCAGGAGCTGGGCCTCGCCGCTCCATGCCGGTCGGGACGCTCCCATGGCTGCCTGTACCTGCATCGGCGCGAGCAGTCCCAATGCCGCCGCCCCTTCGCTGCTGTACAGGCGCGGCTGCTGGCGCGGCGAGGGGCCGAATTCCTGGGTGACCAGGCGCGCGAACTCGGCGTTGCTGATGCTGCCCGGGCTGCCCGCCATGCGCCCCAGCACCCCGGTCGCGCGCAGGGTGAATTCTCCCTGGCCACGGCTTTCCCAGGCCTTTTCGCTCGACAGGCAGGCGGCGAACACGACCTCGCGCATGCGCGCCGGCCCGCGCGGGAGCGTCCGGCCCTGAGGCGCGCCGGCGCGGTAGCGCCGGTGGGCGTTCTGCAACTCGGGGCCGGCGACAATGAAGCGCGCGCGGTCGCCCGGGTCGTGGGCGGTATTGCTGGGGTTCTTGCCGACCCCGAAGCGCGAGGCCGTGCCGGAGTGGCAGCAGTCCATGAAGCAGGTCAGGTTGACCCCTTCGGGCAGCAGGTCGAAGATGCGGCCGATGTCGTCGTCGAGGATCAGGGCGCCGGTCTCGTAGTCCACCGGGCAGATCGCCTCGTCGTCGGCGGGCGTGTCGCCGCCTGCCTCGTCGCCGCCCAGGTCGATCACCGTGGTGCCATGCCCGGCATACTGGAATACGATGACGTCGCCCGGCCGGCTGCCCTGCACCAGCTGCCTGAGCTGCTCCAGGATCGCATCGTGGGTAGCATGCTCGTTGAGCAGGGTGGCGATGTCCTCGAAGCCGAGCCGGCCCAGGGTCCGCGTCCATGCTTCGACGTCGGCCAGGCAGCCGGTGAGCGGATAGCTCGGATAGCGGTTGATGCCCACGCACAGGGCGCGCCGGCGCCCGCCGCCCATGGCGGACGCCTGCAGCGCGCCTGCGCCGCCGGGGTAGAAGCCGGCGTCCCCGTTGCCGCCGTTACCGCCGTTGCCGCCGTTGCCGCCCGCGGCATGATAGCGGTCGCCCAGGCCAGGGCCGCCCTGGACCGCCGCGGCAACCAGTGCCGGGGCGGGGCGCAGCAGGATGTCGGTCGGCAGCGCGACTTCCAGGCTCCAGGCATCGGCGCCGCGGCCGCCATCAAGGCCGGGACGGTATTCGACGATGCGGTCGGCGTCCGAGCGCGCCAGGATGCGGCGCGCGATGCTGCCCATGGTGGCGGGATCGTCGTCGAAACCGCCATGGGTACCGGAACGCGATGCGCTGCGGCCCTGTTCCGCCGCGGTTTTCGACCAGACCACGTCGGCCAGCGGCGGCCTGCCGTCCAGGCCGAACAGCGCGATCAGCTCGCGGTCCGCGCGCAGGCTTTCTTCGAGTCCCAGCAAGGGGGTGCGGCGCTGGGGCTCGAGCGCGTGGTGGATCAGGTAAAGCAGCGACTTGCGATAGATCCCGGCGCAGTTGTCGTCACGCTCGTAATCCTTGCGCATCGTGTACATCGTCAGCTGCTTGACTCCCGGCTTGTCGGGCCCGACGAAACGCGCCAGCGTCGCCTTGAACAGGTCGGTGCGGATCGCGGGCGCCATCAGGTGTACCGACTGGAAGGGACCGGCGCCGAACTGCAGCACGCGGGGAATGAAGTAGGCCTGGAAGATCGCTCCGGCGCTGTGGCCGACGGCATGCAGTTCGACCCCCTCGCGGTGCAGCCTGCAGAAATCGCGCAGCTTTTGCGCGACATAGCAGGCGCCGCCCTGGAAGCGGCCGTCGCCCTCGTTGCCATTGCCGATGACGTCCAGGGCCGAAGCGCGTTGCGCGCTGAGCTTCATGGTGCCCCAGACGTGCTGGCCCTGCAGGGCCCGAACCCCCTCCTCGATCAGGGGATCGGTCAGCAAATCGAAGACGTCGCGCGGCACGCCCCGGGTGGCGCCGTCGCGCACCCGCCGCAGCAGCTGGCCGATGGTTTCAAAAGCACCGGTCTCCCACACGAAGTAAAGCGGGTAGATATTGTTGGCCATCCACCAGTCCACGCTCTTCTGGGCGATAGCCAGGCCTGCCGCCTCGTTCACCAGGCCGCCGTGGGCCTGGACCACGATCCGCAAGGGCAGCTCGAGCGACTGCGCGCGCCTGAACGCGGCCTCCAGGTGCTCGCCGAAGATCGCATCGACATCGCCCTGCGAGGTCTTGTACTCGCCTTCGTCGGAGAGTTCGCCCATCGTCAGGTTGACCAGGTGCGGCCGCAGTGCGGCCAGCTGGGCCGGGGTGGGGCCGGCCCGGCGCGCGGCGCCGATCTCGATGGGGCGGTCGGCGCGCACGGCGCCCTCGTCGATGCCGGGCGCCGCGCGGGCATGGGCGCAGGCCTCGGCATCCTCGGGATCGCGCTGCGATGCCGGCACCCTGGCGAGGTCTTCGACTGCCTCGTCGATGGTGCGGGCATCCGGATCGTCGATCGCCTCGTCGGCGAAGGTGGCGCTGCGGCCGCGCGGTTCCCATTGTTCGGGCTGGTCGTGCTCGCGCTGGACGTCGGCCAGGATCGCGCGGTAGTCGATGCTGCTGCCGGGGCAGGACTTGCTCGACATCATATTGTGGAACATCAGGCTGCCCGGCGCCAGGCCGAATCGCTTCTGCACCAGGGCGATCACCTTGATGACGGTATCGCGCTGCAGGCTGTCGAAGGGATCGCAGCCCTTGTCGAAGTCGCCGATCATCTCGAACATGAAGGGACCGGCGTGGCGGTCGCCGTTCTGGCCGGTGGCGCTGGCCGGCGCGGCATTCCAGTTGCGTCCCAGCCAGATCAAGCCTTGCGGGTCGATCGTGATGTGCTGGGCGATGTCCGACCATTTGTTGTGCTGGGTATGGTAAGTCCACATCGAGACGATCGACTCGTGCCCCCTGAACTGGCTGTGGTTCGGGCGCCAGGTATGGTGCATGTGGACGGCGTTGATCTTGCGGGTGAAGGGGAAACGCTGGAGCAGATTGGCGAACTGGACCAGCGTGAGCCGCTTGAATGGGGCGGGCATGAGCGTCCTCCATTGTCTGGCACCGGCCGCGACCCCGGCCGTCGGGAATCGTCCCTGCGGGCGGCCCCGGAAACTCAGCAAAAAACGGGGGCTCAACCGTAATTCCATGCACGATGGGTTGATTCTGCTCCAAATGCCATGACAAAAAACACCGCTTAGCGTGTGACGGTATAAAAACAACAAGGAAAAAGTTCAAACTATTAGGGGAGATTGACTTCTGTTGCGGCGCTTCGGCCCGAGCTGTCGAGACACAAGCCTCCTCGTCGGCGTCCTGACGCGTTCTGCTAGCCGCGCCGCTGTTCGCCGGCGAAGAAGGCCGACGGCGTGGTCCCGAAGGTCTTCCTGAACATCGCCGTGAACGCCGACTGGCTGGCGTAGCCGAGCTGCTGCGCCACCTGCCACAGCGGCAGGCCGCGCGCGATCAGGGAAGCCCCGTGCGCAAGCCGCACCTGCTGGCGCCACTGGCCAAAACTCATGCCCAGTTCGCGCTCGAACAGGCGCGCCAGGGTGCGCTCCGATGCGCCCGCCGCCATGGCCCAGTCGCCCAGCGTCTGGGTGTCACCCGGCTTGTCGATGAGCGCCTGGCACAAGCCCCGCAGCCGCTTGTCGCGCGGCAGCGGCACGCGGATCGGCCGGGTCGGCGCGCGCGCCAGTTCGTCCAGGATCAGCTCCCCGACCAGGGTGGCCCGCTGGGGAGGCAAGGCTTCGGCGCCGGACGCCATCACCGCCAGCAGTTCGCGCAGCAGGCTGCTCACTTCCACCACGCGGCAGGTCTCGCCCGGGAACAGGGCGCGCGAGGCGTGGATGCGCAGGGGGCTCAGGCAGCTTGGCTCCAGCAGCGTGACCTCGTGCTCGATATGCGGCGCGATCCAGATCGCGCGCTGCGGCGGCACGATCCAGCTGCTGCCGTCGGCGCTGACGCGCAGCATGCCGTTGGCGGCATAGGTCAGCTGCGCCCATTCGTGGCTGTGGGCGCCGATCGAGACGTCGGCCGGCAGGTTGCGCGAGGCCAGGGTGACCGGACAGGTATCGGTCGGCCCGGGGCCGGGGATGGGCGGTAACAGCGGACGGGGCAGCGACATGGCAGGTTCTCGACAAATCTTGACACGCTATCTTAAATCGGACGCGCCGATTCTGCCTACACTGGGATCTTCGATAAAGGGCATGGCATGGACAACAACAACACCCTGCGGCAGGACGCCCGCGTGATCGGCCTGGTGGGCCTGGCGCACGGCACCTCGCACTTCTACCACCTGATCCTGGCTGCGCTGATCCCCTGGCTCAAGCCCGCCTTCAGCCTGAGTTACACCGAGCTGGGCCTGTTGATGACCATGTTCTTCGTGGTGTCGGGCATCGGGCAGGCGCTGGCCGGCTTCGTGGTGGACCGCTTCGGCGCCCGTGCGGTGCTGTTCTTCGGGATCTCGATGCTGGGCGTGTCGGCCGTGGTGCTCTCGGGCGCGGACAGCTATGCCGGCCTGGTGGCCGGCGCCCTGATTGCCGGCGCCGGCAATGCGATCTTCCACCCGGCCGACTACACGCTGCTCAACCAGCGGGTATCGGGCGCGCGGCTGGCGCACGGCTTTTCGGTGCACGGCATCGTCGGCAATATCGGCTGGGCCGCGGCGCCGGTCTTCCTGACCTCGATCGCCGCCGTCCAGGGCTGGCGTACGGCGCTGCTGGCGGCGGCCGGGCTGCCGCTGGCGGTGCTGGTGCTGCTGGTGCTGAACCGCCACGTGCTGTATCCCGACCCCATCGTGCGCATCGCTGCGGGGACGCAGGGCAATACGCTCGCCTTCCTGAAGCTGCGCGCGGTGTGGCTGTGCTTCGGCTTCTTCCTGCTGACCGCTGTCGCCCTCGGCGGTATCCAGAGCTTTGCGACGATCAGCCTGGAATCGCTGTACGGAATCTCGCATGCGCTGGCCACCAGTTCCTATACCGCCTACATGCTGGCCTCGGCGCTGGGCATGGTGGCGGGCGGCTTCCTCGGCGCGGGCTCGAAACACCATGACCGCACCGTGGCGCTGGCCTTCAGCTTTGCTGCGCTGCTGGCCCTGGTGCTGGCCTTTGGCGCGGGGCCGGCCTGGATGGCGCTGCCGCTGATGGGATTGATCGGCCTGTGCTCGGGCGTGGCCGGGCCCTCGCGCGACCTGATGATCCGCGCCGCCACGCCGCAGGGTGCCACCGGGCGCGTGTACGGCGTCGTGTATTCGGGACTGGACAGCGGGCTGGCGATCGGTCCGCTGCTGTTCGGGCTGGTGATGGATGCGGGGCGGCCGGGCTGGGTGTTCGCCGGCGTGGCGCTGTTCCAGGCGCTGGCGATTGCCACGGCGGTGGGCGTGGGCGGGACCACCCGCGCGCGCCAGTTGCAAGCGGCCGGCGCTTGAGCAGCTTCAGGTGCGAAGCTGGGGATTCAGCCGACCACGGTCGCCGGCTGTTCGTCCTTGAGGTGGCCGGCCTGGCGGCAGGGCGCTAGCCGGCGCCGGCGCTGGCGTCGCGCGCAAGCCCTGCGTCCGCCGGCTCCGGCTCCGGCAGGAAGCTCGCGCGCGCGTCCTTCACCACCGACAAAATGGTGCGCACGCAGGCCATGGTCGGGCCGCCCGAGTGCGCGTCGGCGCCCTTCGCATATTCGCGCGCGATGCGTGTCGCCGCCGCCGCGCCGCCGGGCACCTGCTCGCGGAACAGCCGCATCAGGGTCACGACCGTCTCATGCAGCGCATGGTGAGCCGACCGGGCGATGTTGCGGCTTCCCCCATTCTGGTGGAGCGAGTCGGCGACGACCTGTTCGAGCTGGCGTTCAGCCCTGGTGATGAGCATGGCAAGCTGGCCAGGAGTGTACGAAATTCGCATGGGTGCTTACCTTGTGGTGCGTGGACGTGTCATGCTGGATTCCCGGTTCCATCTGCTGCGCCGCGTCGCGCGCTGCCGCGCGCCAGGCGGCGCCTCATGCCGCTTCCTTTGCACAGGCCCCGCTGCCTGCGGGCGCCGTGGCCGCCGTGCGCGGCATGACCCGCGACGGCCGCACCCGGGGCGGCGGTGGCGGCGGGGCGAAGGGCCGGATCTGGGTCAGGGTGCCCTTGTAGGGGGCCACGGTGTCCTCGATCTCGACGGCTTCGCCACGCAGCCCGCGCAGGAACTGGGCAATCGCGATTCTGACAAGCGTACGGTTGGTGAGTTCAGCGCCAAGGCCGACTTTGCGGCTGTGATAGAGATAGGTCGAAGTCACGCCATCCGGCGCAGTGATGTCGACCTTCTTCGGCAGGGAAAAACCATAACGTCCGCTGGCCCAGAGCTTTACCAGGCAGTCGCCGCTGTGTGGAGTTGAAAAGCTGAAGTTCATGCAATTATCGTAAGCCCGGCCGCGCGACTGCACGATTCGAAATTGTTCCAAACCGTAACGGGCGAAACATCAGTTTCCGCAGATCACTTATTCAGAATGATCCAGGCGACACCCGGCCCTGGGGACGCCGGCCTGGTCCGAGGGGGCAAGGAGAGCGCGAGAAAAGCGTTCCGCCTTGCGCGCCGGCTGCGCACGTGGCGGCAAAGCCGCAGCAGCGGCTTACATGCGAAGGGAGCCGGCAGGACCCCGGCCCCGGTGAGCTTACACCGACAGCGGCATCTTCGCGATCAGCTTGTCCAGCGTGATCGGATACTCGCGCACCCGCACGCCGGTGGCGTTGTAGACCGCGTTTGCGATCGCCGCCGCGACCCCGCAAATGCCCAGCTCCGCGATGCCCTTGGCCTTCATCGGCGAGGACATCGGGTCGGTCTCG
This sequence comes from Telluria sp. ZB4P37, assembly GCF_059685855.1. Taxonomy (NCBI): domain Bacteria; kingdom Pseudomonadati; phylum Pseudomonadota; class Betaproteobacteria; order Burkholderiales; family Oxalobacteraceae; genus Telluria; species Telluria sp. ZB4P37. The sequence goes on from NZ_JCASID010000001.1 coordinate 415,008, forward strand.
TCCAGGAAGATGACCTCCTGGTGCGGGATGTCGGCATGGACCGGCACCTCGTAGCTGGCCAGGTCATGGTTGACGAAATAGCCGAGCCGCTTGTCCACCGCCAGCTCTTCCATCAGGGCCGCGCCCGCGCCCATGGTCATGGCGCCGATCACCTGGCTGCGCGCGGTCTTCGGGTTCAGGATGCGGCCGGCGGCGCACACCGCCAGCATGCGGCGGATGCGAACCTCGCAGGTCACGCTGTCGACCGCCACTTCCACGAAGTGGGCACCAAAAGTGGATTGCTGGAAGCGCTTGTTGATGTCGCCGTATTCGATCAGGTCTTCGGCCACCAGTTCGCGCTCGCCCACCGCCTCGGACAGCGGCAGGCTGCGCTCGCCAGATCGCACCAGGCCATCGGCGAAGATCGCGCGCGCCGGGTCGAAGCCCGCCTTGGCGGCGATGGCTTCGCGCAGCTTCATGCAGGCCGCGTAGACGCCGGCCGCCGAATTGTTGCCGCCCCACTGGCCGCCCGAGCCGCACGAGGCCGGGAAGCTCGAGTCACCCAGCCGCACTTTTACCTTGTCCATCGGGATGCCCATGGTCTCGCTGGCCGTCTGCGCCAGGATGGTATAGCTGCCGGTGCCGATATCGGTCATGTCGGTTTCCACCGTCAGGATGCCGCGCCGGTCCAGGCGCACGCGCGCCGCCGATTTGGTGAGCAGGTTGTCGCGGAAGGCCGAGGCCATGCCCATGCCGACCAGCCAGCGGCCATCGCGGACCTTGCCCGGCTGGCTTGAGCGCTTGTCCCAGCCGAACTGTTTTGCGCCGGTCTGCAGGCACTGCACGAACTGGCGCTTCGAAAATGGCGGATGCGGATTGTGCTTGCTCTTTTCTTCGGGCTTTTTCGACTGCGGGTCGGCGCCGGCGGGCTTTTCGGGATTGTCCGGCACCACCTGGGTGTCGTTCAGGATGCGGAACTGCACCGGGTCCATGCCGAGCTTTTCCGCCATCTCGTCCATCGCGATTTCCAGGGCGGCCATGCCGGGCGCTTCGCCCGGCGCGCGCATCGCATTGGCTTCCGGCAGGTCCATCTCGACCACCCGGTTGGAGGTCATGCGGTGCTCGCCCGCATACAGCGAGCGGGTCTGGGTGGCCGCATTTTCCGGGCTGCCGCTGGCCAGGTTCCCCGATGCGCTCTCGTGGCCGATGGCGGTGATTTTTCCTTCACGCGTGGCGCCGATGCGGATGCGCTGGTAAGTCGCCGAACGGTGGGTGGTGTTGTTCGGGATCAGGGCGCGCTGCAAAGTCACCTTGACCGGGCGGCCCGCTGCCTTGGCGCCCAGCGCCGCCAGCACCGCGTCGGCGCGCAGGAACAATTTGGAGCCGAAGCCGCCGCCGATATACGGCGACATCACACGCACCTTCGCCTTCGGGATGCCGAGGGTCTTGGCCAGGTCGCCCACGCTCCAGGCCACCATCTGGTTCGAGGTCCACAGGGTGAGGGCGTCGCCATCCCAGGCCGCGATGCTGGCATGCGGCTCCATCATCGAATGCGATTCGTGCGCGGTGCTGTATTCGGCGTCCAGCCGCACCGCGCTCGAGGCAAAGGCGCCGGTGAAGTTACCGACTTTGCTCTCGGCGCCTTCGCCCTTGGGTGCGGTCGCCTTGTTTTTCACGGCGTGCAGGTCGAACACGCCCTTGTCACGCTCGTAGCGCACGCGCACCAGGTGGGCGGCGTCGCGCGCCTGCTCGAAGGTGTCGGCCACCACCAGCGCAACCGCCTGGTGATAGTGCTCGACGCGCGGGCCGGCGAGCAGCATCGCGGTATTGAAATTGCCCTTGTTGATCTTGCCGGCATTGCCGGCCGTGACGACGGCGATCACGCCCGGCGCGGATTTGGCGGCGGCGACGTCGATCGAGACGATGCGGCCCTTGGGGATGCTCGAGCCGACCACATAGCCGTGCGCCTGGTTCGGCACCACGTCGTGGCGGTCCGTCGCATAGGGCGCCGTACCCGTGGTCTTGAGCGGGCCGTCGATGCGGCTGACCGGCTGGCCGACCACCTTGAGCTGGTCGATCGGGTTGGTCGTTGCGGGTTCGTTGAATTTCATGGCGGTCCTTCCTAGGCTTTTGCGTCAGCGATGATGGACGCCAGCGTGCGTTCCACGAGCGGCAGCTTGTATGCGTTGTCTTCGGTCGTGCGTGCGCCCTGCAGCAGCGCGCCGGCAAAGGCCTGGGCGCCGCGCGCGAGCAGGCTCTCTGAAGCTTCCACGCGCCATGGCTTGTGCGCCACGCCGCCGAGGGCCACCCGGCCGGTGCCGCCCGGCTGCATGACGGCAGCCACCGACACCAGCGCGAACGCGTAGGAAGCGCGGTCGCGCACCTTGCGGTAGACCTGCAGGCCGCCGAGCGGCGCCGGCAGGGTGACGGCCGTGATCAGTTCACCGGGCTGCAGGTTGTGGTCGATGTGCGGGGTCTTGCCCGGCAGGCGGTGGAAATCGGCGATCGGGATGATGCGGGTGGCGCCGCCCGGGTTGATGGTCTCGACCTGGGCGTCGAGCACCCGCATGGCCACCGCCATGTCGCTCGGATGGGTGGCGATGCACGCATCGCTCTGGCCGACGATGGCGTGCAGGCGGGTGAAGCCGCCGATCGCGCTGCAGCCGCTGCCCGGGTTGCGCTTGTTGCAGGGCTGGTTGGTGTCGTAGAAATAGGGGCAGCGGGTGCGCTGCAGCAGGTTGCCGGCGGTGGTGGCCTGGTTGCGCAGCTGGCCCGAGGCGCCGGCCAGCAGGGCGCGCGCCAGCACGCCGTAGTCGCGTCGCACGCGCATGTCGGCGGCCAGGTCGGAATTGCGCACCAGGGCGCCGATGCGCAGGCCGCCGTTCGCCAGCGGCTCGATGCGGTCGAGCGCGAGGTCGTTGACGTCGATCAGGTGGGCGGGAGTTTCGATCTGCAGCTTCATCAGGTCGAGTAAATTGGTGCCGCCGGCAACGAAGCGTGCGCCCGGGGTGCGTGCGGCGCTTGCCGCGGCTCCGGCCGGGGTCTTGGCGCGTTCATAGGTAAAGGCTTTCATCGCCTGGCTCCCGCTGCGCTCGACGGCATCCCGGCGACTTCGGCGATCGCTTCCTGGATGTTGGAATAGGCGCCGCAGCGGCACAAATTGCCGCTCATGCGCTCGCGGAACTCCATGTCGCTGGGCTGGGTCCTGGCGTTCAGGTCGGTCGTCACATGGCTCGGCATCCCGGCCCGCACTTCTTCCAGCATGCCCACGGCCGAGCAGATCTGTCCGGGGGTGCAGAAGCCGCACTGGAAACCGTCGTGCTTGATGAAGGCGGCCTGCAGCGGGTGCAGGCTGCCGGGGGTGCCGAGGCCTTCGATGGTGGTGATCTCGTGGCCTTCCTGCATCACCGCCAGCGTCAGGCAGGAGGTGGTGCGGCGGCCGTCGATCAGTACCGTGCAGGCGCCGCACTGACCCTGGTCGCAGCCCTTCTTGGAGCCGGTCAGGTGCAGCCGCTCGCGCAGGGCGTCGAGCAGGGTGGTGCGCGGATCGACCATCAGCTGGTACTCCTTGCCGTTCACGCGCAGCAGCACGCTCATCAATGCGGGCGTGGTGCGCGCCGCCGGGGCCGACGGGGCCGGGGCGGCTGCCGCCTGCGGCGCGAACCCGGACGCTGCGGCGACGCCGCCGACGGCGGCCGTCGAGGCCTTGAGCAACTGCCGCCTGTTTGGATCGAAGTCGGGCATCGGTATTCCTTTCTGGAGATGGTTCGGGATAAGCGTGTGCTGTTGACACCATGGCATCGCGTGAACATAGCGCGTTTCGGATTTCTGCGGCGTGCAGTTCGCTTGACGGCTTCCAGCGCCCGCGGCGTGTCCGGCACGCGTTGCGCCGCCGCACCATGGTAGAGGATGCAAGGCATCCGCACGCAGGGCAGAAATATTAAGGCTTATGAATGCCCGTCATGAATGGGCACGATGGTTGATGACTCGGGGTGAGTAATCAGCCTGGGGCGCCGCCGGGGGGATCGTCGTCGAGCCGGTGCAGGCCGCTGTCGACCACCGCGCGCATCGTGGCCAGCAGGCTGGCCCCCTGCTGCGCGCCGAACTGCTGGTCGAACAGGGCCTGGGCGCGGCGCCAGGCCGGCAGGATGGCCTCGACCTTGGCGCGGCCGGCATCGGTCAGTTCGACGATGCGCTCGCGCCGGTCCTGTGCGCTGGGACGGATGCGCACCAGCTCCTCGCGCACCAGAGGCTGAAGGTTGCGCGCCAGCGTGGTGCGGTCCATCACCATGCTCTGCGCCAGCCCGGTCACGGTGGCGGCACGCGGCCCCAGTCGGGCCAGGATCGCGAACTGGGTCACGCGCAGCCCGGAGCCGGACAGCATCTGGTCGTAGAAAGACGTGACGTAGCGCGAGGCCTGGCGCAGCGACGAGCAGTAGCAGAGGGTGTCGGGAAGGGGCGGGTCGTCGTCCATGGGCCCAGTATAGCCTTCCCTGCCTCAAGGGGTGGCGTGCGTCCGCCCCAGCAGGTCGGCGCGCGGATAGCCCCAGCGGGGCACCGGCGCCGGGCAGGGCCGGCCGGCCGTCTGCGCATACGGCAGGGTCGAGAAATTCGGCTGGCCGGGCGCGCCGAAGCGCAGGTCGGTGGCGCTGCCCCCAAGCAGCGAGGGCACCCGCGCAAAGCGCAGCCAGGCATCGAGATGGCAGTTGGCCTTTTGCAGGCTGCGCAAGTCGGCCAGGCTGCCGGTCTCGCTGAACTTCCAGGCGAGGTCCGGGGCTGTGGCACTCGGCTGGCCGCCGAACCGCGCCGGGCAGTGCGATACCGGCGCGATGCCGGGCGCAAGGCTCAGTACGCCGACCCGCAGCGCATAGCTGCCGGCAACCGGGCCTTCGCTGACGGTCGCGAACGACCAGCACAGCGGATTGGCCGGGAACGAGGACAGCGGGATGTCGAGCACGCGGCTGCCCGGTGCGGTGTGGGCCAGCGCGGCGCGGATCTCGCCGCGCGCCAGCTGTCCGGCCACGGCCTGGATGCCGACGAAGCCGATGCAGGCGGCCACCGCCGCCACCAGGCCCGCACGCGGCCCGGCGCGGTGGGCGGCGCCGACCAGCAGCATGATGCCCCCAAGAGCGGCCACCGAACCCCATTGCAGCAGCCCGAGCCAGGCCAGCAGCAGCGGCAGGGCGGAAAAAATGGCCAGCGCCGGCCGGCCGAGATATCGGGTGCGCGCCGACAAGGCAAGCGCGCACCCGAGCGCGGTCCAGAACATCGGTTCGACGATGAATACCAGGTCGCCGTAGATCCAGCGCGCATCGAAGGGGTAGAAAGGATGGACGCCGTAGACGTTCAGTGCGTCGAAGCCCAGGTGCAGCACCATGCCGAGGGCCGCAGTGCCCAGCACCGCGCGGCGGGCAGTACGGTCGGCGTGCAGGAGCCGGCGCGCGCCCGGCCACAGCAGCCAGGTCAGGGCCAGCAGCAGCGCCACCTGCGGCAGCGCATATAGCAGCGTGTGGGTATGGCCGCGGTGGTGGACCAGGTAGCCGAGCGGCGCCGGCAGCAGCGGCGTGAGCGCCAGGTCGAGATCGGGAAAATTACTGGCCAGCAGGCCGGTGACGAGCAGGGCGCGGCGGCGCAGGTGGCCGTGGGCAGCGTCGCGCGGGGCGGGCAGGGCGCGTTCCACCAGTTCCCCGAGTGCGAGGCCGACGAGCGAATGGGTGATGTTATCCATGCCGCGAGCTTACACGAGTGGCAATATCTTGACGTAGATCAAGCTTTGGTCTGGAGTGGGCCCGGCGCGGCAAAATGGGTCTCCGGCAGGGGTGCCCAAGGCGAAATGAAATTTCCCGTGGGCATTTGATGCAGGTCAATAGTTCCAACGACGCGGCTCAATACACTGCGTGATGACCGCGCCGGGTTTGCACTTGCCCAAACCGGCGGACGCTGGAGCCGATACCTCATGCATGCAGACACCTACGCGGGCGCGGCCCGCACGCCGCTTTCGCCGTCCGCGGCGCACCTTGCGCCGGCCCCTGCCGCCGGCCATCACGCTTACCCGGAAGCGGCCGCCGGCCTGCCCCGTAGCTGCGCACGCCGGCTGTCCCTGCAGCTGCACATCCCGTGCTTCGACGAGATGCCGGTCCCGGTCTTCGGCGGGCTGGCGACCTATCTTGCCTACCTCAAGCGCGAAGCGGCCATGCGTGCCGCTCTGCTGGACGGAACCGGGGAGGTCGCACAACTGCGTTTCGGCGGCCTCGCGCCGGCCTGCCTGGACGCTGCCCAGCTGGACGGCCTGATGGCCCACCTGCGCCGGCATTTCCGTTTCGCTTCCGATGAAGCGGGCGAGTTCGAGGTGAGGGCAGACCCGCGCGGCGCCAGTCCCAAGCGCATCGCCCAGCTGCGTCGCCTGGGATTCAATTGCATCAGCCTCGACGTGCGTGACGATGGCGCAGAGCCGGCGCGCGTGCGTGGCGTCGCCGCGGCCGCGCGCGCCGCTGGCTTCCGTTCGCTGCGCGTGGCGTTCGGTTATGGGCTGCCGGGGCAGGGCGCCGATCTGCTGCGCCGCATGCTCGCCACCATCGTCAAGGCCGGCCCGGACCGGGTGGCGCTGCGGCCCCACGGCGGCGCCGCAAGCGGCGAGTTCGCGCAGCGCATGCGCCTGCAGGGCATCGGGCAGCTGCGCGCCGCCGGCTACGTGGACATCGGCGGCGACTGCTACGCCCTGCCGGGCGACCATCTCGCGCAGGCGCCCCACGATACCGGCGCGCCACCCTCCGTGTTCGGCATCCCGCTGCATGGGGTGGCGCAGATCGTCGGCTGCGGCGTGGCGGCAATCGGCATGGTTGGTGCGCTGCGTAGCCGCAACCTGGCCGTCCCCGGCGACTACTACGCCCTGCTCGACCGCAACGAACTGCCGCTCGCGCGCGGCCCGCACGGGATGGTGGCGCCATGAAAACCATCCAGGGACTGTGCCATCGCGCCTCGAGCCTCGGCCTGCCGGTCGCCGGCCCGCACCCGCAGCGCGCACCGGACAATGCGCCGGCCCACGCCCGGCCCGGCGCGCAAGCAGGCGCCGCGCACAGCGCCGCCGCCGCACTTGCCGAACCGGAGACGGCGGCCGCGGAAGGCGCCGACGGGCGCAGCCGGGCGCGCCCGCCGGCCGGCCAGGCCAGCTTCACCGTCGACGGCATGCGCGGGGCGGGCTGCGCCTGGCTGATCGAACGGCGCCTGCGCGGGGTGCCGGGCGTGCGGCGGGTGGCGGTCGACGTCGGCGCCGCCCGCGCCTGGGTGCGCTGGGACCCGGAAGCCTGCGGCATCCGCACCGTGCTGCGCGCGCTGCGCGGGCTCGGTTACGGCGCCTGGCCCTATGACGAACGGCGCCATGGAGCGCACCTGGAAGGCGCCGGGCGCAAGCTGGGTCGGCGCCTGGTCGTGGCCGGCCTGGCGCTGGTGCAGCTGATGATGTACGCGCTGCCGGCCTGGCTCGCGGGCGAGGGGGCGGCAGGGCGGACCAACGCCGGCGCGGTCGCGCTGGTGCACTGGATCCCGCTGGCGCTGGCGCTGCCGGTGGTGTGCTATTCGGCGCTGCCGTTCTACCTGGGCGCCTGAACAGGATGCACGGCGCCGCACGACCGAGGCGCTGGACGCCTACCGCGACGGCCTGCGCCTGCGCGGCGACCCGGCCGCGCGCGATACCGACACCGTGGCCGCGTCAACCCTGAAGGCGGGCGACCTGGTGCTGGTGCAGCCGGGCCAGGCGGTGCCGGCCGACGGCGTGGTGGTGGAAGGCATGACCGAAATCGACCTGGCCCTGCTCACCGGCGGGAGCCGCACCCAGCGCAAGAGCGCGGGCGACAACCTGCCCGGCGGCGCGGTCAATGTGGCCCAGGCCATCGTGGTGCGGCTCACTGCCGACGCCTGCGACAGCACCCTGGCGATGCTGGTGGGACTGGCCGAAAGCGCGGGCCAGGGAAAACCCATGGCGGCGCAGTGGACCGGCCGGATCAGCGTCTGGTTCGTGCCGGCGCTGCTGCTGCTCGATGCGGCGGTATTCTGCATCTGGCAGGCCGCGATCGCAGTGCTGGTGGTGTCCTGTCCGTGCGCGCTGTCGCTGGCCACGCCCGCGGCGCTGGCGGCGGCCACCGGCCGGCTCCTGCGCGGCGGCGTGCCGGCGGTGGCGCCGCACACGCTCGAGACCTTCGAGCGCGCCACCCACATCGTCTTCGACAAGACCGGCACGCTGACGCTGGGCCGCCCGGTGCTGCACCAGACCCTCCCGGTCGGCCCGCTCGGCGCGGCCCACTGCCTGCGCATCGCCGCCGCACTCGGAGCAGACAACGCGCACCCGATCGGCGTGGCGCTGCGCGCGGCCAGCGGCGCCCCCGGCCTGGCGTCGAGCCAGCTGGTCTATGAAGTGGGGCAGGGCATCGAAGGCAAAGCTGGAGAGCGCCGGCGCCTGGCTGGCCCGCTTCGACCTGCAGGACGTGCTGCGCGACGATGCCCCCGCCGTGGTGCAGCACTTCCGCAAGGGCGGCACGACCATCGTGCTGCTCAGCGGTGACGACGGCCGCACCACCGAGGCCGTGGCCAGCGGCTCGGCATGGCCGCCAGTTCGGCGCTGGTGGTGCTCAACGCGCTGCGCCTGAGGAAAAACTGATTCCCTGGCGCCGGCGCGCCTACATCGACGGGCCGCGGCCGCCGTGCTGGTCTTTCTCGAGCTGTTCCTGGCAGGCGATGCACAGGCGCACGGTAGGCGTGGCCAGCAGGCGCGCTTCCGGGATGTCGCAGCCGCAGGACTCGCAGATCCCGGCCCCACCCGATTCCAGCTTGCCGATGGCGACGTCGATCTCGTGCAGCAGCGCCGATTCGTGGTCGGCCAGGTGTTGCTCGTTATGGCTGAGCATCTCGGACTGCGGCGCGTCATCGGACTGGCCCTGGTGGGCCAGCGGGCCGATGGCCGGCGCTTCGTCGTCGGCTGAACCGGTGCGCGCGCGCAGCGACTCCAGCAGCTCTACGCGCGCCTGGTGCAGGCGCTGGCTCAATTGTTCGGATACCGATGGCGATAGAGGCGGCATAAGCGTGTTCCCGTTCGACGATGGAAGGTAGGAGGTGCGCCCTATCGAGTCTAAACGATAATGCCCGGCGCGCGCGCACGGCCCGGGCACTACCGCCCCGCCGGCGGGCTAGGGCGAGACGGCGGCCAGCACCACGATGTTCAGCAGCAGGAAGGCGGCCACCGCCGCCAGGCCGGTCACCAGGGCCAGGCCCCAGGTGCGGCGCGCGTAGGCTTCGCCATGGTGGAGCGCCACGTGTTTCACCTGTGCGTGGGCCGACATGCAATACCACACGCCCAGCAGCACCAGGCTCACCGAGGACGGGATGCTGAAATCCGAGCCGCTCGCGGCGGCGACCGCCACCACGATCAGGTTGACCAGGTTGACGACGCAGATCGCGATCACCCAGGCCTGGGCTTCCCTGGCTTTTTCCTGGTTGCCCAGGCGCTCCCAGTTGCGCGCGTGCAGCCAGGCACCGAAGGCGGGCGTGAGCAGCAGGCTCCAGAGCGCCGCGGCCATCGGGTTCCACAGGGCGATGGCGTCTTCGCCGGCGGCTTCGGCGGTCGTGCTGGCGCTCGTGTCCATCGGTCTTTCCGGTAGTTGCGATATGGAAAGATCGTAGGCCAGGCCGGCAGGGCGGCCTTGATGCCCGGCAGCCAAGGGCCAGCGCAGGCGCAACAGACCTGTACGTACTACGTGTACATTGTTGATCTGCTCTTTTCCATGTTAGATTCCCCGGCGGAAAAGCACGGCAAGAATCCACGATCAACGACAAGGAAGAGACAAACGATGCCATCCCCAAGCCAGCGCAGCCTGCGCGCCCTCATCGGCGCCCTGTTCATCCCCGCCGCGATCGCCGTGGCCAGCCTGCCGTCCTCCGCCCTGGCCGCGCCCGCCGCCAAGGCCGCGGCCGCCAAGCCGGACAAGGCCTTCGATATGTGGGCCGACAAATTTGCCGAGGACTGGGTACGCCTCAATCCGCAGGGCGCAACGGCCACGCAATACTTCAGCGGTGCCGAACAGGCCAGGCTGGATCGCGAGCTGACGCCGCTGACAAAAGCGCAGCGCCGGAAGACGCAGGCGCATGCCAAGGCGGGCCTGGCGCGCCTGGATAAATGGATGGCCGGCCAGCTCGACGAGAACCAGCGCGTCTCGGCTGCCGTCATGCGCTGGTCGCTGCAGAACGTGGTGGCCAACAAACCGTTCGAAGACCACTCCTTCATCTTCTCGCAGTTCAGCGGCGTGCAGGTCGGCCTGGTCAACTTCATGACCACCACCCACCCGCTGCGCAACGCGCAGGACGTCGACAGCTACCTGGCCCGCCTGGAGCAGGCCGGCGCCCGCATGGATGAAGCGCTGGCGCGTGCGCGCGAGGCCGCCGCCCGCTCCCTGATCCCGCCGCGCTTCATCCTCGAGCGCGCCCAGTACCAGGTCGACACCTTCCTCAAGCCTGCCAGCGCGGACAACGTGCTGGTCACCTCGCTGGCGCAGCGCACCGAGAAAATGGAAGGCTTGACTCCCGAAGCGCGCAAGGCCGCCCTGGCGCGCGCCGCCCAGATCGTGGAGGCGCGCATCCGCCCGGCCTACAAGCGCGTGCAGGACTTCATGCTCGAAATCCACCCGCGCACCGGCGACGTGGCCGGCATCTCGCGCCTGCCGAACGGCGCCGCGGCGTATGCGCGCGCGGTCGAGAATTTCACCAGCACCAAGCTGGCGCCGAATGAGATCCACGAGATCGGCCTGCGCGAAGTGGCGCGCATCGAAGGCGAGATGGACCGCCATTTGCGCTCGCTCGGCCTGACGGAGGGGAACATCGAAGAGCGCATGAAGCAGCTCGACGCCCGCTTCCAGCCGAAAGGAGAGGGCGACCCGCGGCCTGCGATCCTGGCCAGCTATGTCGAGATGGTGAAGGACGCCGAACGCAGGAGCAGCAAGCTGTTCAACCTGAAGCCGCGCGCACCGGTCGACGTGCGCCGCGAGCCCCCCCTGACCGAACCGTCGGCTGCCGCGCACTACTCGATGCCGGCGCCGGACGGTACCCGTCCCGGCATATTCTGGGTGCCGATGCGCGGCCCGACCTTCGACATGATCCGCATGCGCAGCCTGTCCTACCACGAAGCGGTGCCGGGCCACCACTTCCAACTGGCGATCCAGCAGGAGCTGACCGGCATCCCGAAATTCCGCAGCCAGCGCATCTTCAGTGGCGGCAGCGCCCACGCCGAGGGCTGGGCGCTGTACACCGAGCGCCTGGCGGTGGAGCAGGGCTGGTACGAAGGCGACGTGCCGGGCCTCCTGGGTGCGCTCGGCTCGGAACTGTTCCGCGCGCGCCGCCTGGTGGTCGACACCGGCCTGCATTCGAAGGGCTGGACCCGCCAGCAAGGCATCGACTACGGCATCGGCGCCCAGGAAGTCGAGCGCTACGTGGCCTGGCCGGGCCAGGCCAACGCCTACATGATCGGCATGCTGCGCATCGTCGAGCTGCGCGAAAAGGCCAAGAAGGAACTGGGCGCGAAGTTCTCGCTGCCTGGCTTCCACGACCTGGTGCTGGGCGCGGGCTCGGTGCCGCTGGACGTGCTGGGCGAACTGGTGGATAGCTGGATCGCGCGCCAGAAGAAGGCGTAACCGGCCAATGTCCCGGCATGCCTGCGCAGCACTCGTATTGACCGCGCTCGGCGCCGGCCCGTGCCTGGCCTGTTACGCGCCGCCTGCGTACCAATTCATGAGCGTGGACGAACAGATTGCCCAGGCGGTGGACGTATCGGTGGCGACGGTGGTCGGGGCAAGGGCGGAGGGACAAGGAATGGTCCGGTACGACTTCGTCGTTCTCAAGCGCCTGCGCGGGCCGGAGCGGGAGCGATTCAGCATGCTTTCACCTAGAGCTTCGGCGGAAGAGCACCCGCGCCATTCGGACGACCATAGCGATGGCGCGTTCTGGAGCCGCGGCGGGGGACGCCTGGCGAACTTTATCGACTGCCGGATCCATCCGCGATTTACCGTCGGCGAAAGCTACCTGGCGTTCTACGGCCAGCCCGCGACCCGGCGCAGCTTCGAGCGCATCGCCGTCGTCGGCGGCCAGCCGTCGCCGAACGACAAATGGCTCTCGTATGTCGAGCGGCGGCTTGCCGGACCGTGGAGGATCGACGCGCAGGGCCAGGCGCCCGCCGCATCGAAGGAGTAATCGCCGGCTTGCCGGCCTACCTGCCCGTACACGCCACGCACGCCGTTTGCCGCACCCCGCTTTTGCTTCTACACTTGCCGAAGCACGTGCAGGTTTTTCAAGATCGTCTTCTCCAGGAGAGCAGCATGGAAACAATGGAATTGCATCGCGGGCGCCTGATCGACCACGTCCAGCTGGTGGTGCGCGACTTGCCTGCCTCCCGGGCCTTCTACCAGGCGGTCTTCGAGGTGCTGGACGTGCCGCTGGGCGGCACCGGCGACGGCTGGTTCTGGTACGACGAACTGTTCGTCTCGAGCGTCGACAGCGAGGCGGCGATGGGCGTGACCACCGGCCGCCATCACCTGGCCTTCCAGGCGCGCGACCGCAAGATGGTCGACGCTTTTTATCACGCGGCCCTGGCCGCCGGCGCGAAGGACAATGGCGGCCCCGGCGAGCGCCCCTACCATCCGGGCTATTACGCGGCCTTCGTGCTCGACCCCGACGGCAACAACATCGAAGCCGTCTTCCACGGCGACGCCAGGCGCAGCGTGCCGTCGGTTGTCATTACCTTCTGAAGCAGGCGGCGCAGGGAGCTGGCGAAAGCCGCTATACTGCGCCGACCATGCGCATCCAGCTTTTCTCCGACCTGCACCTCGAACGCTATCCGGCCTTTGCGCCTTTGATATCCCACGATACCGACGTCGTCGTCCTGGCCGGCGACATCGGCTCCTACCAGGCCGGCTCGCGCCTGGCCACCAGCGAGTTCGGGCTGGAACGATTCTCGCCGCTGCGGCCAGGCGCCACGCCGGCGCGGGTGCTCTACATCCCCGGCAACCACGAGTTCGACGGGCTCGAATTCGACGAGGCCTACGCCCGCCTGCGCGCCACCTGCGAGCAGCTCGGCATCGAATGGCTGGACCGCGAGACCATCACCATCGGGCAGGTGCGCTTCATCGGCACGACCCTGTGGAGCGACTTCGATGCGCTGGCGCTGCGGGAGCAGGACCTCACCAAACAATTGCAGCGCCGCGAAAAGGCCTTCCGCGCCGCGAACTACTACCTGGCGAAGAACACCACGCTGAAAGACGGCGCGCAAGTGCTGGCCGAAGGCATCCGCGCGATGTCCCTCGACTGCCAGGACTGGCTGCGCGCTGCCCTGGCCCACCCCTTCGATGGCGCCACGGTCGCGGTCACCCATTTCGCGCCCAGCCTGCAAAGCGCCGACCCGCGCTATGGCCTCACGCCCGGCACGGCGGGCTTTTGCAATGCGCTCGACGGGCTGTTCCCGCTGGCCGACGTCTGGATGCATGGCCACCTGCACTGCGCCAACGACTACGTGGTGACGGGCGAGGAGGGCGGCCGTCCCTGGTCCTGCCGCGTGGTGGCCAATCCGCTGGGCTACCTGAGCAAGGGCGAACAGGAAGCCTTCCGCCCCGAATTGATCATCGAGCTCTAGGCGAGGTGCGCGCGGGCGCAGGACAGCACCCAGGCCGCCGGAGCCTGGCGCCGGCGGCCTGGGTGCCACGGGTGACGCCCGTAAGTGGATCTTATCCCAGGGACTTCATCCGGTAGTACTCCTTCTGGCCCTGGGCGCGCACGGTGCGCGAGAGCCTGGCTGCCTCCACCGCTGCCTGCTTCACGCAAGCAAAGGCGTCCGGCACATCCTGCAGGCCGTCGATGACCTGCTCGGCGTCCGGGCGCCCGGCCAAGGCCAGGCCGAAGGTGGCCGACACCGCCAGTTCTGCCGCCAGCTCTTCGATCGTCGGAGCGGCAACTGTCAAGGCACCCGCCTCCAGCGCCGCCTTGCGGACCTGGGGTGCTGCCAGTGCCTTCGCGACTGCCGTGCCGGTCGAGACCAGGGTCAGGAAGTCCAGCGCAGCCTGGCTGCCGCACCGGTTGGCCAGGTCGCCCAGGTGGATCAGGGCGGCGTTCTTGGCATTGAAGGCGGCCCGGCCGGCCCAGGGGCTGTGCACGAAGTCGACCAGGGGCTTGACGGCCAGTTCGCTGCCGATGAAGCAGAGCGTGGTAACGATCTCTGGCAGGAATTCCTCATGCTGCTCGGGCTCGTTGGCCAGCCATTCGAGCAGCACCTTCGCATCGGGCTCGCCGTATTGCGTGGCGACCGCGTAGGGGATCCCCTCTATCCAGTGGCGCGAGACGAAGTCGCGGACATCCTTCGGCGCCTGAATTCCTTCGCCATCGCAATTGCACGCCGGCATGACCGTGCCGGTGATGGTGAGCGGGCCGGCCAGGTAGCGCTCGGACTCGGCGCCGTTGATCACGTTATGGTCCGGGCCGATGCTCGGGTACATGACCGCCCGCGGGTCGTCGCTGCGGTGGCCGATGCCGGCGTTATGCGCATACTCGTGCACCCAGAGGATGCCTTCCATGCTGGGGGTGAAGCGGACGGCCGTGACGTTCACCGTGGGGCTGCCGAGCGGGGCGCAGCCGATGATCGACCCGCCGGGGCCGCCGCACCAGCGGATGGCCTGGACGATCTTGACGCCCGTGCCCGCATTGAGCAGGTCGATCAGCTGGGCTTCGGTCTGGATGGTCCCGGCGATATGTGCCGGCAGCACCTGCACCGGGCCGTTGCGCACGAACTGGAGCCGGGTCGCCACGTCCGTGGCCGAGTCCGGGCTCTGCAGCGTGCTGCCCATGTCGGCCAGGATGCGGTCGGCGTCGGCTTCGTCCAGGGCCACGCTGCTGTGGCGCTGCACGACCACCTGCACCGTCCGGGCCGTGGTGTCGGCCGGGTTGACCACCAGGTAGTCGACATACAGCGGGATGTCGGCCTCCCACTCGATGTTGACCCAGATGTCCACGCCCCGCGTGCGCGGCGCCACGTTGTGCACGGTGTAGCGGGCCGCCCCGATGAACTTGCCGGCGTCCGGCCCGCCCGCGACCCCTTCGCCGATGGCCACGAACACCTGCGAGCGGGGATCCACGTCCGGCCAGTCGAGCAGGAGCAGCCACTGGCCGCGCCGGGCGCCCCAGTCGTGGCGGTAGGTAAAGCCGGTGCCGTTCAGTGCCGGCGCCAGCGCGCTTGCGGCAACCTCGGCCCTGGCCGTCCTCTGCTGCGCCGGCGCCATCAGGGTTTCGTTACGATCATCTTCCGACATGCCTGTCTCCTTGCACGCTCGCAGCGTGGTGGTGTGGGGGTGGTTGTGGTGTCGAGCTCGCTTGTAGCCCACACAAATATAGACAAGGCCGGGCAAGCCGGAAGCGGCATTCGACGGCGGCTTAACCTGCCTCAGTGCTCGCCCGATTCCGGCGGCCGGGAACAGCGCCGGCGCCGAACCACATGGCTTGCGTATCAAAAAAACATCGGGGCAAGCGTGCGTGCCGGCCTGGCATGCTAGATTCTGCACACACCCGACGAATACCACCGGCATGACCCAACCGAGGAGCCTGCATGTTCGGTATGTCCGCTTTGGATCTGGCGCGTATCCAGTTTGCCTTCACGATGTCCTTTCACATCCTGTTTCCGGCAATCACCATCGGGCTGGCCAGTTACCTTGCCGTACTCGAGCTGTGCTGGCTGCGCACGGCGCGCCAGGTCTACGTCGACCTCTATCATTACTGGCTCAAGATCTTCGCCGTCACCTTCGGCATGGGGGTGGTGTCGGGCATCGTGATGGCCTACCAGATCGGCACCAACTGGAGTTATTTATCCGAATTCGCCGGCAGCATCATGGGGCCGCTGCTGGCCTACGAAGTGCTGACCGCCTTCTTCCTCGAAGCCGGTTTCCTCGGCGTCATGCTGTTCGGCTGGACCCGGGTCGGCCCCGGCCTGCATTTCGCCGCCACCTGCGCGGTGGCGGTCGGCACCCTGATCTCGGCCACCTGGATCCTGGCCGCCAACAGCTGGATGCAGACCCCGCAGGGCTATGCCATCGAAGGCGGGCGCATGGTTCCCGTCGACTGGCTGGCGATCGTATTCAACCCGTCCTTCCCCTACCGGCTGGTGCACATGGTGCTTGCCGCCTACCTGTGCACCGCGCTGATCGTCGGTGCCTCAGGCGCCTGGCAATTGCTCAAGGGGCGGGACAATCCCGCGGTGCGCAAGATGCTGTCGATGGCCATGTGGATGATCCTGGGCGTGGCCCCGATCCAGGCCGTGGTGGGCGACTTCCATGGCCTCAACACCCTCGAGCACCAGCCGGCCAAGCTGGCCGCCATGGAAGGGCACTGGCAGAACGAACCGGGCGAGGCGGTGCCGCTGCTGCTGTTCGGCGTACCCGACATGGAGCAGGAGCGCACGAAGTATGCCGTGGGCATCCCGCACGTGGGCAGCCTGATCCTCACTCACAGCTGGGCCGGGCAGATCCCGGGCCTGAAGGAGTTCCCGCGCGAGCAGCGGCCCAATTCGCTCATCGTGTTCTGGAGCTTCCGCATCATGGTGGGCCTGGGCATGCTGATGATCCTGCTCGGTGCCTGGAGCCTGTGGCTGCGGCGGCGTGGACGAATCTGGAGCAAGCGCCCCTTCCTGCGCTTCGCCCTGTGGATGGGGCCGGCCGGCCTGGTCGCCATCCTGGCCGGCTGGACCACCACCGAGGTCGGGCGCCAGCCCTGGGTCGTGTACGGGGTGCTGCGCACCGCCGACGCGGTCTCGCCGCACGGCGTGGGCCCGCTGGCGCTCACGCTGGCGCTCTTCATTGTCGCCTATTTCTTCGTGTTCGGAACCGGCACCGCCTACGTGCTGCGCATGATCCGCAAGGGCCCGCAGCGCTTCGAGCTGCAGCGCCCGACCGAGGGCGGGCCGGGCGAAGAGCGCACGCCGATGCGGCCGATGTCGGCGGCGGACGTCGGCAACGACGACGACGATGGTCCGGACGGCCCGCATCGTCCGCATGACGATGCTGTCGCGAAAGGAAGCTAGGCATGGGCATCGACACTTCCATCATCTGGGCGGTCATCATCTTCTTCGCGGTCTTCATGTACGTGCTGCTGGACGGCTTCGACCTGGGCATCGGCATGCTGTTCCCGTTCACGCCGCAAAAGCGCGACCGCGACACCATGATGAATACCGTGGCGCCGGTCTGGGACGGCAACGAGACCTGGCTGGTGCTGGGCGGGGAAGGGCTGCTGGCGGCCTTCCCGGTGGCCTATTCGATCATCCTCTCGGGCCTCTACCTGCCGCTGGTCTTCATGCTCATCGGCCTGGTGTTCCGGGGCGTGGCCTTCGAATTCCGCTTCAAGGCCAAGGAACACGAGCGCCACCTGTGGGACAAGGCCTTCATCGGCGGCTCGGTGGTGGCCGCCTTCTTCCAGGGCGTCTCGCTCGGCGCCTTCCTGGACGGCATCGCCGTCTCGGGCCGCAGCTATGCCGGCGGGCCGCTCGACTGGATCGCTCCCTTCCCGCTGCTGGCCGGCTTCGGCGTGATGATCGCCTACACCCTGCTGGGCGCGACCTGGCTGATCATGAAGACCGAGGGCGAGCTGCATGCGCGCATGGTGCAGGTGGCGCGCCCGCTGGCGCTGGCGCTGCTGGCTGCCATCGTCGTGGTCAGCATCTGGACCCCGCTGCGCGACCCGGCCGTGGCCGACCGCTGGTTCACCTTCCCGAATATGGTGTTCCTGGCGCCGGTGCCTGTGCTGGTGCTGGTCTTCATCGCCTTGCTGCTGCGCTCGCTCACCGGGAAGGACGCCCACCTGCCGCACCGCCTGCCCTTCGTCGCGGCACTCGCCCTGATCCTCCTTGGCTACAGCGGCATGGCGATCAGCATCTGGCCGCACATCGTGCCGCCCGCGATCTCGATCTGGGAAGCCGCGTCGCCGCCAGCCAGCCAGGGCTTCGCGCTGGTCGGCACGCTATTCATCCTGCCGATCATCCTGATGTATACGGTCTGGTCGTACTGGGTCTTCCGCGGCAAGGTCAAGGCCGATGCGGGGTACCACTGATGGGCGGGCCGGGCCGCGCCAGGCCGGGCCAGGCCTCACTGGGCCTGGCCCGGCTGCACCGGAGGACGGCTTGAACGCCGCGCCGCGCAAGGTCAGCAGGCGCGAATGGATGCAGCGGCTCGGCTGGATGGTGGCGCTCTGGGCCGGCGGGGTACTGGCGCTGGCGGCGGTGGCTTACGTCATCCGCATCATCATGCATGCGCTCGGCATGCGCTGAGCATGGGCCGGGGGACTGATGGTCAACCGTGCGCGGCCTGCCGCAACGGAGGACTACACTTCCCGTAACCCTTTGCTAACAGGAGAGCAGCACCGTGTCCCATCCCGACGTGCCGTCCATGGACCGTCCCGCTGCCCCCATGGCGTCCGCTGATGTGTTTACCGAAATCGCGCTTCCGCTGTCCGGCGAGGACCAGGCGCGCGCCGACCTGTACGCGCTGCTGGCGCGCCTGTTGCTGAGGGCGCCCGACGCCGCGCTGCTCGATGCCCTGGCCGGTGCCGACCCGATCTGCGCCGAAGGGGGCGACCCGGCCCTGGAGCAAGCCTGGGAGCAGCTCACGGTCGCCTCCAGCGTCATGGACCCGGCCGCCGTGCTCGATGAATTCGACACGCTCTTCATCAGCATCGGCACGCCCCCGGTCAACCCCTATGGCTCGCGCTACCTGTCCGGCTTCATGAACGACACCCCGCTGGCCGAACTGCGCACTGACCTCGCCGAATACGGCGTGCAGCGGGTGCGCGGCGTGGGCGAGTTCGAAGACCACATGGGCTCGCTGTGCGAGACCATGCGCGTGCTGGTTGCCGGCGCGCCCGGCATCGCGCGCCAGCCGGTGGCGCGCCAGCAGCAGTTTTTCGAGGCCCACATCGCGCCCTGGTATGCGCGCTGCGTTGCCGACATCGCGTCCGCCGAAGGCGCCAATTACTACCGGCTGGTCGCGCGCCTGGCCGGGGCCTTCCTCGACATCGAAGCCGAAGCCTTTGCGGTCGGGGAAGCCGTCGCAGATTAACCAAGACGAGGCAACACCCATGAAACAGCAAACCAAAGGGCAGGAACTGGCGCCCGCCGCGCTGGAAGCGAAGCCCGGTGCCGCAGCCGGGGCGCCGGACCCGGCACGCCGCAGCTTCCTCAGGGCCGCGCCGCTGGGCGCGCTGGCCGTCGTCGCCGGCAGCACGGGCGCCGCCGAAGTCCCGGCTGCGGCACCAAGCGCGCCCGAGCCGGAGGCGAAGCGCGGCTACCACGAAACCGAACACATCCGTCGTTACTACCAGACCGCCGCCTATTGGTGAGCAGGCCTATAGCACACCCGAGCGCAACCGGAGAGCCAGCATGTCCCTTGTGAAGACCACCCGCGACAGCGGACTTAAACGGCGCCGCTTCCTGGTCGGGGCCGGCGTAGCGGCCGGTGCCGGCGCGTTGGCGCGCCAGTTGCCGCTGAACGTCATCGAGCCGGCCACGGCAGCCGACCCGGTGCCGGGCGCCAAGGTGCCCACCGAAATCAAACGCACCATCTGCACCCACTGCTCGGTGGGCTGCTCGGTCGACGCCGTCGTGGCCAACGGCGTCTGGGTGCGCCAGGAAGCCGCCTTCGACTCGCCCATCAACATGGGCGCCCACTGCGCCAAGGGCGCCTCGGTGCGCGAGCACGGCTTCGGCGAGCACCGCCTGCGCTATCCAATGAAGCTGGTCGGCGGCAAGTACGTGCGTATCTCCTGGGACCAGGCCGTGAACGAAATCGGCGACAAGCTGCTGCAGCTGCGCCAGCAGGCCGGGCCGGATGCCCTGATGGTGATCGGCAGCTCCAAGCACAACAACGAGCAGGCCTACCTGCTGCGCAAGTGGGCGGCCTTCTGGGGCTCGAACAACTGCGACCACCAGGCGCGCATCTGCCACTCGACCACCGTCGCGGGCGTGGCCCAGACCTTTGGCTACGGGGCGATGACGAATTCGTTCAACGACCTGCACTACAGCAAGGCCGTGATGTTCATTGGCTCCAACCCGGCCGAGGCGCACCCGATCTCGATGCTGCACTTCCTCCACGCGAAAGAGCTCGGCGCCAAGATGATCGTGGTCGACCCGCGCTTTACCCGCACCGCGCGTTTTGCCCACCACTACGTGCGGGTACGCCCCGGCACCGACATCCCGCTGGTCTGGGGCATCCTGTGGCACATCTTCAATAACGGCTGGGAAGACAAGGAATACATTGCCGCCCGCACCTACGGCATGGACGACGTCCGCAAAGAGGTGGCGAAATGGACCCCCGACAAGGTCTCCGACGTCACCGGCGTGCCGGAATCCTCGGTGCGCATGGCGGCCGAGATGCTGGCCAAGAACAAGCCGTCCTCTGTGGTCTGGTGCATGGGCATCACCCAGCACCACGTCGGCACCGCCAACGTACGCGCGCTCTCCATCCTGCAGTTGGCGTTGGGCAATATCGGTGTGCCGGGCGGTGGGGCCAACATCTACCGCGGCCACGACAACGTGCAGGGCGCCACCGACGTCGGCCCGAACGCCGATTCGCTGCCGGGCTATTACGGCATCGCCGAAGGCGCCTGGAAGCATTTCGCCACCGCATGGGGCGTCGACTACAACTGGATCATGTCGCGCTTCGGCTCCAAAGAGCTGATGGAAAAGCCCGGCATCACGGTGTCGCGCTGGTTCGACGCGGTCAACGAGCAGAACCAGTTCATCGACCAGCCGAGCAACCTGCGCGCCGTGTTCTACTGGGGCCATGCCCCGAACAGCCAGATCCGCCTGCCGGACATGAAGGCGGCCATGCAAAAGCTCGACATGCTGGTGGTGGTCGACCCTTACCCGAGCATGACCGCCGCCATGCACGGCCGCACCGACGGCGTCTACCTGCTGCCGGCCGCCTCGCAATTCGAAACGCAAGGCTCGTGCACGGCCTCGAACCGCTCGATCCAGTGGCGCGAGCGCGTCATCGCGCCGCTGTTCGAGTGCAAGACCGACCACGAGATCATGTATTTGCTGGCCAAGAAGCTCGGCTTCCATAACGAGCTGTGCCGCAACATCAAGGTGGTGCAGAACGACCCGGTGATCGAAGACATCCTGCGCGAGATCAACCGCTCGTGCTGGACCATCGGCTACACGGGCTGCTCGCCGGAGCGCCTCAAGCTCCACATGGAAAACAAGCACACCTTCAACCCCACCACCATGCGCGCCGACGACGGTCCCTGCAAGGGCGACTATTACGGCCTGCCGTGGCCGTGCTGGGGCACGCCGGAAATGAAGCACCCGGGCACGCCGATCCTGTACGACACCAGCAAGTCGGTGGCCGAGGGCGGCCTCCCGTTCCGCGCCAACTGGGGCGTCGAGCACAACGGCGTGTCGCTGCTGGCGGCCGACGGCTCCACCAACAAGGACAGCCAGCTCGACACCGGCTACCCCGAGTTCGACCACGTGTTCCTGAAAAAGCTGGGCTGGTGGGCCGAGCTCACCCCGCAGGAGCAGGCGCTGGCCGAAGGCAAGAACTGGAAGACCGACGCGTCCGGCGGCATCATCCGCGTGGTCATCTCGCACGGCTGCGCGCCCTTCGGCAATGCGCGGGCGCGCTGCAACGTGTGGAATTTCCCCGACCCGGTGCCGGTCCACCGCGAGCCGCTCGCTTCGCCGCGCCGCGACCTGGTCGCCACCTACCCCACCTACGACGACAAGGCCAATTTCTGGCGCGTGCCGACGCTGTATAAATCGGTGCAGGCGGTGGACTATTCCAAGGACTTCCCGATGGTCATGACCTCGGGCCGCCTGGTCGAGTACGAGGGCGGCGGCGAGGAAACCCGCTCCAACCCCTGGCTGGCCGAGCTCCAGCAAAACATGTTCGTCGAGATCAACCCGAAAGACGCCGCGCAGATGAACGCGCGCATCGGTGACTACGTCTGGGTCGAGACGCCCACCGGGGCGCGCATGAAAATGATGGCGATGGTCACCGAGCGGGTGCCGATCGGCCTGGTCTGGATGCCATTCCACTTCGGCGGCTGGTGGATGGGCGAAGACCTGGAGCGCCACTACCCCGAGGGCGGCGCCCCGACCGTACGCGGCGAGGCCTGCAACACCGGCTGGACCTATGGTTACGACGCCGTGACGATGATGCAGGAAACCAAGGTGTCGCTGTGCCGGGTCGTTCGGGCCTAGTGAGCGCATGACGGACCAAGAGAGTTGAGGAGGGTGGCATGGCCGCAAGGATGAAATTCATTTGCGATACCGAGCGTTGCATCGACTGCAATGGTTGCGTGACCGCATGCAAGAACGAAAACGAAACGCCCTGGGGCGTGAACCGGCGCCGCGTGGTGACGATCAACGACGGCATCCCGGGCGAGCGCTCGGTGTCGATCGCCTGCATGCACTGCACCGACGCGCCCTGCATGGCCGTATGCCCGACCAATTGCATCTACCACACCGAGGACGGCATCGTCCTGCACAGCAAGGACCAATGCATCGGCTGCGGCTACTGCTCCTATGCCTGCCCCTTCGGCGCACCGCAGTTCCCCGAAACGGGGTTGTTCAACCACCGCGGCAAGATGGACAAGTGCACCTACTGCGCCGGCGGCCCGGAACCGGACACCTCGGAAGCCGAATTCAAGAAATACGGCCGCAACCGTATCGCCGAGGGCAAGCTGCCGGCCTGCGCCGAGATGTGCGGCACCAAGGCGCTGCTGGCGGGCGAGGCCAACCTGATCGCCGACATCTACCGCCAGCGCGTCGAGACGCGCGGCTACGGCCCGGAACTGTGGGGCTGGAAGATCGCCTATGGCCGCCCGAAACGCGGCGGCGAGGTGCAATCCAAGGGCGACCTGCCGCGCCGCAACCAGGTGCCCGGAGACACCCAGAACGGCGGTGGAGGGTTCCCGCAATGAACAATCCTTCCATTACGCGATTGAGGCTTTGCCTGCTGGCGCTGCCGATTCTGCTGTCCGGCTGCCTCGAAGTCGACCAGCACCCTGAATGGCTGCGCGGCCAGTACGCCGGCAAGCACGACAACCGGCATTTCCAGGTGCGTTTCCACAACGACCGGCTGGCCTGGGCGGCGGCCATCAACAACCGCAACCAGAAGCAGAACGAGTACAACCGGGCCAATCCCTAGGAGCCGACGATGCACGCCAACCCGCTTCGAATCCATGCTGTCCTGGCCAGGCTGTTTTCCCTGCAGGCGTGCTGCGCGCTGCTCGCTCTGGTGGCGACGCTCATGCTGTCGCCAGCCTATGCCGGCGTACCCAACAAGGACGCCAAGCCCGCCTATGCCGAGGAGCAGACCATGCTCCAGATCGAAGGCGATTCGGTCGTGCGCGAGCCCAGCCTTACTAACCCGGCCTCTGGGCGGGTGCACATGGACCGCCACTTCCTGGGCCAGTACGGCACCACCGAAGCGAACGTCATCGTCCAGCGCGGCGGCAATACCTGGCGCCACCTGCGCAACGGGCCGCTCGCGACCATTGCCGGCTTCATCCTGCTGGTCGTGCCTTTCCTGATCTTCGTCTTCTACAAGGCGGTCGGCCCGGCCCGCGAAGAGCCGGGTTCCGGGCGCCGTATCCAGCGCTTCACCGCCTGGGAGCGCCACGTTCACTGGGCCACGGCCTATACCTTCATCGCGCTGGCCGTCACCGGCCTGATCATCATGTACGGCAAGAAGATCATGCTGCCCTGGATGGGGCATGCCTTGTTCTCCTGGGTGGCGATCATCTCGAAATACCTGCACAACTTCGTCGGGCCGCTGTTCATCCTGTGCTCGATCCTGATGTTCATCACCTTCTTGCGCCGCAATTTCTTCAATCGTAACGACTGGCAATGGGTGAAGCAGGGCGGGGGCCTGGTGTCGCACAAGCACGTGCCGGCCGGATTCTTCAACGCCGGCGAAAAAGCCTGGTTCTGGCTTGGCGTCACGCTGCTGGGCATCCTGATGTCGATCACCGGGCTGGTGCTCGACTTCGTCACCTTCGGCCAGACCCGCTACGTGCTGCAGGTCGCCAACGTCCTGCACGTGGCCGGCTCTGCCCTGTACATCGCCGCCGCCATGGGCCACATCTACATCGGCACCTGGGGCACGCCCGGCGCCTACAAGGCCATGCGCGAAGGCACCGTGGACGAGGAATGGGCCCGGGCCCACCATGCGCTCTGGTACGAACAGGTGAAGAACGGCACCGCGCCGGGCGCCCATCCCGACGGCGGCGCTCCCGTGCGTCCAAGGCCACGCCCGGGCCCGGCTCATTAAGGAAGACCATGAAACCAACGACCATCCTGATGCATTGCGCTGTTGCGGCGCTGGTGCTGTCGGCCAGCGGCTGTGACCGTGGCCGCAACCCCAGCATGGGCGGCATCGAGCAGACCAAATACCCGGGCCAAGTAACAAGCGGTGGCCTGACCTCCGGGACCATCATCGCCAACACGACCAGGCCGGTCACTGATGCCACCTATGCCGGCGGCACGCCGGGCCATGCGGGCGGCGCGGGCGGCACCTCGTCCGGCGCCGAGACGGCCGGCACGGTACGCGAAACCGGGCAGGGCCCGAGCACCGGCGTCACGCCGCCGTCGGGCGTCCAGGCAGGCACCAACAAGCCGTCGGGCGACAACGCCAGCCCCGCCGCGCCCGCGCCCGGCACGGTACAGTCGGCGCCCGCCTCGAATGCGGCGTCCGAGGGGCCGGCCGCGCCGAGCCAGCTGAAAGGCAAGCAATGATGAAACGATCCTCTTTCAAGGCAGGCGCCATTGCCGCGTTCGCGGGTCTGCTCGCCTGCAGCACGCCAGCATGGGCCGGATTGCCCAAGCCCGTCCTGACCCCGGCGCAACAGGAAGCGGCGGCGCTCAAGAAGGCCGATGCCGACGCCAAGCTGGCCAAGGACAAAGCAGCGCTGACCGCCTCGATGGATGCCCTCAGCACCCGCTGGCGTTCCCAGGCGCCGGCCAAGGGCTGGCGCGTCAATCCGCCCGTCGCGATCGCCGCCGCGCCTGCCGCGGCGCCCGGCGCTCCGGCTGGCATCGCGGCCGGGACGCCGGTGAACATGCCCGGCAAGGCCATGCCGGGTGCGGCGCCGGCAGGCGCTGCCGCCACGGCGGGCGTTCCCGCGGGTGTGACGCCGCCGTCCGCCGGCATGCCGGCAGCCGCGCCCTCTACCGCAGCGCCCGGCACGGCCGCGGCAGCGCCCGCCACCGGCGCCGCACCGCTCAGCCGCCAGGCCCTCAACGCGGCCAATGTCCCGGTCAAGAGCGAAAAGCTGGGCACCGCGCGGCCGAGCGAAGACGTCAAGACCCACCAGACCAGGGCCGTGCCGAAAGGCGTCGGCCCGGCGGTGGAAAAAGAAGGCACTCCAACGACGGCGAACAAGAAATGAAAATGGGTTCGATGCCGATCGCGGTCATCATGCAGCGCCGCGCCGTCCAGCACCGCTGGGCCGACGAGGCCTGGGCCGCGGTGGGCGTGGTGCCGGATCGCGGCAACCTGCCGCGCCTTCAGGTGCTCAGCGAAAGCCCGGAGCGTGACTACTACCTGGTGTCCGGCCTCGAGCTCGAGCTGTACACCGACGAAAACGACGGCTATTACGAAAACATGGTCGCACCCGAATCGAAGGTATTCGTGCTGTGGCGCATGGAGGAAGGCAAAGCCATTCCGGCACGCGCTTCGGTCAGCTATGTCGAGGGTACCCGCATGTTCGACTCGGGCGAAGCGGCCGACGGCGTGACCATGCCGGCCGAGATCTATACCTGGGTGGCGGAATACCTGCGCCAGCACTACCAGCCGAAGCCGCGCCGCGGCCGCCAGCACGGATGATCGGAGCAGCCAATGTCTGAAGAAGGATTCTTCCGGCGCTGGGCGCGCCTGAAGTCCACCGGGCCCGAGGACGAGCCCGGGGCGGGGCATGCTCCGGCAGCGGCGCCGCCCGCGCACGGCGCCGGATTACCGGCACCGCACAGCGCACCACTGGCAGGCCAGCCATCCGGTTCATCGGACGCGGTGCAGACGCACCCCCGGCCGCTGCCCACCCTCGAAGACGCCGCCCGGCTCACGCCGGACGGCGATTTTTCCGCCTTTGTCGGCAAGGGCGTCGACAAATCGGTGCAGCGCCTGGCCCTGAAGACCCTGTTCGCCGACCCGCATTTCAATCTCATCGACGGGCTCGACGTGTACATGAGCGACTATAACAAGGCGTCGCCGCTGGCACCTGGCATGCTGGCATCGCTCCAGCATGCGCAGGGCCTGGTGGCCCGGCTGCTGGACGACCAGCAGAAAGACGCAGAAGAAAAGGCGGCTGCCGAAGGCGAGGCGCCGCCGACCACCGAACAAGGGATCGCATGAATATCCGTTTCACCGACACTCCACCCCTCGACCCGGTACAGGACGGGCGCGATGCCCAGGCGCGCAGCGCCGCCGTCCTCGCGCTTGATTCCATTCCCGTGTTCGAGGCCTCGGTTACCGTCGACTACCGCTCCAGCGGACGCACACTCGTCGTGGGTTCCGCCGCGAACGCGCTGCCCTGGGCCGACCGCCTGGCCGGCATGCTTCCGGTCACCGTGCTCCTGCTTGACAACCAGGACAGCATGCCGCTGCGGCCCTACCCGGTGCACATCGCGCGCACCGTTGCCGTGGCCGGCTGGCTCGGCTCCTTCGAGGCGCGCTGGCAGGCGCCGGGCCAAGCCGTGGAGCAGGGCCGCTTCGACCTGGTGCTGGATCTCAGCCCCTCCCGCCTGATCCCCAGCCACCAGCGCCCCAACGGCTATTACGCGCCCGGCTACGACGACGCCGCGCGCGAGCAGGCCGTCGACACCATGCTGGAGATGGTCGGCGAATTCGAGAAGCCCAAGTATTTCTCGTACAAGGAACGCATCTGCGCCCACGGCCGCAACGGGCAGAAGGGCTGCACCGCCTGCATCGACATCTGTTCGGCCGCAGCGATTCTTGGTGACGGCGACAAGATCAAGGTCAATCCCTACCTGTGCGCCGGCTGCGGCGCCTGCTCGACCGTCTGTCCGACGGGCGCGATCAGCTACGCTTTCCCGCCGGCGGCGCTGACCGGCAAGCGCATCCAGGCGGCCCTGCGTTCCTACCGCGAAGCCGGCGGCCAGCAGCCGGTCCTGCTGCTGCATGATCCGGAGCACGGCGCGGCGCTGCTCGCGCAAATAGGCGATGCGATCCCGGGGCGGGTGATCCCGCTGGCGCTGCAGCACACTGCGTCCACCGGCATCGACGTCTGGTTCGCCGCGATCGCCTATGGCGCCTCCGGCATCTCGGTCCTGATGACGGGCCACGAGGCGCCCCAATACACCGCTGCCCTCGACCAGCAGATGGAGATCGCCCAGGCCGTACTCGACGGCCTCGGCTACGACGGCCCGCACCTGCAACTGCTGCGGGTCGACGCTCCGGAAGAACTGGCGCTGGCCCTGCGCCACGCGCCGCGCGGCCTGGTCCCGAGCGAGCCGGCCGCCTTCCACCTGGCCAACGACAAGCGCAACACGCTCGACTACGCGCTCGACCATCTGCACCGCCACGCGCCCCAGCGCCCCGAGCAGGTGGCGCTGCCGCCCGGCGCGCCCTTCGGCGCCATCGAGGTCAAGCGCAGCGCCTGCACCCTGTGCATGTCCTGCGTCGGCGCCTGCCCGGCAGGCGCGCTGCAGGACGGGCAGGGCGCACCGCTGCTGCGCTTCATCGAGAAGAACTGCGTCCAGTGCGGCCTGTGCGCCACCACCTGCCCGGAAAATGCCATCACGCTCGCGCCGCGCCTGTCCTTCATGGAAACGCGCAACCAGCCGGTGGTGCTCAATGAAACCCAGCCCTTCCACTGCATCCGCTGCGACAAGCCCTTCGGCACCTTGCAGATGGTCGAGAACATGCTGGGCCGCCTCGGTTCCCACCCTGCCTTCGCCGGCCACCTTGACCGCCTGCGCATGTGCGGCGACTGCCGCGTGATCGACATGATGGAGCCGCGCGACGAGATGCGGGTGACGACCCTGCGGCGCGATTGACTGGGTTGCGAGCGCAGCACCTGCCGGACAAGGTGCATCGTATTGCCCCGCAGGGGGGCAGGGCCACACGATCCAGTGAACTGTATGGCGCCCACGAAGCGGCATGCCGCCGTTCCGTGTGGAGCCGCCCCCCTACAAAAGCCCGCACCGCAAAATCCCCCTAATGCTCCCACCACCCATCCAAACAATGGCAGAATAGCCACGACACCCCTGCCGGCACCGCCCCATCCGCGTCCGCCCGCACATGACCCAGCGACCAGGAGATCCCATGACGCCAACCCAGCGCTTCGTCCAAGCCCGCGACTTCCTGCAGCAGCACCGGCTCGACTACGAGACCGCTTATCGCGGCTACCAGCCGCCCCAGCTCGACACCTTCAACTGGGCGCTCGATTTCTTCGACCAGCAGGCAAAAGACAATCACGCGCCTGCACTGTGGGTGGTGGAAGAAGATGGCTCCGAGCGCAAGATCTCGTTTGCCGACATGGCCTCGCGTTCCTGCCAGGTGGCCGAATACCTGCGCCAGTGCGGCGTGCGGCGCGGCGACCGGGTGCTGCTGATGCTGCCGAACCGGGTCGAGCTGTGGGAGATCATGCTGGCCGGGATCAAGCTCGGCGCGGTGCTGGTGCCCACCACGATGCTGGTCTCCGGCGCCGACCTGCAAGACCGCCTCGAGCGCGGCCGCATCAGGCACGTCGTCGCCCAGGCTTCCGAGGCCCCCAAGTTCGAGACGATGCAGGGCAGCTTCACCCGCATTGCGGTCGGCGGCAAGCCGGACGGCTGGCACGATTACGAGGAAAGCCGCGACATGGTGTCGGTGTTCGACTCGAAAGGCGAAACCCGCGCCACCGATCCGCTGCTGCTGTACTTCACTTCCGGCACCACGGCCAAGCCCAAGCTGGTGCTGCACAGCCACCAGAGCTATCCGGTCGGCCACCTGTCGACCATGTACTGGATCGGCCTGCAGCCCGGCGACGTCCACTGGAACATCTCCTCGCCCGGCTGGGCCAAGCATGCCTGGAGCTGCTTTTTCGCACCCTGGAATGCGGGCGCCACCATCTTCGTCTACAACTACGAACGCTTCTCGAGCAAGGCGGCGCTCGACACCATTACCCGCTGCGGCGTGACCTCCCTGTGCGCCCCGCCCACGGTCTGGCGCATGATGATCCAGGAAGACTTAAGCAAGTGGACGCCCCCGCTGCGCGAGCTGGTCGGCGCCGGTGAACCGCTCAACCCCGAGGTGATCGAGCAGGTCGAGAAGGCCTGGGGCATCCGCATCCGCGACGGCTTTGGCCAGTCGGAGAGCGCCGCGCAGATCGGCAATTCGCCCGGCCAGCCGATCAAGCCCGGCTCGATGGGCCGGCCGCTGCCGGGCTACAGCGTCACGCTGCTCGACATCGACGACGCGCCAGCACAGGAAGGCGAGATCTCCCTGAAGCTCGACCCGGCCCCGCTGGGCCTGATGATGTGGTACGAGGGCGACGAGGAAAAGACCGCCAACGTCATGCGCGCGGGCCACTACCATACCGGCGACACCGCCACGGTCGACCAGGACGGCTATTATTTTTATGTCGGCCGCAACGACGACGTCTTCAAGTCGT
This sequence comes from Telluria sp. ZB4P37, assembly GCF_059685855.1. Taxonomy (NCBI): domain Bacteria; kingdom Pseudomonadati; phylum Pseudomonadota; class Betaproteobacteria; order Burkholderiales; family Oxalobacteraceae; genus Telluria; species Telluria sp. ZB4P37. The sequence continues at coordinate 444,660 of NZ_JCASID010000001.1, forward strand.
CCGACTACCGCATCAGCCCCTTCGAGCTCGAGAGCGTACTGATCGAGCACGACGACGTGCTGGAAGCGGCGATCGTGCCCAGTCCCGACCCGTTGCGGCTGTCGGTGCCCAAGGCCTTCGTCACCCTGCGCCAGGGCGTGGCCCCGAGCCGCGAGGTAGCCGCCTCGCTGTTCGCCTTCGCGCGCGAACGGCTCGCACCCTACCAGCGCATCCGCCGCATCGAGTTCCGCGAGCTGCCAAAAACCATCTCCGGCAAGATCCGCCGCGTCGAACTGCGCAAGGAAGAAGCCGGCCGCGGCGACGGCGCGCAGCAAGGCCTCGAATACCGCGAAGAAGACTTCACCGCTTCATGACCAGCGGCGACGAAGTCGATCACCGTAGCGTGGGCAGGTAAAACAGTCCACTGGACTGTTTTACCTGCCCACGCGTTCAAACAGTGTGAGCGCCGCCTGCGGGCATCCGAAAGCCGCGCGTCGATCAGAGCAAACACTGATTACCGAAGTGTGCGGCACCCCCGCCCGCATTCCCTCCATAATAGTGATCATTCCCACAACACGCGCCAACCCCGCCCCGTGGCCCCGCACCGCTCCCGAATCCCATCGATGACAACCACCAGACCCGCCGCCGCCAAGCTTGAGCTCTCCTACGAAGTCCGCACCTCCCCCGTTCACGGTAAGGGCGCCTTTGCGCTGAAACCCATCGGCGCGGGTGAGCGCATCATCGAATACCGCGGCGAGCGTATCACCTGGGACGAAGCGACCCAGCGCGCGCAAGACGCCGGCGGCCCGATCAACCACACCTTTTACTTCACGCTGGCCGACGGCCGCGTGATCGATGGCGGCAGCCGCGGCAACGCGGCGCGCTGGATCAACCACGCCTGCTCGCCCAACTGCGAAGCCTTCGAGGACGAGGGCCGCGTCTACATCCACGCCATGCGCGACATTGACCCCGGCGAGGAGCTGAACTACAACTACGCGCTGATCTATGACGAGCGCCACACGCCGGCCCTGAAGAAACTGTTCGCCTGCCGCTGTGGCACGCCGGGCTGCACCTGCACCATGCTTGCCCCGAAAAAGCGAACGAAGAAGCCAGCGGCGACTGCCTGAGGGACACGCAATGACCCCTGTCGTGCGCAGCCTGCTCGAAACCGACCTGTATAAATTCACGATGTGGCAGGCGCTGCTGCACAGCCACCCGGGCGCCGATGGCGAGTACGAGTTCCGCTGCCGTAATCAGCCGGCCTATCCGCTGGCCGAGCTCAAGGACGACATCGAGCGCGAGCTCGACCACCTGTGCTCGCTGATGTTCACGGAAGAGGAAGTCGACTACCTGCGCGGCCTGCGCTTCATCAAGAGCGACTTCGCCGATTTCCTCACGCTGTTCCGCTTCCAGCGCAAGTTCATCGAGGTCTCTACCGACGGCCCGCACCTGCGCATCCGCGCCACCGGCCCGATCGTGCACGTGATGGGCTTCGAGATCTTCGTGCTCTATATCGTCAACGAGCTGTACTTCCGCCGCTTCGACCGCGAGGCGGCGATCGTCGAGGCGCGTGTACGGCTGCAGCAGAAGATCGACGAGCTGCGCGCCTTCGATTCGGAGCCCAAGCGCGCCACGCCCTTCGAATTCTTCGATTTCGGCGTGCGCCGGCGTTTTTCAGGGGAGTGGCAGGACGAAGTGGTGGCCACCTTGGCGCGCGAGCTGCCGCAGTTCTTCAAGGGCACCTCGAATGTGCACCTGGCGCGCAAATACGGCCTGGTGCCGATCGGGACCATGGCCCACGAATACCTGCAGGCCTACCAGGCCTTCGGGGTGCGCCTGCGCGACTTCCAGAAGGCCGCGCTGGAAGACTGGGTGCAAGAGTACCGGGGCGATTTGGGCACGGCGCTGACCGACGTGGTCGGCATGGATGCCTTTTTAAACGACTTCGACCTGTATTTCGCCAAGCTGTTCGACGGCCTGCGCCACGATTCAGGCGACCCGGTGGAGTGGGGCGAGAAGGCACTGGCGCACTACGCCCGCCTGCGCATCGACGCGCGCACCAAGCGGCTGGTGTTCTCGGACGGGCTGACGGTGCCCAGGGCGCTGGAGCTGTACCGCCATTTCGCCGACCGCACCATGCTGGGCTTCGGCATCGGCACCAAGCTGACCAACGACACGCCTTATCCGGCGCTGAACATCGTCATGAAGCTGGTGCGCTGCAATGGGCAGCCGGTGGCCAAGCTGGCCGATACGGCGGGGAAGTCGATGTGTACCGACGAGACCTTCCTGGCGTATTTGCGGCAGGTGTTCAACCACCCCGAGGGCAGTCGAGCTGTGGGCTGACCTATGCCGCAAGCGCTGCGTGCTCGTTTGAATTTACGCGCTGTGGGCCAGCCGGCGCATGCCACGTTGCTCGGTGTCCTCCAGCTGGAAGGTATTCACCACCGCCGCCAGCTCCGCCGCCTGCGAGCGCAGCGACAGAGCGGCCGCTGCCGCTTCTTCGACCAGCGAGGCGTTTTGCAGCGTCATTTCGTCCAGACGGGCGATCGCGTCGTCCACGCGCTCGATGTCCGCGCGCTGCGAGCCGGTGGCGGCGCTGATGTGGCCCATGATGTCGGTGACGCTGTGCACGCCGTCCACCACCTTGCGGATCGTCTCCCCGGCTTCGCCCACCCTGGGTGAGGGCGGCGGCCTGGGTTTCGGTGCGCTCTGGCGCCGCAGCGGGCTGCATTCCTCGACCAGGAAGCTTCCGAAGGCATCCATGTCGCCGCTGCTGCGGAACGCCCTTGGTCGTGCAAGCTCGCGCGCCATCGGCTTCTACCCAATCCGCCGGTGCCTGCGCTAATCATTGATTGAAATATTTAGGTAAATTGCGGTGATCTTAAGCAATCTATTTCTCACAACATAATTTAATTTGACGGAACTGACAATATCTCAGCGCAATATCGAAGAAATTCCGTTTTTATAGGGAATTTCGGCAGATCGGCTATACTGTCCGCACACATAGGATTGCGCATGCCAAGCAAGTTCACCGAAGAAGACCCTATCCTCACCACCAGCGCCGCGGCGCGGATGTTGGGCGTGGCGACCAGCACTGTCCAGCTATGGATGGAAAGCGGCGCCATCGCGTCCTGGAAAACGCCGGGCGGGCACCGCCGCACGCGCCAGAGCACGATCGCAGCCATGCTCGAGCGTGCAGGACCATTGTCGGGCTCCCTGTCCGGCGAATCGGCCGCGCCCGTGCCTACCGATCCCGAATTCCTGGCGTCCGGAGGCGAAGCCTATCCTGTCGGTCCCGACGAAGCGCGCCGCCTGGCGGCGCTCGCGGCCAGCGGCATGATCGACAGCCCGCCGGAAGAGCGCTTCAACCGCATCGTGCGCCTCGCGGCCACGGTGACCGCCTCGCCGATCGCGCTGGTGTCGCTGCTGACGGCGCGGCGCCAGTGGTTCAAGGCGCGGGTCGGCCTCGAACCGCAGGAGACGCCGCGCGAGTGGGCCTTCTGCTCGCACGCCATCCTGCAGGATGCGCCCTTCATGGTCGAAGACGCCGCCACCGACGAGCGGTTCCGCGACAACCCGCTGGTGCTGGCCGACCCGCGCATCCGTTTCTATGCGGGCGTGCCGCTGCGCGACCGCTCCGGCCTGCCGATGGGCACCCTGTGCGTGATCGACCGCGAGCCGCGCCGCCTGCGCGCGGCCGAACTGCAGGCGCTGTGCGACCTGGCCGACATCGCATCGAGCGAAATGCAGGCCAAGCGCGCCTGATCCCGGCGCAGGGCGTGAGAATGCGTGGATAAGGCGCGCGCGTTTCGCGCTATGCTGGCGGCTTCACTTTATCGCCGAGGACCGCCCATGAAATTCGCCGCCGCAGCCGCCCTGACCCTTGCCGCCATCTTTGCCGCGTTCGCCCTGCCGGCTACCGCCGCGCAGCCCGCCCCCGCTGCCTCCCCGGCCCTGGATGCCGCCGGCACCGCTGCGGCCAACGGGGCCGCCCTTGACTTCCTCACGCTGCTCGACGCCGGCAAGTTCGGCGATTCGTGGAGCCAGGGCGCGGTCCTGATGCGCGGCGCGGTGCCGCAAGACCAGTGGAGCGGCGTGGTCGGCTCGATGCGCAAACCGCTGGGCGAGGTCAGGTCGCGCAAGCTGCTGTCCTCGACCCATACCCGCAGCCTGCCCGGCGCGCCGGACGGCGACTACGTGGTCGTCCAGTACCAGACCGAGTTCGCCAACAAGGCCAGCGCGGTCGAAACAGTCACGCCAATGCGCGAGCCGGACGGCAGCTGGAAAGTGGCGGGCTACTTCCTGAAATAAGTTAGGCGTTGGCGCCGGCCACGGCCTTCTGGCGCGCCGGCCTTGACGGTGCACGCGTGGCCTTCCTGGGCCTGGCCTTGCGCTCTCGTTCCCGTTTCTGCTCTTCTTCCTGCTCGTGGCGCAGGCGCTGCTGCAGCATGGCCAGCACCGCGGCTTCCTCGGGCTGCAGCGCGTGCAGGTCTTCCTGCAGCTGCTGCTCGGTGCGTTCGCGCAGCACTTCCAGCACCGTGCCTTCCAGGTAGGAATCCAGCACCGCCGGGTGCACATAGCACTTGCGGCAGATCGAGGGCGTGTTGCCGAGCTTTTCGGAAACCGACTCGATCGCCCGCACGATGTTCTTCCTGGCCTGGGTCTCGGAATCGAATTTCTCGAATTCCTGCAAGGCCAGCGCCGCCAGCACGGTGCCCGACCAGGTGCGGAAATCCTTGGCGGTGTATTCCTCGCCGGTGATGGCGCGCAGGTAGTCGTTGACGTCGCTCGAATCGATGCTGCGGGTCTCGCCCTGGTCGTCCACGTACTGGAACAGTTCCTGGCCGGGCAGGTCGCGTGCCCGGGCGATGATCCTGGCGAGGCGGCGGTCCTGCACCTTCACCTTGTGATAGACCCCGCTCTTGCCCCGGAAGCGGAATTCGACGGCGCCGCCCGCGACGCTGACATGGCGGTTGCGCAGCGTGGTCAGGCCGAAGGATTTGTTGGTGCGGGCATACTCTTCGTTCCCGACCCGCATCATGGTCGCTTCCAGCAGGTAGACGATGGTGGCCAGCACCTTCTCGCGCGGCAGGCCGGGAAGGCTAAGCGCGCGGTCGACTTCGTTGCGGATGGCCGGCAGCGCATTGCCGAAGTTGAGCATGCGCTCGTACTTCACCTCGTCGCGCACGGCGCGCCATTTGGGATGGTAGCGGTACTGCTTGCGGCCTTTGGCGTCGCGCCCGGTGGCCTGCAGGTGGCCGTTGGCCTGGGGGCAGATCCAGACGTCCGTCCAGGCCGGGGGAATCACCAGCGACTTGATGCGCGCCAGCGTGGCCTCGTCGTCGACGGACTCGCCCGCGGCGTCGAGATAGCGAAAAGCCTCGCCCGCCTTTTCGCGCCGGATGCCGGGGCGGTCGTCCATGACATAGCGCAACCCGGCTGCCCTGGCGGCGGCGGGCGGGTCGCTGAGCGGGTTTTCGGCGGTGGCGTGGTCTTCGCTGTGCATGACGGGGCTTCCTCGCATTGGGTCGCCCCGATCCTACGCCGAACGGGGCGGGCGCACCGTTAGCGAACTCACCTTGCCGCCAGCCTCAGGCCGGGCGCTGTTCGGTGACCGAGCCTGCCTGGGCCAGCAGTTCGCTCAGCTGCATGGTATTGACCGGCTTGACCATGTAGTGGTCGAAGCCTGCCTCGCGCGCGGCGTCGCGGTCCTGCTGGCGCCCGTAGCCGGTGGCGGCCACCAGCATCGTCCCGGCGGTCTGCGGCAGGCGGCGCAGGCGGCGCGCCAGTTCGTTGCCGTCCATGTCGGGCAGGCCGATGTCGAGCAGGCAGACCTGGGGCGCGAACACCTTGGCCACCTCCAGCGCGTCAAACGCGTTGTAGGCAATCTCGACCCGGTGCCCGGCCGCGGCCAGGAACAGGTTGAGGGTGTGGGCGGCGTCGAGGTTGTCGTCCACCACTAACACCCGCAGCGGCGCGCTCACCGTGGCTGCCTGGCGCACGGCTGCGTCGATCGAGCTCTCCACGTGCTGGGTAAAGCGCGGCAGGCGCACGGTGAAGCTGCTGCCCTTGCCTGGGCCGGCGCTGGCGGCGCCGACGCTGCCGCCGTGCAGCTCGACCAGGGTCTTGGCCAGCGCCAGGCCCAGTCCCAGCCCGCCCTGCGAACGGTCGGGAGTGCGCTCGGCCTGGGTGAACAGGTCAAACACGCGCTCGACCAGCGAGGCTTCCATGCCGATGCCGTCGTCGCTCACCACGAGTACGTAATCGTCGCCGGCGCCGGCGCCGTCGTCGGCTGCGCGCAGCGTCAGCTGGATATGCCCGCCCTCGGGCGTGTACTTGGTGGCGTTGTTGAGCAGGTTCGCCACCACCTGCACCAGCCGCTTGTGGTCGCCCTTGACGTTGGCGGGCGCCGGGGGCAGGTCGAGCACCACCTTGTGGCGCCGCGCCGTGATGAGAGGGCGGATCTGCTCGGCCGCGTCGTCGACCACGTGGCGCAGGTCCAGCACCTGGGTCGAGAGCGACACCAGGCCGCGCGTGACGCGCGAGACGTCCAGCAGGTCGTCCACCAGGCTGGTCATGTGCTCGACCTGGCGCGCGATGATGGCGCAGGTCTGGGTGATCTGGGCGTTACCCGAGTGCAGCAGCTTGAGCAGGTGGGCCCCGGTGCTGATCGGCGCCAGTGGGTTGCGCAGCTCGTGCGCCAGCATCGCCAGGAATTCGTCCTTGCGCTGGTCGGCCGCGCGCAGTTCGCGTTCGGCCAGGCTGCGCGCCGCTTCCTTCTTCTGCAGCGTGGCGGCCATCTCGTCGAGGGCCGCGCCCAGGCGCCCGATCTCTTCGCGGCCATAGGCGATGCCCGAACGCGCTTCCAGATCGCCGGCGGCGATGCGGCGCGCCGTGTCCATGAGCTTGCGCACGCGCTGCACGATCAGGATGTCGCCCGCCAGCCAGGCCGCCAGCAGGGCCAGCATGGTGGTTACGCCCAGGCCCAAAAAATTCATCCACTGGGCGTCGCGCGCCTCTTCGGTGATGACCCCGAGCGGCACGCCGATGGTGACCGTGTATTCGGACAGCGAGGGGCCGCCCACGCGCGCAAAGGCGTGCAGGCGCTCGATGCCGTCCTCGCCGCGCAGGACCACGGCGTCGTGGGCCGTGCTGCGCATGGCCGCCAGCAGGGCGGGGCTGACCTTCTTGCCGAACCATCGCTCCGGGTCCGGGCGGCGCGAGATGATGGCGCCGGAAGAATCCGCGGTTTCCAGGATCGAGCCGGCCGGCAGGTTGATGTCGTTGACAAAGGTATCCAGCCCGGCCAGGTCCATGGCCGCGAATACCACGGCCACCACGCGGCCGGCGCGGTCGATCACCGGATAGGTGAGGTTGATGGTGTGCTTGCGGATGACCCGCCCGAAGATGTAGTCGCCGGCGATGAAGCGGCGTTCGGCGATGGCGCGCTTGAAGTGGCGGCGGTCGCCCAGGTTAACCGGGTGCAGCATCGGCACGGCGCTGCAGGTAACGTCGCCATTGAGCTGGATGAGGCCGAAGTTGACATAGCCTTCGTTGCGGTCCAGGACGTCCGCCAGCAGGGCGTTGCAGCGCCCGCTTTCGCCCATCAGGTCCGGCACGCTCACCAGGTCGACCAGGATCTGGCGCGCGCGCTCGATCGACTGCGCCTCGTTGGCCGCGGCCAGGCCGGTGAGGCGCTGCAGGTTTTCCTGCGAGGCGCGGATCGCCGTTTCGCGTTCGCGCACCCCGCCCAGCACCGTCATGACGGCGATGGGCGTAATCGCCAGCGCGACCAGCAGCATCAGGCGGCTGCGCAGGCTGTTCAGGCGCAGGCGGGGCAGCGGGAGGGTCATCGGACACCGGCGCCGCGATAGCGCTCGCCAAAGGAGATGATGCGCCCGACGCCTTCGCGCAGCGTGTCGATGTCGTCGGCGATGTAGCCGATGCGGATGAAGCCCGGCACGCCCAGTGCATCGCCCGGCATCAGGGCCACACCTTCCTCATCAAGCAAGGCATCGGCGAAGCCGCGGCTGTCGTGGGTCAGCGCGCGGATGTCGCCCCACAGGTAGGGGCCGGAGTCGGGCGCCTGCATGACGATCCAGGGAAGTTCGCGCAGCAGGTCCATCACCAGGTCGCGGCGCGCGCGGTAGTCGTCCAGCATGGCCGGGGGACATCCTCCGGAAAAGGCAGCGGCGGCCGCGACCTGCGCCAGGTGCGAGGCCGCCGCCGTGATCGGGCCCTGCAGGGTCTGCATGGCCGATACCAAGGGCGCCGGGGCAAGCGCGAACCCGACCCGCCAGCCCATCATGGCATAGCTCTGGGAAGCCGAGAACAGCGTGACCACGCCCAGCGCGCGCCAGTCGCACAGCGCCGCCAGGCTGAGATGACGTCCGGTAAACAGCAAATGCTCGTAGCTCTCGTCGACGATGACATGGGTCCCGGTGCGCTGCGCCCAGTCGCGCACCTGTCGCAGTTCGGCCGCGGTGTACACCTTGCCGGTCGGGTTGTGCGGATTGTTGATGATAAGGACCCGCGCGGGGCCAAGGGGGTCCAGGCTGCGTGCGGTGAGCTCGGCCGGCAGGTCGGCCAGTATGGGACGCAGACCGAGCAGCCCGGCGGTCGCGACATAGGCCGGCCAGTGCGGGCGGAAGACGATCACGGCGTCGCCGGGATCGGTCAGGGCGTGCAAGGCCTGGTACAGGGCCTGCTTGGCGCCATTGGTGACGATGACTTCGCCGGGGAGGGCCTCGATCCCGTTCTCGGCCTGCAGCTTCGCGCACAGCACCTGGCGGATGGGCATCGCACCGCCCACGTCGGTGTACGGCATGATCCGCTGGCGCTTGATTTCCGAGGCGACGGCGTCGAGCACCCCGGGCGGGGCCGGGAAATGGGAGATGGCGATCGAAAAATCGATGACGTGCTTGCCCGCGAGGCGCAAGGCTTCGGCGCGGCCGTGCATGGCCGTGGTGGCCAGCGGGCGGGTATGAGCGATGCGGTCGGAAATTTTCATCGAAGCGAGTGCCAAAAAAGTCGCACCGGGGGCGGACCGTGAAACAAGTTTCTCTATTGTACTAAAAAGCCGGCACGGCGACGCACGCTTGCCGGGTTTGCCCCGCATTTAGTTTCGTCCAATGCCAGAACGCTTAGTTGACACTTGAAGCATCCGCCCATGTAATATATGCGCAACACCAGAATGGGAGCGGTAATGAACATCGTGTGCGTTGGCGGCGGCCCTGCCGGCCTCTACTTCGGATTGCTCATGAAAAAGCGCCATCCGGACTACGCGGTCACCGTCGTGGAGCGCAACCGGGCCAGCGATACCTTCGGCTGGGGCGTCGTGTTTTCCGACCAGACGCTGGGCCACCTGGCCGGCGCCGACGAGGAGAGCGCGCGCGCCATCCTGCAGTCGTTCAACCACTGGGATGCGATCGATGTCCATTTCCGCGGACGCACCGTCAGCTCGGGAGGGCATGGCTTCTGCGGCATCGGCCGTCGGCGGCTCTTGAACCTGCTGCAGGAGCGCTGCGCCCAGCTCGGGGTGCGGCTCGAATTCGATACCGAGGTGCGCGACGAGGAAGCGCTGGCGCGCCAGTTCGGCGCCGACCTGGTGATTGCCTGCGACGGCGTCAACAGCGCCATCCGCAGCCGCCATCCCGAGGTATTCCAAGCCGAGGTCGAGCGCCGCCTGTGTCGCTTCGTCTGGCTCGGCACACGCAAGAAATTCGACGCCTTCACCTTTGCCTTCGAAGAAACCGAGCATGGCTGGTTCCAGGCCCACGCCTACCAGTACGACGGCGACACCTCGACCTTCATCATCGAGACGCTTGACTCGACCTGGCAGGCCGCCGGGCTGGAAGCGATGGAGCAGCCGGAAGCCCTGGCCTTCTGCGAGCGCCTGTTCGCGCGCTATCTCGACGGCCACGCGCTGATGGCCAATGCCGCCCACCTGCGCGGCCCGAACATGTGGATCCGCTTCCCACGCATCGCCTGCCGCCAGTGGGTGCATTGGAACGAGATCGACGGGCGTCGCGTGCCGGTCGTCCTGATGGGCGACGCCGCCCACACCGCCCATTTCTCGATCGGTTCCGGCACAAAACTGGCGCTGGAAGACGCGATCGAGCTGGCGCGCTGCCTGATTGACCCCAAGGCACCCCTGAAAGGCGCGCTCGCGGCCTATGAAGCGGCGCGCCGTATCGAAGTGCTCAAGCTGCAAAGCGCCGCGCGCAATTCGATGGAATGGTTCGAGAACGTGTCGCGCTATACCGCGATGCAGACCGAGCAGTTCGCCTATTCGCTCCTCACGCGCAGCCAGCGCCTGTCGCATGAAAACCTGCGTTTGCGTGATCCGGAATATGTCGGCGATTTCGAGCGCTGGTTTGCACAGCGGGCGGCGGAACAAGCCGGCATGCCGGCGCCACAGGTGCAGGTGCCGCCGATGTTCACGCCCTATAAAGTGCGCGGCCTGCTGCTCAAGAACCGGATCATCGTCTCGCCCATGGCCCAGTATTCGGCGGTGAATGGAACGGTGGGCGACTTCCACCTGGCGCACCTTGGCGCGCGGGCGCTGGGCGGCGCGGCGCTGGTCATGGCCGAGATGACCTGCGTATCAAGCGACGCCCGCATCACGCCCGGCTGCCCGGGGCTGTACGCGCCCGAGCACACGGCGGCTTGGCGCCGCATCGTCGACTTCGTGCATGCCAACAGCGACGCCAGGATCGGCGTGCAGCTTGGCCACGCGGGCGCCAAGGGCTCGACCCGGCCCATGTGGGACGGCATCGACCTGCCCCTCGACACCGGCAACTGGCCGCTGGTGTCGGCCTCCAGCCAGCAGTATTTGCAAGGCGTCTCGCAGGTGGCGCGCGAAGCGAGCCTGGCGGAGCTGGACGCGATCAAGGCCGCTTTTGTCAGCTCGGCGCGGGCGGCGTTCGATGCCGGCTTCGACTGGCTCGAGCTGCACTGCGCCCACGGCTATTTGCTGTCGAGTTTCATCTCGCCGCTGACCAACCGGCGCCAGGATGCCTATGGCGGCAGCCTGGAAAACCGCTGCCGCTATCCGCTCGAGGTGTTCGCCGCGATCCGCGCGGTATGGCCATCGGAACGCCCGATCAGCGTGCGCGTCTCGGCCCACGACTGGGTCGAGGGCGGGATCACGCCCGACGACGCGGTGGCCATGGGGCGCCTGTTCAAGCTTGCTGGAGCCGACATGATCGACTGCTCCTCGGGCCAGGTCAGCAAGGAAGAGCAGCCGGTATATGGCCGGATGTTCCAGACCCCGTTCGCCGACCGCATCCGCAACGAGGCCGGCATCCCGACCATCGCGGTCGGCTCGATCTACGAGGCCGACCACGTCAACGGCATCATCTCGGCCGGCCGCGCCGACCTGTGCGCGGTGGCGCGCCCGCACCTGGCCAACCCGGCCTGGACGCTGAACGAGGCCGCGCGCATCGGCTATACGGGTGCGGCCTGGCCGCGCCAGTACCGGCCGGCCAAGCTGCAGCTCGAGCGCAACCTCGAACGCGAGCGCCAGGTGCAGGCCGCGAATGCCGGCCTGTCGCCGCAGCAGCTGGCCGCGCGCCTGCTCGAGGGTTGAACGACATTTTTTCAGGAGTACACCGCATGCATTACCTACCGGGCGAATCGCACCGGCTGCCGGGAGGCCGCGCCAGCCTCGCCGCATACCAGTCGACCCATTTCCAGTTTGCCGTAGAGGACAAGGTGGCCACCATTACCTTGAACCGGCCGGAGCGCAAGAACCCGCTCACCTTCGAGTCCTATGCCGAACTGCGCGACCTGTTCCGCGCCCTGGCCTACGCCGACGACGTCAAGGCGGTGGTCATCACCGGCGCCGGCGGGAATTTCTGCTCGGGCGGCGACGTGCACGAGATCATCGGGCCGCTGACCAAACTCGACATGCCCGGGCTGCTGGCCTTTACCCGCATGACGGGCGACCTGGTCAAGGCCATGCGCGCCTGCCCGCAGCCGATCGTGGCCAGCGTGGACGGCGCCTGCGCCGGCGCGGGGGCGATCCTGGCGCTGTCCTCGGACATCCGCTACGGCACCGCGCGCAGCCGCACCGCCTTCCTGTTCACTCGCGTCGGCCTGGCCGGCTGCGACATGGGCGCCTGCGCGCTGCTGCCGCGCGTGATCGGCCAGGGCAGGGCGTCGGAACTGCTCTACACCGGACGCGCGATGAAGGGGGATGAAGCCGAGCGCTGGGGCTTTTTCAACCGCCTGTGCGAGCCGGGCGACGTGCTGGCGGAAGCGCAAGCGTTTGCGCTCGTTCTCGCGAAGGGCCCGACCTTCGCCCACGGCATGACCAAGAAGATGCTGCAGCAGGAGTGGAACATGGGCGTGGACGAGGCGATCGAAGCCGAGGCGCAGGCGCAGGCGATCTGCATGGCGACCAACGACTTCCACCGCGCCTACCACGCCTTCGTGGCGAAGGAACAACCAGGCTTCGAGGGAGATTGAGATGGCGGACCGCGACTACCTCGACTGGCCTTTCTTCGAGCCGCGCCACCGCAACTTGGTGCTCGAACTCGATGCCTGGGCCGGTGAACACCTCACCCATGCGCACGGGCGCGACGTCGATGCCGCTTGCCGGGCGCTGGTGGCCCTGCTCGGGAGCGGCGGCTGGCTGCGCCATGCGATTGGCGGCCCAGGCAATGCCATCGACACCCGCGCCATTTGCCTGATCCGCGAAACCCTCGCGCGCCACGCGGGCCTGGCCGATTTCGCCTTTGCCATGCAGGGGCTGGGCAGCGGTGCGATTTCCCTGTTCGGCTCCACAGCCCAGCAGGACGCCTGGCTGCCGCGCGTGGCCGCGGGCGAGGCGATCGCGGCCTTTGCCCTGTCCGAGCCGCAGGCCGGGTCCGACGTCGCGGCGATGCAGTGCGCCGCGCGACTGATTGGGGACAGCTATGTGCTCGATGGCGAGAAGACCTGGATCTCGAACGGCGGCATCGCCGATTTCTATGTCGTCTTTGCCCGTACCGGCGACGGCGGCGGCGAGGGCGGGCGCGGCTCGAAGGGTATTTCCGCCTTCATCGTCGAAGCCGATGCCCCCGGCCTCACGATCGCCGAACGCATCGAGGTCATCGCCCCGCATCCGCTGGCGCGCCTGCGCTTCGACGGCTGCCGCGTGCCGGTGTCGATGCGCATCGGCGAGGAAGGACAGGGCTTCAAGGTGGCGATGGCCACGCTCGACGTGTTCCGCACCTCGGTGGCGGCGGCCAGCCTCGGGTTTGCCCGCCGCGCGCTGGACGAAGCCTTGAAACGTGCGAAGGAGCGTGCGATGTTCGGCAAGACACTCAGCGACTTCCAGCTCACCCAGGCCAAGCTGGCCCAGATGGCAACCGGCATCGACGCCGCGGCGCTGCTCACTTACCGCGCTGCGTGGATGCGGGACCAGGGCAAGCGCGTGACGAAAGAAGCGGCGATGGCCAAGCTCACCGCCACCGAAACGGCGCAACAGGTCATCGACGCGGCCGTGCAGATGTTCGGCGGCCAGGGCGTGGTCAGCGGCGAAACCGTCGAGACGCTTTACCGCGAGATCCGCGCGCTGCGCATCTACGAAGGCGCGAGCGAGGTGCAGCTGCTGATCATCGCGCGCGAACTCTTGGCCGGAGCGGGCAAATGATGGAGATCCTGCAACCGCCGGGCTGGCCGCGCCCGAAAGGATATGCCAACGGCGTCGCCGCCAGCGGCCGCCAGGTCTACGTCAGCGGCATGATCGGCTGGGATGCGGATGGCCGCTTCCAGACCGACGACTTCGTCGGCCAGGCGCGCCAGGCGCTGGAGAATGTCGTGGCCGTGCTGCGTGAGGCCGATGCCGGGCCCGAGCACATCGTGCGCATGACCTGGTATGTGCTCGACCGCGGCGAATACCTCGGCGCGGGTGCGGCGCTCGGCGCGGCCTACCGCGACGTGATCGGACGCAACTATCCGGCCATGAGCGCGGTGCAGGTCGCCGGGTTGATGGAAGAGCGGGCGCGGGTAGAGATCGAGGTCACGGCCGTCGTCCCGGACTGAGCGCCGGGTCACCGGCGTTTCTGCTACCGTGGCTGCAAGAGGAATCGATGGAGCAGCCATGAACCAGCAGATCGTACGGGTAATCGAAAACTTCGAAGACGCCGAGCGCGCCCGGCAAGCCTTGCTCGACGCCGGCTTCGACCGCGAGGGGATCGAGATCAGCCATACCGGCGACGAGGCCGGACCGTCGGAAGCCAATTTTACGGTGGGCGATTCACCAAAGGTGAAGGGCGGGACGGACTACAAGGACGTGTACACGCCGGGGCTGGAGATCGGCAAGTGCGTGATCACGATTACGGGGAACGAGCAGCAACTCGAGCATGCGGCGTCGATACTGGACTATCACGGGGCGAAGGATAACGATCCGGCGCACCGGCACTGACGTCAGGTCAGAGTTGGACCGTAGGTGGGCAAGGTCCTTGCCCACGCGTTCAGGCGACGCTTGCTTTAATTGAACGCGTGGGCAGAATCTGCCCACCCTACGGGTTTCGACATCAGCCCGCCGGCGTCCTCAACTCCAGCTCAAATCCGTCTTGCTCAGCGGAAGCTGACGCACCCGCTTGCCCGTCGCGGCAAAAATCGCATTGCACACGGCCGGCGCCAGCGGCGGCAGGGATGGCTCGCCCAGCCCGGTCACCGGGTTCGCCGTCTTGATGAAATGGGTCTCGATCTTCGTCGGCGCATCCGGCATGCGCAGCAGGCCGTAATCGTGGAAGTTGCTTTGCACGACGCGCCCACCCTCGATAGTCAGCTCCGGGAACATCAGAGTCGACAGCCCATCGATCACCGAGCCCTCGACCTGGTTCTCGGCGCCCGACAGGTTGACGATCTGGGCGCCGATGTCGGCCGCCACCACCACCCGGTCCACCTTCAGCTTGCCGTCGCGCGAGACGGTGACTTCGGCCACCTGGGCCACGTAGCCGCGGTGGCTGAAGTGGAAGGCGATGCCGGCGCCCTGGCCGCGCGGGAAGCTGCGCTTGCCCCAGCCGGCGCGCTGGGCCACTTCCTGCAGCACGTGGCGCATGCGCTTGACGTCATAGGCCAGCCCGCGCTCGACGGTGGCCGGCATCAGGTCCTTGTCGCCCAGCAGATCGAGGCGGAAGGCCAGCGGGTCGCGGCCGGCCGCGTGGGCCAGCTCGTCGATGAAGCTGTGGAAGACCCAGGAGAACACGCAGCTGCCGGGCGCTCGCCATGGACCCATCGGGATGCGGCATTCGAGCAGGGTCTGCTCGAGCTGGCAGTTGGCCAGCCAGCGTCCGGGGAATTCGTCGGCGGACAGGCTGGCGCCGCTGCCCGGCTGCAGCACGCTTTTCCCCTCGCGCTCGATGCGGTTGGCGAAGCTGACGAAATGGTTGTGCCATGCCACCGGCTTGCCGGCGGCATCGACCCCGCCGCGCAGGAAGTGGAAGCCGCCCGGACGGAAGTGGTCGTGCTGCAGGTCGTCCTCGCGGGTCCAGGTGAGCTTGACCGGGGCCGCGACCTTGCGCGCGATGGCGGTGGCTTCGACGATGAAGTCCGAGCTCAGGCGTCGGCCGAAACCGCCGCCGCTGCGGATGATGTGCAGGACAATCTTTTCCTTCGGGATGCCGAAGGTGGTTGTCACGAGTGCCTGGCCCGAACCGGGGTTCTGGGTCGGCGCCCACAGTTCCAGCAAGCCGTCTTCCGGCTTGAACCAGGCGGTGCAGTTCTGCGGCTCCATGCTGGCATGCGAGATGAAGGGATAGCTGTAGGACGCTTCCACCACCTTGGCGGCGCCCGCGAGCGCGCCGGCGACGTCGCCGTCCTTGCGCACGACGGCAGTGCCGGCCTGCTTCGACGCCGCCCGGGCCTGGGCGGCAAAACCCGCCCAGCTATGACCGGCGCCTTCGCCTTCGTCCCACTTCACGTCCAGCGCGCGGCGCGCGCGGATCGCCGCCCAGGTCGAGGTGGCGACGATCGCCACGCCCGGGCGCAGCCCGTTCAAATTCGGCGTGCCTTCGACGATGAAGGCATCCTTCACGCCCGGCATGGCCTTGATCGCATCCAGGTTGGCGCTCAGCGGCTTGCCCCCGAAGACCGGACATTTGGCATACACCGCGTACAGCATGCCGGGCAGGCGCACGTCGATGCCGAACAGCGGCTGGCCGCTCACGATGGCTGCGTTGTCGACGCCGCCGATGCGCTTGCCCAGCAGGGTGAAGGTCGACGGGTCTTTCAGCACCACTAGCGAAGCGTCGGGTACGGGCAGCTTGGAGGCAGCTTCCGCCAGCGCGCCGTAGCCGAGGCGGCGCCTGGTCGGACCGTGGAGGACGGCGCCGGCGCTGGCGCTGCATTCGCCGACGGGCACGCCCCAGGTAATTGCCGCGGCCTGCACCAGCATCGTGCGCGCTGTGGCCCCTAAACGGTGGAAATTCTCGTAATTGGTCGGGGTCGAGGTCGAGCCACCGGCGCCTTGCGGTCCGTAGCGGGCCGTATCCAGGTCGCCCTGCACGATGCGCACGTTCTTCCAGTCGACCTCGAGTTCTTCCGCGATCACCATCGGCAACGAGGTCTTGATGCCCTGGCCGATTTCCGGCTGCTTCGAGGTCAAGGTCACGCGGCCGTCGCGGCCGATGCGGATGAAGGCGTTGGGCACGAAATCCGGCGCGTCGGCCGCGCGTGCGCTTGCACCCAGCGCGCCGTCGGCCGACATGCCGAGCATGAAGGCGCCAGTAGCGGCGCTGGTGCGCAGGAAGCTGCGGCGCGCGGGAGAAAGGGGAGTGGCGCGGATCATTTCTTGCCCTTTCCGGTGACCGCGATCTCGGCGGCGCGATGGATGCCGGCGCGGATGCGGGTATAGGTCGCGCAGCGGCACAAATTGCCCGCCATCGCCTCGTCGATCTGGGCGTCGGTCGGCTTCGGGTGCTGCTGGAGCAGGTGGCAGGCGCTCATGATCTGGCCCGACTGGCAGTAGCCGCACTGCGGCACGTCGAGTTCCTGCCAGGCCTGCTGCAGCGGGTGTTGGGCTTTCGCGTCCAGGCCCTCGATGGTGGTGATCTTCCCCTTGCCCAGGCCGGAGACCGGCATCAGGCAGGAGCGCGTGGGCACGCCGTCGATGTGGACGGTGCAGGCGCCACACTGGCCCATGCCGCAACCGTACTTGGTGCCGACCAGGCCAAGCGTATCGCGCAGCGCCCACAGCAGCGGGGTATCGGGCTCGAGGTCGACCGCCTGGGTCTTGCCGTTGATGTGGAGCTGGTATTTACTCATGGCGGTTTCCAATGGGTACGGGGAATCCGACATGCTAATCGAAAATGTCGTAGCTCAACAGTGGCAGCGGCGGATGGGAGGCTGGAATGTGGCGAAACCATGCAAGGTCGGGGGCGAGTTGCAGTGCGGAATCATGATACAAGGGCGGCAGGGATATGTAATACTTTGTCATCTAGAGGTCAGTTAACTCATTATTGTGCCCACCGGTTCGCGCTTCTCGTCGGCCAACCTCAAGCTCCGCCTTGCCTGCGTGGCTGCGGTGCTGGTGTTCGCCGCCACACTCCTCGTCACGCTGTCCACCCTGTCGGTGGCCGAGCGCGGCATGAAGGGCGTGATCGGCGACCAGCAATACACCCTGCTATCGGGCGCCGCCTCGTTCATGGACGACCGCCTGGCCGAGCGCCTGCGCCAGGTCGATGCGCTGGCGGCCGGCATCCCGCCCCGCGTCCGCACCGACTGGAACGCGCTGCGTGCCTATCTGGCCGAGCAGCTGCGCCTGTGGGGCGCCGACCAGTACTTGAACATCGTCATCTTCGACGCCGGCGGCGAGCTACGCCTGTCCACGCGCCCGCTGCCCGCCCAGGCCCTGCTCAATGCGCGCGGCACCGATTATTTCGAGCAGGTGCGGGCCAACCGGAAGAGCATGATCTCGCGCCCCATTCGCAGCCGGCTGACGGGCAGCCACATCGTGATCTTCAGTGCGCCCCTGTTCGATGCGGCAGGCGAGGTCGACGCGGTGCTGACGGCCAGCGTCGACCTGCGCCGCTCCGGCTTCCTGCGCCAGATCGGCAGCCTCAAGCCGGGCAAGACCGGCTACCTGTTCCTGATGACAGCCGACGGCGTGATCATCGACCATCCGGACGAAACCCGCGTGTTCCAGCATGTCGGCAGCGTGCCCGGCGTGAATCGCGGCACCGAGCGCGCCCTCGACGGCTTCGAAGGCTGGCTGGAAACGCCCGGCAAGGATGGGGTGGAAGCGATCTATACCTACAAGCGCCTGCGCACGACCAAATGGATCCTGGCCGCGCGCTACCCGACCGCCGAAGCCTTCGCGCCCATGATCGCCATGCGCCACAGCGCCTTCTTCAGCGCCGGCGGGCTGGCGCTGGCGGCCGGGCTGCTGGCCTGGGTGCTGGTGTTCCAGCTGCTTGCGCCGCTGCAGGTGCTGCGCGACAGCGTGGTCTCGATCCGCGACGACGGCACCGGTATCGACGTGCTGCGCGACGGCCGCCAGGACGAGATCGGGGAACTCGGGCGGGCCTTCCACGCGCTGATGGCCGAGCGCGAGCGCGCCGAGAGCGGGCGCGCCGCCAGCGAAAAGCGGCTGCGGCTCATTGCCGACAACCTGCCTGTGCTGATTTCGTACATCGACCGCAAGCATTGCTTCCGTTTCGGGAATGCCACCTACGAAAAATGGTTCGGCGTCGCGCCCGACCAGATGGACGGCATGCCGGTGGCGCAGCTGCTGGGCGAGGAAGTCGCGCGCGAGATCCATCCGCACCTGGAAGACGCCTTCACTGGACGCCCCGTCACCCACGAGATCCGCATCGCGCTGCGCGGCGAGCCGCGCACCCTGCAGGCCACCTATATCCCCGACCTGCAGCCGGACGGCAGCGTGGCCGGCATCTATGCGCTGGTGCACGACATGACCCATGTGAAGGAGGTCGAGGAGCAGTTGCTGCAGCTGGCGCGGGTCGATACCCTGACCGGCATCGCCAACCGCCGCATGTTTGGCGAGGCGCTGCACCATGCCCTCGACCGCGCCCGCCGCAGCAGCAAGCCGCTGGCCCTGGCCTATCTCGACATCGACCACTTCAAGAAGATCAACGACACCCATGGCCACGGCGTGGGCGACGAGGTCTTGAAGGAATTCGCGCGGCGCCTGAGCGCCGGGGTGCGCGCCACCGACACCGCGGCGCGCCTGTCGGGTGACGAATTCGTCGTCATCCTCGAAGAAATCGGCAGCCGTGCGGAGGCCGAGCACACCGCGGCCAAGATCGTCGAAGGCATGCGCCTGCCGTTTCGCACCAGCGCCGGCCTGCTGAAGGTCTCGACCAGCGTCGGCATAGCGCTGTCGCAGACGCGCCAGACGCAGGAGCAGTTGCTGGCGGCGGCCGATAGCGCGCTGTATGCGGCCAAGGGGAAGGGGCGGGATGGGTATGCGTTTTTTGAGGGTGAGGAGCACTTAAGCGCCGACGGTAACCCGTAGGGTGGGCGGCTGCCCTTATTCGGCGTGATTTTTCCTTACAAACCCTGCGGATACGTCTCCGGGGGCTCGCCCGAATGCCAGCCGCCGGTCGCATCCAGCGGCGTCACGGCACTGGTGCGGTCGATGTGGATCACGGCGTCGAACTGGCGCGGCAGCTGGGCCATGAAGTAGTGGCTCTGGCGCTCGCTGCGCGGCAAATAGAGCACGCCGATGGCGCGCTCCAGGCGCTCGTCCATCAGCAGGTCGCGCGCCGCCCCTGGCGTGCGCAGCGGCAGGAAGAAGCGCTCGGGTCCCACGCTGTGCAGCAGGTGCTCGTAGCTGCCCGCCATGCCCGGACGCACATGCTTGTGCAGGGCCGGGCCGTCCCATTCGGAGGCCGCGGTCACCCGCCCGTCGTAGGTGGTGAAGCCGATCAGGCAGGCATCAACCCCATAGGCCTTGCGCGCCAGTTCGCCGACATTCCATTCGCCCTGGCGACCGATCTCGGTGGCGCGCGCGTCGCCGATATGCGAGTTGTGCTCCCACACGACGATCTTGGCCGGCTTGCCCTCGCGCGAGAGGTGGCGCGCCAGGGCGTCGAGGGTTTCGGCCATGTGGCTGTCGCGCAGGTTCCAGGACGAGATGCGGCCCTTGAACATGGTGCGGTAGTACTCTTCGGCGTTCTTCACCAGCCGGGCATTTTGCTGGGCGTAGAAAAAGGCGTCTTCGGCATTGGCGCCGTCGGCCTGCATGTAGTCGAAAGCGCGCTGCTGCAGTTCCTGCAACGTGGCCTGCACGCCCTGGTGGCAGGATTCGGACAGCCCGACCGCGGCGGCATAGCCATACTGCTGGCTGTCCTCGCCATACTGGTCGAAGCAGGCGTAGCGGCGGCGCGTCTCCTGCGCGGCCACCGGGTCGACGACCTCGAGGTAGCGCAGCACTTCCTGGATCGAGGTGAACAGGCTGTACAGGTCGAGGCCATAGAAACCGGCCTTGGCCCCAGGCGTAGCGTCATTGCGCTGCCTTAGCCACTCGACAAAGTTCAGTACAGAGGTATTGCGCCACATCCAGGCTGGGAAGCGCTCGAATCCCGATAAGGCCGCGCGTCCGTCGGCATCCTGGCCTTCGGCGCGCACGTAGCGGTTGACGCGCCAGGCATCGGGCCAGTCGGCTTCGACGGCGACCGCCGTGAAGCCTTTTTCCTCGATCAGGCGCTGGGTGATGCGGGCCCGTTCGTCGTAGAACTCGGCCGTGCCGTGGGTGGCTTCGCCCAGCAGCACGAAGCGCGCGTCGCCGACCAGGTCGAGCAGCGGATCGTAGTCGCCGGCGCTACCTGTGAGCGGATGCGCCGCCGCGCGGATCACACCAAGGTCATGGTCGGTGACGGACGCCATGGCTCAGTGCAGGTAGCGGTTGCCCTGTTCCGTGCCGGCCGGGACGAAAGGCGCCGATTCGCCCTCGTCGGTGGCGCCGCGCGCCGTGGTGCTGACTTTATAGGTCTGGGTGCCGGCGCCGCGCGCGAGCAGGTAGATGCCGGCCAGTCCGACCAGCAGCGCCGCCGGCTTGCGCCGCACCAGTCCGAGCAGCCCGACCATGCCGCCGCCCAGCAGCGCCGGATTGGTACCGCGCGAGCCGCTCAGGCTGTCCAGCATGCCTTGCAACATCTGCGACAGGCCGCTGGAGCGCTCGTGGGTGGACAGGTCGCGGCTGTCCTGGTGCTTGCGGTCGCGGTACTGGCGATCCACATAATGGCGGTCGGACTCGTAGCTGTTGCGGCCGGCGGCCGACAGCTCGCGGCTGGAACTGGACTTGTCGCGGGCGCGGCCCGCTTCGTGCTCGATGCGCCGGCTGGCCTGCTGCGCGCTGTGCTGGGCACGCTCGAGCAGGGGAGCAGCCTCGGCCTGCAGACGGTCGGCGCCGCGCGAGAGTGCGCTGGCGGCGCTGTCCTTGAGCTCGACCAGGCGCTCGCCGGCATTGTGCAGGGCGTGGTCAACGCTCGCGCCGGTGCGGGCGCCCGCATCGCGCACCACCGACACCGCATGCGCACGGCGTGCGCGGCCGCGCTCCGGATCGAGCACATACATCAGCAGCGCACCCGCGGCGGCTGCACCCAGCCATTTGCCCACGTTGCCTACATCGGTTGCCGTTTCGGTTGGAATTGGTTTCATGTGTGCTCCTTTCTGTTGTTCTGATTGTCGTCCTGGGCTTGCCCTGTTTCGCCAGCCAATGTCTCGCTAGCTCGTGTTTTGCTTGCCATGCGCGGCGGGCTGTGCCCATGCCTGCGCCAGCAGGTCCTGCACTTCTTCGTCTTCGGTCTGGCCGAAATGGCGGTAATACTGACCGACCGCGTGAAAGCGCGGAGGAGCCAGCGGGCAGACCACTTCGTCCGCCTCTTGTTCCAGCAGCTGCAGCGTGTCGGGCGCGCCGACCGGTGCGGCCACGACCAGGCGCGCTAGCCGGTGCTTGCGTACCACCTGCACCGCCGCCAGCATGCTGGCCCCGGTGGCGATGCCGTCGTCGACCAGGATCACGCAGCGGCCCTCTAACCGGGGCGGGGGCCGCGCGCCGCGGTAGCGCAGCTCGCGCCTGGCGAGTTCGGCCAGCTCGCGTTGGGTCACCTGCTCGACCTGTTCCTGCGTGACGCCCATCAGCCCGGGCACGCCGGCCTGCAGGACACGCACGCCGCCACTGCCGACCGCGCCCATCGCGTATTCCTCGTGGTGGGGCATGCCCAGCTTGCGCACCAGCAGCACGTCGAGTTCGGCGCCGAGCGCCTGGGCGACTTCGAAGGCGACCGGCACGCCGCCGCGCGGCAGGCCCAGTACGATGGGGTCGCCTTGTCCGGCAAGGTGGTGCAGCCTGCGCGCCAACTGCTTGCCGGCATGGGTGCGGTCTTTATAGTCTTCGGTTTCCAGCATGGTGCAGCGAACGAAAACTGAAACAGCATCTACCGGACCACAGCGCGCCGCGGCAGGGCGCCGCAGCGCGAATCATGGACCTGCCGCCGGCGCCCGCCTGCCGGCGAAGCGCTCATTGGATGGTCAGCCGGCGTGCTTCCGTGCCCTGCTTTTTCGGCAGGCTCAGCTGCAGTACGCCGTTCTCGAGTTTTGCCTGCGCCATGGTGTCGTCCACCTCGGTGGGCAGGGCAAAGCTGCGCATGAACCTCGTTGCGGTGCGTTCAGCATACACCACGGTTTCGCCCTCGCGGCGTTCGTTTGCCTTGCGGCATTCCGCCTCGATCGTGATGCGCTGGCCGTCGACCGAGACCTTCACATCCTCCTTCTCCACGCCCGGCAGTTCGGCCTGGATTTCAAAGGACTTCTCGGTTTCCTTGACGTCCAGGCGGGGCGCCAGGGCGCCGTCGCTGCTCCATTGCTGGCCCGCTGCCAGCGGGGCAAAAAAATCCTGGAACATGCTTTCGACCATGCGTTCGAAGCCTTCCTCGACCGGGTTCTGGCGGTAGGCCTGAAGCGCAGGGTTGGCTCTCCTGATGAGATTCATGATGGCCTCCTTGGATGAAATCGATGGGATTGCCGGGCGGTGCCGGCAATGTATTTATAGGGCAGGGAGCAGGCCTTTTCAAGCAGGCCGGGCCGCGCAGGCCGGGCCGCGCAGGCCGGGCCGCACTGGCCGGACAGGTTGTGGGGGAGGAAAGCGCCTCGGGCGGCGGGGCCGGCCGGGCCTGGACGAACGCGCTCAGCCAAGCTGGCGGCGATGGAAGCGCAGGTGGTCTTCGATGAAAGTCGAGATGAAGTAATAGCCGTGGTCATAGCCCGCATGGCGGCGCAGCTCGAGCGGCTGGCCGGCCCGGGCGCAGGCCTCTTCGAAAGCGTCCGGATAGAGCTGCTCGGCCAGGAATTTGTCCGCCAGGCCCTGGTCGACCAGGATCCCGCCGGGGAAGGGCGCCGTGCTCATGCCGGCCATCAGCTCGGTGGCGTCGTACTGGCGCCAGAGGCTTTCATCGGCGCCGAGATAGCCGCCAAACGCCTTCTTGCCCCAGGGGCAGCGCGTCGGGGCGGCGATCGGTGCGAAGGCCGACACCGAGCGGAACTGCCCGGGATGGCGCAACGCCATCATCAAGGCCCCATGCCCGCCCATCGAATGGCCGAAGATGCCGACCCGCGCCGGGTCCGCCGGCAGGTTCGCCAGCACCAGTTCGCGCAGTTCCAGGATGTGGCTGTACATGCGGTAGTGGCGTGACCAGGGTTCCTGGACGGCGTCGACATAAAAACCGGCGCCCGCGCCGAAGTCCCAGCTGTCGGTTTCGCCCGGCACGCCGGCGCCGCGCGGGCTGGTGTCGGGGGCGACCAGGATCAGGCCTTCCTGCGCCGCCACCCGCTGGGCGCCGGCCTTGGTCATGAAGGTCTCTTCGGTGCAGGTCAGGCCGGCGAGGTAGAACAGAACAGGCAGGCGCTTGCCCTCGGCGCCGGGCGGCAGGTAGACCGAAAAACGCATCGGCAGGCCGATGGCTTCCGACTCAAAGGAGTAAAAACGCTGGAGGCCGCCGAAGCAGGCGTGTTCATTGAGGAGCGTGAGCATGGGATCGTCTGGAATGGGCAATGACGCAAGTATGCCTTTCAGCGCCCCGGCTTGCCAGTCAGACGAATCCGAGCGCGCCGAGCAGGGCGCCGGCAGCCAGCATCCACAGCAGGTGCAGGCGGGTGCGCCAGACGACCAGGCAGCTGGTGGCGGCCAGCAGCCAGAGCGGCCAGCTGTCGTGGTCGCGGCCGGCGGTGGCCAGCAGCCAGCTGGTGGCCAGCAGCATCGCAATCACCAGCGGCGCCATGCCCTGCTTGAAGGCGCGCACCGCGCGCAGCTCGCGGTTGCGGTGGCCCCATTGCGCGACGTGGTAAGTAAAGATGGTGGAGGGCAGCATGATGCCGAACATGGTCACCGCCACGCCCGCGAAGGCCGCGGACAGGCTGCCCGTGTTCAGGCCCACGTGCCAGCCCATCAGCGCGACGAACAGCACGTTGGGACCGGGCGCGGCCTGGGCCAGCGCGATCGAATCGGAGAACTGCGCCTGGCTCAACCAGCCCTTGTCCTCGACCAGGTAGCGGTGCATGTCGGAGGTGGTCGAGATCGCGCCGCCGAGTGACATCAGCGACAGCATCATGTAGTGGGCGAACAGGCTGAGCCAATCGTTCCAGCCCAGCACGAGGTGAGGAGCCAGCTGGGTACCCAGTTGCGCTGCGCTCATGACCGCAGCCCGCGCCAGGCCAGCACGCAGCCCAGCCCGCCCAGCGCCGGCAGCACCCAGACCAGCGGCACCCGCAGCCAGGCCAGCAGCACGAAGCCGGCAAGCGTAATGGCGATGCACCAGGGCAGGGGCACCGGACTCTTCGCCAGCGCGCCGGTGAGCTTGAGCCCGACGGCGGCGATCATGCCGGCCGACACCGCCGCCATGCCGCGCAGCGCGCCCGCCACCGCAGGAAGATCCGCAAAACGCGCATGCAGCGCCGCCAGCAGCAGCACCACGACCAGCGGCAGCGCGATCATGCCGGCGATCGCCGTCAGGGCGCCGGCCAGGCCGAACCAGCGCGCGCCGATCATCATCGCCAGGTTGACCACGTTCGGTCCGGGCATGATCTGCGCAACCGCCCAGTCTTCGATGAATTCCTCGTGCGTCAGCCAGCGCTTGCGCTCGACGATCTCGCGCTGCACGACCGGGAGCACGCCACCGAAGCCCTGCAGGGCCAGCAGCGTGAAGGAAACGAACAGGTCGCCCAGCGAACGGGGGCGCGGCCGGGCGGAGGGCTGCGCACCGGCGGGAAGGTCGGGAAGCGGGGCGGTCATCCCGGCATTATCGCGGGGTTGCGCCGGGACTGTCCACGTGCGCCCCGTCAGCCTCCGCCGATACCGCGCATGACCTTGCCGCTGCCGCCGCAGTTGGAGCAGGGCTTGCCGTCGGACAGCTTGCCGCTGCCGGCGCAGGCTTCGCAGACGTCTTCGCCGGCGCCGGGGGTGCCGGGTTCGGCTTCGTCGCCGGGATTCAGGTCGGGGTCGGGATGCGTGCTCATGGGATCCTCGCGGAGTGGTGGTTGGCGCGGCCATTGTAGGCGGCAGCTGGAAGCGGTGGCGCAGCGCTGCACCAGTTCGAGGGACCAAGCACAAAATTGTATAGGGGTGTTTGATTCAGGTCTGATATTGACATTGTCCCGGCTTCGACCATACTCCGTGCAGCACACCGTCTTTAGCCAGAAAGGCCAGGCGCACGATGGATCCACACCGCAATCCGCCCCTCACTCCCGACGGGGCTGCCGGCGCCGTCGATGCCCGACACGATCTGCGCCAGCGCGACATCGTGGACGACGCCTTGTCCCTGATGCATGCGGTCGGCACCCTGTCCGCGCTCGAATACCTCAAGTCGCACGCCGTCGAAGGGCGCGTCATTGCGCGGGTGCTGCTCGAACCGTCCAGGCGGCGCAGCCAGCGCGGATTCGCGGCCGCCTGAGCAGTTCCAGGTTGCGCCATGCGAGGCAGTCGCGGGTCAGGCCACCCTGGCTTATGCACATAACTTGCCTACAATTATTTTTCGTCCTCCACACTATTCACCTGCGGCACGTGCGCGTAACCCCTTGATTTCAGGGGCTAAGAGCGATGCCTCCCCAATAGGCAAATTGTTGAAAGCCGCATCCTTGGCCGCTGTTGGCGTGTCAAGCCCCTGCTTTTCCACATAGTTATTCACAGACTTTGTGGATATCCGGAAAATATTTGAAGAATCCGTTACTTAAAGCGGGTTTTGCATGTCTTGCATGACCGTGGCGGCGCGGGCATTCGTGTGGCCTCAGCAATTGCCCAGCATTTCTGCTTGCGCGTAAGAACTGGATAAATGTACAGTATGTCATGTCCACGTTCCCAGCCTGTATGTCCGCCGTCCACGACCAGCCCGCCACCACCGACGATCCCTTCGCCAGCCTGAACGCGGAGCAGCGCGCGGCAGTCGAGCATGACATCGGCGCCGACATCGTGCGTCCGCTGCTGGTGGTCGCCGGCGCCGGTTCGGGCAAGACCAATACGCTGGCGCACCGCGTCGCGCGGCTGATCCAGGCCGGCGCCGACCCCCAGCGCATCCTGCTGCTGACCTTCTCGCGCCGCGCCGCGGGCGAGATGGGCCGGCGCGCCAGCGGCGTGCTGCAGCGCCTGCTGCGCGGCGGCAGTTCGGCCTACGGCTTCCAATCGCAGGTCACATTGCCCTGGGCCGGCACCTTCCACGCGATCGGCGCGCGCCTGCTGCGCGAATACTCGGGCCGCATCGGCCTGGATGAATCCTTCACCATCCACGACCGCGGCGACTCGGAAGACCTGATGGGACTGGTGCGCCACGAGATCGGCCTGACCCGGACGGAGAAGCGTTTTCCGCTGAAGGGCACCTGCCTGTCGATCTATTCGCGCGTGGTGAACAGCCGCGAGCCCCTGGACCAGGTGCTGCAATCGACCTTCCCATGGTGCAGCGAATGGGAAGGCCAGCTCAAGACCCTGTTCGGCGCCTATGTCGACGCCAAGCAGGAACAGAATGTCCTCGACTACGACGACCTGCTGCTGTTCTGGTCCGAGATGGCCAGCGACCCGGAACTGGGCTTGGCGCTGGGCGCCCTGTTCGACCACGTGCTGGTCGACGAATACCAGGACACCAACCGCCTGCAGGCCTCGATCATCACCGGCATGAAGCCCGGCGGCGAGGGCGTGATGGTGGTGGGCGACGACGCCCAGTCGATCTATGCCTTCCGCGGCGCGACGGTGCGCAACATCCTGGACTTCCAGAAGGAGTTCACGCGCCCGGCCGAAGTCATCACTCTGGAGCGCAACTACCGCTCGACCCAGCCTATCCTGGACGCCTCGAACGCCATGATCGGCGGCGCCCTGGAGCGCCATGCCAAGACCCTGTGGACCGACAAGGTCTCCAGCATCAAGCCGCAGCTGGTCCTGATTCCGGACGAAGCCGAGCAGGCGCGCTGGGTCTGCAACCGCATCCTGGAGCACCGCGAGGCCGGCATCGCCCTGACGGCGCAGGCGGTGCTGTTCCGCGCCGCCAGCCACAGCGCCGCGCTGGAACTGGAGCTGATGCGCCGGAACATCCCCTTCGTGAAATTCGGCGGGCTGAAATTCCTGGAAGCGGCCCATATCAAGGACGTCCTGGCCGTGCTGCGCTTTGCCCAGAACCCGAATGGGCGCATGGCGGGCTTCCGGGTGGCCCAGCTGATCCCGGGCATCGGGCCGGCCACCGCCACCCGCCTGCTCGACGCGGTGAGCGAAGCGGCCGACCCGCTCACGGCCATCGATGCCTTCTCGCCGCCCGCCAAGAGCGCGGCGGATTGGGAAGCGTTCAGCGCCCTGTACCGGCGCCTGCGTACCCCCGGCCTGCGCTGGCCGGCGGACATCGAGCTGGTCAAGGCCTGGTATTTGCCGCACCTGGAGCGCATGCACGACGACGCCCAGGTACGTGCTGCCGACGTGGAGCAGCTGGCGGCGCTGGCCGGCGGCCACACCACGCGCGAGAGCTTCCTGGCAGAGATCACGCTCGACCCGCCCGAGGCGACCAGCGACCGCGCCGGCCCGCCGCTGCTGGACGAAGACTATGTGATCCTGTCCACCATCCACTCCAGCAAGGGGCAGGAGTGGAAATCGGTGCATGTGCTGAACGTCGTGGACGGCTGCATTCCCTCGGACATGAGTACCGGCAACCAGGACGACATCGAGGAAGAGCGCCGCCTGCTGTACGTGGCCATGACCCGCGCCAAAGAACACCTGCAGCTGGTCGTGCCCAACCGCTTCTTCATCAAGCAGCAGGCCCAGATGGGCGACCGCCACGTGTATGCGGCGCGCACCCGCTTCATCACTCCGGCCATGCTCAAGCATTTCGACGAGCACACCTGGCTCAGCGCCGACACCCGGCAGGTGCGCAAACCAGTGCCGGAGACGGTGCGGATGATGGTCAGGGACCGGTCGCGGAACAGTTGGAAATGAGACGCGAAGCGGGAGGCGAAAATGCGCGCAGAAGAGCACCTGTTAGCGACCGAACCGGCCTGGCAATCCCTAGTTATCCCCCGCCAGCAATTTTTGTAGGAATTTGCCCTATAGACCTATGTTGCACGAAAGCGGTGCATAGCTAAGCCATTGATTTTATTGGGGTTTCATTTTGCCTCCAGAATGGGCATTTTGTTGAAACCCGCACGGATACTGGACTTGCAGCTTGTCAAGTAGGCCTTGTCCACATAGTTATCCACACAAGTTGTGGATATTGGAAAATACTCAACTAAATCAGGTATTTAGCTTAAGCTATTGATCCGCGTCAAAATCACGTGCGGAAAACGGTGCAGGCATTCAGAGCCGGGTGTCGCAGCCCCCCGTCAAAGGGGCATGGCCGGTGACGGCCTTCAGCCGGTCGAGCTCGGCTAAAAAACGCTCGGCGGCCAGTCCGGGGGGCCAGGGCTCCCAGGGCGTGCAGCCGTAATGCGCCGCCAGCGGATCCTGTTCCAGCACGTGCGCGCGGATCTTGAGCGTGCGCCGCACTTCCTCGCGCGTCCAGCCGGTGACGTGCACCGCCTCGGTGGCGGCGGCCAGGCGGTCGGCCTGCTTGTGCAGCTTGTGGTCCTTCTCGGTCCAGGCCGGCAAGCCGTAGCGCACGAACACCACCTGTTCGAGGCGCCGGGTCAAGGCGCGGAAGCCTTCGCCCAGGAAGGGCTTGATGACCGACACCGCATCGAAGCCGAGCAAGCCTTCTTCGGCGTCGTGCAGCAGTTCGCGCAATTCTTCCAGCGGGGTCGGCCGCGGGGCCAGCGCGCGCCGCAGCAGCATCACCGCGATCGAGTGCTGGGCCACCGACAGCGGCAGCGGCCAGGCCGAATGCCCGCCCCAGCGGTAGGTGCGCGCCAGTCCCAGCGCCAGGTCGGCGTCGTCCCAGTCGAAGGGCGTGGGGTTGAGCAGGTCCAGCCGTTTACCAGACGGCATGCGCACCCAGGCGCGCACATCCTCCACCATTGCATCTTCCTGTGTCGTGATCAAACCGCCAATTCTACACACCGGCCCGCCGCTCACGCGGGGCGTCCTTTATTGATGGCTGTGGCAATTTCGCACACGCCGGCTGGATTCTGCGCATAATTGATATAAGCAAAGACTTCCCACTGCCGGGCTCCTACACTGGACCGGTTGGGGGCAGGTTGCCCGCGCACAGGAGGCGACGTGGACAATGGCGACAGGGATGACGGCAAGCAATGGGAGTGTGACCTGCTGGTCGTAGGCGGCGGCATCAACGGTGTCGGCATTGCACGCGATGCGGCCGGGCGCGGCCTGCGCGTGATCCTGTGTGACAAGGACGACCTTGGCGCCCATACCTCCTCGTCGTCCAGCAAGCTGATCCACGGGGGGCTGCGCTACCTCGAGCACCGCGAGTTCGGCCTGGTGCGCAAGGCCCTGGCCGAGCGCGAGCTGCTATTGCGCAGCGCGCCCCACATCATGCACCCGCTGCGTTTCGTCATGCCCCACGATACCGGCCAGCGTCCTGCCTGGCTGATCCGCGCCGGCCTGTTCCTCTACGACCGGCTGGCGCCACGCGAATTCCTGCCCGGATCAAGCGCCGTGGACCTGGTCGGGCACCGCGCCGGCGGCCCGCTGAAGCCCACCTTCACGCGCGGTTTCGTATATTCCGACGGCTGGGTCGACGACGCCCGGCTGGTGGTGCTCAACGCCCTCGACGCCCGGGAGCGCGGCGCCACCGTGCTCACCCACACCCGCGCGACCGGCTTCGAGCGCCACCCCGCGCACTGGATGGCCACCCTGGTGCAGGGCACAGGCAGCCGCCGCGTCCAGGCGCGCTGCCTGGTCAATGCCGCCGGGCCCTGGGCCGCGCACGTCGCCCAGGTCGCCACCGGCGTCTTGCCCAAGCACCGGCTGCGCCTGGTCAAGGGCAGCCACATCGTGGTGCCGCGCCTGTTCGACCACACCTATGCCTATATCTTCCAGCACCCGGACGGGCGCATCGTCTTCGCCATGCCTTATGAAGGCGCTTTTACCCTGATCGGCACCACCGACGTCGAATTCCAGGGCGACCCCGACGAGGTCGGGATCTCCAGCCCCGAGACCAGCTACCTGTGCGAGCTGGCCAACCGCTATTTCCGGCGCCAGGTCTGGCCCTCCGACGTCGTATGGAGCTATTCGGGCGTGCGCCCGCTGCTCGAAGACGAAGCGGCCAGCGCCGCCGCCGCCACGCGCGACTACGTGCTTTCCCACGACGCCGCCGGCGCGCCGCTCTTGTCGGTCATGGGCGGCAAGATCACGACCTACCGCAAGCTGGCCGAGCAGGCGGTCGACTGGATCGGTCCGGCCCTCGGCAACACACGGCCGGCATGGACCGCCAATGCGCTGCTGCCCGGCGGCGACCTGTTCGGCAGCACGCCCGATAGCCGCGGCGTGCTCGAATTCGACCGCTGGGTCGCCGCGCTCCAGCGCCGCCATGACTGGCTGCCGCCCGCCCTGGCCCAGCGCTGGGCGCGCGCCTACGGCACCCGCGTCGAGGCCTTGCTGGCGGGGGCGGCTTGCCTCGACGACCTGGGCGACGAAGTCGCGCCGGGGCTGTACGCCGCCGAGCTGCGCTACCTGGTGGGGCAGGAATGGGCCAGCTGCGCCGACGACATCCTGTGGCGCCGCAGCAAGCTGGGCCTGCACCTGCCGCCCGGCTGCGCCGACAGCATCGACGCCTGGATCGCGGCCCAGCGCCGGCCGGCGGGGCCGGTGGTGCTGGCCGAGCTGGCCTGAAGGCGCTGGCGGCGAGCTAGCGGGCGAAAGCGGCTATCATGGCCGCCTGTGCCCTCTACCGCAAAGGAAACCCATGCGCCTCTACACCAGCCCCCGCGCGCCCAACCCGCGCCGCGTCACCCTGTTCATGGCGGCCAAGGGCATTGCCGGCATCGAGATGGTCGACGTCGACCTCAATTCCGGGGCCCACCGGGCCAGCGAATTCCTGGCACTGAACCCGCTGGCGCGGGTGCCGGTGCTGGTGCTGGACGACGGCCGTGCGCTCAGCGAAACGCGCGCGATCTGCACCTATCTCGAAGGCCTGTTCCCGGAACCGAACCTGATGGGGGTGGATGCGACGGAGCGCGCCTTCATCGAGATGGCCGACCGGCGCATGGAGCTGCACCTGATGCTGGAGATTGCGCTGTGCGTGCGCCACACGCATCCGGGGCTGGCTGTGCTGGAGCAGCCGCAGTTTCCCGAGTTCGGCGCGGCGCAGGGCTTGAAGATGCGGGCGACGGCGCGCTGGCTGGATGGGGAATTGGGCAAGCAGCCGTATGTGGCGGGGGAGCGGTTCACGATTGCCGATATCACGGCGTTTTGTGCGCTGGAGTTTGCGCGGGGACTGCTGCGGTTCCGCCCGGGGGCAGAGGGGATGGAGAACCTGCAGGCGTGGCGGGACAGGATGGTGGAGCGGTTTCCGGGGTGAGCACGCGGCCGCTCGGTTAGCCGTACGCGTTCACCGAGTATGTGGATAGAACCGCCGTTCAACGGAGCCAAGGTGGTTTGAACGCGTGGGCAGAATCCGCCCACGCTACGATGATCGACAGATCAACGTATGCGCTTATACCACCCACCACCCTCGAACAACGGCAAATATTCCCCCGCAATCACATCCGTCGGCGCCAGCGGACGGTCCAGCCCCAGTACCCCGAACAGCGACAGGCTGTCGTGGAACAGGCGCAGCACGCGCTGGCGCAGCACCGGGCCGAAGTCGGGCAGGGCGCGGCGGCAGATGATGGCGTGGAATTCGTTGAACGAGGCATCGGTCACCAGGCTGTACTGGGCCCAGGTAATGCGCTCGCGCAGGCGGCCGAGCAGGCGCGCTTCGCCGCCGGACACCTCGAAATAGTCGGCCAGCCGGCCGCTACCCCCGCTTTCCTCGTAGTCGCGCTGCGCGGCGTCGAGCTGCGCGGCCGGCACCGTGGCATCGCGCACCTCGGCCAGCAGGTCGTCGCTGGCCAGGGTCGCGAACACCTCGGTGCGCGCGTACAGCTTCTCTTCGGCCAGCAGGATCGCCAGGGTCCAGGCCTCGCACACGCCGCCCGGCTCGGCCAGCCATACCTTGGGCAGGGCGGTCGGGCGCAGGCTGTCGCCCAGCGCCATGCGCAGCCGGCGCGTCTCAAGCGGCTGGTCAAACAGCGGCGCCAAGGGCACCGCCAGCGCGCGCACCACGTCGATCGCCACGCCGGCCTGGTGCAGCACGCCTTCCTGCAGGCGCGAGATGGTCGCCAGCTCGCTCCGCTGCAGGAGCAGCAGCAGCTTCTCGCGCAGCCGGGTGCGTCCATAGCCACGGAAATCGGCACCGAAGCGCTGGTACAGTGCTTCCAGCAGCAGCTCGATTTCGAGTTCCTCGGTCGCCTGGGCGGCGGCACATCCGCTCCAGGCGCTATGCTCGCCCATTAGTGGAGCCAGACCCGCATCATCGACAGCAGCTGCGCCACATCGACCGGCTTGGTGATGTAGTCGGAAGCGCCGGCGGCGATGCACTTGTCGCGGTCGCCCTTCATGGCCTTGGCGGTCAGGGTGATGATCGGCAGCGAGCGGAACTTCGGGATGCGGCGGATCGCCCGCATCGTGTCGTAGCCGTCCATCTCCGGCATCATGATGTCCATCAGGACGATCTCGATGGTCGGGTCCTTCTCCAGCACCTCGATGCCGTCGCGGCCATTCTCGGCGAACAGCACCTGCATCTGCTGGCGCTCCAGCAGCGTGGACAGGGCGAAAATGTTGCGCAGGTCATCGTCGACGATCAGCACTTTACGACCGGCCAGGCCGCCGTCGAGCGCGTGGATCTCCTCTAGCATGCGGCGCTGGTTCTCCGGCAGGCTGGCCTGCGAACGGTGCAGGAACAGCGCGGTCTCGTCCAGCAGGCGTTCCGGCGAGCGAGCATCCTTCATGACGATGGTCTTGGCGTAGCGCTTGAGCTTCGTGACTTCCTTGCGCGACAGTTCCTTGGCGGTGTAGATCACGACCGGCAGGTCGCGCAGGCGCTCGTTGGCGCCGATGCGGTCCAGCAGGTCGAAGCCCGAGATGTCCGGCAGGGTCAGGTCCAGCACCATGCAGTCGAAGTGCGAGCTTTCCAGCACTTCCAGCGCGCCGGCGCCGGTATCCACCGTCACCATGTGGATGTCCGTGTTGCCGATCAGGGCCACGATCGACTCGCGCTGGGCCATGTCGTCTTCGACCACCAGCAGCGAACGCTTGCCGCCCATCAGGAATTTCTGGATGCGCTTGAATTCTTCCTGCAGCAGCTCGCGGCTGACCGGCTTGTTGATGTAGGAGATGGCACCCTGGCGCAGCGCGCGCTCGCGCTCGCGCAGCGAGGACATCACGTGCACCGGGATGTGGCGGGTGCTCGGGTCGCGCTTGAGGCGGTCGAGCACCGTGAAGCCGTCGATGTCCGGCAGGTCGATGTCGAGCAGGATCGCCGACGGCAGGTAGTCGCGCGCCAGCGACAGCGCCGAGTCGCCGCGCTGGGTGACGATGCCCTTGAAGTTCTTTTCGCGGGCGAAGTCGAGCAGCACCTTGGCGAAGCGCTCGTCGTCTTCCACGATCAGCACCGACGGGTCGCCCGGGGTCACCAGGCCGCGGTCATCGAGCACCGACGAGTATTCGACCAGCAAAGCCGCTTCGATCGTCTCGACGGTGGCCACGTCGGTCTGCTGCTGTGCCGACTTCTGGAAGGTCACCGGGGCAGGGCTTGGGGGCGGGGCCAGGCGCGCCGGTTGCGGCTGGCGTGCCTGTTCGTAGTTGATGAAGCCGGCGCGGTTGTACGGCAGGTAGAGGGTGAAGGTCGAGCCGACGTTGACGATCGATTCGACCCGGATCTCGCCGCCGAGCAGGCGCGCCAGTTCGCGCGAAATCGACAGGCCAAGGCCGGTACCGCCGTATTTGCGGGCGGTTGAGCCATCGGCCTGCTGGAAGGCTTCGAAGATCAGCTGCAGCTTGTCGGACGGGATGCCCACGCCGGTGTCGCGCACCGAGAAGGCCAGCACGGCGTCGGCATGCACCAGGTTCGGGTGGTCCGCGGTCCAGCCGCTGTTGACCAGGCTGATGGTCAGCTCCACCTGGCCGTGGCTGGTGAACTTGAACGCATTCGACAGCAGGTTCTTCAAGACCTGCTGCAGGCGCGTGGTATCGGTCATCACGGCAGTCGGCAGGTTGTCCGCCAGGTCGACCTGGAAGCCAAGGTGCTTGGCTTCGGCCATGTGGCGGAAGGTGCGGTCCACGTAGTTGCGCAGGTTCAGGAAGCGGTATTCCGACACGTCCAGCGTGACGGTACCGGACTCGATCTTCGACAGGTCGAGAATGTCGTTAATCAGCGTCAGCAAGTCGGAACCCGAGCCGTGGATGGTCTTGGCGAATTCCACCTGACGGCCGGACAGGTTGCCGTCCGGGTTATCCGACAGCTGCTGCGCCAGGATCAGGAGCGAGTTCAGTGGCGTGCGCAATTCGTGCGACATATTGGCCAGGAACTCGGACTTGTACTTGGACGACAGCGCCAGCTGGGTCGCTTTTTCTTCCAGCGCCAGCTTGGCCTGCTCCACCTCGCGGTTCTTGCGTTCCACCTCGATGTTCTGCTCGGACAGCAGGCGCGCCTTTTCGGCCAGTTCCTGGTTGGTCTGCTGCAGTTCCTGGGCCAGCGACTGCGACTGGGTCAGCAGCGACTCGGTACGGCTGTTCGCCTCGATGGTGTTCAGGACCACGCCGATCGATTCCATCAGCTGGTCCAGGAATGACAGGTGGGTTTCGGTGAAGCGGTCGAGCGACGCGATTTCAATCACGGCCTTGACCTGCTGCTCGAACAGGATCGGCAGCACGACGATGTTGTTCGGCGGCGCCGCGCCCAGGCCCGAGGACACCACGATGTAATCGCGCGGCACGTCGGTCAGCCAGATGCGGGTCTTCTCCAGCGCGCACTGGCCCACCAGGCCTTCGCCCGGCAGGAAGGAGGTCGGCAGCTTGCGGCTGGAGCGGTAGCCGTAGCTCGCGATCATGCGCAGGCGTGCATCGGTCTCCTGCGAGTCCATCATGTAGAACACGCCGTGGTGGGCCGACACCAGTGGCGCCAGCTCGGACAGGATCAGCTTGGTCACCGCCTGCAAGTCGCGCTGGCCCTGCAAGAGGCGCGTGAAGCGCGCCAGGTTGGTTTTCAGCCAATCCTGCTGCGCGTTCTTCTGCGTGGTCTCTTTCAGGTTTCGGATCATCTCGTTGATGTTGTCCTTCAGGTAGGACACCTCGCCGCGCGCTTCCACCTGAATGGAGCGCGACAAGTCACCACGGGTCACCGCCGTTGCCACCTCGCCGATCGCGCGCATCTGGTTGGTCAGGTTTGCCGCCAGCTGGTTGACGTTCTCGGTCAAGTCCTTCCAGGTACCTGCAACACCCGACACGTTTGCCTGGCCACCGAGTTTACCTTCGGTACCCACCTCACGGGCGACTCGGGTCACCTCGGATGCGAACGAGGACAACTGGTCGACCATGACGTTGATCGTGTCTTTCAGTTCGAGAATCTCGCCCTTCACGTCCACGGTAATTTTCTTGGACAAGTCACCGCGCGCGACCGCGGTCGTCACCGCCGCAATGTTACGCACCTGGCCCGTCAGGTTCGACGCCATGAAGTTCACGTTGTCGGTCAAGTCTTTCCAGGTACCGCCCACGCCCGGCACGTAAGCCTGGCCGCCCAGCTTGCCTTCGGTACCCACCTCACGCGCCACGCGCGTCACCTCGGATGCGAACGAGGACAACTGGTCGACCATGACGTTAATGGTGTTCTTCAGCTCGAGAATCTCGCCCTTGACGTCCACGGTAATCTTCTTGGACAGGTCGCCGTTCGCCACCGCGGTGGTCACTTCCGCGATGTTACGCACCTGGCCGGTCAGGTTACCCGCCATGAAGTTCACGTTGTCGGTCAAGTCTTTCCAGGTGCCCGCAACACCCGGCACGTTCGCCTGGCCGCCCAGGCGGCCCTCGGTACCCACTTCACGCGCCACGCGCGTCACTTCGGATGCAAAGGAGTTCAGCTGGTCGACCATCACGTTGATGGTGTTCTTCAGCTCGAGAATCTCGCCCTTCACGTCGACGGTAATTTTCTTGGACAAGTCGCCGTTTGCCACGGCGGTGGTCACGTCCGCGATGTTACGCACCTGGCCGGTCAGGTTACCCGCCATCGAGTTGACCGAGTCGGTCAAGTCTTTCCAGGTGCCGCCGACGCCCTTCACCTGCGCCTGGCCGCCGAGCTTGCCCTCGGTACCCACTTCCCGCGCCACGCGCGTCACTTCGGATGCGAACGAGGACAACTGGTCGACCATGACGTTAATGGTGTTCTTCAGCTCCAGGATTTCGCCCTTCACGTCCACGGTAATCTTCTTGGACAAGTCGCCGTTCGCCACCGCGGTCGTCACGGCCGCGATGTTACGCACCTGGCCCGTCAGGTTCGAGGCCATGAAGTTCACGTTGTCGGTCAAGTCTTTCCAGGTGCCGCCGACGCCCGGCACGTAAGCCTGGCCGCCCAGCTTGCCTTCGGTACCCACCTCGCGCGCCACGCGCGTGACTTCCGATGCGAAGGAGCGCAGCTGGTCCACCATGACGTTGATGGTGTCCTTCAGCTGCAGGATCTCGCCGCGCACGTCGACCGTGATCTTTTTCGACAAGTCGCCGTTCGCCACCGCGGTGGTCACTTCCGCGATGTTACGCACCTGGGACGTCAGGTTACCCGCCATCGAGTTGACCGAGTCGGTCAAGTCTTTCCAGGTACCCGCCACGCCCTTCACCTGCGCCTGGCCGCCCAGCTTGCCTTCGGTACCCACCTCGCGCGCCACGCGCGTCACTTCGGAAGAGAAGGAGGAGAGCTGTTCCACCATGGTGTTCGCGGTCATGGCCGCGCGCAGGTACTGGCCCTTGAGCGGGTGGCCGTCGACTTCCAGCGCCATGGTCTGGGACAGGTCGCCTTTTGCCACGGCGCCGATGACGCGCGCCATCTCGGTGGTCGGGCGCACAAGGTCGTCGATGAGGGTGTTGACCGAGCTGATGATGGTGCTCCAGCCGCCCACCACGCCCGGCAGGTCGGCGCGCTGGGTCAGGTGACCCTCGCGGCCCACCACGCGCGACACGTCGGTGACCGTCTCGACCATCTTCTGCTTGGTCTCGATGATGTCGTTGAGCGTATCGGCGATCTTGCCGGAGACGCCGGTCCAGTCCGAGGGCATGCGTACCGAGAAATCGCCTTTTTTCAGCGCCATCAGGGTCGCCAGCAACAGCTTGACGTCCAACTGTTCGCCCATGTCGGTCATGATGTTCATCGACTAAATCCTTGTCTCGCTAAGTTCGGTAAAAAGAGGGGGCGCCGCGGCAGGGCTGCGACTGTTACATCTGAATTGCAGAGAAGATACTCTTGTGTCGATCCAAGTCAAGCAGCATCGGCCGTTTTAACGTGGCTAATCTTGCAACAGGGAAAATTTCAGACGGCAATCCGGCGGAGCGTAGCGTAGCTGACTGAAGCGCAGCGCACGATTGAGGGGAATTGTTGTATTGCTACGACAGATTGCGAGGTATAAATACGCTCTTGTTAAATTTGGTGAGTCTTCTTCGTACCGGACTGAACTAGGATACTGGGTACGCTGTCCCGACATTGACCCATGATCGACACTGCATTACTTATCGAGTTACTGGAAGCCCCGGACGACCAGGCATGGAGTGAGCGCTTCTTCGGACTGGCGCGCGCCCAGGGTTTCGACCAGGTGCTCTATGGTGTGGTTCCGTCGCGGCACGTGCGCTTCGAAAACGCTTTTCTTCGCAGTAATTATTCCACTAAATGGCGCGAGCGCTACGACAGTAACGGCTTCGCCTATGTCGATCCGACCGTCGGCCACTGCCTGTCGAGCACCCTGCCGCTGGTCTGGGCGCCGACCACGTTCGGCGACGGTGCGCCCGGAACCCTGTATGAAGAAGCCAGCGCCCACGGCATCCGCAGCGGCGTCACCCTGCCGGTGCACGGCCCGCAGGGCGAAGTGGGCATGATCAGTTTTGCTTCCGACGCGCGCCCCGACGCGCCCTTCGTGCGCTCGGTGGCCGAGGCCCTGCCGGCATTGTCCCTGATCCGCGACTACGCCTTTGCCTCGTCCGCGCGCTTTCGCGAGGCCAGGACGGAACCGGAGCTGCCGCGCCTGACCCGGCGCGAGCTTGAAGTGCTGCAATGGGTCATGGCGGGCAAGTCATCCTGGGAAGTCGCCCGCATCACCGGCTGCTCCGAGGCGACCGTGAATTTTCACCTGGCGAATGTGCGCCAAAAATTCGGCGTCAACACCCGCCAGCAGGCGGTAATCAAGGCGATCTCCTGCGGCCTGCTTACGCCTGAAGATCACCATCGCTGAGCCTGCCGTTGACATAAAGACGCAGCAGGATGGCCACCGGGGCCGGCACGGCCAGGCCGGTCTCGAAGCGGCTGCCGCTGGACTGGGTCACGCCGAACCGGCTCCAGAACCGCTCCTGGCTCTCGCGCTTGGCGATCCGCAGGCGCCGCAATTCATGCGGCGCCGACTGCCTCACACCTGACACCTGCGCAGCCTGCTGTGCTTCCAGTTCTGCCGCCAGTGCTTCGCACATCAACTCGTTTGCCATGTTGTGTCCTTTCCGTCGGTGTCTATGCAAAATGCAAGTATTCCATTAGCAATGGAAATAGCCACCTAGCAGTGTTGCTAGTTCCGGTGCTGCCCGATTTGCATGAACCTTGTATGCGGAATGCATAGGTTCAATCAACCACAAACAGGGGCTCATCATGACAATGCACATCAAGATCGCTACACGCCGTGAATTCAAATCGAAGGACTTGTGGGAGATGCACACGCTGCGCGCCAAGGTGTTCAGCGGTCGCCTGGGGTGGGAAGTGCCGGTACTGTCCGGCATGGAGATCGACGGCTACGACGCGCTCGAGCCAGGCTACATGCTGATGCGCGAGCCGGGCGGGGTGCTGCGCGGCTGCTGGCGCCTGCTGCCGACCGAAGGCCCCTACATGCTCAAGGATTCCTTCCCGCAGCTGCTCGAAGGCCGCGAGGCGCCAAGCGACCCGCATATCTGGGAGCTGTCGCGCTTTGCCATCGAGACCGACGCCGCCAGCCGCTACGGATTCTCGGAAATGACCCTGGAGTCGTTCGAAGCCATCATCCGCTACGGCATCGAGAACGACCTGACCCACTTCGTGACGGTGACGACCACGGCGATGGAGCGCTTGACGCGCCGCGCCGGCGTGGTGACCAGCCGGATCGGCTCGCCGCAGGTCATCGGCATCGAGACCGCGGTCGCCTTGACGATCGACGTTCAGGCGACCTGGGACGCTC
Source organism: Telluria sp. ZB4P37 (assembly GCF_059685855.1). Taxonomy (NCBI): domain Bacteria; kingdom Pseudomonadati; phylum Pseudomonadota; class Betaproteobacteria; order Burkholderiales; family Oxalobacteraceae; genus Telluria; species Telluria sp. ZB4P37. The sequence goes on from NZ_JCASID010000001.1 coordinate 484,437, forward strand.
TGTTCGCCAAGCGCATGGTGTCTTAAAGGCCTCGGCGCAGCTTGAGCGCGAGGTAGGTCCAGGTCAGCGCCCACATGCGCGCGGTCTGCGCATTGTCGGCCGCGCCTGCATGGCCGCCTTCGACGTTCTCCCAGTACAGCACATCCTGTCCCAGCTCCAGCATGCGCGCCGCCATCTTGCGCGCATGGCCGGGGTGGACCCGGTCGTCGCGGGTTGAGCTGGTGAGGAGCAGGGGCGGATAGGCCGTGCCGGGCTGCAGCTGGTGATAGGGCGAGTAGCGCGCTATCCATGCCCACTCAAGCGGGTCGTCCGGGTCGCCGTATTCGCCTATCCAGGAGGCGCCCGCCAGCAGCTGGTGGTAGCGCCGCATGTCCAGCAGCGGCACCTGGCAGACCACGGCGCCGAACAGATCGGGGCGCTGGGTGAGGGCGGCGCCCACCAGCAGGCCGCCATTGCTGCCGCCCATGATGCCGAGGTGCGGCGGGCTGGTGATCCGGCGGCGCACCAGGTCTTCGGCCACGGCCAGAAAATCGTCGAAGGCGCGCTGGCGGTTTGATCTCAGCGCGGCCTGGTGCCAGCGCGGCCCGAATTCGCCGCCGCCGCGGATATTCGCCAGCACGTAGACGCCGCCCGCTTCCAGCCAGGCCGCGCCGCTGATGGCGCCGTAGGAGGGCTTGAGCGAGACTTCGAAGCCGCCATAGCCGTACAAGACGGTGGGGTTGGCGCCGTCCAGTACCGTGTCGTGGCGCATGACGACGAAATAGGGTACGCGGGTGCCGTCCGGCGACTGCGCCTCGAACTGGCTGGCGGCAAGACCCGTGGCGTCGAAAAACGCCGGCATCGCTTTGAGCGGCTCGCCCAGCGCATGGCTGTCCTGCTTGCCGGCTTCCATCAGGTAGAGGGTGGTCGGCTCGGTAAAGCCGGTGACGGCCAGGAAGTACAGGTTCGATCCCACCTCGTCATAGGCCCAGGCATCGAGCGCGCCGATCGAGGGCAGTTCGAGTTCGCGCCGGCGCCACGCGCCATCGATGCGCTGCAGTTCGACGATCCGGTTCTTCACCTTGTCGAGCAAGGTCAGGAGCAGGGCGTCGCGCGTGACCGCTACGGCGTCGAGCGAGGTGGTGGGCGTGGGCGCGAACAGCACGTCGAACACAGCTGTGCCATCGAGGAAGGCGTCGAAATCGGCGGCCAGCAGGGCGCCCTGCGGGTAGTGGCGGCCGCCGGTTTCCCAGTCCGAGCGCAGCTCGACCACGATTTGGCTGCGCACGGCATAGGCCTTGGCGTCGTCGGGCTTCGGGACCTTGCGCAGGCGCCCGCCCTGGCGCACGAACAGCTCGCTGCTGTAGAAGCCAAGCTGGCGCTGCACGAAGTCGCGTTCGTAGCCGGGTGTCTGGTCGCGCCAGCCCGAGGCCGACATGTCGCCTGGCTGGGCCTCGAATACCGTGCGCGCGCTGGCCAGCGGCTCGCCGCGCCGCCACTCCTTGACGATGCGCGGGTAGCCGGCATCGGTCATCGAGCCGGGGCCGAAGTCGGTACCGACGAAGAGCGTGTCGCGGTCGATCCAGGCGACCTGGCTTTTCGCTTCCGGCAGCACGAAACCGTTCTCCACGAAGCGTCGTGCAACCGGGTCGAATTCGCGCAGCACGCGGGCATCGCCCCCGCCGCGCGACAGCGACACCAGGCAGCGCCCGGCGCCGGGTTCGAGCCAGGTGGCGCCGCCCCAGACCCAGTTTTCGTTTTCCAGGCGCGTCAGGGCGTCCAGGTCGATCACGGTTTCCCAGCGTGGCGCCGGCTTGCGGTATTGCTCCAGCGTGGTGCGGCGCCAGATGCCGCGCGGGTAAGCGGCATCGCGCCAGAAGTTGTACAGCATGCCGCCGTGGCAGCCGGCGTAGGGGATCTTCCCGGTGGAGTCGAGGATGGACCTCAAGCGGGTGCGCAGGGTGGCGAAGCCCGGCTGCGCTTCGAGCTCGGCTTCGGTGAGGGCATTGCGCTCGCCGACCCAGGCGCGGGCGGGGCCGCCATCGATGTCTTCCAGCCAGCGGTAGGGATCAAGGGGTTCGTGCCGCATGGTGATCGCAGTCTTTGTCCAGTCTTGTTAATATGGATGAGCAGGAGCAGGCCCGGGTCGCGGTGGATATGCGTGACTATGTAGCGGGCCTGGCCACTTTATACTAGCACCCGCCGTATCGAGCGCCCGCAGCGGCGCGCACTGGAGAACATGCACCCGCCGACAACCCGCAGTTTCGCGACCAGCCCGCGCCGGGCCACCCTCGCCGCCACCTGGTCGGCCGGGGTGGCGCTCTCGCTCGCGGTCGGCCTGCTGTTCTACCAGGTCGCGGCCAGCGCGGTCGAGGACGACGCCCGGCGCCGTTTCGACAACGTCGCCCAGCTCGCGCGCGAGCGCGTCTCGGCGGCCATCGCCTCGTATGCGCGGGTGGTGCGCGGCCTGGCGGCGCTGCACACCGCCGGTGACGGGCCGCTGACCCGGCTGCGCTTTCACCGCTACGTCCAGACGCTGGACCTGACGCACGAGTTCCCGGCGCTCGAAGCGGTCTCCTTCATCGCCCACGTGCCGGATGCGCAACGCGAGGCCTTCATCGCCGGCGTGCGCAATGACCGCAGCGTGGACCCGGCGGGCAGCCCCGGCTTCGACATCAGTCCGCCCGGCCGGCGTCCGTCTTACGAAGTGATCACCTGGGTCGAGCCGCCCAACCTGCCCGTGAGCCGGCTCGGGATCGACATCGCGGCCAACCCGAAGGTGGCGGCGACGGTGGCGTCGGCGCGCGACAGCGGCCGCATATCGGCCTCCGGCCATCCGGTCCGCCTCGATTACCCCAAGCCGCGCATCGTGCTGGGCATGCGCGAGCCGCTTTACCTGGGCGGGGCGCTCCCGGCCACGGTCGAGGAGCGGCGCGCGCGCTTTTTCGGCAGCATCGGCATTGCCTTCTCGGTCGACAAACTGGTGCGCGAGGCGCTTGGCCCGGGGGTGGGGCAACCGATCCTGCTCAGCGTATATAGCGAAGCGGGACCGCGCAGGGAACACGCTGCGCTGGTCCTGCTTCCGACCGACCGGCTCGTGAACGGGCCGGAGGTGCGCGGCAAGCCCACGCCTGCCGGCCAGTTCACGACCCTGCTCGAGATCGACTATGTCGGTACGCGCTGGAAGGCGCGGTTTTCGGCCGACCGCGCGGCGATGGTCGATGGCCACCAGCGCTACCTGCCGCTGCTGGCGCTGGCCTCGGGTTTCCTCGGCACGCTGCTGGCCTTCACCCTGTTTCTCAGCCTGTACCGCTCGCGCCGCGCCGCGCTCGACCAGCGCCTGCTGCTCGACTCTGTGCTGGACAACCTCGACGCCTTCGTCTACCTGAAGGATGCCGAGCGGCGCTACCACTACGTGAATGCGAAGAGCGCGGGGATCGTCGGCCTGCCCGCAAGCGAGGTAATCGGCCGGCGCGACCTCGACCTGATGCCGGCGGCGCGCGCCGACGAGATGTGGGAGCGCGACCGCGCCGTGCTCGAAAGCGGAAAGCCCGGCGCCAGCCAGGTCGAGCAGGCCCTGCCCGACGGCAGCATCCGCCAGCTGTGGAGCGTGCGGGTGCCACTGCAGTCCGAAGGCGCGGCGCCGGCGGTGCTGTGCGTCTCGACCGATGTCACCGCCCTGCACGAGCTCAAGGCGCGGGCCGACGCGGCCAACCAGGCCAAAAGCGACTTCCTGTCGAACATGAGCCACGAGATCCGCACCCCGATGAACAGCATCATCGGCATGAGCCACCTGGCGTTGCAGTCCTGCGCCGACGCGCGCCTGCGCGGCTACCTGGAAAAGATCAACCACTCCGGCAAGCACCTGCTGGGCATCATCAACGACATCCTCGATTTTTCGAAAATCGAGGCCGGCAAGCTCGAACTCCACACCGTGGGCTTCTCGCTCGACGCCGTGCTGCGCAATGTCGAGCAGCAGCTGGGGCAGGCCGCGGCGGCCAAGGGCATCGATTTCGAGCGCGAGATCGCGCCGGAACTCATGCGCCCCCTGCGTGGCGATCCGCTGCGCCTGGAGCAGGTACTCCTCAACTTTGCCGGCAATGCGGTCAAGTTTTCCGAGCGCGGCCGCATCGCGCTGCGCGCCCGCCAGCTGCGCGCGTTCGGGCCGCAGCTGCTGGTGCGCTTCGAGGTGCAGGACAGGGGCATCGGCATCGCCCCAGACAAGCTGGCCGGCCTGTTCACGCCTTTCCACCAGGCCGACCCTTCCGCCACCCGGCGCCACGGCGGCACCGGCCTGGGCCTGGTGATCAGCAAGCAGCTCGCCGAGCTGATGGGCGGCGAGGTCGGGGTCGAGAGCACGCCGGGGCAGGGCAGCACCTTCTGGTTCACGGCCAGCCTGGCGCTCGACGAAGGCGCGGCCGGCCCTGCGGGCGCGCCGGTGCCCGATGCGGCGGCGCCGCCCGCGCGCCTGGACGGCTGCGCGGTGCTGCTGGTCGAGGACAATCCCTTCAACCAGCAGGTCGGCAGCGAGCTGCTGGCCGACGCCGGCGCGACGGTGGCCGTGGCCGACAATGGCCAGGCGGCGCTTGAGGCCATGTCGCGCCGGCGCTTCGACTGCGTGCTGATGGACGTACAGATGCCGGTGATGGACGGGCTGGAAGCGACCCGCCGCATCCGCAGCGACCCGGCCCTGCAGGGCACGCTGGTGATCGCGATGACCGCCAACGCCGGGGTCGGCGACCGTGCGCGCTGCCTGGAAGCGGGCATGAACGAATTCCTGGCCAAGCCGGTGATGCCAGAACTGCTGGCGGCCACCATTGCACGCTGCCTCGGACGCAGCGCCCGGCCGGCGCCGGAGGCCGCGCCGCGCGAGGTCCCGGGTCCCGGGCAGCTGGACCTGGCGCAATTGGCCGAGACTTTCGACGGCGACCGCGAGAAGATGCGCAAATACGCCTTCATGTTCCTGTCGACGGCGCGCGACGCGCTGTCCGAGATCGACGTGGCCCTGTCGAAAGCCGATGCGGCCACCGCCGCGGCCGTGGCGCACCGGGTCAAGTCCTCGGCCCGGGTGGTCGGGGCGGCTGCCTTTGCCGGCGTCTGCGAGGAACTGGAAAGCCAGTCCGGCCGCCCAGCCCAGGCGCGCGCGCTGGCGGCACGCTTGCGGGCGAAGCTGGTGCGCATCGAGCGCAACATCACTGCACAGCTCGGTTTGAGGGCGGAAGACAGGCGCTGAGCGTGTATTGACCGCCCCCGGGAATGGCCCGCGGCCCTTCCGCCCGGACCCCAAACGGGGTATCCTTGCCACCTGAGCAGCCCAACCATACCGATGTCCTCCGCGATCACCCCCGGCTTGTTAATTTTGCACGGCAACCAGATGGAGTTGCTGCGCAGCGCCATGTTCGACTGGCTGCGCCGCCACCCGTTGGGGCCGCTCGAGCAGGAGACCATCCTGGTGCAGTCGAACGGGGTGGCCGAGTGGCTGAAAATCGCCATGGCGGAAAGCATGGGCGTGTGCGCCGCCACCCGCGTGGCGCTGCCGGCGCGCTTCCTGTGGGAAGCCTACCGTGGCATGCTGGGACGCGAGCGCGTGCCCACCCGCGCACCCTTCGACAAGGACCCGCTCACCTGGCGCCTGATGCGCCTGCTTCCCGGCCTGATGAATGAGCCGAGCTATGCGCCGCTGGCGCAATTTTTGGGCGATGGCTGCCCCGAGCGGCGCCTGCAGCTGGCCGAGCGCCTGGCCGACCTCTACGACGGCTACCAGGTCTACCGCGCCGACTGGCTCGAGGATTGGGAAGCCGGGCGCGACGTGCTGCGCCGCGCGGTCGGCGATCCCGTGCCGCTGGACCCCGACCAGAAATGGCAGGCTTGTCTGTGGCGCGAGATCCACGCCAGCCTGCCGCTGGAACAGCGCGTCACCGGCCGCGCCGCCATCCATGCGCAATTCCTGGCCGCGAGCGAATCCGGCCGCATGCCGGTGTCGAAGCTGCCGCGCCGCGTGATCCTGTTCGGCATGTCGACCCTGCCTTACCAGACCCTGCAGGCGATTGCCGCGCTGTCGCGCCACACGCAAGTGCTGTTCGCGGTGCCGAACCCTTGCCGCTTCTACTGGGGCGACATCATCGAAGGGCGCGAGCTGCTCAAGGCCGCGCGTCGGCGCCAGCAGCCACGCGCGGGCATCGACCTGGCCGAAGTGCCGGTCGAGGAACTGCACGCCCACACCCACCCGCTGCTGGCGAGCTGGGGTCGCCAGGGGCGCGATTTCGTGCGCATGCTCGACGAATTCGACAACGGCGAAGGGGCGCGCTACGAGAACATGCGTGTCGATTTGTTCGACGACGGCGAGGGCCACACCCTGCTGGCCCAGGTGCAGGTTGCGGTGCGCGACCTGCTGCCGCTGTCGGAGCATCCGCACGTGCCGCCTTTCGATGACCAGTCGATCGAATTCCATATCACCCACAGCGTCCAGCGCGAAGTCGAGGTGCTGCACGACCAGCTGCTGTCCTGGTTCGCGCGGGATCCCACGCTGCGCCCGCGCGACGTGGTGGTGATGATGCCCGACATCGACACCTTCTCGGCCGCGATCCACGCCGTGTTCGACCAGCACCGGCGCCTCGACCCGCGCCACATCCCGTTCGAGATCGGGGACGTGCGCGACCGCAGCGTCAATCCGCTGCTGGTGGCCCTGGAGTGGCTGCTGCGCCTGCCGCAGCAGCGCTGCCGCCAGAGCGAGGTGCGCGACCTGCTCGACGTGCCGGCGGTGGCCGCGCGCTTCGGGCTCGATACCGGCGACCTGCCGATGTTGGGGCGCTGGATCGAAGGATCGGGTGTGCGCTGGGGCCTGGACCGCGAGCACCGCGCGGGGTTGGGCCTCGGCTCGGCCGGCGAGCAGAACGCCTGGATCTTCGGTGTACGGCGCATGCTGCTCGGTTACGCCAGCGGCGCGGGCGCGAGCTTCGGCGATATCGAGCCCTATGCCGAGGTGGGCGGGCTGGACGCGGCGCTGGCCGGCTCGCTGGCCCAGTTCATCGAGACCCTGCTGACCTGGCGCGCGGCCCTGGTGCAGGCGCGCACGCCGAACGAATGGGGCGAGGCCGCGCGCGCTCTTCTGGCCGCTTTTTTCCACGCCGGGATCGAAGCCGACCGCCTGACTCTCGCCCAGCTGAACGACGCCCTGCAATGCTGGCTCGAGACCTGTGACAGCGCCGCGTTCGACGAGCCGGTGCCGCTGGCCGTGATGCGCGAAGCCTGGTTGGCCGAGCTCGACCAGCCGACCCTGAACCACCAGTTCGTCTCGGGCGGCGTGACCTTCTGCACCCTGATGCCGATGCGCGCAGTGCCTTTCCGCGTGGTCTGCCTGCTGGGCATGAACGACGGCGACTTCCCGCGCCGCGCCCACCAGGCCGATTTCGACCTCTTGGCCTTGCCCGGCATGGCGCGCCCGGGCGACCGATCGCGCCGCGACGACGACCGCTACCTGATGCTGGAAGCCCTGCTGTCGGCGCGCGACAAGCTCTACGTGAGCTGGGTCGGCCGCAACGTGCGCGACAACAGCGAGCAGCCGGCCTCGGTACTGGTGGCCCAGCTGCGCGACTACCTCGTGGGCGGCTGGGACCTCGATTTGTCCGAGCGCACGGTCGAGCATGCACTGCAGCCTTTCAGCCGCCGTTATTTCGAGCGCGGCGGCCTGCTCACCTATGCCGGCGAATGGCGCTCGGCCCACGGCCGGGACGACGACGCGGCCGCGCTGGCCGAGGCGCTGCCGCCCTACGAGCTCGAACCCGGCTTCGTGCTGAAACTGGGCGAACTGGCCGCCTTTTTGCGCCAGCCGGCGCGCTATTTCTTCCGCCGCCGCCTCGGGGTGGTATTCGGCGAAGCTGCGGTAGTGGGCGAAGACGAAGAACCGTTCGCGCTCGACGCACTGGAGCGTTATTTCATCGAAGACCACCTGCTGGACGACAGCGGCCCGGCCGAGGCGCCGCACGAAGTGCGCGCTGCCCTGAACACGCGCGCCGAACGCCTCGCGCGCGAAGGCGTGCTGCCGATCGGCCTGATGGGCCGCCAATGGCAGCAGGAGCTGGTCGACGGCCTGGTGCCGGTGCGCACGGCCTGGCTGGCGCTGGGCGCGCGCTTCCCGCAGCTGGCGCCCAAGCGCGCGGTCAGCCTGGCGCTCGATAACGGCCTGGTGCTGGACGACTGGATCGACCGCCTGCGCACCGATGGCGAAACCACCGCCTGGCTGATGCAGGTGTCCTCGAAAGTGCTGGACCGGGAAGGGCGCCCGCGCGGCGACAAGCTGATCGGCCCCTGGCTGCGCCAGCTGGCCGCCGCCGCCGCCGGCGCGCCGACCGCCGGCCACCTGGTGGCGCGCGACGCAGTGTTGACGATGGCGCCGCTCGATCCGGTCGAAGCTGCCGCCACGCTGCACGACCTGGCCGCGCTTTGGCGCACCAATCTCGACCGCCCGCTAGGCGTGGCCTGCAAGACCGCGCTGGCGCTGCTGCAGGAGGGCGACGCCCGCGTCACCTACGACGGCAGCTACGAGATGTCGGGCGAGGTCGATGAACTCTGCCTGGCGCGCCTGTGGCCCGATTTCGCCACCCTGATCGCCGCCGGCGACTGGCCCCACGTCGCGCGCGACCTGTATGGCCCGCTGGCCGACTGGATCGATGCCGGTGTCAAGGTAGCGCCCTTGAATGGAGGCGCAGAATGACTCAGCTCCTCAAGGCCCTGGATTTTCCGCTGCACGGCTCGCGCCTGATCGAGGCCTCGGCCGGCACCGGCAAGACCTGGACCATCGCCGCGCTCTACCTGCGCCTGGTGCTGGGCCACGGCGACAAGGATGGAAAAAGCGCCTTCGCGCGGCCGCTGCTGCCGAGCGAAATCCTGGTGATGACTTTTACGCGCGCGGCCACCCGCGAGCTGGCCAACCGCGTGCGCGAGCGCCTGGTGGAAGCGGCCGCCTATTTCCGCGGCCAGCTCGACAAGGACGATCCCTACCTGCGCGACCTGGCCGACGCCTACCCGGGCGAGGCCGAGCGCAATGTCGCCGCCCACCGCCTGGTGCTGGCGGCCGAGACGATGGACGAGGCAGCGATCTTCACCATCGACGCCTGGTGCCAGCGCATGTTGCGCGAGCATGCTTTCGACTCCGGCAGCCTGTTCGACGAAGAGCTGGTCACCGACGAGCGCGCGCTGTTCGAGGACGCGGCCCACGACTACTGGCGCCAGCACGTCTATCCGCTGAACGCGAACCTCCTGGGCTCGGTGCTGGGATGCTGGAAGGACGTCGATGCGCTGAAAAGCAGCGTGCGCGAGCTGGTCGGCCGCACCCATTTGCTGGGTAGCTGCCCGCAGGAGCCGCTCGGCAGCCTGGTGGCGCGCATCGAGCGCGCGCTTCGCGCCGAACTCGTGCAGCTCAAGCAAGGCTGGGCCGCGCGCGCCGACGAGATGGAAAGCTGGATCGCGGGCCATCGCGAGCGCCAGCCCAAGTGCTTCAACGGCAACAAGATGCGCGCCGATTCGCTGGTCAAGTGGTTCGAGGCGCTGCGCGCCTGGGCCAATGATCCTGCGATGGTGCTGCCGGCCCTGAACGAAACGGGCTGGCGCCGCCTCTGCCCGGACGGCATCGTCGATGCGTTCAGCAAGGACTTCGTGGCCGAGGTGCCGGAATGCTTCGGCTTCACGGCGCCGCTCAAGGACGCGGTGGAAGCGCTCGATCCGCTGTCGCATGCCTTGCTGCGCCACGCCGCCAGCCATATCGGCGCGCGCATGCGCGAATTGAAGGCGCGCAACCGCCAGTTCGGCTTTGCCGACATGCTCGAGCGCCTGAAGGCCGCGCTTGAAGGGCCGAACGGCGAAGCGCTGCGCATGCGCATCGTGCTGCAGTTCCCGGTGGCGATGGTCGACGAATTCCAGGACACCTCGCCGGACCAGTACCGCATCTTCGACCTGCTGTACCGGGTGGCGGCGAACGACCCGCAGCAAGGCCTGTTCCTGATCGGCGACCCGAAGCAGTCGATCTATGGCTTCCGCGGCGCCGACATCCACAGTTATCTTGCAGCGCGGCGCGCAACCGAAGGGCGGCATTACCAGCTCGGCACCAACTACCGTTCCACGAGCGCGCTGGTGGAAGCGGTGAACCAGCTGTTCCGCCACGCCGAAGGGGAGAACGGGCAGGGCGGCTATCCCGGCGGCGCCTTCCGCTTCCGCCGCGGCGAGGACAATCCGCTGCCCTTCGAAGCTGTAGCCGCCCAGGGCCACCGCGAGCGCCTGGTCGGGGCCGACGGTCCCGCGCATCCAATGTCGCTGTGCTGCGCGGGCCAGATGAACCAGGAGGAATACCGCGAGTTCTTCGCCCACCACTGCGCCGAGCATATCGTCGGCCTGCTGGGCGATGAGCGCGTCGGCTTTCTTGACGGCACGCGCTTCCGCCGCCTGATGCCGGCCGACGTCGCCATCCTGGTGCGCGACCGGCGCGAAGCAGCCGCCGTACGCCGGGCGCTGGTGCAGCGCAAGGTGGCCAGCGTCTACTTGTCCGACAAGGACTCGGTGGTCGAGAGCGAGGAAGCGGCTGACGTGCTGCGCTGGCTGTATGCGGTGGCGAACCCGCTCGACGGCCTGCTTGCGCGCGCGGCCTTTGCCACCCGCACCGCCGGCCTGGCGCTGGGCGAGCTGGCGCGCTTCTCAAACGACGAAATGGCCTGGGAAGAAAGGGTCGAGCAGCTGAAAGCCTTGCACGGCACCTGGCAGCGCCAGGGCGTGCTGGCCATGCTGCGCCGTTTCGTCCACGAACTGGGGCTGCCGGCGCGCCTGCTGCGCGAGGCCGGGGGCGAGCGCCGCCTGACCAACCTGCTGCACCTGGCCGAACTGCTGCAGGAAGCCAGCACCCAGCTCGAGGGCGAACAAGCCCTGATCCGTTGGCTGGCCGAGCAGCTCGAGGGCGTGGGCGAGGGTGGCGACGAACGCGTGCTGCGCCTGGAAAGCGATGCCGAGCTGGTAAAGGTGGTCACGGTCCACAAGTCCAAGGGCCTCGAATACCCGCTGGTCTACCTGCCGTTTGCCGTCAGCGCGCGCCGCACCGACCGCCGCAACCGTGCTTTCTTCGAATTCGTAGGCGAGGATGGCGCGCGCCGGCTCGACCTGTCGATGGGCGACGAGGCGCTCGAAGCGGTCGACCGCGCGCGCCTGGAAGAAGACCTGCGCCTGCTGTACGTGGCCCTGACGCGCGCCCGCCATTTCCTGTGGCTGGGCGCGGCGCCGATCAGCGGCCGCAGCAAGAGCGAAAACCGGCTGCACGAATCGGCGCTGGGCTATCTGCTCGGGGGCGGCGAAAAAATCGACAGCGTGCTGCTGCGCGAGCGGATCGAGCGCCTGCGTGGCGGTATCGCAGGCATCGAGCTGCACGACCTGACCGAACCGCAGGGCCGCACGCCGCTCGTGCGCGAAGACGTGCGCCCCGACCTCCTGGCCGCGCCGCGCTACGAGGCGCGTTTCGAGCGCGACTGGTCGATCGGCTCGTTTACCTCGCTGGTGCGCCACGCCGTGGCCGCGCCCGTGCCCACGCCGATGCGCGCGCAGGAAGAAACCCTGCGCGAGGAAGATCCCCAGGTCCCGACCCCGCCGCGCATCGAGGACGCGCCCTGGCACCGCTTCCCGCGCGGCTCGGTGCCGGGCAATTTCATGCACGAGCAGCTGGAGTGGATGGCGCAGGAAGGCTTCGAACAGGTCGATGACCCGGAGTTCATGCAGCGCCTGGCCCAGCGCATCGAGCGCGCGGGCTGGGGCCATCGCCTGGATGACGCGCTGGCCTGGCTGCATGCTGTGGTCAGCACGCCGCTGCCGCCGGTCGGCGCGGCCCTGTGCGAGCTGGTCGAACCAGTGCCGGAGCTCGAATTCTGGTTCCCGAGCGAGCGTCTGGACGTCGCCCGGCTTGATTCTCTCTGCCGCGCGCGCATCATGAAAGGCGTCGACCGCCCGATCCTGCCGGATCGCACCCTGCACGGGATGCTCAAGGGCTTCGCCGACCTCGTATTCGAGCACGAGGGGCGCTTCTGGGTGCTGGACTACAAGACCAATGCGCTGGGGCCGGGCGACGCGGCCTATACCCAGGCCGCGATGGAGCTCGGCATGGCGGGCCACCGCTACGATATCCAGGCCACCATCTACATGCTGGCGCTGCACCGCCTGCTGCGCAGCCGACTGGGCGAGGCCTACGAGCCGCGCCGGCAACTGGGCGGCGCGGTCTTCCTGTTCCTGCGCGGGATCGCCAACCCCGAGACCCACGGCTGCTGCGTGCTGGCGCCGGACCTGGAACTGCTCGATGGACTGGAAGCCTTGCTGGACAAGGGACATCATGGCGAAGCTTGAAGCCGATATCGACGCGCTCTGGAGCGCGCTGGCGCAGCTGGGCGAGGCGGGCGAACTGCGCCGCCTGTCCTGCGCTTTCGCGCGCTTCGTCGCCTCGCTGGGTGCGGCCCCTCCGGCGCTGGTACTGGCCTCGAGCGTGCTGTCCGAGCTCGAAGGCCACGGCCACAGCTGCCTGCTGCTGTCCGACCTGGCGGCCGGCCCGGCCGAGCTGCTGGGCTGGAGCGACGGGCAGTGGAAAGACCTGGCGCGCCACGCCGGCCCGCTGCCAAAGACGGCGCAGACCTGGGCGCAGATATTGGCCGGATGCGAGCAGGTATGGGAAATCGGCGCCTTCGACTACGACCAGCCGCTGGTGCTCGATGGCGAGCGGCTCTACTTGCGCCGCTACTGGCGCGACGAGATGCTGGTGGCCGGTGCCGTGCGCGAACGCGCCCTGGCCAGCCGCGAAGTGGATGAAGCATCCGTGCGCGGCTGGCTCGACCTGCTGTTCGCCTCCCAGCGCACAGCCGAAGGCGACGGGCCGGACTGGCAAAAGCTGGCCTGTGCCATCGCGCTGCGCGGCTCGGTCGCCATCATCACCGGCGGTCCCGGCACCGGCAAGACCTATACCGTGGCGCGCCTGCTGGCGCTGTTGTTCGCCACCGCACCCGAAGCGGCCAGCCAGCGCATTGCGCTCGCCGCGCCGACCGGCAAGGCGGCCGCGCGCCTGAAGCAGTCGATCGACAAGGCCCTGAACGAGCTGGCGGAAAAGGTCGGCTCCACCTTGCCGCTGCGCGAGCTGACCCTGCGCATGGGCGCGGCGCGCACCCTCCACAGCCTGCTGGGCGCACGTCCCGACACCCGCGCTTTTGCCCACCACCGCGGCAATCCGCTCGACGTCGACGTGCTGATCGTCGACGAAGCCTCGATGGTCCACCTCGAGATGATGGCATCGCTTCTGGATGCGCTGCCGCCCACCGCGACATTGATCTTGCTGGGCGACAAGGACCAGCTGGCCTCGGTGGAGGCGGGCGCCGTGCTGGGCGACCTCTGCCATAACGCCCACGCCGGCGGCTACACCCGGGCCACCCTCGATTACGTGCGGGCGGCCAGCGGCGAAGCGCTGCCCGAAGACTTTTTCGGCGACGGCGGCGCCCTGGCCCAGCAGACCGTGATGCTGCGCCACAGCCGCCGCTTCGGCGGCCCGATCGGCCAGCTGGCGCTGGCCGTGAACGCGGGCGACGCATCGAGGGCCGAGGCCGTGCTGCGCGCAGGCGAACCTGGCGTGCGCTGGATCGAGAACGCCCAGCAGCAGCACGTCCTGCAACTGGCGCAGTCCGGCTATGGGTCCTATCTGGACGTGTTGAATACGGCTGCCGCGGGCTCATTGAACACGCATCATGAAGAATGGGTGCGCCAGATCCTGCAGCGCTTCGAATCCTTCCGCATCCTGTGCGCGGTGCGCGACGGCGAATGGGGCGTCTCGGGTCTGAACGAATCGATCGCCGGGCGCCTGGCCCAGGCCGGTTTGCTGCGGCCGAGCGGCGAATGGTATGTCGGTCGTCCAGTGATGGTGACCCGCAACGACTACGGTACCGGCGTGTACAACGGCGACATCGGCCTGACCCTGCCTGATCCGGCCCGCCCGGGCGCCTTGCGCGTCTACTTCCTCGAAGGCGAGAAGGTGCGCAGCGTGCTGGCGACCCGCCTGCGCAATGTCGAAACGGCGTTTGCGATGACGGTGCACAAATCCCAGGGTTCGGAATTCCGCCACACCGTGCTGGTGCTGCCGCGCGAGCGTGGCGCCATCCTGACGCGCGAGCTGGTGTACACCGGCATCACCCGCGCCAGCGAGCAGTTCACCCTGGTCTCGCCTCCCGGCACCGTGCTGGCCGAAGCGGTTGCCCTGCGCACCCACCGCACCAGCGGCCTGCGCGGCATGATCGCGCACCTGCCGCGCTAGCCCGGGCCTCGGCGCGGCGCCGTACACTGCGCTGCACCATTGATTAAACCCAAGCCCGGCGCGCTTCTGCGCCGGCTCCCCCGAACTCAGCCATAGCCATGCGGTCCTAACACCACTGGAAGCAGGACCGGCGACGCGACGCGGTGTGGCCGATCCTGCGATCGGCGACGCTTCCGGCGCGGAGTTGGCGCCTTAGTCCAGGCCACCCCGCGGCACACGTCGATCAGGGATCATGCATGCAGCCAATCGATCAGCAGACCGAACTGTGGTTTACCTACGGCCCCCGCCAAACTTATCCGGCGGCGTGCCGTGTCGACACCATCGACGACCCGCGCGACGATCCGCTCGCCGGCGCCTGGCCGCGCTGGTTCGCGCGCACCCTCGACGTCTGGTGGGAAACCGGGCTGGTCGCCCTGGTGGTCGGCATCGTCCTGTGCCGCACTTCGCCCCTGTTCCTGCGCTGGCTGGAGACCCCGTTCGGCTGGAAAGCCTTTGGCCTGGCGTGCATCCCGGCCGGGCTGCTGCTGGACGCGGCGGTGCAGGCGCTGGCAGGAAATACCCCGGGCAAGGCCATGCTCGGCCTGCGGGTGGTGCAGGCCGACGGGCGCCGATTGAGCTTCGGCGAACAGCTGGGACGCAACCTGTGCGTGTGGACCACGGGCCTGGGCTTTTGCCTTCCCCTGGTCGGGCTGGTGGCGATGGCACGCCAGGGCCTGCGGCTGCGCAGGGGGGAGCCTGCCAGCTATGACGGCCGCCATTACCTGGTGCGCGCCCGGCCGGTCGGGTGGGCGCGGAAGGTGGTATTCGGCTTGCTGTTCGTCGCTTTGTTCCTTGCCGTGGTGGTGCTCGACGCGGTCGACCGCCAGGACAGCCGCGAGATGGCGACCATTTTGGCGGCGCCGCGCTATGGCTGGATCAACCAGGAGACCGGGCGCATCGTGAACATCGCCCCGCAATGGCGCCACGAAGCCCATATCGACGACGACGGCATGGTGCAGTACCAGTTCACGCACCACAGCGGCCGTGCGGTGCTGCTGCTCGCGTCCGAGCAGAACGGCGACGCGGCGCTGCGCAGCTATGTGCGCGGGCTGCGCGACAGGCTCAACGACCGTCATGTGCTGTCGGACGGGTATATCGAGGACTTCCGCGGCAAGCCATCCTGGGCCAGCGCAGGCGAAGCCAGGGACGGCGCCGTGCCGGTGCAGCTGCGCGTGGTCCAGGTCAAGGGCAAGGCCTGGCGCCTGATGGTGATGCAATCGCCGCCGGCCGCCTACACCGACGACCTGGTGCAGGAACTGACTGAGGAGCTCTGGTATACCGTGGCGGGGCCCTGAGCGCCCAGCCTGGCGGCGCCAACGGGAAAGGGGCCTTGCGGCCCCTTTTTTTGTCCTGCACCTGCGTTGATTACTTGCGGCGTTTCGGCACGACCTTGACTTTGCTGCGCACGACGCGCTTCTTGACGATCTTGATCTTTCCGGCACCTGCGGTGGCCTTGATGCGCGGTCCGCCGGCGGTCGCCTTGATGCGCACGCGGCTCGAGCTGGCCTTGATGCGCGGCGCGCGGTTCGACGCCTTTGCCACCATCACGCGGCCGACCGGCTCGCCGGTAATGAAACGGCGCACGTTGAGCGCATCGAGGATGCGGGCCGACGAGGCGCCCGCATTGAGCAGCACCATGGTCGCGTTCTTGCCGTTGGTCTTGATGTTCATGATCAGGCAGCGGCCGGCTTCCTGGATATAGCCGGTCTTGGACAGGCCGATGTCCCAGCCCTTGGCGCCGACCAGGCGGTTGGTGTTGCGGTACTCGACTTCGCGGCCGTTGATATTGATCAGGTCCTTCGACTGGGTAGACATGTTGGTGATCTCGGGATAGCGGGCCGAGGCGGTCGCCATCTTGATCAGGTCGCCGGCGGTCGAGCGGTTGCGCGGCGACAGACCGGTCGGCTCTTCGATCACGGTCGAGCTCATGCCCAGGCGTGCGATCTTGTTGCGCACGGCGACTTTGAAGGCAGGGGAGCCGCCCGGAAAGGTACGGGCCAGTGCGGCGGCAGCGCGGTTGTCCGAGGACATCAGGGCCAGCTGCATCACGTCGCGACGCGAGATCAGCGAGCCGACCGGCACGCGTGAGCTGCTGTGCTTGACCATGTCGACGTCGCTGCGGTCGATTTCGATCAGCTCGTCCATGTCGAGGCGTGCGTCGAGCACGACCATGGCGGTCATCAGCTTGGTGAGCGAGGCGATCGGCATGACGGCGCCGGCATTCTTCTCCAGCAGAATCCTGCCGGTGTCATCTTCCACCACGAGTACCGACTGGGAGCCGAAGGGCACGGCGAAAGCCGCAACCGAAAACGACATCAATACGGTAGCAAACAATTTTTTAAGCATTGTCGGGTCTGGGTTAGGTATGCGTTGAGCGGGAGGCGCGGCGAATTTGCAGATATGCATACGCGCGCAGTCAACTTTCTAGCTGTAGGGCAACTACAGGAAGATTGGACGATAGCATCAAGCATTAGTGCATGTCTATGGCGCGCAAGCAAAATTGGGCTTGCAAACCGGAATATTCGCCTGGAACAACAAATCGCTTGGCAGACCGTTCACAAGAATTGCCATCCAGACCGAAACTCCCTGGCCAGAAATACAAAGCCCTGCGCTGGGCAGGGCTTGTGCTGGATGCTTATTTTGACTGGTAGATCTTGTCAAATTCGCCACCGTCGTCGAAGTGGCGTTTCTGGGCATTGCGCCATCCGCCGAACAATTCATCCACCGTGAACAGGGCGATCGGCTTGTAGTTGGCGGCATGCTTCTTCATGACGGCATCGGAACGCACGCGCAGGAAGTGCTTGGCGCCGAGTTCCTGGCCTTGGGCCGAGTACAGGAAGTTCAGGTAGGCAGTGGCTTCCTTGCGCTGGTTGCGGCGGTCGACCACCTTGTCGACCACGGCCACCGGCGACTCGGCCAGGATCGAGACGGTCGGGTAGACGACTTCGAAGTTGTCGCCGAATTCGGAGCGCACCATGCTCACTTCGTTCTCGAAGGTCACCAGCACGTCGCCGATCTGGCGCTGGGTGAAGGTGGTGGTGGCGGCACGCCCGCCGGCATCGAGGATCGGCACGTTCTTGAAGATGCGGCCGACCAGGTCGCGCGCCTGGGCATCGTTGCCGCCTTTTTTCAGCGCCGAGCCCCATGCCGCCAGGTAGGTATAGCGGCCATTGCCCGCAGTCTTCGGGTTCGGGATGATGACCTGCACACCCGGGCGGGCCAGGTCTTCCCAGTTGCGGATGTTCTTCGGATTGCCCTTGCGCACCAGGTAAATCATGGTCGAGTAGTACGGCGCGGCATTGTTCGGGAATTTCTTGGCCCAGTCTTTTGCCACCAGGCCGCGGTCGGCCAGCATGTCGATGTCATTGGCCTGGTTCATGGTGACCACCGACGCTTCCAGGCCGTCGGCCACGGCGCGCGCCTGCTTGCTCGAGCCGCCGTGGGACTGCTTGATGGTGACGGTTGCGCCGGTCTGCTTCTTGTACACGGCAATGAAGGCCGGGTTGATGTCCTTGTACAGCTCGCGCGCGACGTCGTAGGAGACGTTCAGCAGCTCGGTTTCGGCGGCGACCGCCGACAGCGGCAGCGCGGCGGCACCCAGCGACAGGGCAAGGATCAGGCGACGCAGCGGGGAGGTAAGGGGCATGTGGTTCTCGCTTGTGGACTTGTGGTGACAGGAGTGCATGATGCGGCCCTTCGCCCGGATATGGAACAACAGATTTGTCATATGCTTAGTACCCGTGCGCGGGGCAGGGCGGCGGTATGCATGCCGCCAGCATGATTGTAAACTTTCGGTGTATAGTCGAGCCCTGCCGAGCGCCGCGGCGCGGCTTGTATCGCGTTGCTTGTTTTTCCATGTACCTATAGTGATGTGATGTTAGATGTCCATGCGTATTGACATTCGCCAGGCGGTACCGGAAGACGCGACCGCCGCCTGCTCGCTGCTGCGCCGTTCCATCGAAATCGGCTGCAAGGCCGACCACCAGGACCAGCCGGCCGTGCTGCAGGCCTGGCTCGGCAACAAGACCGTCGGCAATGTCGCCACCTGGTTTGCCACCCCCACCAATCACGCCCTGGTCGCCGAAAGCGGCGGCGCACTGGTCGGCCTGTGCCTGCTGACCCAGGCCGGCAAGCTGGCCCTGTGCTATGTCGCGCCGGAAGCGCTGCGCTCCGGTGTCGGCCGTGCGCTGCTGGCGGCGGCCGAAGCCCAGGCGCGCGCCTGGAGCATCACGAAACTCCACCTGCACAGTCCGGCCGGCGCCAGCGCTTTCTTCGAGCGCAACGGTTATGTGAATGCCGGCAAGGACAGGTCCTGCTTCGGACTGGAGTGCGACTTGCTGTGGAAACAGCTCGACGCGGACTGCGAGGCCGGCGCCGGCGCGGCAGCCAGCAAGCGTTTTTGCAACTGCAGCGGCTAGTTGCAGGCCTGCGCGCAACACTCCCCCTGTACAGTCCTTCTGTCCCCGCGACGCTTACGTTATAGTACGCGTCTTCAACAGATGAGTACGTTATGGCTTCACGTAGAGATTTCCTCCAGCACGGTGCCCGCCTGTATGCCCTCGGCGCCGTCGGCATCCTCGGCGCCCCACTGACCGCGGCGGCCCGCAACACCGACCTCCAGCCACCTCCCGACCTGTTCGACGCCCAGCTGCTCGACCTCGATTTCTGGGTCAAGCCGCGCACGCTGTCGCTGGTACGGCCGCAAAGCGGCGAGCGCACCAAGGTGCTGTACTGGAAGGACGGCGAAGTCATCGATTCGGCCTACCAGGAACTGTGCCACATCCTGCGCGACGTGAACGGCCGCGAGTCGGCGCCGATCGATCCCAAGCTGTTCGAAATGCTGTGGGGTACCCAGGCCTTCATCGCACGCTACGGCATGCAGCAGCCGCTCGAGATCCTGTCGGGCTACCGCACCGAAGCGTCGAACAAGCGCCTGATCGAAGAAGGCATCCCGGCCGCGCGCAAATCCCTGCACATGCTGGGCAAGGCGGCCGACATCCGCATCGCCAGCCTGAACGAGGAAGTGCTCGGCGGCCTGATCCGCAGCTTCCGCCAGGGCGGGGTCGGCTATTACTACCGATCCGGCCCGAGAGGTGGCTGGATCCACGCCGATACGGGCCTGAACCGCACCTGGAAGGGCTGACCCGCGTTTGCCTCGATGGGGGCGAAGCCATCGAACTTGGGCTAATATAAATTGTCTGGTCAGTGCAGGACCTACCGGTTTCGGTGCACTTTTTCCCCCAAGGAGGCAGTGATGGCAACGATGAATACCCCCACGATGGACCGCAGGACGATGGGCGAACGGCGTACGTCGGAGCGCGCCCATCAACGTTCCGCGATGTCGGCGCTCGACTACCTGGCCATGGCCTTGCTCATCATCGGCGGCCTGAACTGGGCCATGGTCGGCCTGTTCGACGTCGACATGGTCGCCACCCTGTTCGGCCCGGGCAGCCCGGCGACCCGCTTCGTCTACGTCGTGGTCGGCCTGGCGGCGCTCTACTCGATCTACACCACTGCCAAGATGGCAGGCAGCGGGCGCAGCTAGAGGATGCGGATCGGCCTGATCTCCGATACCCACGACTTGCTGCGCCCGGAAGCACTCGACTTCCTGCGGGGCAGCAACCACATCATCCACGCCGGCGACATCACCGGCCCGGAGATCCTCGCCCCCCTGGAAACGATCGCGCCCCTGACCGTCGTACGCGGCAATAACGACCGGGGCCCCTGGGCCAGGACGATACCCGAGACCGCCGTGCTGCGCATCGGGCCGGTCGCGATCTACGTCATCCACGACCTCAAGGAACTGCCGCTCGACCCGGCTGCCGAGGGCATGCGCGTGGTGGTGTCGGGACATTCGCACAAGCCTTCGCAGGGCGAGCGCGGCGGCGTGCTGTATGTGAATCCGGGGAGTGCAGGGCGGCGGCGGTTTACGCTGCCGGTGTCGGTGGGGGAGTTGCTGGTCGATGGCGACCGGGTGACGGCGCGGCTGGTCACGCTCGATATCGCCTGACTGGCCTGGGCGGCAATATCGACCCGCTTGACGCGCCGCTTGCTCGTAGGGTGGGCAAGTTTGCCCACGTGTTTAACCAGCCTGGCCAGGCCGGCGGAAGACCTGCGCCGGCCATTGCCGGCTTCGGCTACAGTAGGGTTTCGCGAACCGATGCAGCAGCCGTCGGCGCACATCCCGGGGAGGCAAACCTTGTTCGGCCAAGTAGAACGGCAGGTCCAGTCTTATGTCGAATGGTTGCGCCTGTTCGTCGAGGCGCTGGGCGCGCTGGTGATTGCCGCCGGGGTGCTGGTGGTCGTCCTCGGACTGCTGCGCCACGCGCTGGCGCGCCGCGGCGACAGCTTCAGTCCGATCCGCCTGGCTTTTGCCCGTTACCTGACCCTGGCGCTGGAGCTCCAGCTGGCTGCCGACATCCTCTCGACCTCGGTGGCGCCGACCTGGGACCGGATCGGCAAGCTCGCCGCCATCGCCGTTATCCGTACCGCCCTGAACTACTTCCTCAACAAGGAAATCCAGATGGAGCGCGGGGCCGAGCCGGCGGCGGGACAGCCCGCGGGCCCGGGAAAGGCCGGGGCGGAACCGGCCGCCTAGCGCGTCCCTTCCTAGGACGGGTGCGTGCGGTCGACCGCTTGCACGTGGGCGGGAAGGATACATGCCGGAAAGGCTTCCTGCCACGGAAAAATCCCGTAAGATACGGCTCGAACCGCATTTAATCCCTGCCGCATGACTCTGCCACCCGATACCCCGCCGCCACGCTTCCGTCCCCGCCCCTGGATCCACCTCGAAACGCCGCAGGACGTCGAACTCTGGATCGACGAACACAACAGCGCCTTGCAGGAGCTGGTCCAGCCCCAGGAGACCGGCGTGGGCATCTGCTTCACGCTGGCCGTGGGTGGCAACGTCTTCATGCAGACCACCGGCGACGCCATCGTGCTCGACGTCGACCAGGAGGCCGAATGGATCGGGCCCGTGATCCAGGCCGCCACCGGCGCCGAGCCGCCGCGCGGCCGGGTCTGGATCCTGCCGGACGACCGGCTGGTGCAGCTGATCCTCGGCCTGTCGACGCTGGTGCTGAGCACCACCCTGGTGGTGGGCCATCCCTTCGGCGCCCGCGGCCGCAGGCTGGGCTACTGAGCACACTGCCCAAGCGCCGGCGCTTCCCGCCCGCGCGGGTTTCGGTTATAACGTCAGCTCGACTACGGACGGAGTAAAAACTTGATGGGACAGCATTCGAACACCGTGGCGCGCCGCGCCGTCCTCGGCCTGGTTCTGGCCGCCTCCTTGTCCGCCATGTCGGCCCTGGTTCCCGCCCACGCCGCCGACCTGCTCGCCGAGGCGAAGGCGCGCGGCACGCTGCGCATCGCGATGGAAGGCACTTACCCGCCGTTCAACTTCAAGGATCCGAAGACCGGCCAGCTGGCCGGCTACGACGTCGACGTGGCGCGGCTGGTGGCCGGCAAGCTGGGCTTGCGGCCGGAATTCGTCAGCACCGAATGGGCCGCCATTCTCGCGGGCCTGGCCGCCGGCAAGTACGACGTGATCGTCAGCCAGGTCGGGATCACGCCCAGGCGCGAGCAGGCCTTCGATTTCTCGCGTCCCTACACCTATTCGAGCCCGCAGCTCATCGTGCGCAAGAACGAGCGCGGCAGTTACGCCAGCCTGGCCGACCTCAAAGGCAAGAAGCTCGGCGTGGGGCAGGGCAGCGTGTTCGAGCAGCAGGCCAAACTGGTGCCCGGCATCGAGGTCAAGAGCTATCCGGCGGCGCCGGAAAACCTGCAGGACCTGGCCTTCGGGCGCATCGATGCGGCGCTCAACGACAGCCTGATGGTGGCGTATTTGTTGAAGAATTCGCAGCTGCCGATCAAGGCCGGCGCGCGCGTGGGCGCGGTCGAGCGCATGGGCATCCCTTTCCGCAAGGGCAATCCGCAGTTCAAGGCGGCGCTCGACAAGATCCTGCTCGACGCCGCGAACGACGGCTCGCTCAAGGCCTTGTCGCTCAAGTGGTTCGGCACCGACGCCAGCCGCCCGCAGTGATCGCAGCCACGGTAAATGGTCCGGCATGGACCTGATCGCGCTGCTGGTTGACGCCGCGCCGGTCATGCTGACCGGTGCCGGCTACACCTTGCTGTTCGCGGTCGCCTCGATGATCGGCGGGCTGGCGCTCGGCTTTCCCGTGGCGCTGATGCGCATCTCGCCGTTGGCGCTGCTGCGCTTGCCGGCCAGCCTGTACGTGAGCGTCATGCGCGGCACGCCGCTGCTGGTGCAGATCTTCGTCATCTATTACGGCTTGCCCGGCATCGGCATCGAATTCACGCCGGTGACGGCGGGCGTGCTGGCGCTCTCGCTCAATGCCGGCGCCTATCTGTCCGAAAGCCTGCGCGGGGCGATCCGCGCCGTCAGCGAAGGGCAGTGGCGCGCCAGTTTCAGCCTGGGCCTGGGTTACTGGCAGACCCTGCACCACATCATCATGCCGCAGGCCCTGCGCATTGCCGTGCCGTCGATGAGCAATACCTTGATCAGCCTGATCAAGGATACCTCGCTGGTGTCGGTGATTACCATGACCGAATTGATGCTGGCGACCAAGGAGGTGATTGCGACCACCTTCCAGCCACTGCCGCTGTACATCGCGGCGGCCTGCATCTACTGGTGCCTGAGCCTGTTCTTCGAAGCGATCCAGCGCCGCGCGGAGCGGCGCCTGAACCGCGCTCACGCGGTCCGCTGATTGTTGTGACCCTGATGTAGAAGCGCACCGGGCGGGCGATGAGCCTGCGTCGGTGCGCGTTGTTGCTTCATTGTGAAGCGGCGCCGTGGCGCCCCGGTTTAACGGTTGCCGCGTTGCTTGTCGGCGCTATTGTCCTGGCTCCAGGCCTGGGAGGCATCCTTTGCGGATTCACCCTGGCGCGAGCCGAGGTCGTCCAGTGCCGGCGTGCCGCCGGAAGCGTGCTGGCCGCCTGACTGCTGGCTGCCCTGTTGCTGCTTGCCGGACTGCTGGCTACCTTGCTGCTGTTGGCCAGATTGCTGACTGCCTTGCTGCTGCTGGCCGGACTGCTCACTGTCTTGCTGCTTCTTGCTGGACTGCTGACTACCTTGCTGCTGCTTGCCGGACTGCTGGCTGGCTTGCTGTTGGCCAGATTGCTGGCTGTCTTGCTGCTTTCCTGACTGCATGTTGCCCGACTGTTGTCCCGACTGCATACTGCCCGACTGCTGCTGACCCGCCTGGTTCATGCCCAGGTCGTCGATGTCGTTGTCGTGACGCGGACCTTTCACTCCATGTCCCTTGTTTTCACCCATGCTGAACTCCTTGCTTGCGTGGTCGAGAACTTCATCATAAACCTCTCGCCAACGGCGACAATCGGAATCCGGGAGGCTTTCCCGTAGGACTCGTCGCACAAACTCAGCAGTTAAATCAAGGGCTTACGGAGCCGGCGGGACGATCCCCAGCCCGCGCAGAAAAGCATGCGCCGCAGCATATGCGCCCACATGCTGCTCGGCCGTGAAGCCGCCATGCCCGCCACCTTTGACGGTGTGCAGCACGTTCTTCACGCCGGCGCCATCGAGTGCATGCTTCAGGCGCACGCCGTGCGCATACGGCACCAGGGGATCGGCATCGCCGTGGATCGTGAATACGGCCGGTCCTTTGGTGTGCACATAACTGACAGGCGAGAGCGTACGCGCCAGCGCATCGCGTCCTTGCATGCTGCCGAACCAGGCCACCGCATACGAGCGCTGGTTCGGCCCCTGCAGCATGTCGGCGATATCGGTGATGCCATACCAGTTGATCACGGCCGCCACTTTCGGCGCCGGGTTCTGGTACGGGCCGCTCCAGGTGGGCTCGTTTGCCGCGCACTGGTGGGCAAGCGGAGAATCGGAAGGAATCATCGCCGTGGCGAGCGCCAGGTGGCCGCCGGCCGAGTCGCCGGTGGTGACGACCTTCGTCACGTCGAAGTGGTACTTCTTGGCGTTGCGGCCGACCCACTGCAGCGCGCACAGCGTGTCTTCGACCGCTGCCGGCGCCAGCGCCACGTTGGCCAGCCGGTAGCTCACGTTCAGGACAGTGAAGCCCATCTCGAGGTAGGGCAGCAGCGCAAACGCCGAATTCTCGCGGTTGCCCGCGACCCAGCCGCCGCCGTGGAAGTGCAGCATGACCGGCGCCGGCTGCTCGCTGCGCCTTGTCGGGCGGTAGACGTCGAGCTTGAGCTCCTTGCCGCTGGCCGTCAGGTAGGTGACGTTCGGCTCGATCCAGAAGCGGTGGTCAAACAGGGCGGCGCTACGCACGCCAGGATCGACCGTTGCATCCGCCTGCACCGCCAGCGGGAAGGCCAGCGCGCAGGCCAGCAGGACGGCGCGCGGCCGCAGCATCAAGTTCGACATGCCCACCCTTACATGTTCGGGTAGTTCGGGCCGCCGCCGCCTTCCGGCGTCACCCAGACGATGTTCTGCGTCGGATCCTTGATGTCGCAGGTCTTGCAGTGCACGCAGTTCTGCGCGTTGATCTGCAGGCGGTCCTGGCCTGCGTCGGTTTTTACGAACTCGTACACGCCGGCCGGGCAGTAGCGCTGTTCCGGGCCCGCATACTTGGCCAGGTTGACGTCCACCGGGATGCTCGCGTTCTTCAGCGTCAGGTGCACCGGCTGGTCTTCGCCGTGGTTGGTGTTCGAGATGAACACCGAGGACAGGCGATCGAAGGTCAGCTTGCCATCCGGCTTCGGATACACGATCGGCTGGAACTGCGAAGCCGGCTTGAGGGTCTCGTGGTCGGCATGCTTGTGGTGCAGCGTCCAGGGCGCCTTGCCGCGGAAAAGCATCTGGTCGATGCCGGTCATGATCGTGCCCAGGTAGAGGCCCTTCGACATCCACGGCTTGAAGTTGCGCGCCACGTGCAGTTCTTCGTGCAGCCACGATTTCTTGAAGGCGGCCGGGTAGGCAACCAGCTCGTCGTGCTGGCGGCCTTCGCCCAGCGCCGCAAACGCCGCTTCGGCGGCCAGCATGCCGGTCTTGATCGCACCGTGGCTGCCCTTGATGCGGCTGGTATTGAGGAAGCCGGCATCGCAGCCGATCAGGGCGCCGCCCGGGAAGACCGTCTTCGGCAAAGACTGCAGACCCCCTGCGGTGATGGCGCGCGCGCCGTACGAGATGCGCTTGGCGCCTTCGAAATAGTGGCGGATCGCAGGGTGGGTTTTATAGCGCTGGAATTCCTCGTATGGCGACAGGTAAGGGTTCTCGTAGGCCAGGCCCACCACGAAGCCCACCGCGACCTGGTTGTTCTCCAGGTGGTAGAGGAAGGAGCCGCCGTAGGTGCTGTTATCCAGCGGCCAGCCGGCGGTGTGGATCACCAGGCCGGGCTTGTGCTTCGACGGATCGATCTCCCACAGCTCCTTGATGCCGATGCCGTAGGTCTGCGGATCGCGGCCGTGGTTCAAGTCAAATTTGGCCATCAGCTGCTTGCCGAGGTGGCCGCGCGAGCCTTCCGCGAACATCGTGTACTTGGCGTGCAGCTCCATGCCGAGCTGGAAGTCGGGGCCGGGCTCGCCATCGCGCTTGACGCCCATGTTGCCGGTGGCGACACCCTTGACCGAGCCGTCCTCGTTGTACAGGATTTCGGCCGCCGGGAAGCCCGGAAACACTTCCACGCCGAGCGCTTCGGCCTGGGTGCCGAGCCAGCGCACCACATTGGCCAGCGAGATCACGTAGTTGCCGTGGTTGGTCAGCATCTTCGGGACCATGAACTGCGGCGTCGCATAAGACTTGGTCTCGGTCAGGAACAGCACCTGGTCTTCGGTCACCGGGGTGTGCAGAGGCGCGCCTTTTTCCTTCCAGTCCGGGATCAGCTCATTCAGGGCGATCGGGTCCATGACCGCGCCCGACAGGATGTGGGCACCAAGCTCGCCGCCTTTTTCGAGCACGCAGACCGACACTTCCTGGCCCTTTTCCGCAGCCAGCTGCTTGAGCCGGATCGCGGCCGACAGGCCCGCAGGGCCGCCGCCTACGATGACCACGTCGTATTCCATTGCTTCGCGCGGACCGTATTGTTCGAGGAGGTTGGTTGTCTCAGTCATGGTGCTCAGTTATGTAGTTTGATTGGGCAGGAAAAATTTAAGCACGAGTGTGCGGCTTTTTGTCATTGTTTGCAACTTTGGGCGCCATTTTACGGACATTATTAGATGCAGCAATCTAATACTGATGATTTGTGTAAGATGGTGCCTTCACAAACAGAATGATTGACACGAAGGGGACCGGCACGTGGGCATCGAAGTCAATTTTGAAGGAAAAATCGCCATGGTCACCGGCGCCTCGAGCGGCCTGGGGGCACGCTTCGCCAAGGCGCTGGCCGGCGCCGGCGCGCAGGTGGTGCTGGCCTCGCGCCGGGTCGAGCGGCTCAAGGAGCTGCGCGCCGAGATCGAGGCCGACGGCGGCGCTGCCCACGTGGTGCGGCTCGACGTCACCGACTTGGGCAGCATCAAGGCGGCCATCGCCCACGCCGAAACCGAGGCCGGTCCGATCGACATCCTGGTGAACAACTCGGGGGTGCAGAGTACCCAGCGCCTGCTCGACGTCACCGAGGACGACTACAACTACATCATGGACACCAACCTGCGCGGCGCCTTTTTCGTGGCGCAGCAGGCGGCCAAGCGCATGATCCAGCGCGCCAAGGGCGACCCGCGCAAGCAGCACCGCATCGTCAACATCGCCTCGGTGGCGGGCCTGCGCGTGCTGCCGCAGATCGGCGTCTACTGCATGAGCAAGGCGGGCGTGGTGCAGATGACCAAGGCCATGGCGGTCGAATGGGGCAAGTACGGCATCAACGTCAATGCCATCTGCCCGGGCTACATCGCCACCGAAATGAACGAGGATTATTTCGACACCGAGCAGGGGCGCAAGCTGATCGACATGCTGCCGCGCAAACGCCCCGGCAAGCCGGAAGACCTCGACGGCCTGCTCTTGCTGCTGGCGGCGGAAGAAGCCCATTTCATCAACGGCGCCATCATCACGGCCGACGACGGCATGACGGCGCAGTAATCCCGTTTCACGAACAAAGGCAGCAATGAGCAGCAAGCAGCTGGTACATACCATGACCATGCCGATCCGCTGGGGCGACATGGATGCGATGGGCCACGTCAACAACACGGTCTATTTCCGCTATATCGAAACGGCCCGCATCGCCTGGCTGGAGCAGGCTGGTGCGCTGCCCGACCCCACCAGCGAAGGCCCGGTCATCGTCAACGCTCACTGCAGCTTCCTGAAGCAGCTGACCTACCCAGGCGAGATCGAGGTCACGACCTGGGTTGGCGCGCCTGGCCGGTCGAGCTTCGAAGTGAGCCACGAGATCCGCCTTCTCGGGCTTGACGGCGAGCCCGGGGCACTGCATGCCGAGGGTGGCGCAAAAGTCGTCTGGGTCGAGTTCAAGGCCGAGAAGTCCAAGCCGCTGCCGGAGCGGCTGCGCGCATTACTGCCTGCGGCCTGAACTGCCGGTGCCGCCACCCTGAAAACCAGCCGTTCGCGCCGGGTTTTCTTGGCACGCTATGCTGCACGCTTGACGCGCCCGACGTCAAGGCGTCGCCTTCATCCCTCAAGTGAGAATTGGTGAGATTTTGACGGCTTCTGTTGTGGCAACATCGCGGCTTTCTCCCGGGAGGTCCCGGAATTGACCCGCGCCGCATGAGCTTGTTGCAAAACCCGCTTTTGCCATGTCAGACGGTTCCTACATCGAGCCCGAGCGATTATAATTCCGCATTGTTGCTGCATGGCAGCATTACACGCAGCAGTTCTTTCTCCCGCATCGCCGAGCAGCCATTAGCCCTATGTCCGAATCCGAGGTCGTCTTTTCCATTGCCCGGCACGCCGCCTGGGCCCCCGGCCTCGCGACGCAGGAGCGCTGGGCCGAATGGGCGCGCGCGCCCTGGCCGCTTGCGGTGGGCGAGGAGCCGAAGGTGGCAGCGATGGCGCCGATGCTGCGGCGCCGCGCCGGCTTGCTTGGCCGTATGGCGCTGGAAGTTGCCTATGACTGCCTGGGCGCTGCGCGCGACGTCCCCACCGTGTTCTGCTCGCGCCATGGCGAAGTGGCGCGTGCCATCGACCTGCTGGGCGACCTGGCGCGCGGCGAGCCGCTGTCGCCCACCGGCTTCGGCCTGGCAGTGCATAACGCCAGCGCCGGCCTGTTTTCCATTGCACGGGGCGACCGCGCCAACCACGTGGCGCTCGCCGCGGGCGCGGCCAGCATCGAGCACGCCGTCATCGAAGCCTGCGGCCAGCTGCATGATGGCGCGCCGATGGTGCTCCTGGTGGTGTGCGACACGCCGCTGCCGACTCTCCTTCAGGAATTCGAAGACTGCGACGAGCAGCCGTTCGCCTTTGCCTGGGCCATGGTGCCGGCCGGCGAAGCCCCGGTGCGGCTGTCCTGGTCTGCAGCGCCGGACGCCGGCGCCTCGCGCACGCCGGGCGGGCTCGAGGTCCTGCGCTTTCACCATGCCGGCACGCCACTGGTGCGCCATGCCGGCGGCAAGCGCTGGACCTGGAGCCGCGATGCTTGACCGCGTCAATCATGCCTGGCGCGTGTTCGCCACGGGCCTGAGCTTCGCCCTGTTCGGCATCGGCGGCCTGGCCCTGCGCGTGATCGTGTTTCCGCTGCTGTCGCTGTGCGTGCGGGCGCCGCAGGCGCGCAAGCGCGTGGCGCGCGCCACCATCCGCGCGAGCTTTCGCGCTTTCGTCGGCGTCATGCGGGCCTCGGGCGTGTTGCGCTACGAGGTGCGCGGGCTGGACAAGCTCGATCGCGCCGGCCAGCTGATCCTGGCAAACCACCCGACCCTGATCGACACCGTGTTCCTGATCGCGTTCGTGCGCAACGCCGACTGCATCGTCAAGGGCGCGCTGTGGAACAACCCGTTCACGCGCGGCCCGGTGCGCGCCGCCGGCTATATCTGCAACGACCGCGGCCCCGAGCTGGTCGAGGACTGCATCGCTTCGCTGCGCGCCGGCGGCAACCTGATCGTCTTCCCGGAAGGCACCCGCACCCCGCGCAGCGGCGCGGCAAGGCTGCAGCGCGGCGCCGCCAACATCGCCGTGCGCGGCACGCTGCCGGTCACCCCGGTGGTGATCCGCTGCGAGCCGCCAACCCTGGGCAAGGGCGACAAGTGGTGGCATGTGCCGCCGCGCCAGGCCAGTTTTACCATCGAGGTCAAGGATGACATCGGGATGGAGGCTTTTCGCACTGCGGAGACTTCCGACGTGGTCGCGGCGCGCCGCCTGACCGAATACCTGCAACAGTTTTTCATGAAAGAAGGCCAGCAACATGCTTGAACAAGAAGTGAAGGCACTGATCATCGACGTCCTGCAACTCGAGGACATCACCCCCGACGACATCGACACCGAAGCACCGCTCTTCGTCGAAGGCCTGGGCCTGGACTCGATCGACGCGCTGGAAATCGGCGTGGCGCTGCAGAAGCGTTACGGCATCACGCTGTCGGCCGAATCCCAGGAAACGCGCCGCCATTTCGCATCGGTGCGCGCGCTGGCATCGATGATCGAAGCAAATCGCAAGAAGTAACCGGGAGTCATTCGTCATGATTAGCATTAACGACATGAACCGCGATGAACTGTTCGCCTGGGTCGCCGACCTGCTGGCGGAGATGTTCGAGCTGGATCGCGCGGCCTTGACGCCGTCGTCGAATTTGTACGCCGAACTCGATATCGACAGCATCGATGCCGTGGACCTGGCCGTCAAGCTCAAGCAAATGACCGGCAAGCGCCTGCAGCCGGAAGTGTTCAAGACCATCCGCACGATCGGCGACGTCGTCGACGCGCTGGCCGGTCTGGCCGAAGAGCAAGTGGCCTGATTCAGTGGTCTGGAATGCACTGACGCTGGCGCTGACGCTGCTGTACCCGCTGGCGATCTGGCTCGGCCACGACGCCATCGAGCCGCGCTGGCTGGCCGGGCTGCTGCTGCTCACCGCCGCGACCCGCCTGCCTGCGCTGAAACTCAGCGCCTCGGCGCGCTGGACGGCGGCGGGCGGGCTCGCGCTGGTGGCGGTGGCGGTCGGCTACAACGCGCTGCTGCCGCTCAAACTGTATCCGGTGCTGGTCAATGCGGCGCTGCTGGCCGCCTTCGGCTATAGTCTGACGTCTGGCATGCCGATGGTCGAGCGCCTGGCGCGCCTGCGCGAGCCGGTGCTGCCCCCGGAAGCCGTGGTGTACACGCGCCGCGTGACCCAGGCCTGGTGCGTCTTCTTTGTCGTGAACGGCGCGATCGCGCTGGGCACGGCGCTGTTTGCCAGCGAGGCGGTGTGGTCCTTCTACACCGGCGTGCTGGCCTATATCCTGATGGGATTGATGTTCGGCGGGGAATACCTGCTGCGCATGCGATTCAGGCGTTTGCACCATGTCTGAGCTGTTTCATCACCTCGAGCACCGCGCCCTCGGCGAGCTGGCCGGCTGGCGCGCGGGCATCCCGGTCCTGCACGGCGAGCTGCTGGCCCGTATCCGCGCCTGGGCCGCCCTCGGCCGGCGCAGCACGGCGGTCCGCGTCGCCCTGTTCCACCAGGACAGCCTCGAGTTCGCGGCTGCCCTGGTCGGGGCCTGGCTGGCCGGGAAAACCGTCTGGCTCGGCGCGGACACGCTGCCGGCCACCTGCGAGGAACTTGGCAAGCGGGTCGATGCTTTCTGGGGCCAGTTCCCGCAGCATATCGAGCCGCGCGCACCGCTGCCGGGCGACGACTGGCAAGGAGCGTGGACGGTGCCGCCGCCGACCTTCCCGGCGCTGGTCGTATTCACCTCGGGCAGCACCGGCGCGCCGACCCCGATCGCCAAGCAGCTGTCGCAGTTGACGAGCGAGATCGCGGCACTGGAAGAACAGTTCGGCGCGCCACTGGGCGCAGCCGACATCCTGGCCACCGTCTCGCACCAGCACATCTACGGCCTGCTGTTCCGGGTATTGTGGCCGCTGGCCGAGGGCCGCCCGCTCCATGCGGAGCGCCACGAATTCCCCGAGACCCTGGCGCCTGCCCTCGGCGCGCGTCCCTGCGTGCTGCTGGCGAGCCCGGCGCACCTCAAGCGCCTGCCGGCCCACCTGGACTGGCAGGGCGCAGCAAGAAATTTGCGCGCCGTGTTCTCGTCCGGCGGCATGCTGGAACCGGCCGCCGGCGCGCATGCCTCGGCGCTGCTGCGGCAGGTGCCGGTCGAAGTCTACGGCAGCTCGGAAACCGGCGGTGTGGCCTGGCGCCGCCGTGGCGAGCAGGCCGGCGATCCCTGGCACCCGCTGCCGCGCGTGCAGTGGCGCGCCGATCTGGAGGGCTTGCTGGAAGTGCAGTCGTGCCATTCCGGCCCGGATGGCTGGCAAAGCCTGGCAGACCGGGTCGAGGACTGCGGCGAGGGCCGTTTCCTGCTGCGCGGCCGCGCCGACCGCATCGTCAAGATCGAAGAAAAGCGCATCTCGCTCGACGCCATCGAATCGGCCCTGGTGGCGAGCGAATTCGTGCGCGAGGCCCGTGTACTGGCAATACCCGGCGAAGGCCGGCAGGTGCTGGCCGCCTTCGTGGTGCTGAGCGAAGAGGGCAGGGCGCTGCTGGAAGATGCCGGCAAGCCGGCCCTGAACGCGCGCCTGCGCGCGCTGCTGGCGGCCGGCTTCGAAGCCGTCGCCCTGCCGCGCCGCTGGCGCTATCTCGAGCGCCTGCCGGTCAACGCCCAGGGCAAGACCACCCAGGCGCAGTTGCTGGCGCTGCTCGACGGGGACGCGCGTCCCCGCTTCCCGGCCATGCGCGTGCTGGAGCAGGAGCCTGCACGCATGTTGCTGGAGCTGATTGTTCCGGCAGACCTGCTGTATTTCGACGGCCACTTCAGCGTCGCCCCGGTGCTGCCGGGCGTGGTGCAGGTGGACTGGGCGATCCATTACGGCCGCAGCCATTTCGATCTTGGCCAGGCTTTTGGCGGGATCAATGCCTTGAAATTCCAGCAGATGATCCGGCCCGACCAGCCGGTGCAGCTCGAACTCGTGCACGACAGCGCCAAAGGGCAGCTGAATTTTCGTTATTTTTCGGACGCCGGCGCCCATGCCAGCGGACGCATCCTGTTGGGGAACTGAAGCATGCAAAACAAAAAATTCTCGCCCGAGCGGCAGAGCGCGTTCGAGGCACGCTTCGAGGCGCAGAAGATCGCATTCGGACCGGTCGTGTTCCAGTGCGTGCGCTATGCGTGGAAGCGCGGCATGCTGCAGGCGATCGCGGACGCCGGCGACACCGGTTTGTCGGTCGACCAACTCGCAGCGACCGGGCGCTGGACCCCCTACGTGCTGAAGGTGGTGCTGGAGACCTGCCTGTCCGCCGCCGTGGTCTACCTGGACGAAGGCCGCTACGTGCTGGACAAGGCCGGCTTCGTTGTGCTGACCGACCCGATCACCCAGGTCAATATCGATTTCAACCATGACGTCTGCTACCAGGCCCTGTTCTCGCTCGAGCAATCGCTTGACGCGGAAAAGCCGCTGGGCCTGAAGGTGTTCGGCGACTGGCCGACCGTGTACGAAGGCCTGTCGCAGCTGCCGGAACCTGCCCGTGGCAGCTGGTTCGCTTTCGACCACTATTATTCGGACACCTCCTTCCCGGACATCCTGCCGGACGTCTTCGCCACCGCGCCGCGCCGCGTGATGGACATCGGCGCCAATACCGGCAAGTTCAGCCTGGCGGCCCTGGGCGCCAACCCGGGCATCGAACTGCACCTGGTCGACCTGCCGGGCCAGCTGGCGGTGGCCGACGGCGCGCTGCAGCAAGCCGGCCTGCGCGAACGCGCGACCCTGCACCCGACCAACCTGCTCGACCCTCTAGCACCCCTGCCGGCCGACATGGACGTGATCTGGATGAGCCAGTTCCTGAGCTGCTTCTCTGAAAGCGCGATCGCCAGCATCCTCGAACGGGCCGCGGAAGCGCTCGGCCCGCGCGGCCAGGTCCTGATCATGGATACCTTCTGGGACCGCCAGCGCTACGACATCGCGGCCTACTGCCTGATCAATACCTCGCCCTATTTCAACAACCTCGCCAGCGGCAACAGCAAGGTCTACGAGAGCGGCGACTACGTGCGCCTGGCGCAAGCTGCGGGCCTGGAACTGGTGACGGCGCGCGACAACATCGGCTATTGCCATTCGCTGCTGCGCTTTGCAAAAAAGGCGCAATGATCGTGTTCCATCCTTGCGTCGTAATTCCGGTCTATAACCACGAGCATGCCATCGGCAAGGTGCTGGCAACGGTGCTCGAGCACGGCTTGCCCTGCATCCTGGTCGATGACGGCAGCTCGCCAAGCTGCGCCGCGGTGCTTGACGCATTGGTGGCGGCGCATTCGGGATGCGTGGTGCTCGAACGGCACGCCGTCAACCAGGGCAAGGGCGGGGCGGTGCTGACCGGTTTCGCCCGCGCCGCGCGCGACGGCTACAGCCACGTGCTGCAGGTCGATTCGGACGGACAGCACAGCGTCGGCGACATCCCGCGCTTCCTGGACGCGGCGCGCGCCCAACCGGATGCGATCGTCGCCGGCTGCCCGGTGTACGACGAATCGGTGCCGGCGCTGCGCTTGTACGCGCGCTACCTGACCCATGTCTGGGTCTGGATCAATACCTTGTCGCTGGCGATCCGCGACTCGATGTGCGGCTTTCGCGTGTATCCGGTCGCGCCGGTGCTGGCGCTGGCCAAGCGGCGCCGCCTTGGCCTGCGCATGAATTTCGACATCGAGATCCTGGTGCGCCTGTACTGGGACGGCGTGGCGGTGGTGAACCTGCCGACCCGGGTCGGCTACCCGGAAGACGGCGTCTCGCACTTCAAGGCCTGGACCGACAATGTCCTGATCACGCGCCTGCACGTGGCCCTGTTCTTCGGCATGCTGCCGCGTATTCCTTCCCTGTTGGTCCGGTCATGGCGAGCGTAAGCAAGGTCGGCGACGCGCGCCACTGGGCGGCCATCAATGAAGCGAGCTTCGTGGGCGGCATGCGCCTGCTGTTCTGGGTCTGCCGCGTGTTCGGCCGCTGGCCCTTCCGCGTGGTGCTGTACCCGGTCCTGACCTGGTACGTGGCGACCCAGGCGCGCGCGCGGCGCGCTTCCTCACGCTATCTGGCCCGCGTCGGCGCCCCGCACGGTTTCATGGGCGTGTTGCGCCATTTTGGCGCCTTCGCCGAGGCCATCCTCGACAAGATGCTGATCTGGGGCGGGCTGTTCGACCTGTCTAAGGTAACCGTGCACGGCGACGCGCCGCTGCTGGAGATGATCGGGCAACAGCGCGGCGCACTGCTGCTGTGCTCTCACCTGGGCAACCTGGACCTGTGCCGCGCGCTGTCGATGCGCACGCCGGGCTTGAAAATCACGGTGCTGGTGCATACCCGCCACGCCGAGGCATTCAACGCCATGCTGGGCAAGCTCGACCCGCGCAGTCAGCTCAACCTGATGCAGGTCACCGAGATGACGCCGGCCATGGCGATGGCGCTGTCCGAGCGCATCGAGCGCGGTGAGTTCGTCGTGATTGCAGGTGACCGCGTGCCGGTGGCTAATGCGCCGCGCGTGGCGCTGGCGCCCTTCATGGGCGAGCTGGCTGCCTTCCCGGTCGGCCCCTATGTCATGGCTGCGGTACTCGGCTGCCCGATGTACGCGCTGTTTTCAAGCCGCCAGGGCGAGCGCTACGAACTTCATTTCGAGCGCCTGCGCGAGCGCGTGAGCCTGCCGCGCGCGACCCGCGACTTGGCCCTGGCCGAACTGGCGGGCGAATATGCGGCGCGGCTCGAACACCATGCCAGGCGCGCGCCGCTGGAATGGTTCAACTTCTACGATTTTTGGCAACACCCCGGATCGGAACGACCCCATGCAGCTCACTGACCTCACCACTTCCCCGCGCACCGTGCGCTTCGACCGCGAACGTCTGTCGATCGAGGATGTCGTCGACATCGCGCGCGGCACTGCCCGCCCCGAACTCTCGAATGACCCGGACTTCCGCGCGGCGATCGCGCGTGGCGCCGACTTCCTCGATCGCCTGCTGCGCGAGGACGGCACCATCTACGGCGTGACCACCGGCTACGGCGACTCCTGCACCGTGGCGGTGCCGCTGTCGCTGGTGGCCGAGCTGCCGCACCACCTCTACACCTACCACGGATGCGGCCTGGGCGCGCATCTCGACCCGGCCCAGACCCGCGCCGTGATGGCCGCGCGCCTGGCCTCGCTCTCGAAAGGATTTTCGGGGGTGAGCGTCGGCCTGCTCGAGCAGATCGTGCGCCTGTTCGACGCCGGCCTGCTGCCCTTGATCCCGAGCGAAGGCTCGGTCGGCGCCAGTGGCGACCTGACCCCGCTGTCCTACCTGGCGGCAGTTCTGTGCGGCGAACGCGAAGTGCTGCGCGACGGCGTGCAAGTGCCGGCCGCCCAGGCGCTGCAGGAAGCCGGCATCACGCCGCTGCGCCTGCGTCCGAAAGAGGGCCTGGCGATCATGAACGGCACCGCCGTGATGACCGGCCTGGCCTGCCTGGCCTGGGACCGCGCCGACTACCTCACGCGCCTGGTCACCCGCATCACGGCGCTGGCCTCGTTCGCGCTGGACGGCAATGACCACCATTTCGACGAGATTCTGTTCTCGGTCAAGCCGCATGCCGGCATGCAGGGCGTGGCCGGCTGGCTGCGCCAGGACCTGGAGTATCAGGGCCAGCTCGAGCGCAACGGCAAGCGCCTGCAGGACCGCTATTCGATCCGCTGCGCGCCGCACGTCATCGGCGTGCTGGCCGATGCGCTGCCTTTCTTCCGCAGCGCGATCGAGAATGAACTCAACAGCGCGAACGACAACCCGATCATCGATGCCGAAGGCGAGCGCGTGCTCCACGGCGGCCACTTCTACGGCGGCCACATCGCCTTTGCGATGGACGGCATGAAGAACGCGGTCGCCAACCTGGCCGACCTGCTGGACCGCCAGATGGCGCTGCTGGTCGATGCCCGCTACAACGCCGGCCTGCCGGCCAATTTGTCTGGGATGGAGGGCGAGCGTGCCGCGATCAACCACGGCCTGAAGGCGCTGCAGATCAGCGCCTCGGCCTGGACTGCCGAAGCCTTGAAGCTCACAATGCCGGCCTCGGTGTTCTCGCGTTCGACCGAATGCCATAACCAGGACAAGGTCAGCATGGGCACGATCGCCGCGCGCGACTGCCTGCGCGTGCTGGAACTGACCGAGCAGGTGGCCGCGGCGCTCCTGATCACGGTGCGCCAGGGCGTGTGGCTGCGCTGCAAACTCGAAGCGAAACGCGAAGCGGGGCGCGCGCTTCCGGGGCCACTGGCGAACATGCTCGAGCTGCTCGGCCAGGACATCGCGCCGGTCACGGAGGACCGCCGCCTCGACCCGGACCTCAGGCTCCTGCTGGCCCGCATCCGCGACCAGGCCTGGAGCCTGTATGCGTAAAGCGAAGGCCCCAGCGCGCTGGTGGGCCGAGACCGAGATGCAGGTGCAGTTCTTCGACCTCGACCCTATGCAGATCGTCTGGCATGGCAACTACGTCAAATACCTCGAGGTGGCGCGCTGCGCGCTGCTCGACAAGATCGGCTACAACTACGAGCGGATGCGCGAATCGGGATACATGTGGCCGATCATCGAGATGACTCTGCGCTATGCCGGCCCGGCTGCATTCGGCCAGCGCCTGCTGCTGCGGGCCGAGATCGTCGAGTGGGAAAACCGGCTGCGCATCGATTACCTCATCCTGGACGCCGCCAGCGGCAAGCGCCTGAACCGTGCCACCACCACCCAGGTGGCGGTGGACCTGAATACCGGCGAGATGTGCTTTGCCTCGCCATCCATCTTGTTCGAAAAGCTGGGAGTTGCCGCACCATGAAGAAAATCCTTGCCACCCTGATGCTGGCCGCCGCATGCACGGCGGCGCAGGCCGCCGCCCCGGCCGCGCAAATCGGCGCGATGCTGGCCAAGCCCGCGCAGCTGTGCGGCCGCTTCGACCAGGTCAAGCACCTGGCCGGCATGAAGAAGCCGCTGGCCTCGAGCGGGCGCTTTTGCGTCGTCGCCGGCAAGGGCGTGCTGTGGCGGACCCTGAAGCCTTTCCCGAGCACGCTGCGCCTGACGCGCGACGAGATCGTGCACATGCAGGGCGACCGGGTCGCGATGCGGCTCGACGCCACGCAAGAGCCCACGGTGCGCATGATCAACGGCGTGCTGTTCTCGCTGCTGGGCGGCGACCTGGCCCAGCTCGATACGCTGTTCGAAGTCGACGGCAGCGTCGCGGGCAACAGCTGGAAGGTCGCGCTCAAGGCGCGCAGTCCGGCGCTGGCCCGCGCCATCGGCGCCATCTCGCTCGATGGCGGCGCCTATGTGCGCAGCATCCAGATGAACGAAGCCAGTGGCGACCGCACCAGCATCGAATTCTCCGAGCTCAAGACAGGCCCCGGCGCCGTCTTGCCTGAAGAGGCGGCCCTGCTGTGATCCTTCAACGCCGCCTTGCCTGGATCTGGGTGTTCGTGGTCTGCCTGCTGGTGGGCCACAACGCCTGGCTGTGGCTGGGCAAGGGCATCACGCCCGACACCGACATTCTGGCGCTGCTGCCGGCGGACGAGCGCGACCCGGTGCTGCAGCAGTCGTTCACCCACATGGTGGACAGTGCGCAGCAGCGCGTGGTCGTGCTGGTGGGCGCAAAAGAGTGGGGCGAGGCCGGGCGCGCCGCAGATGCCTTCCAGGCGACGCTCGCCCCGCACGCAAGCGTGCTGGCCTTCGACTCCATGGGCGAGGAGGCGCAAGCGGGCTGGCTGGCCAGCCTGCAGCCGCATGCGACCTTGTTGGTCGGCGCCGCCCAGGAAAAGCAGCTGCGCGAGCAGCCAGCCAGCTTCTGGGTCGATTCCGCCTTGGGTCGCCTGTACAACGCGTTTTCCGGCCCCAAACTTGGCGCCTTCCGCGACGACCCCTTCGGCCTGTTCGCAGGCTGGGCCCAGGAGCGCGCCGGCGAAACCCCGGTGCGTCCGCGCGACGGCCGCCTGTTCGTGGCCGGGGAAGGGCGCGAATACGTCTTGCTGACCTATACCCTGAAGGACTCGGCCTTCTCGCTCGGCGCCCAGCAGGCGGTGCTGCCGCTGCTGGATGCGGCCACCAGCGCGGTGCGGAAAACGGCGCCGTCGGCCGAAGTCATCAAGGCCGGCGTCGTGCTGCATGCCGCCGCCGCCGGGCGCCAGGCAAGCCGCGAAATCCATACCATCGGTGCCGGCTCGATGCTCGGCATCGTGCTGCTCACCTGGCTGACCTTCCGCTCGTTCAAGCCGATCGGCCTGACCGTGCTGGCGATCGGCATCGGCTTCCTCGGGGCGCTGTCGGTGTGCTGGCTGCTGTTCGGCCGCATCCACCTGCTCACCCTGGTGTTCGGGGCGAGCCTGATCGGCGTCGCCCAGGACTACGGCATCTATTTCCTGTGCCACCGCCTCGGGGCGGATCCGGCGCTCGATTCGCACCGCCTGCTGCGCCGCCTCCTGCCCGGCCTGGGATTGACCCTGCTGGCGGCCGTCATCGGCTATCTTGGCCTGGCGCTCACGCCTTTCCCGGGCCTGCGCCACATGGCCGTGTTCTCGGCGCTGGGCCTGGTGTTCGCCTGGCTGACCGTGGTGTGCTGGTTCCCTGCCCTGATCGATGGCGGCACCCTCAAGGCCGGTCCGCTGGCGCGCCGCTATCGCGGGCTCGTCTCGCGCTGGCCGCGCCTGACGGGTGGGCCGCTAACGCTGCTTCTGGTCGCTGCGCTCGGCGGCCTGGCCGTGCTGGGCTGCTCGCGTCTGCAGGTGAACGACGACATCCGCTCGCTGCAATCCTCGCCGCCGGAACTGATCCGCGACCAGATCAAGCTGGGCAGGCTGCTCGATGCCCCCAGCCCGGTCCAGTACTACCTGGTGCGGGGCGCCTCGGCCGAGCAGGTACTCGAACGCGAAGAAGCGCTCAAGCGCCGCCTCGACCCCCTGGTCGCGCAAGGCGACATCAAGGGTGTGCAGGCGCTGTCGAACTGGGCGCCGTCGCAGCGCACCCAGGCTGCGCGCCTGGCCCTGGTCGAAGACAAGCTGCTGGCCCCGAATGGCCCGCTGGCCGGCCTCGCGCGCGAGATCGGCGAAGTCACGGAGTGGAGCGCGGCCACTGCCGCCCACCTGCGCGTTTCCGCCGCGCCCTTGAAGATCGAGGCCTTCCTCAAGACCACGGCCGCCGAGCCCTGGCGCCACCTCTGGCTGGGCCAGGTCGAGGGCGAACACGCCAGCATCGTGGCCCTGCGCGGCATGCGCTATGCGGCGATTCCCGCGCTGGCCCAGGCCGGGGCAAACCTGCCGGGCGTGCAGTGGGTCGACAAGGTCGGCGGCATCTCCTCGGTGCTGGGCCGCTACCGCGCCTACATGGGCTGGGTGGTGCTGGGCGCCTATGCCGTGGTGTTCCTGGTGCTGCTGCCGCGCTATCGCGGCCGCACCTGGCGCGTGGTCGCCCCGACGGCGGCGGCCAGCATCCTGACCCTGGCGCTGCTGGGCTTTTCAGGCCAGAGCCTGCAGCTGTTCCACGTGCTGGCGCTGATGCTGCTGCTGGGCGTGGGCGTCGACTACGGCATCTTTTTGCAAGAGGAATCCGGGCGCAGGAGTGACGCGCCCTGGCTGGCGGTCGGCCTGTCCGCGGCCAGCACCATCCTGTCATTCGGCCTGCTGGCCCTGAGCGGCACCCCGGCGCTGCGGGCCTTTGGCCTGACCATGCTGGCCGGGACCGCGCTGGTCTGGCTGGTTGCCCCCTGTTTCACCGTGACGAAGGAAGAAACCCATGCGATGCCTG
Source organism: Telluria sp. ZB4P37 (assembly GCF_059685855.1). Taxonomy (NCBI): domain Bacteria; kingdom Pseudomonadati; phylum Pseudomonadota; class Betaproteobacteria; order Burkholderiales; family Oxalobacteraceae; genus Telluria; species Telluria sp. ZB4P37. The sequence continues at coordinate 524,543 of NZ_JCASID010000001.1, forward strand.
TCCTGGTTTAAACCTGCCGCGCTCCTCGCGGCAGCATCGATGCTCTGCGCCTGTACGGCGGACGAACCGGCGCCGGCGCGCCTCGGCCTGCGCCTGGCCCCGGCCGCGCTGGGCGAGGCGATCAGCGTGCAGCAGCACCTGACCGTCGAACGCGCCGGCAAGACCAATGACCTGGATGCCGCCCTCGAAGTCGACGGCAGCCGGGTCAGCCTGGTCGGGCTGGCGATGGGCATGCGCGTGCTGAGCCTCGATTTCGACGGCCGCAAGCTGACCGAGTGGCGCCATCCGATGCTCCCAAGCCAGGTGCGCGCCGCCGACGTACTGGAAGACCTGCAGCTCACGCTCTGGCCCGTGGCCGAGATCGCGAGGGCGCTGCCGGCCGGCTGGAAGGTCGAAGAAAAGGGACTGCGCCGTACCCTGCGCCGCGATGGCGAAGTGGTGGCCACCATCGATTACAGCGGCACGCCGCGCTGGCGCGGCACCGCGGTGCTGGACAACGTGCGCTACAAATACAAGCTGACCGTCGTGTCGGCGACGGATTGAAAGTATGAATCAGGAGATGCTGTACCTGAACGATTGCGCCTTGCTGTGCGCACTGGGCGATGAGCGTGTGAGCATCCGCCGCCGCCTGCTGGTCGATGGCGCCAGCGGCCTCACGGTGTCGGACGTTTGCTCGCCGGGCCGCCCGCTGCCGCTCGGACGCATCGATGCAGCCTTGCCCGACCTTCGGCATTTGCCGCTGCCGATGCGCAGCCGGAACAATGCGCTGGCCCTGGCCGCGCTGGCCCAGATCCGCCCTGCGGTGGACGCCGCCGTTGCCCGCTACGGCGCGGCACGCGTCGGCGTGGTGATCGGCACCAGCACCTCGGGCGTGGGCGAGACCGAGGCCGCCATCGCTGCGCACCAGGCCACGGGCGCACTGCCGCAAGGCTTCCACTACGGCCAGCAGGAGATGTGCTCGCCCGCCGACGTCATCGCGCGCGAACTGGGCGCCGGCGGCCCGGCCTACGTGCATTCGAGCGCCTGCTCCTCGAGCGCCAAGGCGCTGGCCAGCGCCGCGCGCCTGATCCGCATGGGCCTGGTTGACGCAGTCGTCACCGGCGGCGTCGACACCCTGTGCGGTTTCACCGTGGCGGGCTTCAGCGCGCTGGAGTCGGTAAGCGCGGCGCGCTGCAACCCGCTGGGCGCGAGCCGCAACGGCATCAACCTGGGCGAAGGCGCCGCGCTGTTCCTCATGAGCCGCGAACCGGCTGCCGTGGCCCTGCGCGGCTGGGGCGAATCGTCCGACGGCCACCACATGTCGGCGCCCGACCCGGAAGGCGGCGGCGCGCGCATCGCGATGACGGAAGCGCTCGAGCGTGCAGGCATCGCGGCGGGCGACATCGACTACATCAACCTGCACGGCACCGCCACGGTGCAGAACGATGCGATGGAGTCGCGCGCGGTGGCCGCGCTGTTCGGCGTTGATGTCGCCGTGAGCTCGACCAAGCCGTTGACCGGCCACACCCTGGGCGCGGCCGGCGCCGTCGAGGCGGCGTTCTGCTGGCTGGCGATGCAGGACGATAACCCGGAAGGCCTGCTGCCCCCGCACCTGTGGGACAGCGAACAGGACCCGGCGCTGCCCGCCCTGAATGTGGCCCTGCCTGGCGCCCGCCTGGGGCGTCCGATCCGCTACGCGCTGAGCAATTCGTTTGCCTTCGGCGGCTCGAACGCGACCCTGGTGTTCGGGAGGACCCGATGAACCTGCCCGACATCCACAGCCTGGTGCCGCACAGCGGCGCCATGTCGCTGATAGGGCGCCTGCTGGCTGTTGAAGGGGAGACCCTGGCGGCAGAAGTGACGATTTCGCAGGACAGCATGTTCTGCGCCGATGGCGCGGTCGGCGCCTGGGTCGGCGTCGAATACATGGCGCAGGCGGTGGCCGCGCATGCCGGCTATTGCGCGAGCCTGCGCGGCGAACCGGTGCGCGTCGGGTTTTTGCTGGGCGCGCGCCGCTATGCCTGCAGCGTACCAATCTTCCCGGTCGGCAGCGTGCTGTACATCCACGTGCGGCGCGCGCTGCAGGGCGAGAACGGCCTGGGCGCGTTTGATTGCCGGATCGAGGACAGCCGCGACGGCGCCGAACTGGCGACCGCGACGATCACCGTCTTCCAACCTGATAATGTCGAAGAGTTTTTGCAACGGAGTTCAGAATGAGTAGTAACCCAAAAAGCGTGCTGGTGACGGGGTCGTCGCGCGGCATCGGCAAGGCGATCGCCCTGCGCCTGGCACGCGACGGCTATGCCGTGGTCGTGCATTGCCGCGACCGCAGGCTCGATGCCGACGCGGTCGCCGCGCAGATCATCGAGGCCGGCGGCGCCGCGCGCGTGCTGCAGTTCGACATCGGGCAGCGCGATGCGACAGCCGCCGCGCTGGCGGCCGACATCGAGACCCACGGCTGCTATTACGGCGTGGTCTGCAATGCCGGCGTAGCCCGCGACACCGCCTTCCCGGCCATGACGGGGGAGGAATGGGACCAGGTCATCGGTACCAACCTCGATGGCTTCTTCAACGTGCTCAACCCCCTGGTCATGCCGATGGTCCAGCGCCGCAAGCCGGGCCGCATCGTCACCTTGGCTTCCGTGTCGGGCCTGATCGGCAACCGCGGCCAGGTCAATTACAGCGCGGCCAAGGCCGGCATCATCGGCGCCACCAAGGCGCTGGCGCTGGAACTGGCCAAGCGCGACATTACCGTCAACTGCGTCGCGCCGGGCCTGATCGAGACCGACATGACCGCGGACGTGCCGATGGACGAAGCACTCAAGATGATCCCGGCGCGCCGCGTCGGACGCCCGGAGGAAGTGGCCGCCGCGGTCAGCTACCTGATGTCGCAGGACGCGGGCTATGTAACGCGCCAGGTGCTGTCGGTGAACGGAGGCCTGGCATGAACCGCCGCGTCGTCGTCACCGGCATGGCCGGCATCAGCCCCCTTGGCAACGACTGGGCGAGCATCCGCACGCGCCTGGGGGAATACCGCAACGCGATCGTGCGCATGGACGACTGGTCCACCTATGATGGCCTCAACACCCAGCTGGGTGCGCCGGCAGCGCCGTTCGAGCTGCCGAAGCATTACGACCGCAAGGCCACCCGCAGCATGGGCCGGGTGGCGCTGCTGGCCACGCGCGCGACCGAACTGGCGCTGATTGACGCCGGCCTGTTAGAACATCCGCTGCTCACCAGCGGCGAGATGGGCGTGTCCTTCGGCTCGTCGGCCGGCACCACCAGCGCGATCGGCGACTTCGGCCGCATGATCGAGGAGCGCACCACGCGCGGCATCAACGCCACCACCTATATCAAGATGATGGCGCATACCGCGCCGGTGAACATCGGCGTGTTCTTCGGCCTGACGGGGCGCGTGATCACGACTTCGTCGGCCTGCACCTCGGGCAGCCAGGGCATCGGCTACGCCTTTGAAGCGATCCGGGCGGGCCGCCAGACGGCCATGGTGGCCGGCGGCGCCGAGGAGCTGTGCGCGACCGAAGCCGCGGTGTTCGACACCCTGTTCGCCACCAGCGTGCGCAACGACACCCCACACCTCACCCCGACCCCGTTCGACGCCAAGCGCGATGGCCTGGTGATCGGGGAGGGCGCCGGCTGCCTGATCCTGGAAGAGCGCGAGCACGCGCTCGCGCGCGGCGCCACCATCCACGCGGAGCTGGTGGGCTTCGGCACCAACAGCGACGGCACCCATGTGACCCAGCCGAACGCCGCCACCATGCAGACCGCGATGTCCCTGGCGCTGCGCGACGCCGGCCTGGCGCCGGACGCCATCGGTTATGTGAATGCCCACGGCACCGCGACCCAGCAGGGCGACCTCGCCGAGACGCAGGCGACGTCCGCGCTGTTCGGCAAGCGCATGCCGATCAGCTCCCTCAAGAGCTACATGGGCCACACCTTGGGCGCCTGCGGGGCGCTGGAAGCCTGGATCAGCATCGAGATGATGCGCGAAGGCTGGTTCGCCCCGACCCTGAACCTGAACGAAGTCGACCCGCAATGCGGCGAGCTCGATTACATCCGCGGCGAAGGACGCCGCCTGGACTGCGATTACGTCATGACGAACAATTTTGCGTTCGGGGGCATTAACACGTCGCTGATTTTCAAACGCTTAGGCTCATAACAGGAGAATGAATGAATAATCAACGCCGCGTACTGCTGGCCGTGTCGGTGGCCCTTGCTTTGCCGCTGATGAGCGGCTGCGCCACGAAGATCAAGGCTTCGTCAACGCACAATCCAGCCCCGGCGGAAGCGTTTTCCAGCTACGGCCGCATCGAGCTGAAACCGGTGAGCTTCCCTTCGGGCTACCGCGGCAATCCTGCTGCGCTGGCGCGCATTGGCGGCAACCTGGAAAAGAACCTGGCGCCGTCGCTCAAGCAGTGGAACAGCGTGCCAGGCAACGGCCGGGTGCTGACGATCGAGCCGGTGGTTGAAGAGATGTCGTTCAAGAGCGGCGCGAAGCGCGTGTTCCTCGGTCCGTTCGCCGGCAGTTCCGGCGTGCTGATGCATGTCACCTTCCGCGACCAGTCGGGCAAGGTGATCGCGCGGCCCCAGTTCTTCCAGCGCACCAATGCGATGAGCGGCGGCTTCTCGCTCGGCGTCAACGACAACCTGATGCTTACCCGGATCGCGAAGCTGGCCTCCGATTACGTGGTGGCGAATTACGCGCAACCGGTCGGCGGCCCGACCGGAGCGGACGATGTCGCCGTCGCCGCAAACTGAGTTGTTCGAGTAGGGGCGCCATCCCGGCGCCGGTGCAGCTGCATCGATGCAGCTGCCAATCTGAGTCCAAAGGAGAAAACATGAAAAAACTGATCCTGTCCATCGCCGTGACCGCAGCCGCCATCGCCGCCATCGCGCCAGCGCAGGCACGCGACGCCAAGATGATGATGTCGCTCGAAAAAGCGATGACCGCCAACGACGCGCAGTCGCGCCTGGGCGGCGACGTCAAGTTCTACTTCGGCAAGCAGGCCATCCCGAAAGTACTGGAGCAGCTCGGCACCGACAAGACCAGCCAGAAGACCAATTCCTTCGGCAAGTCGCCGGAAACCGCCTGCAACTGGGCCTTCCTGTCGGCCATGCTGCGCCTGCAGGAACGCGCCCGCGCACTGGGTGCGAACGCGGTGGTCAACATCGTCAGCAACTACAAGAATGCCGAGATGTCGAGCGAGACCGAGTTCGAATGCCATGACGGCGCGATGATGACCGGCGTCGCGCTCAAGGGCGATTTCGTCAAGATCAAGCAGTAATCAATGAAGGCAGCGGTGCAGGTGCCGGGCGACACCCTGGTGTGGCTGGCCGATACCGCGGCGCTCACGGACGCCCGGCTGGCGCATTACGCAAGCTGGCTGGGCGAGTCCGAACGGCAGCGCCATGGCCGCTTCATCAGGCCCGTTCGCCGTCGCCAGTTCGTCGCCGGGCGCGCCTTGCTGCGCATGGCGCTGGGGCGGATGCTAACCCTCGCGCCGGCGGAAATCCAGTTGGAGGAACGGCCCGGCCAGGCGCCGGCGCTCGACCACCCCGGCCATTCTGGCATCGGCTTCAGTATTTCGCACAGCGGCCGCTGGGTCGCCGTCGCCGCCAGCACCGACAGCCCTGTGGGACTCGATATCGAGCGCATCGATCCGTCACGCGACGTGCTGGCGCTCGCGCAACAGGAATTGTCGCTTGAAGCGATCGAACAGTTGGGGGCATGTGCGGGCGAAGAACGGATCGCCACCTTCTACCGGCTGTGGTGCCTGCACGAGGCAGGCATCAAGCTGGCAACCGAAAGCGCCGCCGACTACCTGTTTGAACACAACGGGTTTGCCGGCGCCCTGCGCTGCGCGCATCCGCTCGCGGCGGCGCCCGCACCGGCCGTGATCGTACTGTGAAGCGGCCGCTGCCCGGTCGAAGGGTAGCTTGACCCCCATTTTCATAAGTGACTTGAGGTAACTTCTTGCTGCCGCGCCGGCCGCAAAAAGAATTTTCCAGCCTCCGAGGCTTGAGCAAATTGCTCGGTTATGATGTTCTGGATACTGAGCCAGTCCGAACGACAATCGACTTGACGTAAACTGCTCACTTTGCTTATCTATTAGTGCCAGGGCAACTCCTGTGAGATGGCCACTAACATCCACCCGACTCTCAAACTCCTGTTGCTTGTTGTGATCTTCCAAACGCTAGTCGTTGGAGATAGCGGGGGCCATTACGCCGTTGCCGGTGCCAACGCCCGCAACGTGCTCCAGCAGCCATTCGCATCGGACAGCATCTGGAACATGCCAATTGGTAGCGGTGCCGTTTTCGTGGAAGCAAACCTGAATCCGCGCCCGGGAGGAAGCCCCTGGTCATCGATGCCGGGCATCGATGAGGAGAAGCTCATCCTGACGCCGGCTGAGCCACTGACGATGGTTTTTCACAGTAACGCAGCGTGGACCGGCAAGGACCGTTGTGCTGCCACAGGCAGGCTGATGTATGCGGTGCCGATGCCGAGCGATTACATCATTCCTCACAGTGACGAAAACGGCCCGGCTGTATTCCTGATGCCGGATGGCCGCACCCTGGTGCAGACGCAGCCTTTGGCGCGGTGCACCGCCCGCGGTCCGGCAACCTCCTATGCGAGGTTTGAGGATGTTGACTTGTATGGCACCGGAATCACGGGAGCGCATGGCGGCTCGGGCCTGTCGGCAATCGGCGGATCGATTCGTCTCGGTGAGCTACGGCCCGGGAAAAATACAGGCCCGCCACATGCGCTCAAGGTGAACGTATATGCCAGGGAGGCATTATTCAAATGCGCAATGCGTTCGGCCTGCTCGCGCTGGCCCGCCATCACCTCTGACAGCTATGCAGTCGGCTGGTACGGGCAAGCGAGCAACAATACAAATAGCGCGATGAAGATGGGGGCATTGCTGGCCATCCCAGGGAGCCTGTCGATCGCCTCCTTGGGACTTGAGACCGCTCCCGCAATGCAACTGGCCTGGACTTTGCAGAATTACGGCGCCTATATCGTCGACGACACCTATGCCCCTGGGTTCGCTTTCAGCGCCGAAGATGGTCCAGGTGGTGCTAAAAAAGATGAATTCAGGCGCGACTGGGGTTTCGACATGGCCCAGAAGTTGCAGGACGATACCGCGTGGGTGCGGGACATCCAGCGACTGATGGGCGCCCTGCATGTCGTGGCCAATAATGGCCCGTCGAGCATTGGAGGCGGCGGGGTCCCGCGACAACAATTGGCGCAGGGAATTAGACCGCTCGTGGCCGACCCTCGCATGCCTCTACGCTGACCAGTTACCTTTCCCAGGGTAACTCAAACTCTTACGTACTAATGCTTCTGCACATCTATCCAAGCTGCGGATTGAAGCAGGCGAGTGCAGGGTAGCCGCGCGCATCTAACTCATGCATTTATCTTCTGTAGGATTTAGGAACAAAAGGTTCCCTCCTTTGTCGCATTCCTTGATGTGCAACAAGCATAGTCGATTTATTTGTTCTACACTGTAATATGACTTTAAAGATTGATTTTGATCAAGCTTTCTGATTAAACATATTACGAGCGAGTGGAATGCGTGGATGTTTGGTTGCAATTTTTCTTATCCGGGGGACTGCGCGGGCTCTTTCGTTAAATTGAGTAGTAGTGGAGTGTTGATGGTTGAAAAAAAGCAGACTTCCCTCTGGGCGTTTCGATCGCTGGCGTCTTACTAAAAGAATAGGTGATCCGTAATGATAAGCGTTGTATTAGCAAGTAGACTAACCATCGTACGCGAGGGCATGAAACGTATTCTTCTGCAGCAAGAGGATATCAAGGTCGTTGCCGAGGTGAGGCATACAAGAGAGATGCTCGCACAGGAAGGGATCGAGGACGCCGAAGTCGTTGTGGTGGCTCACCCCTCTACCAGCGGAGGGAACGATTACCTTACTAATCTGCAACAGGAGTGCCCTTCGCTTCGCGTGATTGTCGTTGCACGATCCCCTACCTTGCCCCAAATTCTGTCCGAGCTACGCATGGGAGTGCGGGGTCTGCTCAACGCAAGTTGTGCTGTAGGACATCTCCCTGCAGCGATTAGAGCTGTGTCTTCGGGAAAGATATACTTGCACGAAGAGATATCGCGGCTGGTCGCTGCTGACTTGAGGGAAGTTTCGAAAGATCACACGCATAAATCATTGACACCACGTGAGCATGAAATTTTCATGAGACTTGCAGTAGGCTGTAAAGTTTCCGAAATAGCCACCGAGTTAGCCATCAGCGTCAAGACGGTCAGTACGCACAAAGCGAGGTTAATGGAAAAAATGGGAATTATTTCGACTTCGCAACTCATACAATATGCAATTGCCAACAAAATGTTCGATGCCGACCTGTCGACCATATAGAAGGATTCTGGGTGGCCTGTCGAATCCGGAAGCGTGAATGATGGGCGCGGATAGGGACTCACAGGCGCCCACTGCCGCGTGCACATTCAGGTATACATGGCAGGGCGCACGCCAGGGAGATAAGATATGCTGCATTGTCCCGATGACCAGAAGATACATGTGTTGTTCTTCCTTATTTCCCAGAGCGTGGGCGGTGCAGAGTTACATACGATTACCTTGGCGAATGGTTTAGACAAAACAAGGTTTCGCGTATCTGTAATTTACTTAAAGAACGAACTCGACGGAACGGATGTAGCGCAAGGGCTGAGCGAGGATGTCCTTATTTCTTGTGCTGATGTCAGGAAAAAAATCGATATCAAGGCACTGCGCAAGCTGTCCCGTTTCGTCGATCGCGAGTCGGTCGACATTCTGGTATGCACAAATGAATTTGCGCTGCTTTACGGATGGATGACGTTGAAATTCTCCCGATCCCGCGTGGCGTTGGCGGAAGTGTTTCATACGACGGAACTCCGCACGTGGAAGGCCAAGTTGCAAATGGCGTTTTACCGCCGTTTTTTTTATGCGGCCGACCTCGTGGTGTTTGTGTGCGAAAAGCAGCGTGCGTACTGGCAATCAAAGAAGCTGTCGCTTCGATTTTCCTCGGTAATCCACAACGGTATCGATGTAGCGCGCTTCCGAAATGATTTCACCAGTGGCGATGTGTTTTCGTTGCGTGCACAGTTCAATTTTTCCACCTCGGATTTCGTGATTGGAATATGCGCCTCGCTTCGCCCGGAAAAAGCACATCTTGATCTGCTGGACGCGCTTGCCCTGCTGAAGCGACAGGGACACGTGCTGAAATGCATGATCATCGGTGACGGACCTGAGCGAAAAAAAATTGAACGCGCAATCGACGCGCGCGGCCTCCGAAGTGACGTTGCAGTGACTGGTTTTCTCCCGGACGTCCGGAAATATGTGGCCGCGTGTGATGTCATGGTCTTGGTATCACGATATATCGAAACCTTTTCTTTGTCGGCATTGGAAGCGATGGCGCTAAGAAAGCCGATCATCATGAGCGAGGTGGGCGGCGCGGCCGAACAGGTCAGTCATGGCCACAACGGCCAGCTCTTTCCGGCTGGCGATATCGAGGCGCTTGCCAAGTCGATCATCGAAGTCAAGGCGGCGAACGCCGACGGGGAAATGGGCGTGAACGCACGCGAGTCAGTCGTTGATCGTTTTTCGCTGGACATCATGCTGATGAAGTACGATCAGACTCTCCTTGCCTTGGCGCGTCGAAACAAGGAATGTAACCCGTAGCCTGCACCGGGTTCGGCAGCTGCGGCGCTTCGTCAACAATCGCTTTCCGGCCCGGGCGTGCAACGAATCGACTCGTCGTCCGCTGCAGCGGATCGCGCAGCGGTCAGTTTCCGGTTTGCGTCGTTTAGGGCGCACGACGCTTCCCAATGGACGCGTTGCATCGTCTCGCCTTGACCGCATACTGTCTCGACGACGCCCCTTGCCCACTGGGTGTTCTAGTCAAGCAGCTTGCGCGCGACAGCATATTTTACGAGGTCAGCATCCGTAAACAGGCCCAACTGTTGCCTGATCCTGGCCTTGCGGGTTCGTATTACGGGGATGCTCATGTTGCACGCACTGGCGACTTTCGCTGTCGGTGTTCCATCAGCCATCAGGCAGAAAATTTCGAAATCGCTATCGGACAACTTTTCGTGCCGCCGTCCTGTGCGACCGTCCGTGATGCTTTCCGCGATCAGTTCGCATACCGTTTCGCTGACGTAAGGACGGTGATCCGCTGCCGTGCGCAAGGCATAGGCAAGCTGGTGGTCGATACAGTCCTTGGTGATGTAACCGGCAGCGCCCGCCCGTAGCGCCCGCAGTGCGAAATCGCGCTCATGGCGGTGGCTAATGACCAGGATAGGTATGCCACATGCCTGGCTTTTCGCTCTCCGCAGAAGATGCAAGCCGCCTTCCCCGGCCATGGCAATTTCTAGCATGCATACATCCGGTCGATGCTCTCGCAAGGCATGCAGCGTCTCCGCAACAGTACAGGTCTCGCAAACGATACGCAGGTCGCTGTACTTGGCCAGCATCTGCTTGATTCCTTCGCGTGCGAACAGGTCTGAATCACTAATCATCACGTTAATCATTATTCCTCCTTCGAAATCGATTAACTCAGCCAATTAATAAGACAGATGAGATGGTCGACAAGAAACAACTGGCTTTATCACGTCTTGGGATAATACTATCATTCTCTTTATAAAGCGAACTCCTGCGTTGTACGAATGTAGCGTTCTGAAATGCATTTTTTTCCTGAACCCAATTTGGACCGTCGGCTTAGCGATTCGGATTGGTTTGCCGGACGTGTATTTGCGAAGAAATTCGACGCCAACTTCGAGCGACAACGTGTCAATGGCAACTGGTCAATTGTCACCGCTGGCCCTCTTGAATAGGGTGTTGTGGAAACGCGGTAAGTGACGAACTGAAACATCTACCCATTTTGGGATGGCCCGAACATGGTTTTAATGAGGCAATGATCTTGAAAATCTGAAACGTCGTCTATTGCTGAGAATTATCAAATTTCCTTTGGAATATACGCTTTAAAATATTGACCTTCGCCACTTTGATATTTCGCAAACGTTGCGGAGAGGTAGGGCAATAGAATTCAGTCATCTTCTAGAGCTTCCTGACGGAATACCATGCAGACAAATTATGCAAGCAAGGAAATGCATGCCAGCACCACGGCAGTGCGCAGCATTATTTATACTGGCATGCCAGCGACAAGCCGTAGCCGACGCGCTGTTGCCATCCACGAAAATGAGATACCGGAGTTTGTGGAGGCTGCTCTAGAACGAATATATAGCAACATCTACTGCACGGTCAGGCGATTTGGCTTGTACGATTCGCTCGCCGGGGTCAGCACTTATGTGGCAATCGAAGACGGGGAGATTGAAACGCTCATACTCTTTCGCCTTGTTGGCAGGGCGATATATGTTCTGAACCAGCAAATCCAACTGCGCACTGAACAAATGATGGAGTTTTCAGACTCGATATTTGCGCGCTATCGCTTGGCAGCCCGGATTGAATTTTATGCACTTGATATGACCATCGAACGGGCTCGCTGCAGCTTTCCATGTCAGGTGGTACCGCGCCTGGAGGAACAGGTCGTGCAGCTTCCTGTTACGGAAGAGATGTATGTTCAGCACCCCGGAGCACGATCGATTCGCAAATGGCTGAAGATTTTGCGCAAATTGCAAGCCGAGCATCCCACTCATCGGCTCGACGTGCTGCGCCGCGAAGAAATTGGTAGAGAGCATATTCGGGCAGTCGTTGGGCTGGCAGACAAGCGCATGCATTCCAAGCACAAGTCTTCTTACGTCGAAGAGCCCCAGATAGATCGCTTTGCAGAACTGGCGCGGACACACGGTGCCCTGGGATTGATATACATCCATGATGAAATTCGCGCAGGCGTGCTTTGTTACATTGCCGGAAATCGTTGTTTTTTCCAGTTAGTAGGGCACGATCCGGAATGGAATAATTACGCACTTGGAAACATCGTCCAGCTTCAGCTCATTTTGGTCTGTATTCGTGAAGGAATAAAGGAAGTGCTGATGATGGGCGGAGGGGACGAAGCCAAAGCCCGCTTCCTGGCGCATCGAAAAATCCTCCACAGCATCACGGTGTATCGGCCCGGTTCCATGCTCAGTCGCAACTGGAAAAGATATCTCGAGAATGAAACGAAAGTCATGGTTCACACATGTAAAGAAGTCGTCAAGTACAAGACGACAGAATCCGGACTCCTAGGCAAGACGCTGGCCAGGCTGGCCGTTGCCGCGCGGGCAACACGGACGGCCGGGCGGCGAGTGCAGTGGATTGCTTCCCGCCCAAGCCAGCGGCTGCGATGCCAACCGGGCGGACCCGGTGCAAGCGGTGGAACCTAGGGCCTTGCGACGCGACGAGGCGCAGCTTCCCGATTAGCTGGAGTGCAGTCCGGCAACAAGGACGGCCCGACTTCGACGCATGGATATCGAAGCAGCAGCTGCAGCGTGCCTGCGCAGTGCTTGCGCCCGTCCTCTGCGGCACGATCGAGGGGCATGACGTCCGATAAAGAAGCGCACCTAGCCTGGAAGACAACATGAACGACTTTTTGAACGCAACAGGCTTAGGGAATCGCGATGCCGGCGTGTTCCAGTCCATCGTGCACGAACCCTTCCCGGATTCGCTGCATCGGGAGCTCGAGGCACGCTATGAAAGCGTGTTCTGTACGCTGGCGCGCATCCTTGGCACCCAGGCCGGCGACGGCGTCGCGACCTACATCGCTGGTGAGGGCACGGAACCGGCAACGATCGTTGTATTTCGCCGCACCAAGGGCCTCATTACCGTATTGAACGAATACTTCGCCATGTCGGCTTGCGAACTGGAACAGATGGCGCGTCATTTGTTCTCAGCCTTGCCTGGAGTCCGGGTCATCAGCCTGCCGTCGGTGGAAGCCGGGAAGGAGCCCATGTCATATACCACCCAACGTTTCAATTCGAGCGAGGATATTGTCGTATCCCTCCCGACCACGCCAGAAGCGTATCTGGTTGCGCTCGGGAGCAATACGCGCGCCGCTATCCGGCGCAGCGAAAAAATGATGGAACAACGCTATCCGGAAATCGAATTCACGGTGTATGACCGTAATAGCGGTGGCCGCGAATTGATTGACCGGCTGGTGGATCTAAGCCGTCAGAGGATAACCAATAAGCGGCAGGTTCCGTCACATAACGACCGTTCGATAACGGAACTGGTGCGGATGGTCGAGGCCTACGGCGTCGTGCTCGTGGCCAGAATGAGGGGCCAGATATGCGGCGGAGTGATTTGTACGCAGGTCGGCACGCATAGTTACATGCATGTCGTTACGCATGAATCGTCCTTTGATGATATGCGTCTCGGAATGCTGTGCTGCTACAAAAGCATTTGCGACGCGATCCGCCGTGGTGCGCGTGAATATCATTTACTTTCCGGGAAATACGATTATAAATTCCGCTTTCTCGGCCATCAGCGGGATTACGAGAAGATCGTCATATACCGCTCGTTCCTGGGGGTCCTTCCGAACCTTCCAACGTATGTTGAAACGCTGGTTCGTGGAAAAGGACGTTTGGGAAAGCAGCGCTTGGCGGCCTGGAGGCGAAAATGGAAAACATAGACGTTCATAGCCTGGAATCCGGCGGCAAGCCGAACCGGATGCCAATCCAGTTGCCATTGATCTGGAACGAAGCGTCCGATGAGGCAGTCACGGGTTCTCCAGCATTGCCCGATAAGCGCGGAACAGGCGCTGATCCGCCGACAAGCATGCTGCAGCACAATGAAATGATCGCAGCCCAGGCCGGGCTAACGAAAGTCGTTTGCTTGACCTTGTTAGGAATTGGCCTGATTGCCTTGCACCTCTATTAAAGATTCGATGTTCAGCAGTTTTCTCCGATGAGTTCCTGCCCTTGCCGGCAGTGCGGCAGTGCTAACCAATGCTGCCGCCTTGGCCAATCGCCGAGGTAAAAGCCCAGGTGCTGGCGACGCTATTTCGCTAACCCGGCCATATGGAGATTGTAAAGGGCGTCCGCCTACCTTTGATATTTATCAAACAGGGAAGAGTACGCTGGAACATGATTAAATAAAATCAAGTGAATTAGATCAATATCAAGTCGTGCAAGGGGGGCTATGGAAATGCGTAAGTCGATAATCATGCTTGGCACAAGGCCTGATGCGTTCGGCGGCATTGCATCCGTCGTGCAGCACTATGAGTCCGACGGCTTTCTGCAGCGCAAGCAGATCTCCTACTTGCCGACCCACTGTACCGGGAGGCGCTCGGAGAAGATTCATTTGTTTGCAAAAGCGATGAGCCGGGTCATTTACATGTCTATGAACAAGGAAGTTGAACTCGCTCACGTCCATGTCGCGATCAATGCGAGCTTTTGGCGGAAATACAGTTTTCTCCTGGTATTCTTTTTATTCCGTGTTCCTTCCGTTCTCCATATTCATGCCGGCCGGTTTCCAGAATTTTATGCCATCCAATGCGGTCCGTTAGCACGCCTCCTGATCAGGTTTGCCTTCACGCACGTTGACAGGATCATTGTCGTGTCGAATGAACTGAACCGTTGGGTTCGTGACATTACCGGCCGACAAGGGGTGACGACAATCTGTAATCCGGCAATTGTGCAGCCGGCGAATGAGTCCGTATTCCGAACTTTGCCTACGCTGATTTTTTTGGGACATATCGAAGCCGCCAAGGGTGCGTTCGAGCTGATCGATGCGATGGTTGCGATCGTTGCGGCCTGTCCTGAAGCCCGGCTCCAGTTGTGCGGCGATGGACAGGTGGAGGGCGCCCGTGCACATGTTCGTGCGCTGGCTCTTGAGAACAACATAGAGGTATTGGGCTGGGTGGGCCCGAAGCGTCGGGAGCAACTCTTGCAGCAGGCTTCGATCTTTGTGTTGCCTTCGCATTTCGAGGGTCTTCCCATGAGCCTGCTGGAAGCGATGGGGAGCGGATTGCCAGTGGTAGCCACGGCAGTTGGGGGGGTGCCGGAGGCGGTAACCCACGAAGTGGAAGGATTGCTCGTTGCGCCAGGCGATATCGAGGCTTTGACCGCCGCCATCCTCAGGCTGCTGGCTTGCCCGGAAGAGCGCCTCAGGATGGGAATGGCCGGCCGGACCAAGGTAGAGACGCGGTTCTCGAGGAGGAATGCCGTCACGGCGGTCGAGAACCTGTACGAGCAGCTGATATCGACCCGATCCACGAAACCGTATGAGCATCCGCCGGGCCACGAACCGGAAAAGGGTGCGCTGGGCCCGCATCAAGTCATGACAACGGGGGGCGAACATGAAGATCTGGTTTGATTTGTCGAATTCACCGCACATCAATATGTTCCGCGCGATGATTGTGGAATTGCAGCGTGAACATGAAGTCGTGGTCACTAGCCGGCCCCTTTCCAACACCGGCGAACTACTACGGATGCACAAAATCGAACATACCGTCGTCGGGACGCACTACGGACGTTCTTCGTTGCGGAAAGTGTGGGGCTTTCCAGTGCGGGTGACCCAATTGATGCAATTTCTCAAGCACAAACGTATCGACGTGGCGGTGTCGCAAAGCTCGTTTCACTCGCCGGTCGTGGCGCAGTTGATGGGCATTCGCTCTGTCTATCTCAACGATAACGAACATGCCGCAGGCAATGTTCCGGCGTTTGCCTGCGCAGACCGCATCATGGTCCCTGAATTCCTGAGCGCGGGCAGCCTCAGGAAGCAGGGCGCACGCATGAAAAAGGTCACCCACTATCCCGGCGTCAAGGAAGGCATCTACCTGTGGGACTACATGCACAAGCTACCGGCTCAACGCCGGCCGGGTGACGCAGTGACGCGTCCCCGGATCTATATCCGGCCCGAGCCATGGACTGCGCAGTATTACAAGGGTCCACAGAATTTCCTCGACGACGTCATCATCGGCCTGCAGGACCGTGCGGAGGTCACGATCCTCCCGCGCTCGCCCGACCAGTACCGGCACTATTGCAGCCCCGCATTCGCCCGCGCACGCACCCTCGCATCCGTTCTGGACATCCACGCCATCGTGGGAGCCTGCGACCTGTTCATCGGCGCGGGCGGCACGATGACCCGGGAACTGGCGGTATTGGGAGTGCCGACGATTTCGGTCTACCAGGATGACCTGCTCGATGTCGACCGGTACCTGATTGCCGAAGGTGCCTGCGTGCACCGGCCTCGCCTCAGCGCCGACGAGGCCCTGGAATATCTGGATTCCCACTCGCGCGGCACGCCGAATCCTGCGTTGCTTGCAAAAGGACGCTTGGCTTACGAAATGATCAAGGAACAGGTGACAAATGAAAACGCCCAATGACGTGCCCATCCGGATTGCGTTGGCTGGTATGGGGAAGATGGGGTTATCCCACCAGGCCATTCTCAACGCGCATCCGGCCCTCAAGCTGGTCGCCGTCTGCGATCCTGCGAAATACCTGCGCGACATCGTAGCGAAATACACCGGGATGGAAACCTACAGCGATTATCTGCGGATGCTCGACGTTGAACAGCCGGACGCTGTCCTCATCGCGACGCCATCGAAGCTGCACACCTCGATGACGCGTGCTGCGCTGGAACGCAAAATCGACGTCTTCTGCGAAAAGCCTTTCTGCCTCGATGTCGACGAAGGAGCCCGCATCGTCGAGCTGGCCGAGAAAGGTGGCGTGGTAACGCAGGTCGGTTACCACAACCGGTTCGTCGCTACCTTCGAGGAGACCAGAAGGCTGCTGGGAGCAGGCGCAATCGGACAGGTCTATCACGCGCAAGTGGAATGCTATGGGCCGGTGATGATCCGGCAGAAGGGCTCGACCTGGCGCACCAGCAAGACCGAGGGCGGCGGCTGTCTCTATGACTATGCCTGCCACGGCATCGATCTGCTGGGTTACCTGATCGGACCGCCGGAATCGGTTTCGGGGTCGGTGCTGCGCAGCGTTTTTTCTTCCGCCATCGACGACGAAGTGTATTCGAACTTCTCTTATGCGGATGGAAAAACCGCACAGATTTCCGCTAACTGGAGTGACGAGAGCTACCGCAAGATGTCCACGGTGGTCACGCTCTGGGGACTGAACGGGAAGATCGAGGCGAGCCGTCAGGAATTGAATGTCTATCTCAGGTCACCTTGCGACCAGGCGCCGGAACTGAGTGCGGGCTGGAACAAGCGCTATACGACAGAGCTGACGAAGCCGGTCTGGTTCTATCTTCGCGGCGAAGAGTATTCCGCCCAGATCGCTTACTTCGTGGAATCCATCCAGCAGCGCCGCCTGCATACCCATTGCGACTTCCGCTCCGGACTCCAGACGGATGTCGTTGCCGAGATGATCCGCAAGGACGCCGCGGGCATTGCGCCTGTCCAGGCACAGCCTGCGTCTTATGCCGCAGCTGCCGGCGCCGCAGGGCAATGGGGCCGGTCGTGGAAGGGGATTGGCGAATCAATCCTCAGGTCGCCGAAGGCAATTGCCAACGTCCTGAAAGGAGGCTGATCATGGAACGGATCTTGTTTGGAGACAACCAGTTCTTCGGCATCAACCATATGTCGGATGAACACGCACGCAAGCTGGCGATCCAGTTCCAGAACAACGACGCGGTCATGGACATGCTCGATGGCGTGCTGGACGAAGGTATCGAGGTGTTGATGTGCACGACGCATGAGCGTATCGCGGAGATCTGCGGGATCATCAGGCGCAATCCGGCACGCTACCGCAAGCTCAAGCTGTATCCCTGCATGCCTTACGCGCACAAGTATGCGAATGCCGTGTCCGAGCTTGGGATGATCGAAGCAGTCAAACAGTTCCTGCCGAGCGATACGCCGATCCTGTCCGCCATGAAGAGCGGCATCGCCGTTGCCAGGAAAGATGTCGACGTCCTGATACGCGCGCTGATCGATGCCGAAATGAAGATGTTTGAAGGCATTCGCACTCCTGTCATCTTCCTGCAAAACGTGGTGACCGACCTGGCCCTGGGGCTTGGGTTCCATGGAGCGCTGCGCACGTTCGCCCATCATGTGCGCGATGCCTACGACGCCGAGCCGGGGTTCATCACGATGAACCTGCCTTTGCTGCTCGACGCGCTCGAAGGAGTCGGGATAGAAAATCCCATCGTGTGCGCGAACATCAACAAGATCGGCTTTCGCATGTGCGGCGGCCTGGAAGCCTACGAAGACATCGTTGCCACACGCAGTTTTCGCGCTGTGGCGATGTCCGTGTTCGCATCGGGCGCTATTGCGCCGGCGGAAGCGATCGAGTACGTCTGCGCGCAGCGAAAGATCGAATCGATCGTGTTTGGCGCCTCGAGTTTGCGCAATGTACGCCAGACGAAACAGCTGATTGATCAATTCAGTAGCCCTTCGCTGGTTTCGTAGCGCTCGCCCTCATCGATCATGAATATATTAAAGATTGCCCTTATCGTCGATCCGCGCCGGATCGACAGCTATGCCATTGCGTTTTGCGCATGGGCGAATACGCAGCCGGGCATCGACCTGTCGCTGGCGGTGGCAGGCGCCGCCGGCGGTGCCGGGCCCGGAACCCGGTCCAGGCCCGCCAACACGATGTGGCGGCGCTGGGTCGGCCGGACCGGGAAGGCAGCCTTCGCTGGCGGCGTGATGCTGGCGGAGCGCGTCCTGCTGAGCTGCTACAAGGCGCACCGCTCACATCTTGCAGTTGCAGACATTACCGATATCCCTGCCATGCGCTCGCTGCCGAGGTTCTACCTGACGGGCTTCAATGGCGGCCCATCCGATGCCGCTGTCGATCTTTTCGTCCACCTCGGCAATAACGTTGACATTCCAGACAACATGCCGGCACCGCGGCTGGGAACGATGTTCATCGACTACCGCCGCGACAGGATCACGGCGGCGGCGCCGATCGGTTTCTGGGAGGCCTACCATTGCCGTCCCAACACGAGTTTTGCCATCGTCAACCTGGCGACGCCCGGGGCGCGCAGGCAGGTTCTGGTCGAAGGGGGCTTCCGGACCAAATTTTCCTTCCTGCTGAACCAGGTTCATCTTTTTCGAAAAGCACAGGCGCAGTTGCAAAAGCTGCTGCTCGATATTGCTGCCAGCGGCAGGCTCCCTGCAGCGCGCGATACGGTGCCTTACTCCGGAAGCTGCATGGCGCCACCGAACGGCGCCGAGTCTGCCGTGTACATGGCCAAGCTCCTGGGCCGGCTTGCGTTGCGCACGACGCGCCGGATCTTGAAGATCCAGCATCGGTGGAACCTGTGCATCACGCATTCAGGCTGGCGCGATGCCACCCTGTGGCGCGGCATCCGCGTGTCGGCGCCGCCGGGCCACTTCTGGGCAGACCCTTTCCTCCATGTGGTCGGCGGCAGGACCTACTGTTTCGTCGAAGACTACGTGTATGCAACGGGCCGCGCCCATATCTCGGTGCTGGAAATCACGGAGACCTCGGTCAACTGTCTTGGTGTCGCGCTAAGGGAAGACTTTCACCTGTCGTTCCCGTTCATCTTCGAATATGGTGGCCGCACCTACATGTGCCCGGAGGCATCCGAAAGCAACCAGGTCCGGATCTATGAGTGTGACGAGTTTCCGCGCCGCTGGTCGCTCCATTCAATTGCAATCGACAATATCTCGGCGGCGGATTCGATCTTCTTCGAGCACAAGGGAAAGTGGTGGCTGCTGACGAGCGTGGACCGCTCCGGGCTGAGCGACCATTGCTCGGAACTGTGTCTGTTCTCGTCTGATTCGCCGCTCGACGGCCAATGGAAACCGCATCCGGCCAATCCGCTGTGCATCGACACCGACATGGGACGCAACGCCGGGCTCATCATGGATGAAGGACGAATCTTCCGAGCGGCCCAGCGGCAGGGATTCGACCAGTACGGGGAGGGGCTTGCGCTGTTTGAAATCCTGGTGCTCGACGAAGCACATTACCTCGAACGCAAGGTGACCGACATCCGGCACGATTACCTGGACCGTTCGCTCGGCAGCCACCATATTTCGTCCAAGGGCAACGTGACCGTCGTTGACTACAAGACGCACTGCTTCGCGCCTTGATGAGATGTCACACCACCGGGAGGACGTAATGCGCGATACATCGACCCTGGCGCAGTACCTGGAGCGCCCCCGGCATCCGGCCTGGAACTTCATCGCGAGCTTCCTCGCGTGCATCGTTGCAGCACTTCTTGTCGGGCTGGTGTTCGACCGGGTTGGGTTGGCCCGTACCGCCGCCCTGATCGCAGGCGCCTTCATCGTCATGCTGGGGCTGCGCGATTTCAGGATATTCGCGGTGGTGGTCGTATTCCTGCTGCCATTGGTTCCGATCCGCCTCCTCTCGCAGGCCGTGGCGGGCCTGTCCGGCCTGCGCATCATCGGAATGGCGATCCTGATGACGGCGACAGCCGTGTTCATCGCAGTGGCCGTGCGTCCAGGGCAGCTTCGCTTCCCGGCCTGGCGCCCGGTTTTTCTCGCCTACCTGCTGGTCTTCGTTTTCGCGGCACTCAACGGCGCCCGCTCGGTGTCGCAGATCCCCGCCTATTTCAATGTGCTCGGCGTCTTCAGCGAGACGACGGCGCTCGGCTACCTCCAGATCATGCTGTTCGCCCCAGGGCTGGTGATCGTCGCCTCGTATGTCATGGCCCTGCTGGCGGCTAACACCAGGCGGCCTGCCTGGGTGACGGTCCCGGTGCTTGCTTCGGCAGTCCTGCTGTCCGCACTGCTGTGCCTGGTCGCCACGGGTACGTCGTCGACAGTGGACGAGCTGGCCCAGCAGGAGTCGCGCAGGCATCTGTCGGTGCTCGGGCCACATGCGAACGAACTTGGCCTGGTGCTGAACATGGCGCTCGCGCTGGCGCTGTGCTCGCTGGGACAGGCCCGCACCAGGGCCGCTACGCTGTGGCTCGGCGCAGGGTCGCTGGTACTGGCCGCAGGAATCCTGCTGACGTTTTCGCGCGGCGCCTTTCTCGGGCTGCTTGTCGTCATGATCTACGCGCTTCTCGTGCGCCGCAAAGGAGGCTGGCTGCCGCTGGTGCTGGCTGCCCTGGCGCTGACGGTGGCGGCCATGTCGGATGCCGTGGTCGGAAGGGTCTTGCATGGCATCGGCGGCAATGATATCGACCTGATCAGTTCAGGCCGCGTCAATGAGATTTGGCGCCCCCTGATTCCGGAAATCGCCAGGCACCCATTGTTCGGGAGCGGACACGCTTCGATCCTGTGGTCCGAGGCAGCGCAGTCCCGGTCCATCCTTCCGGTGGGACACCCCCACAGTGCGTACCTCGCATCGTTGCTCGATGTCGGGGTTGCCGGTTCGATCATTACCCTGGTGTTCTTCGTCCATATGTGGCGGATGTTCTGGCGCGTTGCCCGCGACGGGCAAGTCCACGGCTTGCGCGGATTCTTCCTTGGCGCCGCCGCCTGCATACCCTTGCTTCTGGTACAGGGCATCACCGACGACAGCTTCATGCCTGGCTTTACCCATGTCTATCTCTGGCTGGCCTACGGCGCCGCGACCGGGATCAGCGCCCGGCGCGATCGCATTCCAGCCGCACACCGCCGGGCCGAAGCCCTGGAGCGACCCACAAAGGATATCCGATGAAAGTGTGTTTTGTTGGCATGGACAACCTGCCGGTGCTCGCGGAGGAATTCAATGCCCATGGCATCGGCGGCGAGCAAGTCCAGCAGACGTTGCTGGCGAAGGCCCTCGTGCGGTACGGCTTCCAGGTCAGCATGGTCGTCTACGATTATGGGCAGCCGGACGCTGCCGAATGGGATGGAATCATGACGCACCGTTCCTTCAAGCAGGCCGCCGGGCTCCCCCTGCTGCGGTTTGTGTATCCGAGGTGGATCAAGACCTGGGCCGCGCTCCGGAAAGCCGATGCCGACGTCTACTACCTGAGCTGTGCCGGCATGCATCTGGGCCTGGTCTCGCTGTTTTGCAGCACCTATCACCGGAAGCTGATTTTCCGGGTGGCCCACGATAGCGACTGCACGCCGGACGCATTGCTGATCAAGTATTGGCGTGACAAGAAGCTGTACGAGTATGGGCTGCGCCATGCGCACCGCATCCTGGTCCAGACCCAGCGCCAGTACGAGGCCATGCTTGCGAATTACCGGCGTGGCAGCATGGTGGCGCGCATGCTGGTCCAATCCAGCGAGACGCCGGTCGAACGCACCATCGATGTGTTATGGGTCAACAACGTGCGCCAGTTCAAGCGGCCGGACCTGCTGCTTGCCCTGGCCCGCCGGATGCCGGACCTGCGGTTTCGCATGATCGGTGGGGAGCAGCCGGGCTCCAGGAGCCTGTATGCCAGTATTGCCGAAGATGCTGCGCGTATCCCGAACCTCGATTTCCGCGGGCGTGTGCCCTACCACCAGATGGCGCAGCACTACGCTGGTGCGCATGTCTTCGTCAACACGTCCGACAGCGAAGGTTTTCCCAACTCCTACCTCCAGGCCTGGATCCATGGCACGCCGGTCGTCGCTTTCTTCGATCCGGATGGTGTGATCCGGCGCGAGCGCCTGGGGCATGCCGCCGGCACCATGGACGAGATGGAACAAAGGGTACGCGAACTCGTCTCGGATCACCGCCAATGGCAGGAGAGCAGCGAGCGCTGCCGGGACTTCATGGCCCGGCATTACGCGGAGCAGGATGTGATCGCGCCCTACGTGCAAGGTATCGAGGAGGTATGCCATGGATAAGACGAGAGGCCCAAGGCAGGTCCGGGTCATGTTCCTCGTCGTATCGGCGAGCATGGGCGGCGCGGAAAGCCATGCGCTTGCCCTTGCGAAAGGCCTTGACCGTCAACATTTCGACGTGTCGCTGGTCTACCTGAAAGACGAAGCGGAATCCCCCCAGGCCCACGCCAGGGTGCAGGACGGCGTCTTCGTGTTCTGCCTGGGCGCCGACCGCAAGCTGGACCTTGCAGCTGTCCGCCAGCTCGGCGCCTACGCAAACGCCAAGGAGATCGATATCATCGTATGCGTCAATCCTTACCCCCTGGTCTACGCATGGATGCTGCGCTTGATGTCGAAGCGCAGGGTGCGCATTGTCGAGATCCTTCACTCCGCGGCGCCATTTCCAATGGAATCCTGGCTGCAGATACTGGCATTGCGCCCCTTGTTCTGGATGTCGGATCTGCTGGTGTACATGGGCAAGAACCAGCGTTCGTACTGGGAGCGCCACCTTCTGACGGCAAGAAGGACGGAAGTCGTGCGTCATGGCGTGAATCTGGACCGCTTGCGCAATGATTTTCCTGTAGCGGAGAAGGGCCTGTTCCGGGCAGCGCATGGGTTCGCGGAAAGCGATTATGTGGTGGGCGTTTGTGGGGCCCTGCGGCACGAAGAAGGTCATGCGGACCTGGTGGCCGCGATCCATGCGGCACGTGCGGCCGGTACGGACGTGAAATGCCTGATCATCGGAGACGGGCCGATCCGCGCGGCGATCGAATCCATGGTCGAGCGCCTGGGGCTGCAGGACGAAGTGAAAATCACCGGATCGCTACAGGATGTACGGCTCGCCATATCATGCTGCGACGTGATGGCGGTGCCGACGCGCAGCGAAACGGTGTCGCTTGCCGCACTTGAATCGATGGGGCTGGGCAAACCATTGATCATGGCGGATGTCGGCAACGCGTCGGAATTTGTCGAGCATGAAAAGAACGGGCTGCTCTATCCGCAGGCCGATGTCTCGCACATGGCGCGGCATATACAGCGCCTGTCCAACCGAAAGCGACGCGCGGCCTTTGGCAGCGCCAGCCTGGCAAGAGTGCATAGCCAGTTTTCGCTTGCACATATGGTTGATGCCTATCACCGCATCCTCCTGAACCTCTACCCGCGTCAGGGTTGACGGGCATGGCCGGGCAGGCGCGCCAGATGGGGATCGGGAAATCCGCGGCAGTGCTGACTGCCGGAGGAATGGTCGAATTCGTCCTGCAATTCCTGGTGCCTGTCGTCCTTGTCCGCAACCTCGATACTGCGACCTTCGGGCAGTACCGGTTCCTGACGCTGATGCTGGGTACGGCGCTGGCCCTGGCCCCCGCATTCATGCCGCAATCGCTGTATTACTTCCTGCCCGTGGCGTCGGAAGAACGCAGACGGGCGGTGATCGGCAATGTGCTTGTGTACCTGGCCGTCATGGGCTGCTTTGCCGCCATCGTCGCCAGCCCGCTCAACCCGGCAGGAGGTCTTTCACTCCACAAGCTTTTCCACGACACGCATGGCGGTTCGGCCGTCTTCCTCGGATTATCCGTTCTGCTGTCGATCACGACCACCCTTGCCATTGCGGAGGGGCGCATCATCTGGCAGTTTTCGGCCGACCTGGGTATTGCCCTTGTCCGGACTGTCCTGATCTTCATGGCCGCCATTTTTACCCATGAGCTCGCATGGGTCGTTGCCGCGCTCGTCATGGAGACCGTATTGCGGGTCGCCGTCACGCTTGCCTATCTGCGGACCAGGCCCGGCGGGGGGCAGGTCCGCTGCGAGCCAAAGCTCATGGCCGTCCAGCTTCGCTATTCCTTACCGTTTGCAGTGGGAGCCAGCCTGTATGGCCTGCGGGTCCAATCCGATCAGTGGATTGCCGCTTCCATTTTCCCAAGCGCGGCCTTTGCCGCGCTGACGATCGGTGCAGTCGTCCTGCCCGTCGCCACCCTCATTCGCCAGCCGATCAACAGTGCGATGCTGCCCAGGCTCGGCGCCGCATTCGCATCGGGCAGCTATGTGGAAGTCCATCGCCTCCTGCTCAAAGGGAGCTCCGCGGCGACGCTGCTCCTCGTGCCAATCGCAGGCACCCTGTTTGTGCTGGCGCCCGAAATTGTCGAGCTCGTCTATACGGCGCAGTACCTTGCCGCGGTGCCTGTCATGCGCGCCTACCTCGTCCTGATCATGATGCAATCGTTTGCCATCGGTTACGCAATGCCGATTCTCAACCTGGGCAAGCTTGCGGTCCGCATCAATGCCGCAGGCCTGGTCGTCTCGATCGGGATCAGCGTGGCGGGTGCCTGGTGCTTCGGTCTGGCCGGCGCGGCATTGGGCAGCGTGGTGGCGTTCGCCTTATGCGAAGCGGTTAACTTGCATGTCATCGCTCGACTGTTAGGCACATCGATTTCTGACATGTTTCCCCGGCGCTTAGTCCTGATCACGGCCGGAGCCGCCGCCTTTGGCCTGGTGGCGACCTCGTTCTACGAAACTGCGGGCGGTGGCGACCTATGGCTGGGCATCGGCTGGAAGCTGGGCCTGTTTAGCGCCGTCGGGGCCGCAGTCTTCACTATCGCAGGGGGGCTGGCGGAAGTGCAGCGAATACGCGGCGTGCCCAGTGCGCGAAAAATGTAAGGCCAGGCCTGGCGCAAGCCGCCATGACACCGAAGGAGCGAGGACATGATCTTGAATATTTGGCCGGGAAAGCATTCCAGGGCTTGCGATCAGATGCGTGCAGAGACATACATCTATGAAAATGGCATTCCCGATTTTGCCGAAGCGACGCTGGAGTCGCTGTATGAATGCCATATGACGACCATGCTGCGCTTCCAGCAATATTATCCGTTGCATGCGGCAAAGACCTATGTCTCCCGGAGCGGCGACGGTATTGACGCGCTGTTTATTTTTCGCAAAGACAAGGACGAAGTCCATGTTTATAACGAGCAAATTCCCATTTCCCCCTTACAGCTGAGGCAATTTGCGGAAGCGGTCTTCCGCCATTACCCGGATGTCCGCCGGTTGTCCCTGTACGCGGTCGATGCGCCAACCGAGACGCTCCCATTTCCGCACCAGCGCCTGGAATGTCTTGAAGATATCTCGCTACTATTGCCTCATAGTCATGGCGAGTACATCGGTATGCTGGGAAAAAAAATGGCCGCGAACATCAAGCGTTACGACAAGAAACTGATGTCGGACTTTGCTTCTGTCAAGAAGGAGTTTCTTGCGACGGTCAAGGTGCCAGACAATATCCTGCATCGGATTATCGAGTTTAGCCGGATGAGGATGGCGGTAAAAGGCCAAACCTGCTACCACACAGACGAGGAAACACAAAAGATGATTGCCTTGGTAAAACGCTATGGCATTGTCGGCACCGTGACGATCGATGGGGAGTTGTGTGCCGGCGTGATCATGTTGCGCATCGGCTCGACGTATACCATGCTGACCATCGCTCATCACCCGGATTACGATCGCTACAATCTCGGCACGCTCAGCTGTTATTACGGCATTACCCATGCAATCGAGAACGGTGGAAAACGGTTCAATTTCGGTTGGGGACCCTACGAATACAAGTACCGCCTGCTGGGACAACATACGGAGCTTCACCGGATTCATGTTTACCGGACGCCTGCTGCCCTGGCGGTGGACGCGCCGGCCATTTGCAGGCGCGCGCTCCTTGCACGCCGCCGCGATCTTAAATTATGGATGGGACATCCCCCTGCCGATGAGCATAAGGCCGCTCGACTACTCAGGCGCGCCTTGAATGCGGCCCGCGTCATGCGTGCAAATCTCGGTTCCTAACACATTCTTTTAGCCATGCTTGCTCTACGTTCTTGATGCAGCACAAATGAATTAACCAATTGACGGTTAACCTGCATGTTAGTGAGGACAGACATCTGTTCCTAGACAATTTTCCTCCACAAACAATTTCATGTGGATGGAAGGAGAGCAACATGGGAAAGAATGAGATCGTTTCGTCTGAATCGGCTGGCAACCGGTACGAGGTCGGACCCGTCATCACGCCGATCAGCTTTTCGGAGCAGTTGAGTGTCGTCGTGCACTACCGCATGTTCATCGTGGTCGTCGCGCTGACCATTACGGCGCTTGGCGCACTGTACGCCTATGCCAAGCCGTCCTCTTATGAAGCCAACCTGCTGATCCAGGTGGCGGACATGCGATCTGTCGAGCAAAAGAGCCTGCTTGGAAATGCCTCGCCAGGGTCAGGATTCAAACGCGCCATGTCTGAGGTCGAGCTGCTGCGTTCTCGCGCAATTGTCGGCGCCGCGGTCGATAAGCTGAAAATGGATATCACGGCAAGTCCGAGGTATTTTCCCCTGATTGGCCCGGCGATTGCCAGATGGAACGCGCGCCGGGAGGCGACAGTTTCGCCCGCCTGGGGCGGGTATGCCTGGAACGATGAGAGGATTCGTATCGGCTTGCTGGAGGTGCCGGAAGCCTTGGTCGACACGATATTCAGGGTGACGAAAACCGGGCCCGGGCGGTACCGGGTCGAGGAACGAAAGAGCCGGTCGAGCTCTACGGGGACGATAGGCCAGCTGCACCACATGACAGTCGGCCAGCAAGTGGTTTCCTTGCGAATTGACGAGTTGAGCGGTGCGGTGAATACCACGTATGTACTGATGCGGCGCCCGAGGGTGGCCGCCATCGACGACATCACATCCGGTTTGGACGTCAGCGAGCTTGGCAAGGATACCGGCATTATCAAGGTCAGCCTGCAGCACACTGACCCGCGGCGCGCGCAGGCTTTCCTGAATGAACTCGGCAATACATACATGAATTTTGTGCGTGAACAGAAGGGCAAGGAAACAAACGAGTCGCTCGCGATCCTTCGCGCGCAACTGCCGATGCTGAAAAAGCGGGTGGAGCTGGCGGAGGGGCGATATGAGACCTACCAGCGAAATGAACGTGCGGCAGACCTGGCAGAGGACACGAAGCTGCAGCTTGCGCGCTATTCGGGGACCAAGACGCGCTTGTCCGAACTGCGTCAAAAGCGTGACGAGCTCGGCGTGCGGCTGGGCGACGCGCATCCGGAACTGGTCGCGCTCGATCGACAGATTGCAGGCCTGGGCCAGGAAGCGGGTTCGGTAGCTGGCGACATGCAGAGAGTGCCCAGGGTAGCAACCGAACTCGAGCGTCGGGCACGCGACCTGAAGTCCGAAACAGACATATACGGATCCGTCCTGCGCCGCGTCGAAGAGATGAGCGTCGACGCACAGGACCGGTCAACCAACGTCCGGATCGTCGACGAAGCAGTGGTCCCTATCCAGCCTGCAGAGTCGCGTCTTGCCGTCATCGCCTTCGCCGCAGCGCTTGGCATCGGTATCGGCACGGCAGGCGCGTTCGCCAGGAGAATGCGTGCCGGCATGCGCCGCCAGAGCCTGTATGAGGCGGATGAAATGGAAAACGACCGGCCAGTTCACTACGCGCACGCCGGCTGAAGCTGGCTACGCCGATCTCACGTCCAGGGGGAACGCCGTGTTACCACTATTTCGTATCAGCATCTTTCTGTTGGTTGCGCTGGGCATGCTCTTGTTTCATATCGTTGCGATCGCCCTCGGTTCCGCTATTTATATCTATCTTTTGCCTGGCGTAATCGCATTGAAGCGAAATTACAGCGGCGCCGACCAGTTCTTCATTGCCAGCGCGCTGACTGGCTGGACAGTGATTGGATGGATCATCACCCTCGGTTTTGCGCTGACATTGCCGGTCGCGCTGGAAAACCCGACGGACGAGTATGCGACGACAAGGCGCTGAGCGTCCGCGTGCTCGTAAACCGGCGATCCAGGGAGCCGTTTGGCGGCGCCATTCCGCCATGATGGTGCAATGAGGGGTGACCGGGGACTTCCTAGCATCGACCTTGCTACCAGTTGCCGGTTTTCCAGGTGCCAAGGGCGTCAACTATCCTTCAGCGCTGCGGCGATCGCGTCGCGCGCACGGTGAATGCGACTACGCACCGTGCCGACGGGCGAATGCATTTGCTCGGCAATTTCTTCATAACTCAAGCCCTCGATTTCCCGCAGGATGAAGGCTGCCCGTTGCTCCGTGG
The DNA here is from genome assembly GCF_059685855.1 of Telluria sp. ZB4P37. NCBI lineage: Bacteria > Pseudomonadati > Pseudomonadota > Betaproteobacteria > Burkholderiales > Oxalobacteraceae > Telluria > Telluria sp. ZB4P37. Next base: position 553,180 of record NZ_JCASID010000001.1, read on the forward strand.
GCAGTTCGGAAAGGGCGGCGTTGAATATATCCATGACCTGCTTGGATTCCATCGCTGCCTCGGGCGTTTCATAATCGGTATCGGCGTCGGAGTGTTGCTGGCTGCCGGCGCCTTCGGTAGCCGGTTCACTTAATTGCGGGATGCGCCGACCGCGGCGGGTCAGGCTTCGTTTCGCCGTGTTGATCCCAATCCTGAAAAGCCAGGTGGAAAATGAAGACTCGCCGCGAAAACTGTGAAGTCCCATAAAAACTTTTATAAACGTATCCTGTACGACATCTTCAGTATCCCTCGTATCGCGTACCATTGGCGACAAGTATCGGATAAGTCGAGTCCTGTAGCGATTCATGAGAATTTCAAAAGCGGCGATATCGCCGGCCTGCGCGGATTTGACGAGCTCTAGGTCAATTTCCTGTCTGCTCTTCATATTCGTAGTCCGTCAAGCAGCGCTCGGAACGAATCATCGCCTGATGCGTGGCACGGATGTCGGTTCCTACATCTAGCCAACGGCGAAAGCAATCACGCAGGTGTGGACGAAGCCCTGCTGGAACGGGACGCGAATGTCTGGCGATGATGCTAGACATTTCGCCCGCTGTAGATCTGGCCGCATCCGCCAGAGTTCAATGGATGGTCAGGTAATGGCCAGGCAGAAAGAAGTATGTTCCGTGTCTTTTGCTAGCAGCAATTGCAGTATGTAATCTTCACGGCCGCGGGGACGCGATCGCTTTTATTCGTTGATGGGCCTGAAGTTGCGGTTTCACCCAATCGCCCACGTCCGCGACCTTCGATGACAGCCATGGAAACTGGGCAGTGGCGCTCTGATCAAGATCGGATGGCACATTACATCGTGATAAGGGAAAAACCGGTCGTGTGCGTGTGGACCTATTCCCCAGTCATATCTTTGACTTTCCTGCTATTTCTACATTGACCTTTGTCAAATGAACTGGTGACATTGCCTAGGATAATTTCGCGCAAGCTTTTTTGTATAGAATTCTCCTTTGAACAATTTTTGATTTCGCGACATTCTGGCAGACCGCTGCAAGGAGGGTCATTCCTGACCTGTCAGGCTGGCTGGGGCCCGCACACGCCCGACCTTGGCGATTGCGCCCGATAAAGGCCACGGAACGGGGGAGGGCACTCGAGGTGGAGTCTGTCCTTACCAGGCTAGTTCGTACCGTGCGACTTCGGGAAGTGTCTGCTTGCAGTCGCAGCCCAGGCAACATCAGCGGCCCAGGGCGCCAGCACGGTCAGTTCAGCGCGCGCCCACCAGCTTGTGCACCAGCTCCGACGAAGTCGAAGCGGCGAACTTGCGCATCAGGCTTGCGCGGTGCATCTCCACCGTGCGCGGACTGAGGTCGGTGTCGCGCGCGATCATCTTGCTGGTCTTGCCCTCGACCAGCAGCGCGGCGATCTCACGCTCGCGCGGCGTCAGCTCGGCCGACACCGGGCGCTTCTCGCTCACGTCCTCGAAGGTCCACACCCCCGCGCCCAGCGGCAGCAAAGGGTCGAGCGCGCGTCCGGTGACATGGCACCAGAACAGCTCACCATCGGCGCGGCGCATGATGCGCTCGTCCGAATACCGTCCCTTCGCATTCATGATCGGCACGATGCGGTCGCCCGTGCGCAGGAACTCGTCCATCGTCGGGTACAACACGCTGAACGACTGGCCGTGCAGCTTGCCCTCTGCATAGCCGAACATCGCGGCCAGGGCCAGGTTGCTGGCCTGGATCACGCGGTCCCTTGAGACGCACATGCCGACCGGGGCTTGCTGGAAGATCGTCTCGTAATCGATGGCGGTGGCTGCGTTCATCTGCTGGGTTCGGTTGATCTGGATTGACTCGCTGGTTGATCGACGGGCCGGCCCGTAGTTCTACGGTATTGTCATTCGGTCCAGTGTATTTTATGCTGAGACTCTACTCTTGGAGGAAACATCGGAGAACCGTCGCGAGCGGCAGCAAGGTTGGCTGAGAAGCGCAGCTGTACAAGCGTACAGCGAGCATCGCAAGCCGACAGTGCAACGCGCAGCAGGTTCGCCGGGTTTACGTAGTGCAGAAGAGCTTTGGTGGCTTAACTATAAAAGGGACGGGTATGAACAAAGTGTATCCTGATGCGAACTCGGCGCTGGCCGGCGTCGTTGCAGATGGCCAGACCATCGCCGTGGGCGGCTTCGGCCTGTGCGGCATTCCGGAAGCGCTGATCGAAGCGCTGCGCGACACCGGCGCCAAGAACCTCACCGCGATTTCGAACAATGCAGGCGTCGATGGCTTCGGCCTGGGCCAGCTGCTGGAAACGCGCCAGATCAAGAAGATGATCTCGTCCTACGTCGGCGAGAACAAGGAATTCGCGCGCCAGTTCCTCGCCGGCGAACTCGAACTCGAATTCACCCCGCAAGGCACCCTGGCCGAAAAGCTGCGCTGCGGCGGCGCCGGCATCCCGGCTTTCTTCACCAAGACCGGCTACGGCACCATCGTCGCCGACGGCAAGGAAACCCGCGAGTTCGACGGCGAGCACTATGTGATGGAGCGTTCGCTGGTGCCGGACGTGTCGCTGGTGAAGGCGTGGAAGGCCGACAAGGCCGGCAACCTGGTGTTCCGCAAGACCGCGCGCAACTTCAACCCGAACGTCGCCACCGCGGGAAAGGTCTGCATCGTGGAAGTCGAAGAGCTGGTCGAGATCGGCGAGATCGATCCGGACCAGGTGCACACCCCGAGCATCTTCGTGCACCGCATCGTCCACAACCCGACGCCGGAAAAGCGCATCGAGCAGCGCACCGTGCGCGCCGCGAACTAAGACCTACGGAGACAGAACATGGCATGGACTCGTGATGAAATGGCCGCGCGTGCGGCGAAGGAACTGCAGGATGGTTTCTATGTGAACCTGGGCATCGGCCTGCCGACCCTGGTGGCAAACTACGTTCCCCAGGATATCGAAGTGTTCCTGCAGTCGGAAAACGGCTTGCTGGGCATCGGCCCCTTCCCGACTGAAGCGGAGGTGGACGCCGACCTGATCAACGCCGGGAAGCAGACCGTGACCGCGCTGCCGGGTTCGGCCTACTTCAGCTCGGCCGATTCCTTCGGCATGATCCGCGGCGGCAAGATCAACCTGGCGATCCTGGGCGCGATGCAGGTGTCCGAGCGCGGCGACCTGGCCAACTGGATGATCCCTGGCAAAATGGTCAAGGGCATGGGCGGCGCGATGGACCTGGTGGCCGGCGTCAAGCGCGTGGTCGTGGTGATGGAACACGTCGCCACTGCCAAGGATGGCTCGACCAGCCACAAGATCCTGCCGAAATGCGACCTGCCGCTGACCGGCGTGGGCGTGGTCGACCGCATCATCACCGACCTGGGTGTGCTGGACGTGACCGACACTGGCCTCAAGCTGGTCGAGCTGGCTCCTGGCGTCACCAGGGAAGAAGTGCTGGCCGCCACCGGCTGCGAGCTGGACGTGTCGGCAGTTTAAAAAAGCAAATGGGCAGTTTCCGCCGCCCATCCTCTCCAACAGCCCGGCGAGCGTCCCCGCCGGGCTGTTCGTATTCAACGTGTTTAACTCAAGGCCCAGACATACTGCACCTTGGTCACCGAGTCGACCGGCTTGCCCTTGGCTTGCGCAGGTTTGAAACTGCATTTCGCCAGTGCATCTCGCGCCGCTTCGTCGAGCGGTACATGGCCGGACGACGTCTCGATCTTCGCCTCCTGCACCTTGCCGCTCTTGCTGACCAGGAAGCTCAGCGTGACCGTTCCCGTGTGATTTTGCTTTACTGACTCTGCAGGATATTCCGGGCGTTTGCACGAGTTGAAGTCGGCCACTGCAATGGTGTCCGGTTCAGGCAGTTTGGCGCTGGGCGCCGCATGGGCGAACACCGCGGTGCACATGGCCGCCAGTCCCAGCACGGGAATGGCCGCTTTCCAGTTCAGTGCCTGGGTATCGGGGCGAAGCAAGCGTTTGATGCGTGACATAAGATCTCCTCCGTTGGCCGCCTGGGCCAGGTGGTGGGTTGAGAACTGGAGTTTCTCCAGCTTGGAAAGGGCCAGGGCCAGGCGCCGCGGTTCGCCCAGTATCCGTGCCGCGAAATCGTCGGCGATCTGCTCGCGTTCGACGCGTATGCGTCCCGAGATCCACCAGACCGCCGGGTGGTAGAAGAACAGGGTCTCGATCACGTTCTGGCCGAGGTTGACCAGGTAGTCGTGACGCTTGATATGGGCCATCTCGTGGGCGAGCAGGGCTTCGAGCAGGTGGACAGGCATGTTTGACACCAGCGCTGCCGGCACCAGCACGACCGGGCGCCACCAGCCGGCCGTGATCGGGCTGCCAAGTCGTTCCACCACGCGCAGGCGCACCGTGCGGGTGATGCCGAACTGCGCGGCGAGGCGCTCGGCACGCGCCTGCCAGGGGGCGTCGATGCGCTCGCGCGCGGCGGCGCGTCCGATCCACACGAGTCCCAGCACCATGCGCAAGGCCATGGCCAGGGCGCACACCGCCCAGGTGGCCACGATCGGCGCCAATTGCTCACCCAGCAGCGCGCTCCAGCCCTCGTCGACCGGCGCGCCGGCCACCAGGCCGGCGGCAAACAGCACCATCGCATCGCCCCCGGCGTCTTCGCCGCTCAGCAGGCGCAGCGCCAGTTCGGTCGCGGGCCAGGCCAGGCACAGGAACAGCCCGACGCAGGCCACCAGGTAGCGCGACTGCGAACGCGCATTGCGCAGGACGGTGAGGGCGACCGCCGTGGCGCAGCCGACCAGCGCGCCCTGCCACAGGAAGTGGACCAGTGTCCAGCCGATGCTGCCGATCAGGTGGGCGCTGCTCATTTGCCGTCCCCTGGCGTGTCTTCCCTGAGCAGCTCCTCGATCTCGTCGCGTTCTTTCTTCGAGATGCCGCTTTTCAGGGCGGCCAGCACCAGCGCCTTGGCCGAGCCGGCGAAGGCGCGCTGCACCAGGTCTTGCAGCAAATTGGTCTGCATCGAGTCGCGGGCATGCACCGGGGCGTAGACGTGGGAGCGTTCGCTTTCGTCGCGCACCAGCAGGCCCTTTCCGTGCATGATCTGCATCAGGCGCAGCACGGTGGCATAGGTCACGTCGGGCTTGTGTTCCTGCATGGCGTGGTGCACCTGCTTGGCGGTGCCGGAACCCAGTGGCCAGAGCACTTGCAACAGCTCGAGCTCGGCGGGGGTGGGTTTGGGGGCTTCTGGTTTGCGTGGCATGAGCGTCCTCATATCTGTATCGGTCAGGTCTAGAATAGTAGGTCTAGACACGCATGTCTAGCGTTATTGTGTCGCGTCCGCGATTTATGCTCGCCTCATAGGCTGGGCGTGTTCCAGCATTCCACCGAACGGGTTTTTATTAGACAATATGGTCTATATGTAATATGCTCGGCCTTTGATATGTCTACCGGAGCTTCCATGCTGAAAATGGGTGTCAGGCCGTACCGCGCAGGCGTGATGCTGGCGCTCTCGCTCGGACTGGGGGGATGTCATATCGGCCGCGGCGCCGTCGCGCTGCTGCAGCCGACTTCTGCGTTCACCGCCTGCACGCCCGACCCGCGTGTCCTGTGCGAGCCCGGATCGGAAGCGCTGGCGGCCAGCGTCGCGGCAGCGCTGCCCGCAGCGCTGGCCACCATCGAGCAGGCCCAGTTCGCGCGCTTTCCGGAACCGGTGCGCATCCATACCTATGCCAGCCGCGAGAGCTTTTCGCGCCACAGCAGTGCCGGTCCCGGGGCGGCCGGTGTGGTGATCTTCGGGGGGGCGCATATCTCGCCGGTGGCGCTCGGCCATCCGGACGGGGTGCACAACATCCTGACCCACGAGATGTCGCATTTGAACCTGGCGCAGCAGCTGGGGAGCCTGTCCATGGCGCGCCTCCCGGCCTGGTTTTCGGAAGGCCTGGCCACCTGGGCTTCCAACGGTGGCGGCAGGGGAAACGCGTACGAGCCCAATGTGGTAGTCGGTCTGCGCCACGGAAAGCATTTCGATCCGGTCGATGCCCAGTCCTTGTGGAAGCCTTACCTGGTACTGCCGGATCGGATGGCGTTTCCCACCTACTACAGCCAGACCCGCCTGTTCGTCGCCTTCTTGCACGATGCCGACCCGGCGGCGTTCCGCCAGCTGCTGGGGCGGCTGGGCCGGCGCGAGGCCTTTGGCGACGCCTTCAAGACCGCATATGGCCGGCCGCTTGCCGCGCTATGGCGGGAATTCCTGGCAAGCCTGGGCTGACCAGGCCGCAGGACGAAAAAAACGCCGAGGGTCACTCGGCGTTTTTCGCGGCCCGGGGCGGCCAGGTTCAGGCTGCCGCGCGCACCGGCTCCAGGTTCTTGTCGTCGCCCAGCGGCACCCGGCCATGCAGCACCGCGTCCATGCGCTCGACGTCGAGCTCCTTCTCCCACTTCGACACCACCACCGTCGCCACGCCGTTGCCGACAAAATTGGTCAGGGCGCGGCATTCGCTCATGAAGCGGTCGATGCCGAGGATCAGCGCCATGCCGGCCACTGGAATCGTCGGGACCACGGCCAGGGTCGCGGCCAGGGTAATGAAGCCGGCGCCGGTAATGCCCGATGCGCCTTTGGAGGTCAGCATTGCGACGGCCAGGATGGTCAGCTGCTGCAGCAGGGTCAGCTCGGTGTTGGTGGCCTGGGCCACGAACAGGGCGGCCATCGTCATGTAGATATTGGTGCCGTCCAGGTTGAACGAGTAGCCGGTCGGGACCACCAGGCCGACCACCGGCTTGGAGCAGCCGAGGCGCTCGAGCTTGCGCATCAGGGCGGGCAGGGCGCTTTCCGACGAGCTGGTGCCGAGCACGATCAGGAGTTCTTCCTTGATGTAGGCAATGAAGCGGAAGATCGAGAAGCCGGTGAGTCTGGCGATGGTGCCGAGCACCACGACCACGAACAGGAAGCAGGTCAGGTAGAAGGACCCCATCAGCCTGGCCAGCGGCAGCAGCGAATCGAGGCCGTATTTGCCGATGGTGAAGGCCATCGCGCCGAAGGCGCCGATCGGGGCGGCCTTCATGACGATGTTCACGACGCCGAAGATGGCATGCGAGAAGTCGTCGATCATCTTGGTCACCGGACGGCCGCGCTCACCCATCATCGACAGCGAAAAGCCGAACAGGATCGCCACCAGGAGCACCTGCAGGATGTCGCCCTTGGCAAAGGCATCCACGAAGGTGTTCGGGATGATATTCATCACGAAGTCCGTCGTGCTCTGGCTCTTGGCCTTGTCGGTGTACTGGGCGATCGACGAGGCGTCGAGGTGGGCGGCGTCGACGTTGAATCCGGCGCCCGGCTTGATCACGTTGGCCACCACCAGGCCGATGGCCAGGGCGAGGGTCGAGACCACCTCGAAGTAGAGCAGGGCCTTGCCGCCGACGCGGCCGATCTTCTTCATGTCCTGCATGCCGGCGATACCGGCGACCACGGTACAGAAGATCACCGGGGCGATGATCATCTTGATCAGTTTGATGAAGCCGTCTCCCAAAGGTTTCATCTTGGTGCCGAGTTCAGGGTAGAACACCCCGAGCAACACACCCATGGCGATGGCGAACAGCACCTGGACATACAGGATTTGGTAGAAAGGCTTTTTCATTGCAACTCTTCTAAGAGAAGTTCGAGAGCTGCCATCTTCACGGATTCGGCCTGCGCCATCTATTGTGGATACCCGCAGGGCTTATATCAGATATTTACGGCACGGTCATCACCGACCGAGGCTCAGCGACGGCGGTAAATCTCGCCGCCTTTCATCACGAAACCCACCCTGGCCACTGCCCCGATATCTTGTGTCGGGTCGCCCTCGACCGCGACCACGTCCGCAAGCAGGCCTGCCTTGAGCTGGCCCAGCTCCTTCGACTTGCCCAGGATGTCGGCGGCAACGGTGGTCGCCGCGCGCATCGCTTCCAGCGGCGTCATGCCAAGGCGAACCATCCATTCCAGCTCGCGTGCATTGGTCCCGTGCGCGAACACGCCGACGTCGCTGCCGTTGCCGATGATGACGCCGACCTTGCGCGCCAGGGCAAAGGCGCGCTGCGCCTGCTGCATGGCTGGCGTCGGCGCGCCGCCGCGCACGTGCTTCTGGAAGTATTCGCCGGTCGCTTCCGGCGCGGTGAGCGTGGGGATGTAGGCGGTGCCGCGTTCCTTCATCAGCCTGAACGTAGCCTCCGAAGCGCCATAGCCATGCTCGATGGTGTCGGCGCCGGCCAGCACCGCCATGCGGATCGCGTCGTCGCTGGTGGCGTGAACGGCGACCTTGCGGCCGGTGACGTGGGTGGCGGCGACCATCGCCTTCATTTCTTCCATCGTGAAGGTCGGGCGCGCCGTGCCGTCGATGCCGGTGCGGTAGTCGCCGTAGATCTTGATCCAGTCGGCGCCGCGCGCGGATTGCTCGCGCACGGCCTTCGTCACTTCGTCGATGCCGGTGGCCGGCTGGGCGCCGTAGGGGAGCTCCATGTCGGGACGGTAGCTGCGTTCGGCCGGACCGTAGCTGTAGCTGGCGACGATGGCTTTCGTGGCGACCAACAGGCGCGGTCCCGGCGCCACGCCTTCGTCGATGGCGCGCTTGATGCCGACGTCGGCGTAGTCCGCGCCTTCGGTGCCGAGGTCGCGCAGGGTGGTGAAGCCGGCTTGCAGGGTTGCGCTGGCGTGGCGCCCGGCCAGCATGATGCGGTAGGCGATGGGCTCCTTGATGACCTGGTCGTCCCAGGTCGTTTCGTTATACGGGTGGAGCAGGACGTGCGAATGCAGGTCGATCAGGCCGGGGACCAGGGTCTTGCCGGGCAGGTCGATGCGCTCGGCGTCGCCGGGGATGGCGAGCTGGTCGAGCGGGCCGACGGCGTCGATGCGGCCTTTCGAGACCAGCACTGCCCAGTTGCGCTGGGATGGGCCGTCGCCGGTCCAGACACGGTCGGCGGTGAGGAGGATGGGGCGGGGAGTGGCGGCATGCGCGGCGGCGGCGAAGAGTGCGAGGGCGGCCAATGCCAGTGTTTGCGTCCAGCTGTTCATGCAGTTGTCTCGTTATTGTTGTTTTAGGTGATGCGCAGGCCCTTCGACCGCGCGTTCGTCATTCCGGGCATGCCCGGAATGACCCCGCCCACCCCACGAAACCCGTTAGTCCGTGGCGTGGGCAGGTCCTCCTGCCCACGCGTTCAACCAGTCGGGATGATGCCGCGACGGGATTACTGCGCCGCCCACCCACCATCCATATTCCACGCCACGCCACGCACCTGGTCACCCGCCGGGCTGCAGAAGAACACCGCCAGCGCGCCAAGTTCATCCGGCGTCACGAACTCGCCCGATGGTTGTTTCTCGGCCAGCAGCGCCTTGCGCGCGGCGTCGTTGGACAGGCCTTCGCGGGCGGCGCGGTCGTCCACCTGCTTCTGCACCAGCGGAGTGAGCACCCAGCCCGGGCAGATCGCATTGCAGGTGATGCCCGTGTGCGCGTTCTCGAGCGCGGTCACCTTGGTGAAGCCCACCAGGCCGTGCTTGGCCGCGACATAGGCCGACTTGCCGCTTGATCCCACCAGCCCGTGCACCGAGGCCAGGTTGATGATGCGGCCCCAGTTCTTCTGCTTCATGCCGGGCAGCGCGAAGCGGGTGGTATGGAAGGCCGAGCTCAGGTTGATCGCCAGGATCGCATCCCATTTCTCGGGCGGGAACTCTTCCACGGTCGCCACGTGCTGGATGCCGGCATTGTTGACCAGGATGTCGACACCGCCGAACCTGTCGGCGGCAAAACGCATCATCGCCTCGATCTCGCTTGGTTTGGACATGTCGGCGTTGTGGTAGGCGGTCTGGACGCCGAACTCGGTGCCGACCTCGAGGTAGAGCTTCTCGATCTGCTGGGCGTCGCCGAAGCCGTTGAACACGATATTGGCGCCCTGTTCGGCCAGCGAGCGGGCAATGCCCAGCCCGATGCCCGAGGTCGAACCGGTGACGAGGGCCGTTTTCCCACTTAACATACTCGATTTCATTGCATCCTCAAGGTGAAGGTGATCGGGTTGCTTCTACAGAATTGGTAGAATTCTAATCGCAACGCCGCGTAAAATGATGCATTGCAGTGAACTGACCGACAATATTGCCATGACGGAGCCGGGGATGACCGAAGCCAGATTAAGAAGCGTGCAGTGCAGCTCCCCCGCCGGCCTGCACCGGATGGCCTACAAGGAGTGGGGCGATCCCCTCAACCCGAAGGTGCTGGTCTGCGTGCATGGCGTCACCCGCGTGGCCGACGACTTCGACCACCTGGCGCGCGCGCTGTGCGGCGAATACCGCGTGGTCTGCCCGGACGTGGTCGGCCGCGGCAGGTCAAGCCGGCTGCGCAACCCTGATTTCTACACGGTGCCGCAGTACGTGGCCGACATGGTCACCCTGGTGGCGCGCGTCACGGCCCAGGACGAGGCGGCCGGCGTGCACTGGTTCGGCACCTCGATGGGCGGCCTGATCGGCATGGTGCTGGCCTCGCTCGAGGACAGCCCGATCCGCAAGCTGGTCATCAACGATATCGGCCCGGTGCTCGACCAGGGAGCGGTGCAGCGCATTGGTGAATACATCGGGCAGGACATCCGCTTCCCTGATTTCGATGCGGGCGCCGCCTATGTGCGCACGGTGTCGACCTCGTTCGGCCCGCACAGCGACGACGAATGGTTCAAGCTGGCCAAGGACGTGCTGCGCAAGGATGCCGATGGCCAGTGGGTGCGCCACTACGACCTCGGGCTGGCCCAGCCCTTCCGCGCCATCACTCCCGAGCGCGCCGCGGTGGATGAAGCCCTGCTGTGGGCGGCCTGGGATGCGATCCGCTGCCCGACGCTGCTGGTGCGCGGCGAATTGTCCGACCTGCTGTCGCACCAGACCGCGCAGGAGATGTGCGCGCGCGGCCCCAGGGCGCGGCTGGTCGAGATCCCGGGAGTCGGCCACGCGCCGACCTTCGTGCAGGCCGGGCAGATCGCCATCGCACGCGAATTTTTACTGGGCGACTAGCCCCCTTTTTTAGAACAGAAGAAAGCAACCATGGAAATCCAACGTCTCCACGTAGGCAAGCGCCTGTCCGAAACCGCCATCCACAACGGCACCGTCTACCTGGCCGGCCAGATCGCCGAAGACACCACCCAGGACATCGAGGGCCAGATGCGCGAAGTCCTCGGCCACGTCGACCGCCTCCTGATGGAAGCGGGCAGCGACAAGTCCTGCATCCTCACCTGCCAGATCTTTATCTCCGACATGGCCAACTTCACCGGCATGAACGCGGTCTGGGACGAATGGGTCGCCCAGGGCCACACCCCGCCGCGCGCCACAGTCGAAGCCAAGCTGGCCAATCCCGCATGTCTCGTGGAAGTCTGCGTCACGGCCGCGCTGCGCTGAGCCGATGGTTTCAACCGCTCTGCTTGTCGACGCCACCACCGGTATCGTCCAGGGACTCAGCCTGGACGACTGCGCACGCGTGCAGGCCGCGCTCGACTACGCCAGCACCGCCTATGGCGAGCGCTGCGCGGCATCTGGCCAGGATGCGCTCGAATTCTCGCTCGGCGTGGCCGGCACCCTGGCTTACCTGAGCACCGATGCCGAGACCCGCATTGCCGGCCTGCTGTTCGAGCTGGCGATGGCCGATCAGCAGGTTGCGGGTTCGCTGGAAGAACGCTTCGGCAAGGAAGTGTCCGACCTGGTGCAGGGCGTCTACCAGCTGGTCAAGCTGCGCGATCTTACGGCCGGCAAGGAGCAGGTCGGCGGCGGTAAAAACGCCGCCCAGCAGGCCGCGGCGCAAGTCGAGACCCTGCGCAAGATGCTGCTGGCGATGGCCTCGGACATGCGCGTGGTGCTGATCCGGCTCGCCTCGTGCGCCGCCGGACTGCGCTATTTCGCCGAGCAGAAGCGCTTCGACGACGTCACCCGCGCCTACGGCCGCGAGGTGCTCGACTTTTATGCGCCGCTGGCCAACCGGCTCGGCATCTGGCAGCTCAAGTGGGAGCTCGAAGATTTGTCGTTCCGCTTCATCGAGCCCGAGACCTACAAGCGCATCGCCAAGATGCTGGAAGAAAAACGCTTGCAGCGCGAAGGCTTCGTCGAGTCCTCGATCGCGCGCCTGCAGGGCGAACTGGCGGCGGCCGGCATCCAGGCCGAAGTGTCAGGACGGCCGAAGCACATCTACAGCATCTATAACAAGATGCGTGGCAAGGAGCTGGATTTCTCGTCGTTGTACGACGTACGCGCCTTCCGCGTGATCGTGCCGGATGTGAAGACCTGCTACACGGTGCTGGGCATCGTGCACAACATCTGGACCCCGATCCCCAAGGAATTCGACGACTACATCTCGCGCCCCAAGCCCAACGGCTACCAGTCGCTGCACACGGTGGTCAATGCCGAGGACGCGCGCCCGCTCGAAGTGCAGATCCGCACCCAGGAGATGCACAACTTCGCCGAATACGGCATCGCCGCGCACTGGCGCTACAAGGAAGAGGGCGGGTCCAACTTCAAGAGCCAGAAATACGACGAAAAGATCGCCTGGCTGCGCCAGCTGCTGGCCTGGAAGAGCGACGTGGCCGACGTCGTCGCCGGCCAGGAAGACCAGCAGAAGGAATGGGTCGAGAAGCTCAAGGCGGCGGCGCTGGACGACCGCATTTTCGTGCTGACTCCCCAGGCGCGCGTGATCGAGCTGCCGGTGGGCGCCACGCCGATCGACTTCGCCTATCACCTGCACAGCGAAGTCGGCCACCGCTGCCGCGGCGCCAAGATCGACGGCGTGATGGTGCCGCTCAATACCCCGCTGCGCAACGGCCAGACCTGCGAGGTCATCACGGCCAAGGGCGCCAGCGCCAACCAGGGGCCGTCGCGCGACTGGCTCAGCCCCGGCTATACGGTCAGCAGCCGCACCCGTTCGAAGATCCGCGCCTGGTTCCATGCGATGGACCAGGCCGAGACCCTCGCCCAGGGACGGGCGCTGGTGGAAAAATCCTTGCAGCGCGAAGGCAAGACCGCGGTCAACCTGGAAGCGCTGGCGCACAAGCTGGGCTTCGCCAAGGTGGACGAGCTGTTCATCCAGGTCGGCAAGGAGAAGTTCAGCCTGCGCCATGTGGAAGCGGCCCTGCACGACGAGGTTGCCGCACCACCCCCGGTTGATGAGGCCGTGGTCAACAAGAGCCTGTCGTCGAGCGTGGAAAAGGGCGCCAAGTCGGGTGTGCTGGTGGTCGGCACCGAAGGCCTGATGACGATGCTGGCCAAGTGCTGCAAACCTGCACCGCCCGATCCGATCGTCGGTTTCGTCACGCGCGGCAAGGGCGTCTCGATCCACCGCCTGAGCTGCAAGAACTTCGCCGAGATGCGCGCCAAGGCGCCCGAGCGCGTGATCCAGACCGCCTGGGGGTCGGCCGGCTCCGAGACCGTGTATCCGGTCGACCTGTTCATCCTGGCGAACGACCGCCAGGGCCTGCTGCGCGATATCTCCGAGGTATTCTCACGCGAGAAGATCAACGTCACCGGCGTGGCTTCGCAAAGCGCCAGGGGCCAGGCGCGCATGGTGTTCACGGCCGAAATCGGGTCGACGGCGCAGCTGCAGAAGGCGCTGGCGGCGATCGGGGAGGTGAGTGGGGTGATGGAGGCGCGGAGGCAGTGATGCCGTTAACAGTAGGTTTGCAAACATTGGGGTCCCGCCTTCGCGGGAACGGCGGTTTTCGGGTGAGGGGCCACAACAGCGTCGCCCCTGGCCAGCCTTAACCCGTCATTTCCGGCACTGCCGGAAATGACTTCCCGCGCAGGCGGGAATCCAAGGTCGACGAGCAGCCGCCGCAGTATCAATTTGATACAAAATTTCAAAGCACCAACTTAAATCTGTATCATATTGACACCATGCGCCGAACCCTCAACCTCTACGCCAGACCAAGCTTGTGGGGCCTCGCCGTCCTGCACTACCTGCGCAGCTGGTGGTACATGGTGCACCTGGGCGCGGTCGCCATCGTGATGGCGCTTTCGCCCTCGACCTACAACCGCGAGAATCGCCTGGCCGCGGCGCGCCACATCTACGCCAGCACCTGGCAGGTGCTGCCCTGGTTCACACTGGCCTCGGCCCTCATCAGCCTGGTCATCATCCGCATCGTGCTGGTCACGGCCAAGAGCTATGGCCTGTCGCATTTCGCGCTGGAGATGGTGGTGCGGGTGCTGGTGCTCGAACTCATCCCGCTGGCCGCGGCGCTGTTCGTGGCCCTGCGCGCCAGCATGGCTTTTGATGCCTCGGCACTGGGCCTGGCGCGCGCCGGCATGTCGCCGCAGGCCGCCAACGACGAGGCGCTGCGCCGCATGCGGCGCCACATGGTGCCGCAGTTGCTGGCCAATGCGGTGGCGGTCCTGAGCCTGGCGATGGTCACCAGCATCATCGTGCTGGTGCTGGCCTACCTGAACGTCTACGGCCTGTCACCCTGGGGCGTGGGCGACTACACCCGCACCGTCGGCCGCGTGTTCGCGCCGGCCATCACGATCGGCTTCGTGCTCAAGACCGTGCTGTTCGGCCTGGCCGTGGCGCTCATTCCGACCGCCGCCATCCTCGAGCTGCAGCGCTATCCGCGCCGCGCAGCCTTCACGGTGCAGCCGGGTGCGCTGCGCCTGCTGTTCGTGCTGCTGGTGATCGAAGCGGCTTCGCTCGCGCTGAAATACATGTGAACAAGAGACCCAGATGACAGAACCCCTGCCGGACGAACCGAAACACGTTGAACTCAAGGCGATGATCCTGCTGGCCGCGATCGGCATCCTGATCGCCGCCTTCATCGGCTATGTAATGCACGCGCGCGGGGTGTTCGAGCCCACCCAGCGGCTGGTGCTGGAGACCGACGACTCCTCGGGCGTCATTCCCGGCATGGACATGACTTTCGCGGGTTTCCCGATCGGGCGCGTAAACCAGGTCGAGCTGGCCCCTGACGGGAAGGTGCGCATCCTGGTCGACGTCACCAGCAAGGACGCCAAGTGGCTGCGCACCTCCAGCGTGTTCACGCTGGAGTCGAGCATCGTTGGCGAAACCCGTTTGCGCGCCTTCACCGGCCTGCTCAACGACCCGGCGCTTCCGCCGAACTCGGTCCGCTCGGTGCTGCGCGGCGACGCCACCGCCGAGATCCCGCGCATCGTGGCCACTGTACGGGCACTGCTGGAAAACCTCGAGACCATGACGGCGACTGATTCGGACATCAACGCCAGCCTGGCCAACATCAACAGCGTTACGGGCCGTATGTCCGGCCCCGGCGGGGTGCTGGGCGGCGTGCTGGGTGGCGACGCGGAGGCGCGCAAGCTGCGCGAGGCGCTCGATCGCATCAACGGCTTGCTGGACAAAACCGATCGCCGGGTCTACGGCAAGGACGGCGTCATGGACGACGCCCAGGCCTCGATCCGGCAGCTGCACGTGGTGCTGCTTGATGCCAGCACCACGCTCAAGAAAGTCGACGCGGTGCTGGTCGAGGCGCAGGCGGTCGGCGCCAATGCGCGCGTGGCGACCCAGGACCTGGGCGCCCTGCGCGGCGAAGTCGATGCCAGCCTGCGCAAGGTGAACCGCCTGGTCGACGAGATCAACCGCAAATGGCCCTTCGCCCGCAGCAACCAGGAGATCAAGCTGCCATGAGAATGTTCGCCTTCCTTGCCGCCGCCTTCCTCGCCGGTTGCGCCAGCAAGCCATTGCCGCCTGACTGGCAATCCAATGCCAAGGGTTCGCTCGACGCTTCAGTCGACGATTACCTGAAGGGGAGTACGGCAGCGGCGCAGTCCGAATTCCGCGATGCGCGCAGCGCTACCACCAGTACCGGTCGGCCGGATTACGTAGCCCAGGTCGAACTGGTGCGCTGCGCGGCGCAGGTGGCCAGCCTCGATTTCGATGACTGTCCTGGTTACGCCGCGCTCGCGCTCGAGGCAACACCAGCCCAACGCGCGTATGCCGATTACCTTTACGGCCGCTGGCAGGGACTGGACGCGGCGCTGCTGCCCGAGCAGCACCGGCCCGTGCTTGCCGGCAGGCAGATGTCAGGACTGGCCGATCCTCTGGCGCGCCTCGTTGCGGCCGGTGCGCTTTTCAAGGCGGGCCACCTGACTCCCGAGGGCATCGTCTTGGCGATCGACACAGCGTCCGCGCAGGGTTGGCGACGGCCTCTGCTGGCCTGGCTAGGTTTGCAAGCGCGACGTGCCGAGGCCGCTGGGGATAAGGAGGAGGTCCAACGAATCCGCCGGCGGATCGCGCTGGCGGCTGGCCAATCATAGACGCAGGTGCACCGGATGCACAAGACAGGCCATTACTCGAAGGCCCACGTTCCCGACGCCCAATGATTGTGCTGATGAAGAATACGGAAGACTTTCATCAGCAGGATATCCTGATCAGTGCGTCCACGGCTTCGACGCTATTCCTATTGACGTAAGGTAATTGATTCGCAATTAGGAAACGGTTTTTGATAAGACTACCGTTACTTTTCTCGATGAGCGCTTTTCCAGCGCTCATTTTTTTTTGGGAATTTTTTCTCAGGTGTAATGACAAGTTTTATGAACTCAGCCATTACTGCCGATCGTAGTTTTCATAGGAGGATGGCGGAATAGAGCAAGCAATAAATTTTGTCAGCCTACTATTCATTTTCATGTAGAAAATATCGCAACAGAAATTTTTTTTCCTTTATGTTCGGAACTAATGAAGTTGGGCAAGCCTCAGACGTTGCTCTTGTTCATGTAACGTAAGGAAATAGTAGTGATCATCTCAAAGCCATTCCAAACGCAAGCAAATCGATTCCAACTGAAGTCGAAGATTGTTTTCTTTACCCCTGTCGTTGCCCTTCTTGCCGCATGCGGTGGCACCGGTGACCCATCTGCTTCAAGCCCGGCAGCCAGCCAAACCTCTGCCGAAGTGGAAGTCTCCGCAGTCAGGCCACAGAATTACACGCCGGACACCGTCGTTCCTGTCGCCAGCGACCTTGCTCCCTCGGCCGATGACGCTGTTGATGCAGCCGCCTCGCCTGTGACGCAATCCAGCCGCAGCCTGGCTGAGGTGACGTCGTCGCCTGCATCCTGGGTGCAATGCGCCACCGAGTGGGGCACCTGTTCGTTCTCCGGCACGCGAGAAGTGCGTTATGGCACGGCAAGCAATTTCGTCGTTAAAACCCTGACCAGCACGACCCCATGTACGAATGCCGTGTTCGGCGACCCGGCCCCGGGTTATGGCAAGTCATGCAGCTACTCCTCCACGCAGGTTGGCACCACGGCTCCCGCGCCAACGACGCTGACGTGGACTACCTGTGCATCGGAAGGCAGCACCTGCTCGTACTCGGGTACCCGTACGATCCGTTACGGTACGGCTACCCGGTTCGTCACGAAAAGCCTGACCGGTCCGGTCCAATGTACCAATGCAGTGTTTGGCGATCCGGCCAGCGGATATGTGAAATCATGCAGCTATTCCAGCAGCACAACGACCGCGCCGGCACCTGCACCAGCCCCGGCACCGGCGCCAGCCCCGGCACCTGCGCCAGGCCCCGGTACGCGTGATCCCCTGAAGCAGCCATTTGCAAGCAACAGCATCTGGAACATGCCGATCGGTAGCGGCGCAGTCTATGTTCCTGCGAATATCTCTGCTAATCCTGGTAACAATATCTGGGCGAAAATGCCAGGCCTCGATCCGGAGAAGATCATTCTCAAGCCGACTGCACCGCTGGTGAACATCAACCTGAGCAGCGCAGCCTGGTCCGGGACGAACCGTTGCGGCGCGACGGGTGGCCTGCTGATGCAAGTGCCGATGCCAAGCACCTATGTGGTGCCGCACAGCACGATGAACAGCTCCGCGACCTTCCTGATGCCGGATCGCCGTACCGTGGTCCAGACCCAGCCGCTGGCTCGCTGTACCGCTGGCGGTCCTGCAACCTCGATGGCGAAGTTTGCTAATGTCGACCTGTACGGTACCGGCATCACCGGTGCACACGGCGGTTCCGGCCTGTCGGCATTCGGCGGCAGCATCCGTCTCGGCGAGCTGCGTCCAGGTTCGACGACCGGTCCGCGTCACGCGCTCAAGATCAACGTGTATGCCAAGGAGGTTCTGTACAAGTGCACCACCCGCGCAGCTTGCTCGCGTTGGCCTGCGGTGACGTCCGATAGCTATGCGGTCGGCCATTACGGTACCGCCAACGGCAATGGCAACACGGCGATGAAGATGGGTGCGTTGCTCGCCCTTCCGGCCTCCGTTTCGATCGCGTCGCTGGGCCTGGAAACCGAGCCTGCCAAGCAGCTCGCCTGGACCTTGCAGAACTACGGCGCCTACATTGTCGATGACACGTATGCACCTGGTTTCGACTTCAATGCCGAAGAAGGTCCTGACGGTTCCAAGCGCAACGAGTTCAAGGCGGATTGGGGCTTCGATATGGAGCAGAAAGTGCAAGCCGCTACACCATGGGTTCGCGACATCCAGCGTCTGGCCAAGGCCCTGAACGTGGTGAATAACAACTCTGCCACGAGCATCGGCGGCGGCGGTACTCCTCGCCAGCCCCTGGCGCCGGCAATCGCGCCGTAATACCGGTGCACTAGCCTAAGACAGCGCTGTCCAGCAGGACAGCGCTGTTTTTCGTTTACCGCGATACCGGGTATGCACTCCGGGCCAGGCCGCGGATGCAATCGGTTATACCACCGGCTGGCGCAGCGCCCACGGCAGCGTATTGTGAATCGTCGTTGCCGCCAGCGCCGCCTGCCCGGTCGCCACCGCGATCTGGTTCAGCCCGCGCGTGACGTCGCCGATGGCAAACAGCCCCGGCACCGCCGTGCGGCAATGATCGTCCACCAGCAGCTTGCCACATTCCACCGTCTCTGCGCCCAGTTGGCTGGCCAGGTCCGAGCGCGCGTTCTCGCCCAGCATCGGGTAGAACACGTCGCAGGGATAGTCTTCGCCGTCTTTCGTATGCAGGACGGGCTTCATGTCCTTGCTCATCGAGACGCCGGCCAGCGGCGAGGTGATGTGGCGAACCCGGGCCGCGGCCAGTTGCTGCTTTTCCTCGTCGTTCAGGGCCGATTCGGCGGTGCGTTCGAACAGCAGTACGTCGGCGCTGAAGGTGCGCATGAAGAGAGCGTGGCCGACCGGGTTGATCTCGGAGGTGACCACGCCGATGCGCTTGTCGATCACGTCCCAGCCGTCGCACACGGGGCACAGGCGCACCGCGCCGGAGAGCACGGCCTCGTCCCAGCGCTCGACCGGCATGCCGACGTCGGCCACGCCGGTGGCCAGCAGCACCGTCAGCGCGCGCAGTTCGCAAGTGCCGCTGCCATCGGCGGGAGCGTACACGCCGACGAAATGTCCGTCCTCGATGCGCAGGCTCTGGATCTCGCCGGGCATGGCGCTGCCGCCATAGTTGGCCAGCTGCTTGCGCAGGTTTTCCAGCAGGAGCTTGCCGTTGATACCTTCAGGGAAGCCCGGGTAATTGTGCGAGACGGGAATCCAGGAAAGCCGGCTGTTGCCCTTGTCGACCAGCGCGACATGCCGCGTGAAGCGACGCAGGTAAACGGCGGCCGTCAGTCCGGCTGGGCCGCCGCCAATGATGAGGGTGTCGAAAACGGTGCGATCGCAGTCCATCCCTGGATTATCCGCAGCAGCCCGTCAGGCGACTATCGGCGTGCGGGCCAGGACGAAGTAAGAGCGGGCTTACAAGGACTTGCCGCCCGCCGCCTCCGGCTGGAGGGTCACGTGGTCGATGCCGTGCTTGGCGCGCAGCATCGCGCGCACGGCGTCGAGCACGGCCGGCCACTGGTCGAGGCTGGCGATTTCCAGGTGGCCGATGAGGGCAGGGTGGCCGGGCGACATGTCCCAGACGTGAAGGTCATGCACGTCCAGCACGCCGCTAACTTCCTTGAGGTCGGCGCCCACTTCCAGGTAATCGATCCCGCTAGGTACGCCCTCCATCAGGAAGTGATAGGACTCGCGCAGGATGCCGCCGGTCGAGCGCAGGATCAGCAGCGCCACGAAGATCGACAGGATCGGGTCGACCCGCACCCAGCCCGTAAAGTAGATGATGGCGCCGGAAGCGATCGCCGCCAGCGAGCCGAGCAAGTCGCCCATGACGTTGACCAGCGCCGCGCGGGTATTGATGCTCTGGTTGTCGCGCGAGAGCACCCAGGCCACGATCAGGTTGATGCAGGCGCCGATCGCCGCCACCACCAGCACTACACCGCCCTGCACCGGTTCGGGATGCAGGAGGCGCTGGGCCGCTTCCCAGGCGATCCAGGCCACGAGGGCGAGCATCGCCAGGCTGTTGACGAACGCCGCCAGCGCTTCGGCGCGCACCAGGCCGAAGGAATGGCGGCTGGAGGGCGGGCGGCTGGCGATGGCCTGCGCCATCAGCGCCAG
Organism: Telluria sp. ZB4P37; assembly: GCF_059685855.1. Taxonomy (NCBI): domain Bacteria; kingdom Pseudomonadati; phylum Pseudomonadota; class Betaproteobacteria; order Burkholderiales; family Oxalobacteraceae; genus Telluria; species Telluria sp. ZB4P37. The sequence continues at coordinate 573,477 of NZ_JCASID010000001.1, forward strand.
GCCGAGCGCGGCGGCATCGGTGACCATGTGGCCGGCATCCGAGATCAGCGCCAGCGAATTCGATATGAAGCCCGTCACGACCTCGACGACAGCGAACAGCAGCGTCATGCCGAGGGCGACCGAGAGCGCCGTCTGGCTGCGGCCCTCGATGGTATGGGTGTGGCGCGCGTCGCCGTCGAGGTGGGCGTGCAGGTGGGCGGAAGAGCGTTCGGCGGGCTGGGCAGGCATCATGGGAATGGCGTTTTGTTATGCCCGAGAGTGTAAAGCAAAGGCTGGCCGCGAGGGCAGGCAGGCTCGCCAGGAAACTTTTTCCGTGACAAGCCTTGCAGAACGAGGGTGCGCTCCTTATAATGCAGGGATTGGGCGGTTAGTTCAGCTGGTTAGAATACTTGGTCGACATCCAAGGGGTCGCAGATTCGAATTCTGCACCGCCCACCAGAATACACAGGGTTTCCCGATTAATCGGGCTCCCACAAGTAAGAGCGAGAAAGGCATCCACGGTTATGACACCGCGAACTACAACCTGGTTGTGGGGGAATCGCTAGACGCGGTATGGTGTTCTTTTGCTCAACACACTGAAACAAACGCGCCTGGTGCGCGTTTTTTTTCGTCCAACGGATTCAGCTTTCAAACTCGTTAACTTTTAGCGGCGCGGCGCGCCAATTGGAGAACAGCATGCTCAACGTTCGACTTCCAGATGGCTCCAGCCGTCAGTTCGACGGTCCCGTCACGGTGGCCCAGGTGGCGTCCAGCATCGCCACCAGCCTCGGCAAGGCCGCGCTCGCTGGCAAGGTCAACGGCAAGGTGGTCGACACCTCGTTCCTGATCGGGGATGACGCCGACCTGGCGATCGTCACCGACCGCGATCCGGAAGGCCTGGACGTGATCCGCCACTCGACCGCCCACCTGCTGGCGCACGCGGTGAAGGAACTGTTCCCGGAAGCCCAGGTCACCATCGGCCCGGTCATCGAAAACGGCTTCTATTACGACTTCTCGTACAAGCGCCCGTTCACCCCGGACGACCTGGCCAAGATCGAAAAGAAGATGGTCGAACTGGCCAAGAAGGACGAGCCGGTCACCCGCAAGGTGCTGCCGCGCGACGAGGCGGTTGCCTATTTCAAGTCGATCGGCGAAGAGTACAAGGCCGAGATCATCTCCTCGATCCCTGCCGGCGAGGATGTCTCGCTGTATTCGGAAGGCAGCTTCACCGACCTGTGCCGCGGCCCGCACGTGCCGTCTTCGGGCAAGCTGAAGGTGTTCAAGCTGATGAAGCTGGCCGGCGCCTACTGGCGCGGCGACTCGAAGAACGAGATGCTGCAGCGCGTCTACGGCACCGCCTGGGCCAGGAAGGAAGACCAGGAGCAGTACCTGCACATGCTGGAAGAAGCGGAAAAGCGCGACCACCGCAAGCTCGGCAAGGCGCTGGACCTGTTCCACTTCCAGGAAGAAGCCCCGGGCCTGATCTTCTGGCACCCGAAGGGCTGGACCGTCTGGCAGCAGGTCGAGCAGTACATGCGCCATAAATACCAGGTCAACGGCTACGACGAAGTCAAGGCCCCGCAGATCCTGGACGTCACGCTGTGGCAGAAGACCGGTCACTGGGACAACTATCGCGAGAACATGTTCACGACCGAGTCGGAGAACCGCTCGTACGCGCTCAAGCCGATGAACTGCCCGGGCCACGTGCAGATCTATAACTCGGGCATGAAGAGCTACCGCGACCTGCCGCTGCGCTACGGCGAATTCGGCCAGTGCCACCGCAACGAATCGTCCGGCGCGCTGCACGGCATCATGCGCGTGCGCGGTTTCACCCAGGACGATGGCCACGTGTTCTGCACCGAAGAGCAGATCGAGGCGGAAGTCACCGCCTTCCACGCCCAGGCGATGGAAGTGTATGACGACTTCGGCTTCAGCAACATCGACGTCAAGCTGGCGCTGCGTCCGGAAAGCCGCATCGGCACCGACGAAGTCTGGGACGAGGCCGAAGAAGCGCTGCGCTCGGCGCTGCGCGCCTGCGGCGTGGAGTGGACCGAGCTGCCGGGCGAGGGCGCCTTCTATGGCCCGAAGATCGAATACCACCTCAAGGACAGCCTGGGTCGCCCATGGCAGGTCGGCACCATGCAGGTCGACTTCTCGATGCCGGGACGCCTCGGTGCGGAATATGTCGCCGAAGACAACACCCGCAAGGTGCCGGTGATGCTGCACCGCGCGATCGTCGGTTCGATGGAACGTTTCATCGGCATCCTGATCGAAAACTACGCCGGCGCACTGCCGATGTGGCTGGCGCCAGTGCAGGTCGCGGTACTGAACATCTCGGATGCACAGGCAGATTATGTGAAAGAAGTAGCGGCAAAGCTGAAGAAAGCGGGCCTGCGCGTTCACGCTGATTTGCGGAACGAGAAGATTACTTATAAAATACGGGAGCATTCCGTGCAAAAGTTGCCATATATTCTAGTTATCGGCGACAAGGAGCGGGAATCCAACACTGTGGCCGTGCGTGCCCGCGGCAATGTCGACCTCGGCGTCATGCCTGTCGACGAGCTCGTGGAGCGTCTGGTGGCTGAAGTTGCCGCCAAGACGAAAGAAGTAAAATAAGCGCCGGTCGACTCAAATACTTTCAAAGGAAACAACATAGCTACTGACAAGCAGAATCGCATCAACGGCGAAATCACCCATCCCGAAATGCGCCTGAACGGTGTAGAGAACGAACCATTGGGCATCGTCAGCCTGGCGGACGCGTTCCGCATGGCCGAAGAGCTGAACGTCGACCTGGTGGAGATCGCGCCGACCGCGGTGCCGCCAGTCTGCCGCCTGATGGACTACGGCAAGTTCAAGTACTCCGAGCAGAAGAAGGCGCACGAAGCGAAGCTGAAGCAGAAGATCATCCAGGTCAAGGAAGTCAAATTCCGTCCGGGTACCGATGAAGGCGACTACAGCATCAAGCTGCGCAACCTCATCAAGTTCCTGGAAGAGGGCGACAAGACCAAGATCACGCTGCGTTTCCGCGGCCGTGAAATGGCGCACCAGGACATCGGCATGCGCATGCTCGAGCGCCTGCGCGGCGACCTCGAAGAAGTCGGCCAGGTCGAGCAGTTCCCAAAGCTCGAGGGTCGCCAGATGATCATGATCGTTGCGCCGAAGAAGAAGAAGTAATTCTTCAAGGATCGATTGCCGGGCCGGGCCCGGATGCCAGCGTGAGCTGCATCCGGCCGCGGCCCGCGTTCGTTTGTGGGTGGTTTTTTTGCACGTCGTTCCCGCGAAGGCGGGAGCCCAAGTGGTTTTTGCCGCGCGCGGGAACTGGGTCCCGGCCTTCGCCGGGACGACGGATCAGCGGTGACGGGTTTGACGGAGGCGTTGGCAACCTGCACAGCCCGCATCAAAACCCCATCCCCGCCCCAACAATTCCCCCACGACCTGTGCTATCATCTGCGGTTCCTGTTTTTCGAAACAGGTTGTAGCCGGCGCGCGATGCATTGCACACCGACTGCAAGACAAGCGAAAGTAGGCATCCAAGAGCAGCATCGCTGCCACCTGCAATCCTGTCCCATATGAGGCTGTCCCTAGTCCGGACAGATGACTATGCCAAAAATGAAAACCAAAAGCAGCGCGAAGAAGCGTTTCCGCGTGCGTCCAGGTGGTACCGTCAAATCGGGTATGGCGTTCAAGCGTCACATCCTGACCAAGAAGACCACCAAGAACAAGCGTCAGCTGCGTGGCACCCGCAACATCAATGCGTCGGACGTGACTAGCGTCTACCGCATGATGCCGTCTGCTTAATCTCACATACTAAGGAGCTAATATGCCTAGAGTTAAACGTGGGGTTACTGCACGTGCCCGTCACAAGAAAGTTCTTGCCCTTGCTAAAGGTTACCGTGGTCGCCGCAGCAAGGTCTATCGCGTTGCCAAGCAAGCAGTCATGCGCGCTGGTCAGTATGCATACCGCGATCGCCGCAACAAGAAGCGCGTCTTCCGCGCACTGTGGATCACCCGTATCAACGCAGCGTCGCGTTCGCACGGTATGACCTACAGCGTGTTCATGAACGGCCTGAAGAAGTCCGGAATTGAACTGGACCGTAAAGTCCTGGCCGACATGGCTGTGCATGACAAGCCGGCATTCGCCGCGATTGTCAGCGCCGTCCAGGCCAAGCTGGCTGCTTGATAGCAGTTCGCTAGCAAGACAAGCTCCGCAGTAATGCGGTGCTAAAAGAGCGGGGCACAGCTAATACCTGTGTCCCGTTTTTGATTGTGGCGCCTGCCACCTCAGACAGGAAAACAACAAGCATGCACACGCTCGAAGAACTCGTCGTCTCGGCCCAGGCTGACTTTAGCGCCGCCCCCGACGCCGCCGCGCTCGAAAATGCAAAAGCCAGATACCTCGGCAAGACCGGCCGGGTCACGGACCTGATGAAGGGCCTCGGCAAGCTCGACCCTGAACAGCGCAAGGCGCAGGGCGCCCTGATCAATGCCGCAAAAGAAAAAATCGAAAGCGCATTGACCGGCCGCCGCGAAGCGCTGGCCATGGCCCAACTGCAGGAACGCCTGAATGCCGAGTCGATCGACGTGACCCTGCCGGGCCGCGGCCGCAGCAAAGGGGGCCTGCATCCGGTGATGCGCACCTGGGAGCGCGTCGAGCAGATCTTCCGCTCGATCGGTTTCGACGTGGCCGACGGCCCGGAAATCGAAAACGACTGGACCAATTTCACCGCGCTGAACAGCCCGGAAAACCACCCGGCCCGTTCGATGCAGGACACCTTCTATATCGAAGGCAATGACAGCACGGGCAAGCCCTTGCTGCTGCGCACCCATACCAGCCCGATGCAGGTGCGTTATGCGCGCACTCACACGCCGCCAATCAAGGTGATCGCGCCGGGTCGCACCTATCGCGTCGACAGCGATGCGACCCACTCGCCGATGTTCCACCAGGTCGAAGGCCTGTGGATCGGCGAAGACATCTCGTTCGCCGACCTCAAGGGCGTCTACCTGAACTTCGTCAAGGCCTTCTTCGAGACCGACGACCTGGAGGTGCGTTTCCGCCCGTCCTATTTCCCCTTCACCGAACCGTCGGCCGAGATCGACATCGCCTTCGGTTCCGGTCCGCTCAAGGGCCGCTGGCTGGAAGTGTCGGGCGCTGGCCAGGTCCATCCGGCCGTGGTGCGCAACTTCGGGCTGGACCCGGAAAAGTTCATCGGTTTCGCGTTCGGCTCCGGCCTGGAGCGCCTGGCCATGCTGCGTTATGGGATCAACGACCTGCGCCTCTTCTATGAAGGCGATCTACGGTTCCTAAAGCAGTTCAATTAAAAATGGACCTCATAAACCTGCTGCGCGTTGCATCTTCGGTCTGCGATGCTCCGCACCGGCGGACCGGCTGTACTAAAGTAGAGCTGCGCTTCTCTACCGAAACTGCCGCCGCTCGCTACGGTTTCTGAAGCCCATTTGAGTGGTGCTGATTCCATAAAAATACGCAGGACAAGGCAAAAATTATGCAATTCTCCGAAAACTGGCTCCGTTCCATGGTTAACCCGGCAATGGGCTCGAATGAACTGTCCCACCTGCTGACGATGTCCGGCCTGGAAGTCGAGGAAGTCGAAGCCGTCGCGCCGCCGTTCTCGAACGTGGTCGTGGCCGAGGTCAAGGAAGTGGCCAAGCACCCGAACGCCGACCGCCTCAACGTCTGCCAGGTGGACGTCGGCACCGGCACCCTGCTGAATATCGTCTGCGGCGCACCGAATGTGCGCGCGGGCATGAAGGCGATCTGCGCCATGTCCGGCGCCATGCTGCCGCCAGGCAGCGACGGCAAGCCCTTCGAGATCAAGGCCGGAAAATTACGCGGCGTCGAGTCGCAGGGCATGATGTGCTCGGCGAAAGAGCTCAAGATCTCGGAAGAGAGCAATGGCCTGATGGAACTGCCCGCTGACGCACCGGTCGGCACCAATATCCGCGACTACCTTGGCCTGGACGACCTGAAGTTCACCATCAAGCTGACCCCGAACAAGGCGGACTGCCTGTCGGTGCTGGGCGTGGCGCGCGAAGTCGCCGCCCTGACCGGCACGCCGCTGCACGTGCCGACCACCCGGCAGGTTTCGGTAACCCTGGATGAAACCCTGCCGGTAACAATCTCGGCGCCCGACCTGTGCGGCCGCTTCTCGGGCCGCGTCATCCGCGGCCTGGACGCGCGCGCGGCCACCCCGGACTGGATGAAGCAGCGCCTCGAGCGCAGCGGCCAGCGCTCGGTGTCGGCACTGGTGGACATCTCGAACTATGTCATGCTCGAGTTGGGGCGTCCGTCGCACGTCTTCGACATGAACAAGATCCACGGCGGCCTCGACGTGCGCTGGGGCCGCCACGGCGAGTCGCTCAAGCTCCTGAACGGCAACACGGTCGAGATCGACGAATGGATCGGCGTGATCGCGGATGACAAAGAGATCGAATCGCTCGCCGGCATCATGGGCGGCGATTCCACGGCCGTCACCCTGGACACCACCGATATCTACCTGGAAGCGGCCTTCTGGTGGCCGAACGCCATCCAGGGCCGTGCCCGCAAGTTCAACTTCTCGACCGATGCGGCCCACCGCTTCGAGCGCGGCGTCGATTACGCGACCACGGTCGAGCACATCGAGCGCATTACCGCCCTGATCGTCGAGATCTGCGGCACCGACGATACCAAGGTCGGCCCGGTCGATGACCAGTCGGTCAACCTGCCGCAGCGCCAACCCGTCGCGATGCGCACCGCGCGCGCCGCGAAAGTCATCGGCGTGCCGCTCACCGATGAGGTGGTGGCCGACATCTTCACCCGTCTACAGCTGCCGTTCACGTTCGCTGATGGTGTGTTCCACGTTACGTCGCCGTCCTACCGGTTCGACATCGAGATCGAGGAAGACCTGATCGAGGAAGTCGCGCGCGTCTACGGCTTCGAGAACATCCCGACCCGTCCGCCGGTGGCGCCGACCGCCATGCTGGTCGAACCGGAGAATACCCGCTCGCTGTTCGCGATCCGCCACCAGTTGGCCGACCTCGGCTACCAGGAAGTGGTCAACATGAGCTTCGTGGAAACGCAGTGGGAACAGGATTTCGCCGGCAACAGCGACCCGATCCGCCTGCAGAACCCGATCGCCAGCCAGATGAGCGTGATGCGCTCGAACCTGGTGGGCAGCCTGGTCGCCAACGTGCGCTACAACATCAACCGCAAGGCCGGCCGCGTGCGCGTGTTCGAAGTCGGCGGCGTGTTCAAGCGCAACCCGGCAATCGAGGACGGCCCGCTGTCGGTGGCCGGTTTCGAGCAGCCCAAGCGCGTCGCCGCCATCGCCTACGGCCCGGCACTGGACGAGCAGTGGAGCGAGAAGAGCCGCGCCGTCGATTATTTCGACGTCAAGGCCGACCTCGAGGCCCTGTTTGCACCAACTACCTTGCGCTTCGTGAAGGGCGAGCACCCGGCCCTGCATCCGGGCCGCAGCGCCATCGTCGAGCTCGAGGGCAAGACCATCGGCTTCATCGGCGAGCTGCATCCGCGCTGGCTGCAGAACTACGACCTGCCGCAGGCGCCGGTCCTGTTCGAGGTCGATGCCGACGCGCTGCGCGGGCGCAGCGTGCCGGTCTATGCCGAGATTTCGAAGTTCCCGGGCGCCACGCGCGACCTGGCGCTGGTGGTGAAGCAGGGCGTTCCAGCCCAGGATGTGCTGGACACCTTCCAGGCCGAAATCGCCTCGAATCCTTCTGGAAAGATCGTGCAAGCCGTTGTTTTGTTTGATGAATACCGCGGCAAGGGTTTGGAGATGGATGAAAAAAGTCTTGCTTTCCGCTTTAGCTTGCAAGATACTCAATCGACGCTGCAAGACGAGGCGGTGGATGCCATCATGGCTGCAATCGCCCAGGCTGCCGAAACAAAACTCGGCGCCAGGCTGCGTGCGTAATCTCCCAAAACTTAGCTTTTACTGAAGGTAGGGCTTCAAAATTAACAACAACGACGTTGACTCGACCGTGTTCCAGGAAGCACTGGCGGCTGATCTGCATCGCGCGATGCATGTGGCGCGAGTGCGGGCTGAAGCAGAGAAAGGCCTGCCGACCCTGACCAAGGCCGAGCTGGCCGAGCTGCTCTTCGAGCAGGTTGGCCTGAACAAGCGCGAAGCCAAGGACATGGTGGAAACCTTCTTTGACGAAATCCGCAATGCGCTCGAGCGTGGCGAAGCAGTCAAGCTGTCCGGCTTCGGCAACTTCCAGTTGCGCGACAAGCCGCAGCGGCCCGGCCGCAATCCAAAAACAGGGGAAGAAATTCCCATCACGGCGCGCCGCGTCGTGACTTTCCACGCCAGCCAGAAACTCAAGGGAATGGTCGAAGAGGCCAGTCCCGCTAGCAGTTCGCTGGCCCGCGCCGCCTGAGTCCTAGATGAGCGACCGCCCCAATAAAACCGAACTGGCCGTGCTGCCGCCGATCCCGGCCAAGCGTTATTTCACGATCGGGGAAGTCAGCGACCTGTGCGGGGTCAAACCCCACGTGCTGCGCTACTGGGAGCAGGAATTCACCCAGCTCAAGCCCGTCAAACGCCGGGGTAACCGCCGCTACTACCAGCACCACGAGGTGCTGCTGATCCGGCGCATCCGCGAATTGCTGTACGAGCAGGGCTTTACCATCAGCGGCGCCCGCAACCGCCTCGACGGCCGCCACCACAACCTGGCGATGGCCGTCGAGCCTGAACCGGTACCAAGCGTGCCGGCGATCGATATCGACGGGGTGCGCGCCGAGCTGCTGGAGATCCTTGCGGTCCTCAAGCACGGCAGCAGGCACGCCTAGCCACCTTGTGAGCTTGTTTTAACAAGCTCTCTGGAACGCCGCGGGCAGCGTCCCGCAGCGTCCGTCTTGCAGACGCCATCCGCCAGTGCATTTTTCGTAACTCAGCAGAAGCGTGCGGTATTGATGCTCAGCGCCGGAGTGTTAGAATGTCACCTGCGGGCATGCCGAATTGAATGCATGCAAGCCGGGGCGTGGAGACGGACCTGGCACTTTCCTGAACAGGGAAAATTTAAGGGAAGACAATGATACGCGTTGCCATTTGTGACGATCACCAAATAGTTAGAGCAGGTTTCAAACAGATTTTCTCGTCGTCGGGCGACTTCGAAGTCGTGGCCGAGGGCGCTACCGGGCGTGAAGCCCTCGATATCGCACGCCGCGAGATTTGCGACGTGCTTTTGCTCGACATCGCCATGCCCGACCAGAGCGGCATCGATATTCTGCGCACCATCCGCCAGGGCCAGCCTAACTTGCCGGTGCTGATCCTGTCGGGTTATCCGGCACAGCAATACGCGCTGAACCTGTTCAAGATGGGCGCCAACGGCTACCTGAACAAGGAATGCGAGGCCGACGAGCTCAAGACGGCCGTGCGCACCGTGTACCAGGGCCGCCGTTACGTGAGCTCGACCGTGGGCGAACTGCTCGCGCAAAGCTTCGACCGCGACCCGAACACGGCTCTGCACACCGAGCTGTCGGACCGCGAATTCCAGGTATTCCTGCGCCTGGCCAAGGGCGCAACGGTATCGGATATCGGCAATGCGCTGTCGCTGTCGATCAAGACCGTGTCCACCTACCGGACCCGCATCATGGAGAAAATGGGGCTGCAGTCCAATAGTGACCTGACCTATTACGCCATGAAGAACAACCTGCTCGATTGAGTTGCCACCGCGCCCCTACAGGGCGCGTTTTTACTTCTGCAAGGATCATTCTTCCTTGCACAACGCTTCTTCGCACCGCAGCCGTTTTGCTCTGCAACAATTCGTCTACACGACTATAATCGTGCCGGACGGAATCAGTTGCGCGAAAGGAAGCTCATGTATTTCTCTACCGCCCACGACGGCAAGCCGCCCCAAGGGCTGCCGCTCTCCAAGACCCTGCTGTGCGCGGCCTGCGTCGTCATCCTGGTCATCAATGCGGTCTTTCTGGTGCGCAACCTCGACGACCTGCGCTCGGCGAATGCCTGGCAGGCCCAGACTGCGCGCGTATCCGACGAACTTCAATACCTGAACCTGCTGGTCACCGATGCCGAAAGTGGCTTGCGTGGCTATTTTCTGTCGGGCGCCGACGTCAACCTGAACGCCTTGCATGCGGCGCCGCAGCAACTCGACAGCCAATTGCGCGCCCTTGGGGTGCTGCTGGCCGATAACCCCTCGCAAACCAGGAACCTGGCGCAGCTGCGCACGCTCGTACTGCGCAAGCTCGCCCTGATGCACCAGTCGCTCGAAGTCTACCGCCAGGGCGGCCTGGTCGACATCGTCGCCATTTCCGCGGCAGCCGACGAGCGCGGCCAGATGGACGAGATCCGGTTGCAGGTGGTGATCATGACGCGCGAGCAGAACGAATTGTTTGCCGCCCGCACCGCCGCGTTCTACAAGCAGTCGCGCTGGACCGTGCTGTTGGGCGCCGGCATCAATGGGGTGGCAATTCTGGTGATCTTGCTGTTTTATAACCTGGTGCAGCGCAGTTTCGGGCTGCGCCTGTCGGCCGAGCGCGCCCTGCAGCAGACCAACGACACGCTCGAGCACATCGTCGCCGAGCGCACCGAGCAGCTCTCGGTGCTGTCGCGCCACCTGATCCGGGTGCAGGAGGAAGAAAAATCGCGACTGGCGCGCGAGCTGCACGACGAGATGGGCGCCAACCTCACCGCGATCGGCATGGACTTGACCACGGTGGCCGAACAATTGCGCAGCACCCACCCGGAACTGGCGTCCAAGCTCGGGCGCGCGCGCAAGACCCTGGTCGACACAGTCCAGCTCAAGCGCCGCATCATCGAGAACCTGCGCCCCAGCTTGCTCGACAACATGGGCCTGTCGGCTGCCCTGCAGAGTTATTGCGCCGATTATGCCCGCGTGACCGCGCTCGACTGCGACGCGCTGATCGACCCGAAGGCGGATGTGGCCGGCCCGATGCAGGCCATCGCGCTGTTCCGCATCACCCAGGAAGCCCTGAACAATATCGCCAAGTATGCACAGGCGCGCACGGTGATCGTCAACCTGAGCCAGGAGCTGGACGGTTGGGACCTGGAAATCACCGATGACGGCATCGGCATCCCCCCGGATGCCATGACAAGGTCGAAGTCGCATGGCCTGCTGGGCATGCGCGAACGCGCGCTGCTGCTGGGCGGGCGCCTGTCGGTCGAGCGCGGCGTCAACGGCGTGGGAACCTGCGTGCGCGCCTGGCTGCCCGCTGCGGCCCCGGGTGGCGAGGGCACGGCGGCAGGTGCGGCGCTGGCCAGCGTCATGGGCACGGGTTTCAGTGCCGCGGCGCCGGCCCTGGGTGGCCCCGCAAATGAAAAGGGGCCTGCGGCATTGCCGGAGACCCCTTCGGATACAGCGTCCAGTGGGACGCCGGTCAGTTCTTAGCGCGCTACGTCGAGCAGAAGGCGGTCGTATTCCGACTTGGCGACCTTGTAGCATTCGCCGGCATAGTCTTCCAGGCCTGCACGATCGAGCACGGTGATATTGCCGCGGCGGTACTGGATCAGGCCTTCGTCCTGCAGCTTGCCGGCGGCTGCGGTGATGCTCTCGCGGCGCACGCCCAGCATGATCGAGATGAGTTCCTGGGTCACTTTCAGCTCGTTGCTGGCCGAGCGGTCCAGGCGGTCGAGCAGCCAGCGGCACAGCTTCTGCTCGATCGAGCTGTGGCGGCCGCCGACGGCGTTCTGGGCCATCTGGGCAAACAGGGCGTTGGTGTAGCGCATCAGGAGCTGGGGCAGGGCGCCGCCGCGGTTGAAGGCGTCGCGCAGGAACTGGGTCTTGAGGCGGTAGCCGTAGCCAGCGCTCTGGACCACGGCGCTGCAGGTAGCGCGCTCGCCCATGAACAGCGACACGCCGACCGCGCCTTCATGGCCGACCACGGCGATTTCGGTGGTGGCGCCGTCTTCCATCACATACAGCAGCGACACGATTGCGGTGGTCGGGAAATACACGTATTCGAGTTTGCTGCCATACTCAAACAACTCTTTGCCGAATGGCAGTGGAACGAGTTCCAGTTGTTCAAACAGGCTTTCCAGGTCTGGACGGGGCAGGGCGCCGAGCAGCTCGTTCTGCTGGGTGCCGCTATAGCTGACAACAGGGCGGGACGTTGATTTCATTGCTTCACTCGTGGCTGGAATCTTGTTCTGGGCTTTTTGCATACCGCCAAATTGAGTGCTGTTCATTTGTTGTCCTCTTATCTCTAACGTGCATCGGGGGCGACTGGTGAGGCACTCTTTCGTTGCCTCATCGCGATGTGTGAACATTAAAGCTATAGTCCGTTGCCGAACATAAGATTAGCAGTCGCACCTGTGTAGGCTTGGCGCATAAACATTTGTCAGCCCAGTCCTACTGGGCGAAATGCAGTTTTTAGGCGGTTTTTTTGGCCGCGGCAACGAAATCCAGCATAATGGGCCTGTCTTTTTTTGCCCCGATCCCACGATGCCCCTGCCTTTGTTGTTGGTTGAAGACGATGCTGTGCTCGCCGACGGCCTGTTGCGCGCGCTTGGCGCCCAGGACATGCAGGTAGAACTGGTGCGCGACGGCCCGGCGGCCGACGCCCGCCTGCAGGGCAACCCGCCCGCAGTGGTGGTGCTCGACATCGGCCTGCCCGGCATCGACGGTTTCGAAGTGGTGCGGCGCCTGCGCGCGCGCGGTAGCGCCACCCCGGTATTGCTGCTCACCGCGCGCGACGCGGTCGAGGACCGGGTGCGCGGGCTGGAGCTGGGCGCCGACGATTACCTGGTCAAGCCCTTCGCCACCGCCGAACTGGTCGCGCGCATCCGCGCCCTCGCCCGGCGCCATGCCGTGGCGCCCGCCCAGGTCGGCCTGGGGCTGCTCAAACTCGACAGTGCTTCCCGCCGCGCCCGCATAGGCGAACGCCTCCTGGAGCTGTCGGCGCGCGAATGGGCCGTGCTCGAATACCTGCTGCTGCAGGCTGGCCGGGTAGTTTCGAAGCAACAGATCATCGACACCATCGTGCCTTATGGCGACGACCTGACCCTCAACGCGGTCGAAGTCTACATCTCGCGCCTGCGCCTGAAGCTCGAGGGCGCCGGGGTGGCGATCCGCACCATCCGGGGCTTCGGCTACCTGCTCGAAGCGGCTTGAACACGCGCGGCGACCGTCCATGACCAGCATCCGCCTGCGCCTGCTCAAGTGGCTGGTCGCGCCCATCCTCATCTTCAACCTGCTCGCCGCCGCATTGACCTACCTGCTGGCCTGGACGCCGGCCCAGCTGGCCTTCGACCAGGGCTTGCTCGACGCCGCTACCGGCATGGCCACGCGCGTGCGCGCCGAGGGCGGCGCGCTGCATGTCGAGCTGCCGGAAGCGGCCGCGCGCGTGCTGGGGGCGGGCGCGCCCGACGCCAGCTGGTTCGTGGTGCGCAGCAGCGGCGGCCGGGTGCTGGCGGGCGATCCCGCCTTCCCGCAGCGCACCAAGGGCCCCATGGTGCGCGATGCCCGCATGCACGGCCAGCCGGTGCGCGCCGCGAGCGTGCTGGTGGCGACCCCAAGCGGGCCGGTGGAGGTCGGTGTTGCGCGGACCCTGCTGCAGCGCCAGCAGGTGCGCTCGGCCATTGTGCGCGCGCTGGTGTTGCTCGAAGTCCTGTTTAGCATGGCGCTGGTCGGGCTGGTGTGGTTTTCCGTCGGCAATGGCCTGGCGCCGCTGGCGCGGCTGCGCGCCCGGCTCGACGCGCGCGGCAGCGCCGACCTGGCCACGCTCGACGACGCCGGCATGCCGCGCGAGCTCGCGCCGGTGGTCGGGGCCTTCAATGCGTTGCTCGGGCGGATCGCCGCCGGCGCCCGGGCCCAGGATGCCTTCCGCGCCAACGTGGCCCACCAGTTGCGTACGCCGCTGGCCGGGCTGCGCCTGCAGCTCGAATGGCTGGCGGCGCGCCATCGGGGCGATCCCGAAACCGGGCAGGCGCTGGCTCTGCTGCTGGCCGCCAACGAGCGCCTGATTCGCCAGGCCAACCAGCTGCTCTCGCTCGAGCGCGCCGGCCCTGACCGGTTCGGGCGGGCGCAGCTGGCGCCGCTCGACCTGGCGCAGCTGGTGGCCGGGGCGGTGCAGCCCTTCGTGGAGCAGGCGGCGCGCAAGCAGATCGACCTCGGCTTCGAGCTGGGCGCGGCGCGGATCAATGGCGATCCCTACCTGCTGCGCGACCTGGTGGACAACCTGGTCGACAACGCGCTGCGCTATACGCCCGCGGGCGGGCGCGTGACGGTGTCGACGAGGGAGGAGGCGGAAGCGGCCCTGTTCGCGGTGGAAGACAGCGGGCCGGGTATTGCACCTGAGCGGCGCGTCCAGGTATTCGAGCGTTTCGTGCGGCTGGACGACAAGACCGAGGGCAGCGGCCTGGGCCTGGCGATCGTGCGCGATATCGCGCTCGCGCACGGGGCCAGGATCGCCCTGGCCGACGGACCGGGCGGCCAGGGCATGCGCGTGACGGTGCGCTTCCCCCGGCCGGCTACAAGTGCCTAGTCGGCGCCCGAGGTGTAGCTGTAGGCGCGCTTGCGCCGCGAGTTGATGGCGGGACGGATGCGCTGCGGCGCGATCGGCACGCTGGCCCCTTCGCCCTTCTGCACCGCCCCGATCACGACGGTGGTGGCCCGGGCTACGCCATTGGCGTCGAGGATCGGCACGCCGGTTGCCAGCACCGGCGAAGGAGGCAGGCCGCCGCCCACGAAGGCCGAGGAGCGCTGGCCGCCGCAGGTGCCGCCCACGCCGATCGCCCCGGAACCGTTGAGCAGGTTGACCCAGTAGCCGCGCGCTTCGCCCAGCAGGTTCGAGCAGGTGCCCAGGGCAGCCGCGATCGGGCGGTTGGTGCTGAAGGTGACCATGCCGCCGGCGATCAGCGCCGAGGTCACCACCTGTTCGCCCGCACCATGGGCCGTCAGGTTCATGAACCATCCCTTGAGGCTGCTGCTCGGCAGCACCGGCGGTGTGTCGCAGGAATTGTTCGCCGTGTAGTTCGCGAGCGCGTCCAGGTCCACCGCGGCGGTGCTCGCCGCTGCCGCCAGGTCGTCCTTGTACACGTAAAAGCGGTTGGTGACCGTGGTGAACGGGTACTGGGCGGTCAGCGGATGCTCGCGGTCGCCGCTGCCGATGGCCACGTAGACATAGCCGGTGGTGGCCAGCAGGGCGGGAGCGAACAGGAACTTGCGCCCGCTGCCGGCGGTGCTGGCCACGGCGCGCGCGGTCCAGGCATCGCTGGCCAGCGCGGCACGGCTGCCGTCGACGAAGTCGATGCGGTACAGCTTGCCGCCGGTGTCGGCCGCGTAGGCGTAATCGGGCTTGGCATCGTTGTCGATGTCGACCATCGCGATGTCGGCCGCGACGGCGCGCGTGGTCGGGAAGGAACGGATCACCGCGCCGGTATCGGCATCGAGCACGAAGATGGCATTGCCCTTGGTGGCGCTGCAGTCGGGCGTGCGGGTATCGGCATCCTCGCAGCTGTCATAGCCGCCGCCGACCACCACGACCGGGCGCGCGCCCTCGTAATAGCCCTTGATGAAGGCCAGGCTCGGGGTCGACCAGGTCTGGCCGATGGCCGCCATGCCCGGCGTGCAGTCGGTGTCGTTGGTGAGATTAGGGCAGCCGGCTTTCCACTTGTAGACCGGCGACTGCGGGTTGCTCACGTCCAGGGCGTAGATCATGCGTCCGCCGCGGCGCATGGTCGGGTAGATCCAGACGGCCGAGCTGTCGGCATTCTGGTAGATGCCGGTCGAGCCGTCGAAGAAATAATCTTTCTTGGTCGGGGTGATGGCCTGGGGACGCATGTTCGGATAGGCGACCAGCGGCGAATTGCTTTGCAGGCGGGACAGGCGGTCGAAGAATTCCGGCGCCATGAAGGCCCAGCGTTCGACCCCGGTGCTGGCATTGAGCGCGCGCAGGGTGCCGTCGTTGGCGCCGTAGAAGACGGTAACCCCGCCCTTGTCAGCGCCGAAATTCACCGGCAGCGGGCGCGAGTGGATCACGTCGCCATGGATCGAGGGGCGGGTGTTCTGGTTCGAGCCGGCGGTTTTTTCGTTGTTCACGTCTTCGCCGCGCAGGAAGCGCACCAGGTTGTTGTCCATGCCGCTATTGGCGACGGTCAGCGGGACCAGCCCGGCGGCGGTCTGGGTCAGGATGGTGCGGTTGACGGCGTACGAGGTCGTGCCGCCCGCAGGGGCGTTGCCCTGCCGCAGAATCTGGGCGGCGCCGCCTTTTTCCACGAATGGACCGTCCGGCGCGTCCGAGTATGGGTGGGCCGCATACGGCGAGGTCGTGCAGGTGCCGAGCGGGGCCGGGTCGAGGCTCACGTCTTCCCAGTAGTCGCCGCTGTGGCTGGTCCAATAGCTGGTGGCGCAGGGCGTCACGAAGCCGGTATTGGTGTTGACGGCCAGCTTGCCGTCGACGTCGCCCAGTTCGATGCTGCCGGCCTTGTCGACCAGCTGATAGCGTTTCAGGTTGCCGAACCAGCGCGGCCTGGCGTCCTTGTCGGGACGGAACATGCCGATGAAGACCTGGTTCTCGTTCTGCGAGCGGTTGGTGGCGTTCACCGGCAGGCTGGTCGAGGCGAAGGTAGTGTTGACGGCCTGGATTTCGATCAGGATGTTCTTGATGGCGTCGACGATGGCCTGTTCGTTCTTGGCCATGAAATACTTGCCGCCGCCGGCGCGCGCCATGCTCAGCATCAGCGAGGTGTGCTCGGCATTGGGCTGGGCGTTGTGGACGTCGATGGTGTAGGTGGTGACGTTGGTCTGCAGGCCGGTGCCGAGCGGGATGCCGCGGTCGTGCATCAGGCGCGCCCATTCGTCGGCATTGCGCGGTCCGGTATCGGTGCTGGTGGTGCCGGTGGCGACGTTGGTGACGACGGTATCGGTGGCGACGACGCTGAACTGGCGGTTGGTGCCGGTGCAGACGCCCGTGGTATTGGGCAGTGCGTTGCCGATCCTGCAGCCGTCGGTATAGCCGTTGCAGGTAGCGGAAAACGAGGGCAGGGCAGCCGCGGCGGCGGTGGCGCTGGCGTAGCAGGCGGCCGTGCTGCCGATCGTGGTCGGGGTGCTGATGCTCTGGCTGCTGAAGTTCGGCAGCCCGAGCTGGGTGACCGGCAGCAGCGTGCCGGCGGCGTTGCGCTGGTTGGTCAGGGTCTTGAGCAGGTTGGTGTTGTCCGCCGTGTCCGATGATGGGCCGCTGGAATTCGGATTGCCGATGAAGATGACGAAAGTCTTGCCGCAGATATTGTCCAGGGTCAGCGGCGACTTGAAGCGGGTGTAGTTGGTGGCATAGCCGCCGCTGTCGGCCTTGCTTGCCACGACCGCGCCCGGCGTGTACGAATTGCCTCCAGAAAAATAATTGTAGACGTCGTACATCAGGTTGCCGTAGGGCGTGTTCGAGTTGCGCTTTTCGTCCGGGCTGTTGATGCCGCCGTAGATTTCCGTCAGCTCGGTGCTGAAGGCCGCCTTGTTGGTCGCGTCCATCGGCCGGATCGCGTAGCGGATGAAGCCGCCGTCCTGGTTGGCATTGCCGCCGGTGACGAATTCCATCAGGCCCAGGCTCACGCTGCCGTCCAGTTCGGTCAGCACGCGCTTGATGGCGTTCGCTTCGGACTGGCCTTGGCTCGCGCCGCCCGGCCATTTCTGGTTCTGGCGCGCCCAGTTCGAGGTATTGTCGAGCACGATCAGGATGCGCGGGTTGCCGTTGGTGCCGGCCGAGGTGCCGAGGAAGATGTCGATGTCGTCGGCGCCGGCCGGCAGCGACAGGGTGCCCAAGGCCCCCGACAGCGTGAGGGCAAGGGCGCGCAAGGTGGTGGTGCGAAACATGGCGTTGTCCTTCGGGTCAGGTGGAGGGGCAGTTGTTGGAGACGTCGTCGCGCGCGACGCGTACGGCCACGCCCTGGGTGACTTCGACGCTGGCCTCGGTTTCCATGTCGGTCGCGACCGCATGGATTTCCCAGATGCTGTCGGCACAGGCCGAGTTGCCGTCGACCGAGCCGGCGACGCCGAAGCTTTGCGCGCTGCCCATGCTGCACACGCGGTCTTCGGTCCGGGCCAGGTCGAGGGCGGTGTTCTTGATCACCGGGGCCTTGACGCATTTCGGGCGCGGCGTGATCTGCACCTTGACGTCGTCGGCGGCGTCGCCGTTGCTGTCCACGCAGCGGTGGTTGGCGTCGCCGCAGGGATTGGTCAGCACCTGGTCGGGCGACATCGAAAAACGCGTCGTGCTGATGGCTTCCTCGATTACCTCGCGCGCCGCGGCGGCGGCTTCGTCGCGCTGCTGCATGTTGCTGACGATCTGCATGTTGGACTTGCTGACGTTGAAGGTCGTCAGTGCGACCAGGGTCAGCAGGACCAGCATGATCAGCGCGGTGACCAGGGTAATACCGCGTTCGCGGCGCATGGTCGTCATGGCAATCTCCGTCCGGCCGGGTTGGGCAGCGCCACCTGCGACTGGAATACATGGCGTTTGTGGGCGTCCTCGGCGGCGTCGACGGTGTTGTCGCTGCCGTCGGCATTCAGGCCGAGCGCATAGGTCTTGGTGTCGACATGGCCGGCCGTGGCCTGGGCATTGCGCGCCAGCAGGTGCAGGCGCACCGCCACCACGCTGCGCCAGTTGCTCACGGCGCAGGCGGCGGCGGCGCAGCCGTTGGCGCCGGCCGGGTCGGCCGAGGTGGCATCAGGCACGCCGTCCTGGGCGAGGTCGAGGCCGTACTCGAGCTGCAGCTGCTCGATGCCCTCGGCCAGCGGCACGATGGTCCAGCTGGGCGTGGTGGCGCTGCTGCCCAGCTCGGCGCGCTTGAGGGTCGGGATGCCGTCGCCGTCGCGGTTGTTGTTGGCGATGAAGTAGATGTGCGTCCGGTAGCGACGCTTCGCGGCCAGGGTGCCGCTGCCGGCCACCTGCGTGCAGTTGCGCTCGTGGCGGTTCAGGTTGACGTCCGACAGGCTCAGCGCGTAGAAATCGCCCACATTGGGGGAATCGAGTTCGGTCGCATTACTGCATAGCGAGGCCTGGAACAAGGGCCCGCCGGCCGCGGCCGCGGGGCAGTCGCCGATGCCGGCGATGCAGGTGGCGGTACGGCGCACCACCAGCACGTCCGTGCCTTCGCGCACGTCGTCCAGGCAATCGAGCCCCTCGGCATCGTTGTCGACGCCTTGCACCGGCAGTACCAGGCCGGCCTTGAGATCGTCCAGGGTAGCGGCGCAGGCCGGCGGCAGCGCGGCCGGGGACGGCAGCACGCCGGGGTCGAATTCGGCATAGTAGCCGGCGTTGCGCAGGTCGAGCGCCAGCGCGTCGAGCGCGAAGCGGCCGTTTTCGACCTGGCGGTGGGCCTTGTCGATTTCCGCCTGGGCGCGCGTGTTCTTGACGAACATCAGCGACAGGCCGGCCAGGATGGCCAGGCCGATCGCCATGCCGATCATGAGCTCGGCCAGCGAAAAACCGCGCGCATGGCGCTGGGAGGGGGTGAATGCTCGCATGGTATTCCTCAGGTGCAGCCGGGCAGGCCGACGGCCACGCGCACGGAAACGGCGCGGCGGTGGGTGTCCTCGCCGTACAGGTCGCGGCCGCATTCCTGGGCCGGGGCGCGGGTCGGGTGCATGCCCTGCCAGGCGACGGTAACGAGGTAGACGGCCGGGATGCAGACGCCCGCCGCTTCGTTCCTCGCGCGCAATTGCGTCACGCAGCCGCGCGCGCCTTCCATGGCCCCGGCATTGCCGCCATCGGCGCGCTGCTCCGCCGCGCCCTTGAGCGCGGCGCTCCATTCGCACAAATCGCGTGCGCTGCCGGCGAGGGTGCTGCAGTCGGCGTCGAGGTCGTCGTCCGTGCCCACCGGCGCGGCCGTGATGTAGCCGGCCGCGCCGGCGCTGTTGCCGCTCAGCCTGGCCTGCATGTCCTGCAACAGCACCGAGGCCTGGGCGCGCTGGTAGGACTCGATCGACCCGAGATGGGCCTTGGTCTGGAAGGCCGCGAGGCCCAGCAGGCCGAACGCGACCACGACCATCGCGATCAGCACTTCCAGCATGCTGGCGCCGCGCTGGCGCCTGGAGTCGGGGAGCGGTGTCATGGGGTCAGCACGCCGCACTGGATTGGCCCGGGCGTCCGGACAGGTCCACCGACACGCAGCGCAAGTCGTCGCTGCTGTCGATGCTGATGTCGAAGGCAGGCAGGTCGGCCCCGCGCACGCGGCCGTTAGGCAGGTAGACCACGTTGGCCGGGCCCTCGATCACGGTGCCGGGCACGGCCGGGTGGTCGTCGAGCAGCCGGTCGGCGTCGCCCGGGGCGGCGATCTGCCAGCCCTGCTGCCAGGCGCCTGCCGCGGCCGGGGCCAGGGTGACCGCGGTATTGCGCTTGATTGCTTCGCTGCGCGCCCGGTTCAGCGCGCTGTACAGGTCGGTGCTGACGCTGCGCGCGCGCATGGTGGCGGTCAGCTTGCCGTAGGCGGGCGCAGCCATCGCAGCCACGATCGCCAGCACGGCCAGCACGATCATCAGCTCGACCAGGGTGAAACCGCGCTCGCGCGTCAGGGAGAAGCTCACCATTTGTCGCCCGGCAAGCGGGTGCCGGCCTGGTTGACCGACAGCTCGCCGTCCTCGGCCTGGATGGTGTTGTCGACCGGGGTGGCGGTGATGATGAAAGATTGCGGCGGGCCGTCCTCGACCGCGATCTCGATGTCGTACTTGCTCGACACGGCATCCGGCACCGGCAGTGCCAGGTCGTCCACGCTGGCGGCATAGCTGCGGGTATCGGCCATGTACTGCACTTGCGCCTGGGCCAGCTCCATCAGGTAGCTCTGGGCCGCGCTGCGGTTGCTGCGCACGAGGTACTGGCCGTAGGCGGGGTAGGCGATCGCCAGCAGGATGCCGAGGATGGCAACCGTTACCATGAGCTCGACCAGCGTGAAGCCGCGCTGGCGCCGGGAGAGGAAGGAATGCATGGGATCGCCTTAGAAGAGCAATGAATGTTGCCCAGTATAAACACACAAGCTGTCAAATTGCTGAACCGAGGCTGACAAAATGCTGACAGTGGGGCGGTTGGCGGGGCCAGATGAGGCGGGCCGTCCACACAAGGGACTCCATACCCGGTAAAATCGCCGGTTTTGCATCAATCCATTTTGGCCGAGACCATGGCATCCGACACCGCAGCAACCCTCCCCGAGTCCCAAGACGGCGCCGCCGCAGCCAAACCTGCCGCCGTGATCGCGCGCGAAGTCGCGCGCCGCCGCACCTTCGGCATCATTTCCCACCCGGATGCGGGTAAAACCACGCTGACCGAAAAACTGCTGCTGTTCTCGGGCGCGATCCAGCTTGCCGGCACGGTCAAGGGCCGCAAGAGCGGCCGCCACGCGACCTCGGACTGGATGGACATCGAGAAGCAGCGCGGCATTTCGGTCGCATCCTCGGTGATGCAGTTCGAGTTCCGCGACCACGTGGTGAACCTGCTCGACACCCCCGGCCACCAGGACTTCTCGGAAGACACCTACCGCGTGCTGACCGCGGTCGACTCGGCCCTGATGGTGATCGATGCGGCCAAGGGCGTGGAAGAGCAGACCATCAAGCTGCTGGGCGTGTGCCGCATGCGCGACACCCCGATCGTCACCTTCATGAACAAGATGGACCGCGAGACCCGCGACCCGCTCGAGCTGTTAGATGAAGTCGAGTCGGTGCTGAAGATCGAATGCGCGCCGGTGACCTGGCCGATCGGCATGGGCAAGAATTTCCGCGGCGTGTACCACCTGCTCAAGGACGAGATCATGCTGTTCAAGGCGGGCGAAGAAAAAGCCGACGGCGCCTTCGAGATCGTCAAGGGCATCGACAACCCGAAGCTGGCCGAGATGTTCCCGCTCGAGATCGAGCAGCTGAAAATGGAAGTGGAGCTGGTGCACGGCGCCTCGCACGTGTTCGACCTGGAGCGCTTCCTGTCGGGCGTGCAGACCCCGGTGTTCTTCGGCTCCGCCATCAACAACTTCGGCGTGCGCGAGATCCTGTCGGCGCTGGTCGACTGGGCCCCGTCCCCGCGCGAACGCGACGCCACTGTGCGCGCCGTGGAGCCGGAAGAGCCGAAGTTCTCGGGCTTCGTCTTCAAGATCCAGGCCAACATGGACCCGGCCCACCGCGACCGCATCGCTTTCCTGCGGGTGTGCTCGGGACGCTTCGAAAAGGGCATGAAGGTCAAGCACCTGCGCCTGGGGCGCGACGTCAAGCTGTCGTCGGTGGTGACCTTCATGGCTTCGAGCCGCGAGCAGGTCGAGGAAGCCTATGCCGGCGACATCATCGGCCTGCCGAACCACGGCAACATGCAGATCGGCGACAGCTTCTCGGAAGGCGAGATGCTGACCTTCACCGGTATCCCGTATTTTGCGCCGGACCTGTTCCGCACGGTGCGCATCCGCAATCCACTGAAGGTCAAGCAGCTCCACAAGGGCCTGCAGCAGCTGGGCGAAGAGGGCGCGGTGCAGGTGTTCAAACCGGTACTGGGCTCGGACCTGATCCTGGGCGCGGTCGGCGTGCTGCAGTTCGAAGTCGTGGCCAGCCGCCTGCTCAATGAATACGGCGTGGACGCCGTGTTCGAGAGCAGCAGCATCAGCAGCGCGCGCTGGGTCTCGAGCGAGGACAAGAAATCACTCAGCGACTTCGAGAACCAGCTCGGCCACCAGGTCGCTTACGATGCGGCCGGCAATCTGGCTTTCCTGGCTACCTCGGGTGTCAACCTGCGCCTGACCCAGGAACGCTGGCCGAAGCTGACCTTCCACGCGACCCGCGAGCACGCGGCCAAGCTCGCGTAAGCTCCGCTATCCAGCAGCGCCGGTGCTCGTGCCGGCGCTGTCCTTTCAGAAGCCGATTCCGACGCTTCCCTTGAGCGTGCTGGCGTTGGTCGCGTTGCCGAACTTGGCGGCGCTGCCGTTCAGCCGCGCTTCGCCCCCGATCGTGGTCCGTTTATCGAGCTGGTACTTCGCCCCGATCGCGCCATAGGCGCCGGTGCCGGACTCGCCCGCGAATGCCGACGGCGTGTGCGGCCGCGAGTGGGCCGGCGCGTGCCGGCTGCTGCGCGTGCAGCCGGGCTGCTTCCTCGATCGTCTGCGCTGCGGCGCTGCCGCCGGCAGGCACATCCACGGCACCTGCGAGACAGAGTGCTTTCATGCGTCACCTTTTTATTTGGTCCAAAGCGCTCTGCCACGCCATCAAGGCGCACGGGTTCGCTTGTCATCCGGCCAATTGTAGCGTTCTGCCTATTAAACCTTGCTTAAGCCCGGCCCGCCCTCCGAGTGTCGCGTTGGCGCCTCAGGACTGTCAGCGGAACTGACCGAACGCAAGCCGGACGTCCGACAGGCCGCGTAGATTCGTTCAATGCGCTTAGGAAATTAAGCTTGTTAAACCCGAGGGAGGCATCATGCAGGTCCACCGAAATCCTTCCCCCGCCCGCAGGTTCCACCACGCCGCAGCACTGGCTGCCTGACCCATGCTGTCGCGACTGAAGATTGGCCCCAAGCTGCTGCTGGCCCCTGGCGTGGTCCTGCTGCTGCTGGTCATGCTGTCCAGCGGCGCCTACTATGCGATGGTGCGCCAACACCAGTCCCTGCAAGCCATCGTCGGTCCGCGCGCGGTGCAGATGCGCAGCACGACCGAACTGGTGGCCCAGGCCCAGCGCGTGCATGCCGATAGCTACAAACTGCTTACCTGGATCAGCAGCAGCTTCTCGCGTCCCCGCATCGACCTCCTGATCACCCAGATCCACCGCCAGAACGCGGCCATCGAGCGCTCCTTTGCCGAGCTGGCGCGTATCACGCCAGACGGCAGCGCCGAGCGCCGCCACGTCGAGCAGGCCAGGCATGCCCACCGTGTGTACGTGCGGGCGGCGCGCGAAGTTGTCGAGCTGGCGCATGCCGACCAGACCATCGGCGCCAACGCCATGATCAAGCCGGAAGCCGCCTTTGCCGTCATGGCGCAGCGCATGACCATGCTCGCCAGGCTCGAGCGCGATTTGTCCGAGCAAGCCTCGAACAGTGCCGCAGCCGACTTCCGCGTCACCGCCGGCTTGATGCCGGTGGTGATCCTGCTGGCGGTCGGGGTGTCGCTGGCGATCACGATGGCCGTGCGCCGGGTGCTCCTGCTTGAAATCCGTGGCATCGGCGCCGCGGCGCTGGGGCTGGCCAGCGGCGACCTGACCATCGGGCAGCGCGACTATGGCGACGACGAAATCGGCGAGACCTCGCGCGCCCTGGACGCCGGCATCCGCAACCTCAACGGCACCCTGCGCACGGTGCTGGAGTCGGCGCGCACGATCGGCAATACTTCGCGCGACATCAGCCTGGGCAGCCTGAGCATGCACAGCCGGGCAGTGTTCCGCAGCCGCTCGCTGGAAGATACCGCGGCCTCGATGCAGGAGCTGGCCGAGACGGTGTCGGTCACCGCTGACGGCGCACTGGCCGCCAACCGGCTGGCGCAGTCGGCGTCAAACAGTGCCCGCGCGGGTGGGCTGACGGTCGAGCGCATGGCGGCCACGATGGCGACGGTGAAGGAGGGCGCCTTGCGCGCCGCGGAAGTGGCCGGCGTGATCGACGCCTTTGCCAGCGAAGCGGGCACGCTGGCGCTCAACGCGGCGCTGGAAGCGGCTAGAGGCGGGCTGGGCGGGCGCGACTTCGCCGATGCCGCGGGCGAGGTGAGGGCCCTGGCGCAGCGCGCCGCCGGAGCCGCGCGCGAGGTGCGCGAGCTGGCTGCGCGTTCGGTGGCCGAGATCGAGGGCTGTACCGAATGGGCGCTGGACGCCGGCAGCAGCATGCTGGACGTCGCCACCTCGGTACGCAAGGTCGAGGATCTAGTGGGCAGCATCAAGCGCACCAGCGCAGGCCAGGCCAGCGGACTGGCCCAGGTCAACCAGGCGATCGTCCGGATGGACGAAGTGACCAAGCAGAACTGCGCGCTGGTCGAAGAAGCCGCCGCCGCCGCCCGCACGCTGCAGATGCAGGCGCTGTCGCTGTCGCGCACCGTCGCGGCTTTCCGCCTGGACGAATCCGAGACGGCACTGGCAGCGCCGCGGAAAAAGGAAAGCGGCGCCCCCCAGGCGACCCCGACGCGGGATCTGCCCAGGGAGCGCCGCCTTCACGAGCGCTCGCATCTACGGCTCGCCTCGAGCCGCAAGTAAAACCAGGAGCGTCTGACAGAACCCCCAGGGCGAAACGATGCAACGCCGCCTTGGGGGGGGAGATGTTGGACGCTCTTATTCGTAGTCGCTGATCGGCGCGCAACCGCAGAACAGGTTACGGTCGCCGTACACGTTGTCCGCGCGGCCGACCGGCGGCCAGTACTTCTTCTTGCGCAGCGACGCCACCGGGAAGGCCGCCACTTCGCGGGTGTAGGTGTGCTGCCAGTCGTCGGCAGTGACCACTTCCGCGGTGTGCGGCGCGCCCTTGAGCGGATTGTCCATCTTGTCGTACTCGCCGCGCTCGACCTTCACGATCTCGGCATGGATGGTGATCATCGCCTCGATGAAACGGTCCAGCTCCGCCTTGGATTCCGACTCGGTCGGCTCGATCATCAGGGTGCCCGGTACCGGGAAGCTCATGGTCGGGGCGTGGAAGCCGAAGTCCATCAGGCGCTTGGCCACGTCTTCGTTGCTGATGCCGGTCTTGTCCTGCAGTGGGCGCAGGTCGATGATGCACTCGTGCGCGACCAGGCCGTCGTGGCCGGTGTACAGCACCGGATAGTGCGGGGCCAGGCGGCGCGCGATGTAGTTGGCGTTGAGGATCGCCACTTCGGTCGCGGCGGTCAGGCCTTTGGCGCCCATCATCGCGATATACATCCACGAGATCGGCAGGATCGAGGCCGAGCCGTAGGCCGCGGCGCTGACCGCGCCAATGCCCGCTTCGTTGCGCACGTAACCGGTCGATAATTGGTTCGGCAGGAAGGGGGCCAGGTGGGCGCCGACGCCGATCGGGCCGACGCCAGGGCCGCCGCCGCCGTGCGGGATGCAGAAGGTCTTGTGCAGGTTCAGGTGGCTGACGTCGCCGCCGAATGCGCCCGGTGCGGCCACGCCGACCATCGCATTCATGTTGGCGCCGTCGACATACACCTGGCCGCCGTGCGCATGGACGATCTCGCACAGTTCCTTGATGCCTTCTTCGAACACGCCGTGCGTCGACGGGTAGGTGACCATCACGCAGGCCAGGTTGGCGCTGTGCTGCTCGGCCTTGGCGCGCAAGTCATCCAGGTCGACGTTGCCGTTCTCGTCGCAGGCGGTGACCACCACCTGCATGCCGACCATGCTTGCCGATGCCGGGTTGGTGCCGTGCGCCGACGACGGAATCAGGCAGATGTTGCGGTGGCCTTCGCCGCGCGACTGGTGGTATTTCTGGATCACGAGCAGGCCCGCGTACTCGCCCTGCGAGCCGGCGTTCGGCTGCAGCGAGATCGCGGCGTAGCCGGTGGCGGCGCACAGCATGGCTTCCAGCTGGTCGATCATCTCGCGGTAGCCGACAGTCTGGTCTTCGGGTGCGAACGGGTGGATGCTGGAGAATTCAGGCCAGGTGACCGGGATCATTTCCGAGGTCGCGTTCAGCTTCATGGTGCACGAGCCGAGCGGGATCATGGTGCGGTCCAGCGCCAGGTCCTTGTCGGCCAGGCTGCGCAGGTAGCGCAGCATCTCGTGCTCGGCGTGGTAGCGGTGGAAGGTCGGGTGGGTCAGGTAGGCGCTGGTGCGGGCGAGGGCCGTCGGGTAGGCCTCACGGGCATCGGCGTCCAGCGCATCGATGTCCACGGTCTTGCCGTTGCCGAAGACCGAGAACAGCAGGGCCAGGTCGTCGCGGGTGGTGGTTTCGTCCAGCGACACGCCGACGTGCTTGTCGTCGATGCGGCGCAGGTTGATGCCCTGGGCCGCTGCATTCGACAGCAGCGCCGCGGTGTCGGGAGTAGCGATGGTCAGGGTATCGAAGAAGGTCTGGTTGACCACCTCGACACCGAGCTGCTTCAGGCCAATGGCCAGGATCGCCGCCTGGCGGTGCACGCGCTGCGCGATCCGCTTCAGGCCATCCGGGCCGTGGTAGACCGCGTACATGCCGGCCATCACGGCCAGCAGCACCTGGGCGGTACAGATGTTCGAAGTCGCCTTTTCGCGGCGGATGTGCTGTTCGCGGGTCTGCAGCGCCAGGCGGTAGGCCTGGTTGCCCTGCGCGTCCACGGTGACGCCGACCAGGCGGCCGGCCATGCTGCGCTTGTACTCGTCGCGGGTGGCCAGGTAGCCGGCATGCGGGCCGCCGAAACCGAGCGGCACGCCGAAACGCTGGCTGTTACCGACGACCACGTCGGCGCCCCATTCGCCCGGCGCGGCCAGCATGGTCAGGGCCAGCAGGTCGGCGGCGACCACCACCATCGCGCCCATCGCATGCAGGTGTTCGCAAGCGGCGCGGTAGTCGCGCACTTCGCCGTTCACGCCCGGGTATTGCAGCAGCACGCCGAAGCAGGATACTTCCAGCTTCTCGATCTCGGCTGCGGCAATGACGCGCACTTCGACGCCGATCGGCTCGGCGCGGGTCTGCACCACTTCCAGGGTCTGCGGCAGCACGTCGTCGGCCACGTAGAAGACCTTCGAGGACGACTTGCCGACGCGCTGGATCAGCGTCATCGCTTCGGCCGCCGCAGTGCCTTCGTCCAGCATCGACGAGTTGGCGATGCCCATGCCGGTCATGTCGGTGATCATCTGCTGGAAGTTCAGGATCGCTTCCAGGCGGCCCTGCGAGATCTCCGGCTGGTACGGGGTATAGGCGGTGTACCAGGCCGGGTTCTCGAAGATGTTGCGCAGGATGACCTTCGGCGTGTGGGTGCCGTAATAGCCCTGGCCGATCATCGACTTCATGACCTTGTTCTTCGAGGCTAGAGCGCGCAGGCACTGCAGTGCCTGCTCTTCGCTGCGCGGCTCGACGAACTGGCCCAGGTCCAGCGTCTCTTTGGTGCGGATGTTCGCGGGCACGACCGCATCGATCAGGGCAGCGCGCGTGGCATAGCCCAGGGTCGACAGCATGGCTGCCTGTTCGGAATCGGACGGACCGATGTGGCGCGGGATGAACGCGTCGCGCAGTTCAAGTTGTGTGAGGCTGGTGCGGGTCATGGTAGGGGCCGGGAGAGAGTTGGCGCGGCGGCGCCGGGTAGTCGAGATGGTGCTGCGTAGGGGTTTTTCGCAGGGTGGGCGGGGATGCCGCCCACCCTGCGGGAAATCAGTTGCCGGTCGCCTTGGCGTAATCGTCAGCGCTCATCAGCTTGTCGATTGCGCCTGCATCCGAAGGCTGCAGCTTGAACAGCCACGCGCCAAACGCGTCGCTGTTGATCGAGTCCGGCGCATCGGCGACCGACTGGTTGATCTCGGTAACGGTGCCCGCGACAGGAGCGTAGATGTCGCTGGCGGCCTTGACCGACTCGACCACCGCGGCGTCGCCGCCGGCGGTGAATGCCTTGCCAACCTGCGGCAGTTCGACGAACACGATGTCGCCCAGTGCGTCCTGCGCGTATTCGGTGATGCCGACGGTCACGGTGCCGTCAGCCTCGCGGCGCACCCACTCGTGGGACTCGGTGTATTTCAGGTCGGTTGGAATGTTCATGTAAAAGCTCCAGTAGGTAAGGCGGACAGTATAACAATTCTTGTTTTCAGGCTGCGAGGACTTTGCCGTTGCGGACGAACGGCAGCTTCACCACGCTGGCAGCGAGCTTTTTATCGCGGATCTCGACGTGCACGGTATCGCCGATGGCCACGTCCAGCGGCACGCGCGCCAGCGCGATCGCCTGCTGCATGCTCGGGCTGAAGGTGCCACTGGTAATCTCGCCCGCGTTGCCGGAAGCAGCGACGACTTTCTGATGGGCGCGCAGGATGCCGCCTTTTTCGCGCAGGATCAGGCCGACGAAATTCGCGTTCTGGCCCTTGGCCAGCAGGGCGGCCTTGCCGATGAAGTCGCGCTCCGAGACCAGGTCGATGGTCCAGGCCAGGCCGGCGTCCAGTGGATTCACGCTGTCGTCCATGTCCTGGCCGTAGAGGTTCATGCCCGCTTCCAGACGCAGCGTATCGCGTGCGCCCAGGCCGGCCGGCTTGATGCCTGCTGCAACGAAGGCATTCCACAGCGCTTCGACGTTCGCGCTTGATACGCCGACTTCGAAACCGTCTTCACCGGTGTAGCCGGTGCGCGCGACCATGACTTCTCCGAACTGGGTGTCCGGGACGATCACGACGTTGAAAGGCTTGAGCGGCTCGGAAGCAGCCTGGGTGGCCGGCAGCACCTGCCAGAGCTTGGCGCGGGCGTTCGGGCCCTGCACCGCGATCAGGGCGATCGGGTCGTTGCCGTCGCGGCGCTGGGTGATGGTCACGCCGCTGCCGGTGGCGTCGTTCTGCTGGTTCATCCAGGCGACATCCTTCTCGGCGGTGCCGGCGTTGACCACCAGGCGGAACCAGTCTTCGGCAAAATAATAGACGATCAGGTCGTCGATCACGCCGCCTTCAGGGTTGAGCATGCACGAGTACAGCGCCTTGCCCGGGACCTGCAGCTTGTCGACATTGTTGGCCAGCAGGCCGCGGAGGAAAGCGCGCACATTGGCGCCCTTGAGGTCCACCACGCACATGTGCGAGACGTCGAACATGCCGGCGTCGGTGCGCACGGCATTGTGCTCTTCGATCTGGGAACCGTAGTTGACCGGCATGTCCCAGCCGCCGAAGTCGACCATCTTGGCGCCAAGGGCGCGGTGTGCGGAATTGAGCGGGGTCGCTTTGAGCGTCATGGAATCCTCGGGACAGTAATAGGGGTACGGGCACGCCTGGTGGGTGCTTGGATCCCCTCTGTCCTTGGTACCTGAGAGATAGCAGCGAAGCCGCCTGCCCCTTCGGTGGGCCGCCTGCAAAGGCAGCGGCCGCTCTCCAGAGTTGGGCCGGCCGCGCCTTGCGCTGCTGCCCCTTGACCAGTCCGTTTGCCTGAGAGTTTGTGGGTAGTGCCCCTTCGGCGGCAGGTAGGCCTGCGCTCTCCCGGTCAAGACTGTGGAGAATATGCCAGCCTCGGTTTGCTGTCAACCAGAGGCGGGGTGGCGCGGGCGTGCTGCAGGAGGCGTTTGGCTTGCTGAAAAGTATTGCTGCGCACTATTGGTGCCGGGCAGGCGGAGAGTCTGCACGTGTTTTGCTACACTTACACTACACACTTTGCAGTGGGGAAAGACGATGAGCGAAGACAAAGCGCAAGGAGCGAAAGAAGCCTGGTTCACGCTGTCCGGGGACGTCAACAGCGACATGGTGCACCGCGTGTTCGAGGCGGCCGCCAGCATGACCGAAGACGGCATCGAGACGGCCCATATCATGGTGCAGTCGAACGGCGGCTATGTCAGCGACGGCCTGTGCCTGCATAATTTCCTGGCCAATTCCCCGATCACCTTCGTGATGTACAACGGCGGGGCGGTGGCCTCGATCGCGGTCACGCTGTTCCTGGCCGGGACCCGGCGCTATTGCAGCGAAACGGCCCGCTTCATGGTGCACAAGTCACACGCGACGGCTTCGCCCGGTTCGCGCCCGGACGCACTCAACATCATCGTCGAAGGCCTGCGTGCCGACGATGCGCGCACCGAGTCGCTGCTGCGCAAGTCGGTCGAACTATCGCCCGAGCAGTGGGCGATCCACCAGTACTCCGACCTGCACCTGAATTCGCGCGACGCGAAAGCGGCAGGACTGGTGCACGACATCGCCGATTTCAAGCCCCCCAAGGGCGCGGTGCTGCGCAATATCTGAGCTCCAATGAAAAGCCCGCCATCGGGCGAGGGCGGGCTGGAATCCTGCGCTGTCCGAGGCAGTTGAGGGCCTGCCGTGGATCGATCGATGCTTCAGCGCTTCTTGTCGTTCTTGTGGCTTTGGCGGCCGGCTTCGGCGTGCTGCTCCGGCGTGCCGCCGCGGGTGCCGGCGCCGCTACCCGAAGCCGAACCCGAGCCCGAACCGGACTGCTTACTGCCACTGCTGCTGCCGGCGCTGTTACTGCTTTGCTGGCTGCCACTCTGGGAGCCCGAACGAGCGCCCTTCTTTCCTTGATTCGAGGCCATGGAGATGTCCTTTCAATGTGGAAAAAATACCTGATTGCCGAGCTGCGGATCGATACCGCAGCAATTCCGGTTGACCCATCATGCGTGTGGGTCCTGGCGATCGGTATCGGATCACAGCGTGATCCAGTGTAGGACAGCCGCCGACATACTCAAGGCATTATTCAGGCTGCCGGTTTGTGGGAGCCTGACGACATACCGAACCGAGCTATCCTCTTGTTCAAGTTTTTAGTTGCTAGTCGGAAATGTTGTGGCAAAATGCGGGAATACTCCGATCCTAGCCCCCATGTCCAGCCCGACCGCCCAGACACTTGCCGTTCGCAAGGCCGCCGCCACGCAGGCGACGCTGGACGAGCTCGTGGATGTCGCAGCGCGCCAGGCCGCGGATGGCCTGAAGGACATGGTCACGCGCATGGTGGCCGCGCTGCTAGACATGACCACGGCTGGTCCGGACCCGCAGCAGGCCGGCATCCGTGTCCGCTCGGGAAACCTGCTGAAAGATAACGCCTACGTCTTCGTCCACCTGGCCTCGATCGGCATCGAGCTGGCCTTGAAAAAGGAAGTGGCGCAGCTGGCGCCCGGACTCAAGCCGGCGCCGGCCGCTCCGGTGACCCTGAGCCTTGTGCCCCTCGAAGAGATGGACAGCCAGCTCGCTTACGCTTGCATCAGCCGTCCGTTCGACCTGTCCCATTCCGAAGCCCTGGCCAGCCTGGGCGTGCGGCTGGGCATGTTGCTCGGGCGCGAGCTGGTGCGCGCGGCGCACAATCCCTTCCGTCCCGAAGTCTTCCTGCGTGCGATCCAGGAGGCTTGGTGCGAGTTCGAGCCCGACCCGCAGGCACACGCCCTGGTGATGCCGCTGCTGCGCCCCGGTCTCGTGTTCGAGCTCGGGCAGCTGCTGACGGCCCTGAACGACAAGCTCAAGCCGGCGCGCGCCGGCCGGGAAGGCGAGCGCTTCGCCAAGACCGACGACAGCGCCAGCGCCAGGGCCGCGCGGGCACGGCGCGACGCCGCCGTCTCGCAGCAACTACGCCAGCTGTTCGGCGCGGCCGACGCGGGGCAGGGCGCCCACCCCGATATTCCGCTGATCGCCAACCTGCCGCAGGGGAGCGGCGGCTGGCGCCCCAGCGGCGCGGCCGGGTTTGCGTCCGGTTCGGCGCTTGCCGCATTGCCGGCAGCGGGGTTCGCCCCGGCGTCGCCCGTCCAGGCCGCGCCCTGCAACGCGGTCATGGCGCCCTCAGGGCCTGCGTATCCGGATGCGGCATCGCAAGCAGTGCTCCCGGCGCCCCTGATCGGCATGCTGGAAAAATTCGCTGCAGGTTTCCCCGCGTCCGGCCAGCCGGGCATGCCGGGCGGCGGGGAAGGCGCGCCGGCGCACGAAGTGTTCTACCTGCCGCGCCTGAAGCAAAGCCTGCCCCGGGGCAGCCTGTCGCGCGGCGACGAGACCACGCTCGACCTGCTGTCGCGCATCTTCGAGACCGTGCTGCTGGACGACGCGATTCCAAAGGAGACGCGCGATCTGATCGCCTTCCTGCAGGTGCCGGTGCTCAAGGCCGCGCTGCACGACCGCAGCTTCTTTTTCGAAGAAACCCATCCGGCGCGTCGCATGCTCGACCTGCTGTCGAACGTCGGCTGGGAGCAGCCGGGCAGCCCCGACGACCCGGTGTTCCGCGCGATGCGCAGCAGCGTGGAGAAGGTGCGCCGCGAGGCGCAGCCGGAAGCATTCGCCGCCGCCGTGGCAGACCTGGAGGCGAGCATCGCCGAGCGCGAGCAATCCCAGCAGGCGGCGATCGCCGGGCCGATCGCCCATGCCACGCGCCAGGAAAAGCAGGCCGCCGCCAGCCGTTCCGCCAAAAAAGCGGTGGCGCTGCGCCTGGCCGGCGAAGACCTCGTCGCCGTGGTCGGCACCTTCCTGGAGCAGCGCTGGACCCCGGTGCTGGCGCTGGCCTACACCATCGAGGACAGCAAGCCGGGCGCGGTCGACAACGCCACCCGTGCAATGGACGACCTGGTCTGGAGCGTCAAGCCCAAGACCACGCAGGAAGGGCGCAAGGCGCTGATCGCGCGCCTCCCGGCCCTCTTGACCACCCTGAACAAATGGCTCGACGCCGTCAAATGGCAGGATGCCGAGCGCCTGCAATTCTTCGCCGAGCTGGCCGAATGCCATGCCGCCATCGTGCGCGCCCCGATCGAGCTCGCGCCCGCGCGCCAGCTGGAGCTGGCGGTGGAAGCGGCCCAGCAGGACGCCTTGCGCCGCATCGCCGCAGAGCGGGCCAGCGCGCAGGAAGAGGAGGAAGCGGCGTCGGATCCGGCTGCCGCCACCCTGGCGACCCTGGAGCGCGGGATGCGCGTCGAATTCACGGGCAGCAGCGGCGTGCGCAAGGTCAAGCTGGCCTGGGTCAGCCCGCTGCGGACCCTGTTCATCTTCTCCGGCGCGGGCCGCCAGGAAGCGTTTTCGCTGCCGGCCGAGCGCCTGCTCGAGTCCTTCCGCACTGGCAGTATCCGGGTGCTGGCGCCGGAGGGCGTGGTCGGGCGGGTGCTGACCCAGGCCGCCGGCGAAGCCGCCATGAACGATCCGATGCTGGCCGCGCGCGCCGGCTGAGACGGAAGGCAAACAATTGCCTCGTTCGCAAGCTTGCATCTTGGCCGAAAAGCAAGCAACAGATGGTATGATGCAGTCTTTGACGACTCATTAGCCACCGAAGCAACGTGCGCCTCTCCTCCATCAAATTGTCGGGATTCAAGTCTTTCGTCGATCCCACCAATTTCCAGGTGCCCGGCCAGCTGGTCGGCGTGGTTGGCCCGAACGGCTGCGGCAAGTCGAACATCATCGACGCCGTGCGCTGGGTGCTGGGCGAATCCAAGGCCTCCGAGCTGCGCGGCGAGTCGATGCAGGACGTGATCTTCAACGGCTCCACCTACCGCAAGCCCTCGGGCCGCGCTTCTGTCGAGCTGGTGTTCGACAACAGCGACGGCAAGGCCGCGGGGCAATGGGGCCAGTATGCCGAGATCGCGGTCAAGCGCACCCTCACGCGCGACGGCACCTCTACCTATTACATCAACGGCCAGCCGGTGCGCCGGCGCGACATCCAGGATATTTTCCTCGGCACCGGGCTCGGGCCGCGCGCCTACGCCATCATCGGCCAGGG
Organism: Telluria sp. ZB4P37; assembly: GCF_059685855.1. Lineage (NCBI taxonomy): Bacteria > Pseudomonadati > Pseudomonadota > Betaproteobacteria > Burkholderiales > Oxalobacteraceae > Telluria > Telluria sp. ZB4P37. The sequence continues at coordinate 607,622 of NZ_JCASID010000001.1, forward strand.
CATGATCTCGCGCATCATCGAGTCGCGTCCGGAAGAGCTGCGCGTCTTCCTCGAAGAAGCGGCCGGGGTGTCCAAGTACAAGGAGCGCCGCCGCGAGACCGAGAACCGGCTGTCGGACACGCGCGAGAACCTGCTGCGGGTCGAGGACATCCTGCGCGAACTGAACGCCAACCTGGAAAAGCTCGAAGCCCAGGCCGTGGTCGCCAGGCGCTTCCACCAGATGCAGCTTGAGCAGGAAGAAAAGCAGAAGCTGCTCTGGCTGTTGCGCAAGAACGAAGCGCACACCGAGCAGCTGCGCTATTTCCGCGAGATGGAAGAAGCGCAGACGGAACTCGAAGCCCAGACCGCCAAGCTGCGCAGCGTGGAGCTCGACCTCGAGCACCTGCGCCAGTCGCATTTTGCCACCGGCGACCGCCTGCACACCGCCCAGGGCGCGCTGTACCAGACCAATTCCGAGATCGGCAGCCTGGAGGCCCAGATCAAGTTCGTGGTCGAGTCGCGCACCCGGCTGCAGAACCAGCTCGGCACGCTCGCCGCGCAGCGCGACCAGTGGCTGGCGCAGCGCCAGGAATACCAGGAGCAGCTCGAGGAAGCCGAATTCACACTGGAAGAACTCGGCGCGCGTGCCGAAGCCGCCCAGATGGCGGTAGAAAACCACGGCGAGCGCGTGCCCGAACTGGAAACCGCATGGCGCGAGGCCCAGGAGCGTTCCAACGAATCGCGCGCCCGCATCATGGGGGTGCAGCAGCGCATCGAGCTGGCCAGCGCCCACCAGCGCAACGCCGCCGGCATCCTGGCCAGCCTGGCGGCCCGGCGCGAGCGCCTGCAGCAAGAGCGTAATACCCTGAACCTGCCCGACGGCGCCACCCTCGACAACCTGCGCATGCAGCTCGAGGAAAAGCAGATGGCGTTGGAAGAGCAGACCATGCTGCTCGATGAAGCCAGCGCGCGCCAGGAAGCAGTCGAGGCCGAGCGCCGCGAGGCCCACGCCCAGGTCCAGCAGGAATCTTCTGCCTCCGCCAAGCTGGATGCGCGCCTGGCCGCCCTGCGCCAGATGCAGGAGCGTGTGCAAACCCAGGGGAAGGTCCAGCCCTGGCTGGAAAAGCACGAGCTGGCCGGCCTGCCGCGCCTGTGGCAAAAGCTTGACGTCGAAGAAGGCTGGGAAACCGCACTGGAAGCCGTGCTGCGCGAGCGCGCCGGCGCCCTGGAAATGTCGAACCTGGACTGGGCCAATGGCTTCTTTGGCGATACGCCGCCGGCGCGCCTGGCCCTGTATTCGCCAGCGCCGGGCGCCCCTGCCACGCCTGACGATACGCCCGGCCTGAAACCCTTCGCCAGCCTGCTGCGCCTGAACGATCCGGGCGTGCGCGGCGTGCTGAACGATTGGCTGCACCACGTCTACGTGGCGCAGGATGCCGCCGAAGCGCTGGCCGCGCGTGCGCGCCTGCCGCAGGGCGGCAGCTTCGTCACGCGCCAGGGCCACCTGGTGACCCGGTCGAGCGTGCGCTTCCACGCGCCGGATGCGGAGCAGGACGGCATGCTGGCACGCCAGCACGACATCGAGAATACGGGCAAGCAACTGCGGGCCCAGGCCCTGCTACTTGACGAGGCGCGCAGCCGCGCCACCCGCGCCGATGCCGCCGTGAGCGAGTTGACACGCCGTTTGCAGGATGCGCGCCAGCGTTCAAGCATGCTCCAGCGCGAAGTGCATGCGCTGCAGATCGAGGTGCTCAAGCAAAGCGAAATCGAAGCGCGCTTCAACCAGCGTAGCGGCCAGATAGCGGCTGACCTCTCCGAGATCGCGGCCCAGGAAGCCGAGCAGCGCCAGGCCGCGGCGGAGGCAGAGCAGGAATTCGAGCAGCTCGACATGGAATTGGCCGAGCTGCAGGGCGCCCATGAAGACGGCCAGACCGCCTTCATCGACAAGGAGCAGGCCCTGGCCGACGCGCGCGAGAAGCTGCGCGACCTGGAACGCAGCGCCCAGGAAGCGCAATTCGCCGAGCGTGCGCAGCGCAGCAAGATCGAAGAACTGCGTCGCAGCATCGCCACCGCCAGCCAGCAGGCCGAGCAGGTCGGTGCGAGCCTTGGCGCCGGCAGGCTCGAACTGGAAGCCCTGGAGGCGGGCACCGCCCACGAAGGCCTGCAGGAATTGCTGGACCGCCGCAGCAGCCAGGAGCGGGCATTGTCCGACGCCCGCCATGAACTCGACCAGATCACGCTGCAGCTGCGCCAGGCGGAAGAAGCGCGCATGGGCAACGAGCGCGGCCTGCAGCCGCAGCGCGACCGCATCACCGAGATGCAGCTCAAGGAACAGGCCGCGCGCCTGAACCAGGAGCAGTTCGCCGAGGCGCTGGCCTCCACCGGCGCCGACGAAGCGGTATTGGCGGAGAAGCTCGACCCTGAGCTCAAGCCGCAATACCTGCAGGGCGAGGTCACGCGCCTGACCAATGCCATCGCCGCGCTGGGCGCTGTCAACCTGGCGGCGGTGGACGAGCTGGCCCAGGCCACCGAGCGCAAGCGCTACCTCGATTCGCAGAACAACGATTTGCAGGAAGCGATCAATACGCTGGAAGACGCGATCCACCGAATCGACCGCGAGACGCGCGACCTGCTGCAGGACACCTTCGACCGCGTCAACACGCACTTCTCGGAACTGTTCCCGATCCTGTTCGGGGGTGGCAACGCCAAGCTGGTGATGACCGGCGACGAGATCCTGGACTCCGGCGTGCAGGTGATGGCGCAGCCGCCGGGTAAGAAGAACGCGACCATCCACCTGCTCTCGGGCGGTGAAAAGGCACTGACCGCTACCGCCCTGGTGTTTTCGATGTTCCGCCTGAACCCGGCGCCATTCTGCCTGTTGGATGAGGTGGACGCGCCACTGGACGATGCCAATACCGAGCGCTTCTGCCGCATGGTCAAGCGCATGTCCGAACATACCCAATTCCTCTTCATCTCGCATAACAAGATCGCGATGGAGATGGCCAATCAACTGATCGGTGTGACGATGCAGGAGCAGGGCGTATCGCGCATCGTGGCGGTGGACATGGAGTCCGCCGCGAACTTCGCTACTGAGGCACAAGCAGCATGACTGATTTCCAAATGAGCCTGATCGCAGCGGGCGGCGTCTTCGTCGTCGGCGTCATCTCTTACAACAAGTGGCAGGAGTACAAGGCCCGCAAGAGCGTCGAACGCGCCTTTGCCTCGGACCATGACGACGTCCTGATGCGCAGCGGCGACACCGCCGTCGAGCGCCAGGAGCCGGTGCTCGACCTCGGCGCGGAAACCCCGCTGGCGCCGCTGGACGTCAATCCCGAGCTGTCCGTACCCGGCCGCAGCGCGCCGCTGGCTGACGGACCGTCGGTCGCGCCTGCGCCCACGGCCCCTGCGGCAAGCTACGCCGCCGCCTCGATCGCTCCGGTGGCGCCGCTGCCGGGCACCACGCCCAATACCCCGCCGGCCGAACTGGCCGAAAGCCTGGTCGACCCGCTGATCGACTGCCTGATCCCGTTGAGCTTCGAAGGCGCGGTCCGCGGCGACAAGATCCTGCCCGCCCTGCAAAAGCTGCGCCGGGTCGGCAACAAGCCGATCCACTACATCGGCTTTGCCGTCAGCGGCGACTGGGAGCCGATCGTCCATGGCGGCGTGTACACCAAGCTGCAGGCCGGCGTGCAGATGGCGACCCGCACCACGGCCCTGAACGAAATCGAGTATTCCGAACTGGTGACGCGCCTGCGCGCGGTGGCCGACGAAATCGGCGCCGAGCCGGAAGTTCCGGACATGATCGAAGTGATGAGCGAAGCGCGCACCCTGCACCGCTTCGTGGCAGGCCACGACGCCCAGTTGGGCGTGAACCTGGCCGCCAACGGCGACGCCTGGCCGATCGCGACCCTGATCGGGGCGCTGGAAAAGCAGGGCTTCGACGTGCGCCCGGACGGCCGCTTCTCGATGCCCGACCGGGCCGAGGGCAATACAGGCGGCGTGCTGTTCACGCTGACCACCAATGTCACGCTGGGCGCGGATGCGACCAACCGCCTGACCCTGCTGCTGGACGTGCCTTGCGTGGCCCCGGCGCGTGACGGCTTCGGCGCCATGGTCAAGTGCGCGAAGGAGCTGGTGCTGCGCCTGGACGCCACCATCGTCGACGACTTCGAGCAGCCGCTGTCGGACGAAGCGCTGGACGAGATCAAGGGCCAGGTAGGGGAGTTCTACCAGGAGATGGAAGCGGCGGACATCCCGGCCGGGTCCACCCGGGCACTGCGCCTGTTCGTATAAGCGAAAGGCCAGGCAACGATGAGCGTGACGACGAGCGTGACGAAGCAGGCCGGCCCGCTGGCGCGGATGGCGTGGCTGGTCGAGGAACTGAACCGCCACATCTACAACTACCACGTGCTCGACGCGCCGACGATTCCCGACGCCGAGTACGACCGCATGTTCCGGGAGCTGCAGGAGCTCGAGCTCGCGCACCCTGGGGCGGTCACCAACGATACGCCGACCTCCCGCGTCGGCGCCGCGCCCATCCCCGAGTTCAAGCAGGTGACCCACTCGGTGCCGATGCTCTCGCTGAACAACGGCTTTGCGGACGAGGACGTCGACAGCTTTGATCGCCGCGTGCGCGAAGGCCTGGAGGCGAAGCAGGTGGCCTATAACGCCGAACTGAAGTTCGACGGCCTGGCGATCAGCCTGCGCTACGAGAACGGCGTGTTCGTGCAGGCCGCCACCCGCGGCGACGGCTACACGGGCGAAGACGTGACCGCGAATATCCGCACTGTCCGCGTGATTCCGCTGCGCCTGCATGGCGACGACATTCCCGCCGTGCTGGAAGTGCGCGGCGAGGTATTGATGTTCAAGGCCGATTTCGCCAGCCTGAACCAGCGCCAGCGCGAGGCCGGGCAGAAGGAATTCGCCAACCCGCGCAATGCGGCGGCGGGCAGCCTGCGCCAGCTGGATGCGCGCATCACGGCCCAGCGCAAGCTGCGCTTCTTCGCCTATGGCATCGGGCTGATCGAGGACGCCGACCTGCCCCAGACGCACTCGGGGGTGCTCGACTGGTTCGTGCGCCTCGGCCTGCCGGTGGCATCAGTGCGCGCGGTAGTAACGGGGCGCGACGGCCTGCTCGACTTTTATCGCTCGGTGGGCGAGCGCCGCAGCAGCCTGCCCTACGAGATCGACGGCGTGGTCTATAAAGTGGACCGCGTGGCCGACCAGTCCCAGCTCGGCTTCGTGTCGCGCGCGCCGCGCTTCGCCCTGGCCCACAAGTTCCCGGCTGAAGAGGCCCTGACCGAAGTGACCGCGATCGACGTGCAGGTGGGCCGCACCGGCGCCATCACGCCTGTCGCCCGCCTGGTGCCCGTATCGGTGGGCGGCGTGACCGTCACCAATGCGACCCTGCACAACGAAGACGAAGTGCTGCGCAAGGACGTGCGCGTGGGCGACACCGTGATCGTGCGCCGCGCCGGCGACGTGATTCCCGAGGTGCTGGCCGTGGTCCTGGAGCGCCGCCCGACGCCCGAGCCGATGCGCTACATCTTGCCCAAGACCTGCCCGGTGTGCGGCTCGCACGTCGTGCGCGAAGAGGGCGAGGCGATTGCGCGCTGCTCCGGCGGCTTGAGCTGCGCCGCCCAGCGCAAGGAAGCGATCCGCCATTTCGCGGGCCGGCGTATGATGGACATCGAAGGCCTGGGCGACCGCTATATCGACAGCCTGGTCGAGTGCAGCCTGATCCATGGCGTGGCCGACCTCTACAGGTTGACCCTCGACGACCTGCTGGCCATGAAGCGCCTGGCCGACGAGCGCGAAGGGACGACCCCCGAAGTAGTCAAAAGCGCCGTCAAGAACGGCAAGGTCGCCACCAAATGGGCAGATAACCTGCTGGACGCGATCCGCGCCAGCAAACAGCCGCCGCTTGAGCGCCTGCTGTTTGCGCTCGGCATCCGCCACGTCGGCGAATCGACCGCCAAGACCCTGGCCGACTGGCTGGGCCGCTTCGACCTGGTGCGCCAGGCCCCCGCCGCGCTGCTGCGCGTGCTGCCCGACATCGGCGACACCGTGGCCGAGGCCATCGCCGAATTCTTTGCGGAAGAAAAAAACCAGCAGGCCATCAATGCCCTGCTAACGGCCGGCGTGGCGCCACAGGGCGAGCATCCGCCCAAGGCAGCCCTGCGCGAGAAGCTGGAAGAAGTCAAGCTGCTGGCGGCCCTCGGCATCCCGAAGCTCACCGAGCCGCGCGCGCGCCAGCTGCTCGCCGCCGGCCAGACGCTCGACTCGCTCAGCCACCTGAACGTCTTCAAGGTCTTCGGCCTGCCGGCCACGGTGGCTGAATCGCTGCAAGAATGGATGGCGCAGCCGGGCAACCGCGCACGCCTTGCCGCGCTGGCGCAGCTGCGCACCGAACTGCTGGCGCAATTGCCACAGGAAGCCCCGCTCGTCGAGGGACGCTTCTCCGGCAAGACCTTCGTGCTGACCGGCACCTTGCCGACCCTGAGCCGCGATGCAGCGGGCGCCATGATCGAAGCGGCCGGCGGCAAGGTCTCCGGTTCGGTATCGAAGAAAACCTCGTACGTGGTCGCCGGCGCCGAGGCTGGCAGCAAACTCGCCAAGGCGGAAGAACTCGGCGTCACCGTGCTGGACGAAGTAGGCCTGCTCGCGCTGCTCGACGCTTGACGTAACACGAAGGTGAACCCATGACCCTGATCCGCAAAGCCGTATTCCCCGTGGCCGGCCTCGGCAGCCGCTTCCTGCCCGCCACCAAGGCGCAGCCGAAGGAGATGCTGCCGATCGTCGACAAACCGCTGATCCAGTACGCGGTCGAAGAAGCCGTGGCGGCCGGCATCACCGAGCTGGTCTTCATCACCGGCCGCAACAAGCGCGCCATCGAGGACCATTTCGACAAGGCCTACGAGCTGGAATCCGAGCTGGAAGCGGCCGGCAAGCACGCGCTGCTGGAGGTCGTGCGCGGCGTGATCCCGAAGAACGTCACCTGCATTTATATTCGCCAGTCGGCGCCGCTGGGTCTGGGCCATGCGGTGCTGTGCGCCCGTCCCGTGATTGGCGACGAGCCCTTCGCCGTGCTGCTGGCGGACGACTTCATGGATACCCCGGCCGGCACCAGGCCGGTGCTGGCGCAGATGACCGAGCTGTATTCCTACGAACGTTCCAGCATCCTCGCGGTGCAGGACGTCGCGCGCGAGCACACGCGCCAGTACGGCATCGTCAAGGCCGATAGCTACCGCCCGGGCCTGGAAGTGGTGTCGGAAATCGTCGAGAAGCCCGCGCCCGAGGCCGCGCCCTCGACGCTGGCGGTGGTCGGGCGCTACGTGCTGTCGGGTTCCATCTTCGGCTATCTGGAACACCTCGGCACCGGTGCCGGCGGCGAAATCCAGCTTACCGACGGCATCGCCGCGCTGATGCAGGCCGAGCGCGTGCTGGCCTACCGCTACGAAGGCCAGCGCTACGACTGCGGCTCCAAGCTCGGCTACCTGCAGGCCACCGCCGCGATGGGACTGAAGCACCCGGAAACCGGCGTGGGCTTTCGCGCCAGCCTTGCCGCACTGCTCGAACAGGGGAACATGCCATGACGGTGCGCGAGATCCTGCGCATGGGCGACCCGCGCCTGCTGCGCGTGGCCGAGAAGGTCACCGAGTTCGACACGCCGGAACTGCACGCGCTGATCGCCGACATGTTCGAGACCATGCATGCGGCCAATGGCGCCGGCCTGGCCGCGCCGCAGATCGGCGTCAACCTGCAGCTGGTGATCTACGGGTTTGCGCAGAACGGCCGCTACCCGGACGCGCCGCCGGTGCCGCAGACGGTGCTGATCAATCCCGTGCTCACGCCCTTGTCGGATGAGATGGAAGAGGCTTTCGAGGGCTGTTTGTCGGTGCCGGGTCTGCGTGGCAGCGTGCCGCGTCATACCAGTGTGCATTACGAAGGCGTCGACCAGTACGGCAAGCCGATCGTTCGCGACGTCGAGGGCTTCCACGCGCGCGTGGTGCAGCACGAGGTCGACCACCTGCTCGGCATCCTCTACCCGATGCGCATCCGCGATTTTGGGCGCTTCGGTTTTACCGAGGTAATGTTCCCCGGGCTCGATCCGAAGGCGGAAGATTGATGCGCTTCCTGAGCGCAGCGGTACTGCTGGCATGTGCCCCTGTCGCGGATGCCGATGACTGGTTCACGAAGATCGACCCGGCGCCCAGAAGCGAGTTCTGGCTGGACTCCGGTTTCGCCACGGCCCACTTCGACAGCGACAAGCACCTGAACGGGGCCAACAGGGGTCTCGCCGCGGAGTATCGCTTCAGCGGCACCATGGCCGCGACGGCAGGGCGCTTCCATAACAGCGACCGGCAATGGTCGAACTATGCGGGCGTGATCTGGCAGCCGTACGCGGTCGGGCCGGTGCGGGCCGGGCTGACGCTGGCGGCGTTCGACGGCTATCCGAACATGCGCGATGGCGGCTGGTTTCCGGCGGTGATTCCGACGCTGACGTACGAGTACCAGCGGGTGGGGGTGAATGTGGGGATTATTCCGACGTATCGGGACCGGCTGTATGGCGGGGTGTCGGTACAGCTCAAGTTCAAGCTGTTCGAGTAGGGAAGCAAAATTGGGTCCCGCCTGCGCGGGAAGTCGCAGGCGCCAGTGGCGCGTACGACGGTGTTAACGTCGCAGGTCCAATCGGCGTTGGCGTTACCTGCCTTAAACCGGCGTCATCCCCGCGAAGGCGGGGACCCGATTTTCGACGAACAACCGTAACCCTTAACCCTCCTTCGGATACGGCGACTTCCCCCCCTCCGCAATAAACACATCGATCCTTTGCTGCAGCACCGGCAGCGGCACCGATCCCAGTTGCAGCACCGTATCGTGGAAGTTCCGGATATCGAACTTCGCCCCCAGCGCCTTTTCGGCCCGCGCCCGCGCTTCCTGGATCGCCATCTGCCCCAGGTAATACGACAGCGCCTGCCCCGGCCACGAAATATAGCGGTCCACTTCCGTCTCGACCTCGTGCTTGGACAGCGCGGTGTTCTCCATTAAATACGCCTGCGCCTGCTCGCGGGTCCAGCCCTTGGCATGGATGCCGGTATCGACCACCAGCCGTGAGGCGCGCCAGGCCTGGTAGCTCAGCATGCCGAATTCTTCGTACGGCGTCTCATAAATGCCCATCTCGGTGCCCAGGCGCTCGGCGTACAGCGCCCAGCCTTCGCCGAAGGCCGAGATATAGGCGCGGCGGAAGTTCGGCACGTTTTTCTGCTCCTGCGCCACCGGCATCTGGAAGGCGTGGCCCGGCGCCGATTCGTGCAGGGTCAGTGCCGGCAGGCTGTAGAGCGCACGCGCCGGCAGGTTGTAGGTGTTGACCCAGTAGCTGCCAGGGCCGCCGCGGCCGGCCGTGTAGAACGGGGCCTGGTCGTCGGGCACCGGCAGGATCGCGAAGCGGCGGCGCGGCAGGTAGCCGAAATACTGGTCGGCCTTGGCGTCGAATTTCTTGGCGGTCCAGGCCGCGCGCATCAGGAGCTCCTGGGGCGTCCTGGCATAGAACTGCGGGTCGGTGCGCAGGAATTGCAGGAAGGCCGGCAGGTCGCCCTCGAACTTCACCTTCTTCATGATCCCGTGCATCTCGGCGCGGATCTTCGCCATCTCGGCCAGGCCGATGGCGTGGATCTGGTCCGCACTGAGATTGGTGGTGGTGAACTCGACGATCTTCGATTGGTAATAGGCGTGCCCACCCGGCATGCTGGTGGCCGCGAGCGTGGTGCGCGCCTTCGGCACGTATTCGTCGCGGAAGAAGGCCAGCACGCTACGGTAGGCCGGCTGCACCGCATCGCGGATCACCGCGGCGGCCTGCGCCCGCAAGGCGTCCTGCTCGCTCGCCGGCAGCGATGCCGGGAAGGTCTTGAAGGGCGTGAAAAACACCGTCTCCTGCGGCGTTTTTGCATCGGCGACCGAAGCTAGCGCGACGTCGCGTCCGCTGAGCGTGACCCGTGGCGGCGTGAAGCCGCGCGCCAGCCCGGCGCGCATGTTGCCGGTCTCCTGCGCAAAATAGCCGGGCAGGGCGGCCAGCTGCTTGAGGTAGTTGCGGTAATCCTCGAGCGTCTTGAACGGACGGCGGGCGCCGAAGGTGACGTCGGTCCAGAAGGCGCTGTCGGCATTGACCGGCTGCTCGTATTCGCGGAAGCGCTGGGCGTCGAGGAGGGAGGCAACCTGGGCGCGGTAGACGGCGTAATTGACCCGCTCGCCCGGTGACAGGTCGGCGGGGCGGATCGCGTCGAGTTCCTTCAGGATGCCTTCCCAGTAGCGCAGGCGCGCTTCTTGCGCAGGTGCATCTACACGCGCCAGGGAGGCGCTCACGCCGCGGTCGTCATCGGCGCGGGCGAGCCGTTCCGTGACGCGCCATTTCCACTCTTTCGTGTAAATTGTCTTGAAACGCGTATCCGCGCTCGTGGCTGCTTCCGCAGGAGAAATGGCAAGGCTCAGCAGTACACAAGCTGTCGGCAGTACGGCACCCAATTGTTTGATCATGGTTTCCCCGCGTTTCAATGAGCAACATTGCTCGGCGATACCTATCTTAGCGGGGATGTCGCAAATTGGCACGAACGAACATGTTTCCGGATTGTTGTTGGCAGAAAAGACAGTGTGCCGTGACGGCAAGGTATAATCCGCGATGGACCGGCCTGCCTTCGCGGCCATCCGTGCCATTGGCCGGGCGCGAAGCGACAGGCAGCGGCACTCACCATCCGTATTCATTGTTCCTCGACGACGACATGACCACCAGTACGGGCGCGCTTGACATGGCCCCAGGGAACAACGAACTATTGCAGCCCTGGCGGCGCATCGCACTGCAGCTTTGTCCGCTGATCGGCGAGAGCGGCTTTTGCGCCCTGTTCGGGCGCGCCGTCCACATGGTCGGTCCCGAACATGCCTGGCTTGCCCCGCAACAGCCCTGCAGGTCGCCCGAGCAGCTCTTCGCCCTGCTGGCCGAACGCCTGGCTACGGTCGAGGCGGGCCGAGCCGCCTCCGCCAACAACACCTTGCTGCAGACCTTCACCCAACTACTCGCAACGCTCATCGGAGAGGCGCTTACCCAGCGCCTGCTTGCGTCAGCGACGGCCAGTGCTGACGAGCCGACGAATGTACAGGAGCAGAAATAAATGACCGATAAAGTGACCTTGGGGAAATTGGCAACGGGCGTACCGGGGCTGGATGTTCTCCTGGGCGGCGGCTTGAACGAATTTTCGTTCAACCTGATTAGCGGAACTCCCGGCTGCGGCAAGACGACGATGGCGCACCAGATCATGTTCGCGCTGGCCGGCCCGAGCCGGCGCGCGTTGTTCTTCACCGTGCTGGGCGAGCCGCCGCTGAAGATGCTGCGCTACCAGCAGCAATATTCCTTTTTCGACATGGCCAAGGTCGGCACGTCGATCCGCTACGTCAACCTCACGGCCGACCTGCGCGCGGGCGACTTCAACGGCGTGCTCGAGCGCATCACCAAAGAGGTCGAGGAGTTCGCCCCGAGCCTGGTATTCGTCGATTCCTTCCGTTCCGTGATCCAGACCGGCCGCGCAGGCAACGAAGGCACCAGCGACCTGCAGTATTTCGTGCAGGAGCTCGGCACGCGCATGACGAGCTGGATGGCGACCACCTTCCTGATCGGCGAATACCAGCAGAACGAAGTCGAGGCCAACCCGATCATGACGGTGGCCGACGGCATGGTGGCGCTGAGCCAGCAGCAGGAAGGCGACGCCGTGGTGCGCAAGATCCGTGTCGTCAAGATGCGCGGCCAGGCCCACATGGGCGGCTCGCACACCTTCCGGATCACCTCGAACGGCTTGCGCATCTACCCGCGCATGCTGCCGCCGCTGGCGGCCGACCTGCACGAAGGCGCGCCGGTCGATACCGATCCGAAGCGGATCCCGACCGGTACCCCGGGCCTGGACGACCTGCTGCATGGCGGCCTGCCTCAGGGGCATTCGCTGCTGGCGATCGGGCCGACCGGCTGCGGCAAGACCATCATGGGCACGCGCTTCCTCCAGGCTGGCGTCGCCAGGGGCGAAGCCGGTGTCGTGATGTCCTTCGAAAAGGGCACGGCGCGCCTGCGTAATGCCGAAATGGCCGCGTTGATCCGCGCAGGCCAGGTCACGGTGTTCGAGAGCCGCCTGATCGACCTGACGATGGAAGAGCTGGAAGACGAACTGCTGGCCGCCATCGACCGCACCGGCGCGCGCCGCGTCGTGATCGATTCGCTGTCCGAACTGCCGCTGTACCTGGCGCCGGAATGCACCCGCAACCTGCGCGAAGGGGTGTTCCGCATGCTGAGCAGCCTGGCCAAGCGCGGCGTGAGCGTACTGCTCACCATCGGGCTGGACGAGCGCGCACTCAACATGAATTTCGCGCGCGCCGACATGGCCTATATCACGGACGCCATCGTGGCGATGCGCTATGCCGAGGTGGACGGCCAGGTACGCCGCTACATGGCAGTGGTCAAGGTACGCGGCAGCAGCCATAGTCCGGACCTGCGCGAATACCGCATCACCAACGACGGGATCGATATCGATCCGATCGCGGCCCCGGTCAATGGGATACTGTTCGGACGCGCCGACCACACGAATTCGGGCCAGTAAGCTCACGTCATGGGAACGTACGATGAATCGAACGCCGGCTCTGAACAACGCTCCCTGATGGGCGAGGAACCCAGCCTTGGCGGCCTGCTGCGCGAGCAGGACCTGCATCATCGCATCGCGGTGCTCGAGGCCGAGCTCTCGCATGCCCGCGTTTTGGTACGTGAACGCGATCGCCTCGAGGACCAGATCGCGCAGCTGCGTGAAGCCAACGAAAACCTGGTGATGGCCACCGTCAGCGCGCAGTCGCTGCGCGAGCTGGCCGAAGCCACCAACCGCCGCCAGACCGAATTCCTCGCCATGCTGGCGCACGAACTGCGCAACCCGCTGGCGCCGCTCTCCATGTCGGCCAGCCTGCTGCAGAGCATTGGCGCCTCCGGCTCGACGAGCCAGCTGGGGCACGTGGCCGGCGTGGTGCGGCGCCAGGTCGACCACATGGCGCGCCTGCTCGACGACCTGCTCGACGCCGCCCGCATCAGCAGCGGCAAGATCACGCTGGCGGTGCGCCCGCTTCTGCTTTCCGCGGCGCTCGACCAGGCAGTCGAAACGGTTGCGCCGCGCATCCGCGAACGCAGCCAGCAGCTCGAGGTCGAGCTGCCCGAGGCGCCGCTGGCCATCGAAGGCGACCCGGTGCGCCTGACCCAGGTGTTTGCCAACCTGCTCGGCAATGCCTCGAAATACACCGGCAACGGCGGGAGCATCGTGCTGCGCGCCCGGCGTGCCGGCGACGAGGTCGTGGTCGAAGTGGGCGACAACGGCACCGGCATCTCGGCCGAGATGCTGCCGCAAATTTTCGACCTGTTCATCCAGGGCCCGCGCTCGCTGGCGCGCTCCGAAGGCGGCCTCGGCATCGGCCTGAACGTGGTGCGCAACCTGGTCAGCATGCATGGCGGGACGGTGGCCGCCGCCAGCCCCGGCGAAGGACAGGGCAGCACTTTCACGGTGCGCCTGCCGCTGTCCTGCGCCGACGCCCCCGCACTCGATGTGCCGGCCGGACCGAGCGCAGCCGAAGACGCCTGCCGCATCCTGCTCATCGAAGACAATGTGGACGCCTGCGACACCCTGCGCGCGCTGCTCGAACTGGCCGGCCACGAGGTGATGGCCGCTTATGACGGCCATGCCGGACTGGCTGCCGCACAGGCGCGCCCTTACGACATCGTCATCTGCGACATCGGCCTGCCGGGCATCGACGGGCTCGAAGTGATGGAGCAGCTGCGCAGCACCCTGCACGGCGACCAGCCCTTCGCGATCGCGCTGTCGGGCTATGGCCAGTGCGAAGACCGCGACCGCGCGATCGAAGCGGGTTTCAACCGCTACCTGGTCAAGCCCGCCGCGCCGGACGCGCTGCTCGAACTGGTGGCCGAGGCGCGCCAGGTGCGCGAAGCCCGGCAGGGCAGCTGAGCCGCCTCTCCATCAGCCTTATTTCAGTACGCGCGCGATGCGCGCTACCGCTTCCTCAATGCGCTCGAGCCGCGTGGCGTACGAAAACCGTACGTGCCGGCTTGGCGCCGCAAACCCGAAATCGTCGCCCGGCACGATCGCCACGTGCGCCTCGCGCAGCAGCGACCAGGCAAAGGCCGTGCTGTCGTCCTTGTGGCCGTGCTGCAGCGCGCTGATGTCCGCATACACATAGAAGGCGCCGTCCGGCATCACGGGCACCTGGAAGCCGAGTTCGCGCAGGGCCGGCACCAGGTAATCGCGGCGGCGCTGGAATTCGCGGCGGCGTTCTTCATAGATGCCCAGCGCCTCCGGGGTGAAGCAGGCCAGGGCTGCCTGCTGGGCCACGGTCGGGGCGCAGATGAACAGGTTCTGCGCCAGCTTCTCAAAAGTAGGCACCAGCGCGTCCGGCACCACCAGCCAGCCCAGGCGCCAGCCGGTCATGCTGAAGTATTTCGAGAAGCTGTTGACGGTGATGATCTCACTGTCGAGCGCCAGCGCGCTCACGGGCTGGTGGTCGTAGGTCAAGCCCTGGTAGATCTCGTCGATGATCGCGAATCCCCCGTGGCGGCGCACGGCGGCGAGCATGTCGCGCAGCTGCTCCGGCGTCATCGAAGTGCCGGTCGGGTTCGAGGGCGAGGCGACCAGCACGCCGCGGCTGCGCGCGCTCCAGTGGTCGTCGATGTGCGTGGCGCTGAGCTGGTAGCGGTCCTCGCTGGACGCGGGAATGAGCACCGGCTTGCCGCCGAAGCTGGACACGAAATGGCGGTTGCAGGGATAGCAGGGGTCGGGCATCAGCACTTCGTCGCCCTCGGCCACCAGCGCGGCGCAGGCCAGCAGCAGCCCGGCCGAGGCCCCGGCCGTGACGACGATGCGGCGCGGATCGATGTCCAGGCCGTGCACGGCGGCATAGTGGCCGGAGATCGCCTCGCGAAGCTCGCGCAGGCCGAGCGAGTCGGTGTACTGGGTCATGCCGCCGCGGAGGGCGCCAATTGCGGCCTGCGCCACGATCTCGGGCGCGGTGAAATCGGGCTCGCCGACGCTCATGCTGATGACGTCGATGCCGCTGCGCTTCATCTCATTGGCCGCCTTGACCATTTCCATGACGCGGAAGGGTTCGATGGCGTGTACGCGCTGCGCGACCTGGAGGGCGTGGGGAGTAGGGGTGACTGACATGCTGGCATCCGAAAAATCTGATCTGCCATCTTACCGTAGCGTGGGCAGATTCTGCCCACGCGTTCAAATCACGTTCGAATACGCGCGACCTGGCTGTTCATCGGTGGCTGGACGCATGGGCAAGGTAACGCGGGTGTATCAAATTACTGATGCGAATGATGCGTCGCGGTGAGCCTGCGCATCAGCGGCAGCGCCGCCAGCGCAATCAGCGTGCAGACGATCGCCGCAACCCCCAGCTTGTTGAACAGATTCGTGTACACCGGCAGCGTCTGCAGCGGGTCGACCATGTCGCGCGGGACACTGGCGATGTTGGCCACGACGCCGCCCAGGTATTGCGAGATGCCGACGCCGACATAGTAGGCGCCCATCATGAAGCCGCCCATGCGGGCCGGCACGTAGCGCGCGATCATCGCCAGTCCGAGGCCGCTGACCAGGAGCTCGCCCAGCGAATACAGCCCGTAACCGGCGATCATGATCCAGGACGAAGTCAGGCCGTTCGTCGCGAACTGGCCCGCCACGCCGTAGGTGAAGAAGCCGGCCGCGACGACCGCGAAGCCGAGCGCGAACTTGCCGGCGATCGACAAGTCCTTGCCGCTGTTGCCGGCGCGGGTGTAGATCAGGGCCAGCACGGGGCTCAGCACCATGATCCAGATGGCATTGAGCGCCTGGAACTGCGCCGGCGACCAGGTCCACAGGTGGCTGCCCAGTACCGTGAACTCCAGGTCGACGTTACGCAGCGCGAACAGCGACAGCGAGGTCGACATCTGCTGGTAGAAGATGAAGAAGAACACGGTCTGCAGGGTGAGCACCAGCGCGGCGATCAGGCCGGCGCGCTCGCTCGGCGCGCTGCTGCGGATCAGGTGGAAGAAAATCCCCAGCACCACGAAGCCGGCCACGTAGACGAAGGCGCGCGCCAGGTCCTGGTATTCGAGGATGACGGCCGATGCCGCCACCGCGACCACGCCGCCCGCCAGCACGGCCAGCAGCTTGGCTCTGTCGAGCGGGCGGGCATCCGGCGGCGAGCCGATATGGCCAATGGTCTTGCGCAGCACGCCCACCGTCAGCAGGCCGATGGTGAGGCCGACGCTGCACACGGCGAAGGCCACGTGCCAACCCAGGTTGCCGCCATAGGTGGCGTTGACGTAGTCCTTGATCCAGGGCGTGGCCAGCATCGAGAAGGTCGAACCGACGTTCACCGCCATGTAGTACAGGGTGAAGGCGCTGTCCATCTTGGAATCGTCGCCTTCGTAGATCTTGCGCACCAGGTTGGCGGTGTTCGGCTTGAACAGGCCGTTGCCGACCACGATCACGCCCAGCGCCGAGAAGGTCATCCAGGTATTGGTGGTCGGTACCGCCATCAAGCAATAGCCGAGGGTGAGGATCAAGCTGCCGAGGACCATGCAGCGGCGGGTGCCGAGCACCTGGTCGCCGATCCAGCCGCCAATGGCCGGCGCCACGTAGATCAGGGCCGCAGCCGCGCCCCATACCAGGTTGGCGCGGCTGTCCTCGAAGCCGAGGCGCTGCACCATGAAATACACGATCAGCGCCTGCATGCCGTAATAGCCGAAGCGCTCCCACAGCTCGACCAGCGCCACCGTCATGAATGATCGGGTCTGGCTCACGCCCCGGCTTGCCGCCAGCGGAAGGTCGTTCTTCATTGGTGTCCCTGGTTTTTTTCTGCCGGTGGCCCGGCGACGGCGCGATGCTACGCGAGCTGCATGGAAGAAGCAATCTTGACAGCGGCCGACCGCGATCGCCGGCGCATCCGGAGCGTTATGTAATTTTGTTACACGCCCCCTGTTTCGCGCGCCGGAATTCTGGCATGCTTCTGGCTTGCCCCTTTTGACAACTCTCGACCACCGGGATCTATGACCACTGCACCGTTCGTCCGCCTGGCCCTGTGCCTGCTCGCCAGCCCGCTCGCCTTTGCCCAGAACGCCGACCGGCAGCTCAAGCAGGTGTCGCACAATAACAATACGCTGGAGCTGGTCACCGGCGATGGCCGCTACCTGATCAAGCCGTATTCGGCGAACGTGGTCGAAACCACCTTCATCCCGAACGGCGAGCGGTTCGACCCGTCCTCGCATGCGGTGGTGCTGGCGCCGGTCGACGTGCGCCCGACTTTCAAGGGTGACGACCGGCGCATCGAATTCGCCACCGCGGGCATCACGGTGGTCGTCGACCGCAATCCATTCAGGATCAGCTACCTGTACAAGGGCAAGCCGCTGGTGGCGGAAAAGGGTGGCTACAGCCGTGGCGCCAAGTTCGAGACCATCGAATTCGCGCTGGACGAGGGTGAGGCGCTGTACGGCGCCGGCGCCCGTGCAGTGGGCATGAACCGCCGCGGCAACCGCTTCCAGCTGTACAACCGCGCCGATTACGGCTACGGCGCGACCTCGAAGCTGCTGAACTACACGATTCCCGTCGCGCTGTCGTCGAAAAAGTATGCGATCCACTTCGACAATCCGCAGGCCGGCTTCCTCGACTTCGACAGCAGCAAGGACGGCACCCTGCGCTTTGAAGTAATCGGCGGGCGCAAGACCTACCAGGTGGTCGCCGGCGATACCTGGGACGGCGTGATGGCGAACTACACCGCCCTGACAGGGCGCCAGCCGCTGCCGCCGCGCTGGGCCTTCGGTAACTTCGCCAGCCGCTTCGGCTACAAGACCGAAGCGCAGACCCGGGCCGTGGTCGACAAGTTCATCGACGAGAAGATCCCGCTGGATGCCATCGTGCTCGACCTGTTCTGGTTCGGTAAGACCGTCAAGGACACGATGGGCAATCTGGCCTGGGACCGCGACACCTTCCCGACCGCCGAGAAGATGATGGCGGACTTCAAGAAGAAGGGCGTGAAGACCATCGTCATCACCGAGCCCTTTATCCTGACTACCTCAAGCCGCTGGCAGGAAGCGGCGGCACGCAAGGCGCTGGCTACCGGCAAGGACGGCCAGCCGGCCAGATACGATTTCTATTTCGGGAATACCGGCATCGTCGACCTGTACCGCCCGGAAGGACGCGACTGGTTCTGGGACATCTACAAGGGCCTGAAGGAGGGCGGCGTGGCCGGCTGGTGGGGCGACCTGGGCGAGCCGGAAGTGCATCCATCCTGGGTGCGCCATGGCGCAAACGCCGAGAAGGGCGCCGACGAAGTGCACAACATCTACGGCCACGACTGGGCGCGGCTGATCTTCGACGGCTACAAGAAGAACTTCCCCGACGAGCGCCCCTTCATCCTGATGCGGGCGGGGTATTCGGGCTCGCAGCGCTTCGGCATGATCCCGTGGTCGGGCGACGTCAACCGCGGCTGGGGCGGGCTGCAATCGCAGATGGAGATCTCGCTCCAGATGGGCATGCAGGGACTGGCCTACATGCACTCAGACCTGGGCGGCTTCGCCAACGCGGTGCTGGACGACGAGTTGTATGTGCGGTGGCTGCAGTACGGCGTGTTCCAGCCGGTGTTCCGCCCGCATGCACAAGACGACGTGGCGCCTGAACCGGTGTTCCGTTCCGATCGCACCAAGGTGCTGGCGCGCGAAGCGGTGTGGCTGCGCTATGCCATGCTGCCGTATAACTACACGCTCGCCTTCGACAACAACCAGACCGGCACGCCGCTGATGCGCCCGGTGCTGTTCGAGGAAGACGACGCGTCCACGCTGTCGTCCACCTACCTGTGGGGCCGCGACTTCCTGGTTTCGCCGGTGACCGAGCCGGGCGCCACGCGCCAGGAAGTGCGCTTCCCGGTCAAGGACAGCGTCTGGTTCGATTTCCACACGGGCGAGAAGCACCTGGGCGGCATCCTCGAGGTGGTCAAGCCGGTCGAGGCGCACATCCCGGTGTTCGTCCGCGCCGGCGCCTTCATCCCGATGGCCAGGGTGGTGCAGAGCACGCGCGACTATTCGACGCGGAGTATCGACCTGCACTACTACCACGACGCGACGGTCGCCGGCAGCAGCGGGAAAATGTATGACGACGATGGCGAGACCGCCGACGCCTTCGAGAAGGGCAAGTACGAGATCGTGCGCTTCGCCAGCAAGTTCGCAGCGGGCACGCTGGAAATCGCGCTGCAGACCGAGACCGGCAAGGCGCAGGCGCCGCAGGAACGGGGCTTCTCGCTGAAGGTGCATAACGTACTCGCCAAACCGCGCGCCGTCACGGTCGACGGCCGTGCGGTGAAATTCGTCTGGAACGGCAAGCACCAGCTGCTCGAAGTGCCGGTGGCGGCGCGCAGGCAGCCGGCGAGCAAGGTGGTGATTACGCTGTAGGACAGGCGGACTTTCGAGTCGTCAGGTTCGAATACACCGAAGCTCGACAAGGATCGTTACCCTGAAAACCGTCGTACCCGCCACTGGCGGCTACGACTTCCGCGCAGGCGGGAACCCAAGTTTGTTCGCGAATCGCCAGCATGAACTGGGTACCCGCCTTCGCGGGTACGACGGATCACGGGCGCGGGGTGAAGGATGCGTATCAGCGCGCCACCAAAAGGCGCAACCCCAGCCCCACAAAAATCGCCCCCGCCACACGATCCAGCCACATGCCCGCCCTCGGCGTGCGGTTCAGCCACTGCCCGATCGACCCCGAAAAATACCCGAGCAGCCCAAACAGCACCGCCGCCTGCAGCGTGAAGGTCAGCCCCAGCCATGCGATCTGCCAGTTCGCATCCCCGCGCGAGGCGACAACGAACTGCGGCAGGAAGGACAGGAAGAACAGCACCACCTTCGGGTTGATGGCATTGGCCAGCAGCCCCTTGAAGAACAGCTGGCGCGCCGATTCGTCGGGCACGCCGGCCGCGACTTGCGCGCCGCCGCGGCTGCGCAGGGCCTGCACGCCGATCCAGATCAGGTACAGGCCGCCGGCGACCTTGAGCGCGGTGAAGGCCGTGGGGGAGGCCGCGATGAGGGCGCTCACACCCACCACGGCCAGCAGCGCGTGGTTCAGGCAGCCCAGCGCGCAGCCCAGGCCGAAGGCCATGCCGCGTGCGCGGCCCTTGGCGATGCCCACGCCCAGCACCAGCATGTTGTCCGGGCCGGGCGAGAGGGTGATCAGGACCGCGGCGGTGAGGAAGCCAAGGAATTGTTCGGGCGTGAGCATGGATCGCAGCAGGTCATGAATGGACCCGCATAGTACCGCACAGTGCCCTTGCGGTCAGCGCTTGCCCTTCGGCTGCACGATCGCATCGAGGTCCAGCTCGACCCAGGTCGGCGCATGGTCGCTCGGCTTTTCCTTGGCGCGCTGGAAGCGGTCCACGCCCGCGGCGCGCAGGGCCGGCGCCAGGGCAGGGCTGAGCAGCAGGTGGTCGATGCGCAGGCCGGCATCGCGCCCGAAGGCGTTGCGGAAGTAATCCCAGAAGGTATAGATCGTCTGGTCCGGGTACATGCTGCGTAGCGCATCAAGCCAGCCCTGCGACATCAGGCGCTCGAAGGCGGCGCGCGTTTCCGGACGGAATAAAGCGTCGGTGACCCAGCGCTCCGGCTTGTAGACGTCGCGATCGGTCGGAATCACGTTGAAGTCGCCGCACATCACCACCGGCACCTTCGCTTCGAGCAGTTCCTCGCCGCGCGTGATCAAGCGCTCCATCCAGCCCAGCTTGTAGTCGAATTTCGGCCCCGGCGCCGGGTTCCCGTTCGGCAGGTAGAGGCCGCACACCAGCACGCCCTGGTAGGCCGCCTCGATGTAGCGGCTTTGCTCGTCCAGCGGGTCGCCCGGCAGGCCGCGCTGCAGTTCCTGCGCCGGGCCTTCGCGGGTGAGAATGGCGACGCCGTTCCAGCTTTTCTGGCCGTGCCAGATCGCATGGTAGCCGGCATCGAGGATGGCCTGCTCGGGGAATTTTTCCTGCGGCGCCTTCAGCTCCTGCAGGCAAAGCACGTCCGGCTGGCGTTCTTCGAGGTATTCCAGCAGGGCGCCCAGGCGGGCGCCGATACCATTGACGTTGTATGTGACAACCAGCATTGTGCCTCCGCGTTCAATCCATGAGCTTGTTGTGACTTTAGCATGGGACGGCTGGCGCACGGGTTGCAGGGGTAGGCTCTTATAGCCGAGAAGGCATTTTCATATGGCAAATTGATCGTTCGTGCAAGGCAGGCCTTACCGTATACTCGTCCGATTGCCATTTCGCTGTATGGAGAATCACATGCTCATTCGTCGTCCATTTTCTCGCCGTCACCTTCTGCTGGGCGCCGTCGCCCTGTCCGCCAACCTGCTTGCGACCGCCGCCCATGCCGACCAGCTCGCGGACATCAAGAAAAAGGGTGAGATCGTGTTCGGCGTGCTGGGCACGGACGAGCCGAACAGCTTCATCGAGCCAAAGACCCGCCAACTGATTGGCTACGAGATCGACCTTGCCACGGCGGTGGCGAAAAAGATCGGCGTGAAGCCCGTATTCAGGCAGATGTCGGTATCGAGCCGCATCCCGGAGCTGCAGCAAGGCCACGTCGACGTGCTGGCCGCCACGCTCACCCACAACAGGGAACGCGAGTCGCAGGTAGACTTCGCGCTGACCCATTTCGTTACCGGCTCGAAGGTGATGGTGCGGGCCGGCAGTGGCGTCACCGCGCTGCCCCAGCTGGCCGGCAAGAAGGTGGTGACGGTCCGCGGCGGCACCCAGGAAACGAATATCCGCAAGGCCGTGCCGAGTGCCGAGGTGGTGACCTTCGAGAACACCCAGCAGGCCTTCCAGGCCCTACGACAGGGCAAGGGCATCGCCTACGTGAACGACGAATCCTCGCTGCTGGCCGACTACGGCAAGCTGGGGCAGGCCGCCAAGGGCTTCACGATCCTGCCGACCAGCATCGGGATCGAGTCGATCGCGATGGGGCTGCGCAAGGGCGAGAAGAGCCTGAAAGCGACGGTTGACGCGACGCTGCGTGAGCTGGAAGCGAGCGGCGCGGCCGAACAGCTGTTCAATAAATGGTATGGCCCAGGCACGCGCGCCAACATCGCCAAGCGCCAGTTCACCTTCAAGACCGACAAGATCTGACCTGTAGATTCGGACGACCGGCTTGCCCTTTTTCGATCCCGCCATCCTGCACTCCGGCCAGTACCACGACTGGCTGGTGCAGGGCCTCGTCCTGTCGCTCCAGCTGACCGCCGCCAGCTTCGCGTTCGCGCTGCCTTTTGGCGCGCTCGTGGCGCTGATGCGCACCGCGTCCTTCGCGCCGCTGCGCCTGCTGGGCTCGGCCATCGTCGAAGGCATCCGCAACGTGCCGCTGCTGGCGCACCTGCTGTTCTGGTACTTCGCCTTTCCCGAACTGCTGCCGGAAGCTGCGCGCGAATTCCTGTACGCGCACAACCCGGAAGCCGTGTGCGCGGTGATCGCACTGGCGCTGTACAGCGGCGTGCACATGGCCGAAGACATTCGCAGCGGCATCCGCGCCGTGCCGCCTGGCCAGCTCGAAGCGGCCCGGTCGCTCGGCCTCGGACGCCTGGCCGCGGTGCGCCTGGTGCTGCTGCCCCAGGCATTGCGCGCCGCCACGCCGCCGCTCCTGTCGCAAACCGTCAACCTGTGGAAGGACACCAGCGTGGCCACCGTCATCGGCGCGGCCGAGATGATGTACCAGGCCGCGCGCGTGGAGACGGCGAGCTTCCGCAGCGTCGAAGCGTTTACGTTCGCCACGCTGGCCTACCTGACGGTGTCGCTGCTGATTTCCTTCGCGGCCCACCTGTTCCAGCGGCGCTATCCGGTCCGTCCGGCATGAGGACATTGTGCTTGAATTGATCGATACCTACTGGCTCTACTTCCTGGTCGGCCAGTATCCCGACGGGCCGCTGGGCGGGCTCACGCTGACGGTGCTGCTGTCCGGCGCGGCGCTGCTGCTGGCGATGCCGCTCGGCCTGGTGCTGGGCGTGGCGCGCGTGAGCCGCCACCGGGCGATCCGCTGGCCGGTGGGCGCGCTGGTCCAGCTGGTGCGCGCCGTGCCGCTGCTGCTGGTGGTGTTCTGGGCCTACTTCTTCCTGCCGGCCGTTACCGGCGTCAAGACCGGACAGGCATCCACCATGCTGATGGTGCTGGTGCTGTTCGATGCCGTCTACCTGGCCGAGATCGTCGCGGCCGGGCTGCGCGCGCTGCCCAAAGGCCAGCTGGAAAGCGCCCGCGCGCTGGGCTTGAGCTATCCGCAGGCGCTGCGCTTAGTGGTGCTGCCGCAAACCCTGCGCAACGGCCTGCCGTCGATCGTCAGCCAGCTGGTCTCGACCATCAAGGCAACCTCGCTCGGCTACATCATCGGCCTGTCGGAAGTGTCCTTCATCGCGACCCAGGTCAACACCCTGGTATTCACCCACGCGGTCGAGGTCTACCTGATCCTGGCGCTGACCTATTTCATCCTCTGTTTCGGCCTGTCCCGCCTGGCGTACCTGGCCGAGCGCCGCCTGCAAGGCCGCGCCCTGCGGGTCGACACGCAGGTCGCGTAAAAAAGAAAGCCATCGATGATCGTTCTCGACAAAGTCAACAAATGGTACGGCGACTACCACGCGCTCGTGGATATCAGCGAGCGCGTGGAGAAAAACGA
Source organism: Telluria sp. ZB4P37 (assembly GCF_059685855.1). Classification (NCBI taxonomy): domain Bacteria; kingdom Pseudomonadati; phylum Pseudomonadota; class Betaproteobacteria; order Burkholderiales; family Oxalobacteraceae; genus Telluria; species Telluria sp. ZB4P37. The sequence goes on from NZ_JCASID010000001.1 coordinate 631,341, forward strand.
GGTCGTGGTCGTGTGCGGGCCGTCCGGCTCGGGCAAGTCGACCCTGATCCGCACCCTCAACCGGCTGGAAGACATCGATGGCGGCAGCATCGCCATCGACGGCCGCGATATCCATGCCAAGGGTAGTGATGTAAATGCACTGCGCGCCGGAATCGGTTTCGTCTTCCAGCAGTTCAACCTGTTCCCGCACTTGAGCGCCCTCGAGAACTGCACGCTGGCGCCGGTCAACCTGAAGCGGGCCACACCCAGGGAAGCGCGCGAGCATGCAATGAGCCTGCTCGAGCAGGTGGGCCTGGCGCACAAGCGCGATGCCTATCCGAGCGAGCTGTCCGGAGGCCAGCAGCAGCGCGTGGCGATCGCACGCGCGCTGGCGATGCGCCCCGCGATCATGCTGTTCGACGAGCCCACCAGCGCGCTCGATCCGGAAATGGTGGGCGAAGTGCTGCAGGTGATGCGCTTGCTGGCGCAAGGCGGCATGACGATGGTCTGCGTCACCCACGAGATGGGCTTTGCGCGCGAAGTCGCCGGCCGCATTCTTTTCATGAGCGAAGGGCGCGTCCTGGAGCGCGCCACACCGGAAGACTTCTTTGCCAATCCGCAGCATCCGCGCGCGCAGAAGTTTTTGGCGGACCGCAAGCGCGCTTGAACCCTGGCCTGGATGCGGCTCGCATAATCGCTTGCACGCGGCCCCGTTCCCGGCAATCCCGCCGCGCCGCTCACCTATAATTCCGCGTGTCGGCAAGCGGCTGTCGCGACGCCCGCGCATGGAGAAACGGGATGCACCGATCGAACCTCAAGAGCTGCAGCGTCGGCATCGTGGGCGCCGGCACGGCGGGCCTTGCCACGGCCATTGCCCTGGCCCGTGACGGCCATGAAGTGCAGGTCTTCGAAAAGCATCCGTCCCTGGCCACGCTCGGCGCGGGCGTATTGATCCAGCCGCAGGGCGTGGCTGCACTCGAAGACCTGGGTGTGGCGCAAGCCTTCGACGCGGCCAGCGTGCCGATCGAGCGGCTGGTGGGGCTGAGTCACCGCGGCTGGAAGCTGGTGGACGTCGCCTACCGGGGCCAGGAGGCGCGCGCCGTGAGCCGTTCGGCGCTGGGCAGGGTCCTGCAGCAGGAATGCCTGCGCCTGGGCGCCGGCCTGCATTTCGGAGCGGACGTCGCCGGCATCCGGGCCGAGAGAGAACGCGGCACCATCGAAGTGGATGGCGCGGCGCGCGCCTTCGACATCGTCGTCATCGCCAACGGCGCGACTTCCAGCTTGCCCGCGCACTGTGGCCTGGCGACGGCCGCGACCCCGTATGCCTGGGGCGCCCTGTGGTCCTTGGTCGACCTGCCGGAATGGCACGCACCCACCGAACTCCTGCAACGCTACGGCGGCACGCGCCGCATGTTCGGCATCATGCCGACCGAGCGCCTGCCGGACGCCTTGCGCGTTTCCTTTTTCTGGAGCCTGCACCGCGACCAGGTCGCCGCATGGCGCGCGGCTCCCATCGAGGACTTCAAGCGCGAGCTGCTGGCGCTCTGGCCGGAGTCAAGGCCGCTGGTCGATCGCATCCATTCGCACGAGCAGTTTGCCTTTGCCGCGTATTGCCACGCACGCCCAAAGCGCCTGGCCGCTGGCCCGATCGCCATCGTCGGCGACGCGGCGCATGCCATGAGCCCGCAACTGGGCATGGGGAGCACACTGGCGGTGCAGGATGCGCTGGCGCTGGCCACGAACGTGGCGCAGCTTGGCCCTCTGGTGGGATTGCAGCGGTATGGCGCCGGCCGCATGCGGACGGTGCGCGCCTACCAGGCGCTGAGCCGTGCCCTGACGCCGTGCTTCCAGTTGGACGGCAGCGGCTGGTGGCGCGACCTGGCGTTTGCCGGGGCGCTCTACCTGCCGGGAACGCGCTACCTGATGCACCGCTCGATCGCGGCGCCGCGGCGTTGCGTCGACGTCCGGCGCAGCGATCGGTTGCCGGGTTAAAACTGCTCTTCAGGCAGCAGGTAGCGCCACTGCCCAACCGGCAGGTCGCCGAGTTTCACCTTGCCGATCCGCACGCGCTTCAGCCCCACAACCTTGAGCCCGACCATGTCGCACATGCGGCGGATCTGGCGCTTCTTGCCTTCCTTCAGGGTGAAGCTGAGCTGGTCGTCGTTCTGCCAGCGCACCTTGGCCGGCAGCAGGGGTTTACCGTCCATCCACAGGCCGAAGCACAGTTTCTTGAGGTCGGTGTCCGGCAGCTTGCCCGGCTTGGTGTACTGCACCCGCACCAGGTATTCCTTCTCCACTGAGGTGGTTTCGCCGATCAGCTGCTTGGCGATGCGGCCGTCCTGGGTCAGCACCAGGAGGCCCACGGAATCGATGTCCAGCCGTCCGGCCGGCACCAGGCTGCGCAGCTGGGTCGGGTGGAAGGTCTCCTTCGATGGATCGTCCGGCCAGCGGTTCTCGGGTTTGATCAGGGCCACCGCCGGCGTGTAGCCGTCTTCGGCCTGGCCGCTCACATAGCCCATCGGTTTGTTGATCAGGATGGTCACGCGCTTCGATTGCTCGGCCGCCGCCTGGCGCTCGACGGTGATGCGCTGGCTCGGCAGCACCTTGCTGCCCAGTTCCGAGACGACCTGTCCATCCACGCGCACCCAGCCACGGGCGATCCATTCATCGGCTTCGCGGCGCGAGCACAGGCCGAGTTCGGACATACGTTTGGAGAGGCGGAGCGGTTCAGTCATCGGGAAACAGTAAAAAGGTGAAGTAAAAAAAGGGGGGCAGTGCGGGCACTAGATTTTCAGCGCATCGAGCAGCTCGGTCTCGAGCTGCACCTGCACGCGCGGGTTGTTCAGGGCCGGGCCGTCGACGAGGAACACGTCTTCGACGCGCTCGCCCAGGGTCAGGATCTTCGCCGTGTGCAGATTGATGCGGTAGCGCGCCAGCACGCTGGCGATTGAGTACAGCAGGCCGGTGCGGTCGTTGGCGGCCACCGACAGCACGTAGAACTGGCCGCGCTCGTCCGGGCGCAGGTCGACGGTCGGCGTGATCGGGAAGGTGCGCGACAGGCGCGACAGGCGCCCGCGGCTGAACGGCGGCAGCGGGTCTTGCGAGAGCAGCAGGGCGCACAGCTCGTGCTCGATCAGGCTGATGATATCGCGGTAGCTGCCGGCGAAGTTTTCCTCGGTCACCATGAAGGTATCGAGCGCATAGCCGTGGCGCGTGGTGTGGATCTTGGCGTCCAGGATGGAGAAATTCTTGCGGTCGAAATAGCTGCAGATGCGCGCGAACAGGTCCGGCTGGTCCTTGATGTACACGGCCACCTGCAGGCCTTCGCCGATCGGCGCCAGTCGCACCCGCACCACCGGGCGGTCGCTATCGACTTTTTCGTGAAGTGCGCGCGTCTGCCAGGCGATGTCGGAGGCGTCGTGGCGCAGGAAATAGGCGACGTCGAGCTGCTGCCATAGCGCTTCGTGCGCGTCGGCCGGCAGGCCGAACAGGCGCAGCGTGGCCAGGGCTTCCTTCTGGCGAACGCGCAGTTCGCGGTCGGCGCTGTGCGGCTCGCCGCCCAGCACGCGCAGCGTGGTCTTGTACAGGTCTTCCAGCAGCTTGGCCTTCCAGGCGTTCCACACCTTGGGACTGGTGCCGCGGATGTCGGCCACGGTCAGCAGGTAGAGCGCGCTCAAGTGGCGCTCGTCCTTGACCAGGGCTGCGAAGGCAGCGATGACGTCGGGGTCGGACAGGTCCTGCTTCTGCGCCACCGTCGACATGGTCAGGTGCTGCTGGACCAGAAAGACCACCAGTTCGGTATCGGCTTGCGAGAGGCCGTGGCTGCGGCAGAAGTCTTCTGCATCCTGCATCCCGAGTTCGGAATGGTCGCCGCCGCGGCCCTTGGCGATGTCGTGGAAGAGGGCGGCCACGTACAGCAGCCAGCGGTCGCGGAAATTGGCGATCAGCTGGCTGCAGAACGGGTATTCGTGTGCATGCTCGGGCATCGTGAATCGGCGCAGGTTGCGCACCACCATCATGATGTGCTGGTCCACGGTATAGACGTGGAACAGGTCGTGCTGCATCTGGCCGATGATGCTGCGGAAGGCCGGCAGGTAGCGCCCCAGCACGCCCATGTCGTTCATGCGGCGCAGCGCGTGTACCAGGCCGCTCGGCGCCTGCAGGATGCGCAGGAACTGGGCCTTGTTGAACGGGTCGGCGCGAAAGGCGTCGTCGATGCAGTTGCGGGCGTGCCAGAGCGCGCGGATGGTGCGCGCGGTCATGCCCTTGATGTCGGGGCGCTCGGTCATCGCCACGAAAATACCCAGCACCGCGGGCGGATGGCGCTCGAAGATGTCGCCCGCGGCGATGTCGATGAAGCCGTTGACTTCGTTGAAATAGGCGTTGAGCGGTGCGGCCGTGGACGGGCGCGGGAACAGCTGGGCTTCGATGTTCTGCAGCAGGATGGTATTGAGTTGGGTAACCGTCTTGGCGGCCCAATAGTAGCGCTGCATGAGGAATTCGCTGGCGCGCCGGCCCTCAATGTTTTCCAGCCCAAAGGTCTTGGCGATCGGGGTCTGCACGTCGAACACCAGGCGGTCTTCGCGGCGGCCCGTCTGCAGGTGCAGGCGCACGCGAATGTCCTTGAATGCGTATTCCTTCTCCATCAGCTGGCGCGCCTCGGTGCGCGTGATGAACTTGCCGCGCGCGAGCTGGCTCCAGGATTCGGCCAGGCGCGCGGCCTTGGCCACCCACAGGATCACCTGCAGGTCGCGCAGCGCTCCCGGGCTTTCCTTTACATTGGGTTCGAGCGAAAAGGCGGTGTACTCGTACTTGGCATGGCGCAGGCGCATCTCGGCGGTCTTGGCGCGGAAGAAGGCTTGCGGGTCCATCGCTTCGCGGTAGCGCCGCTGCAGTTCCGCGAACAGGGCCGCGTCGCCGGTGACCAGGCGCGCTTCGAGCAAACTGGTTTGCACGGTGATGTCGGCGGCCGACTCCACCAGGCATTCGTCGATCGTGCGGATGCTGTGGCCGATCTCCAGGCCCAGGTCCCAGAACAGCTGTACCAGCGACTCGAGCCTGGCCTGGGTGATCGCGTCGGCCGGCTGGCCGAGCAAAATCAGGAGGTCGACGTCGGAATAGGGGAACAACTCGCCGCGCCCGTAGCCGCCGACGCCTACCAGCGCCGTACTGGCAGGCAGGCCGGCGGCGAGCCAGGCATCAAGCAGCACCCCGTCGACGCAGGTGCGCAGGCCGCGCAGCAGCTTTTCGGGCTTGCCGTCCTGGTGAAAGGCGTCGATCAGGACCTGCCGCTCGGCCTTGAGCCGCTGGCGCAGGTGCGTGCGCGAGCTGTCGAGGCTGGCAGACTGTCCCATGACCTGGCTGGCTTAAGCCGCGACCGCGGCGCTTTGTTCCGGCAGCGGCAGCACGATGGCGGGCGGCGGCGGGGTGCCGGCGGACTGGGTCAGGATCTCGAAGCCGGTCTCGGTGACCAGCACGGTGTGCTCCCACTGCGCCGACAGGCTGCGGTCCTTGGTCTTGATGGTCCAGCCGTCCGGCATTTCCTTGATCTCGCGGCGGCCGGCGTTGATCATCGGCTCGATCGTGAAGATCATGCCCGCTTCTAACTTTTCCAGCGTGCCCGGACGGCCGTAGTGCAGCACCTGCGGCTCTTCGTGGAACACGCGGCCGATGCCGTGGCCGCAGAATTCCCGCACCACGCTGTAGCCGTTCTTTTCGGCGTGCTGCTGGATCACGTGGCCGATGTCGCCCAGGTGGGCGCCGGCTTTCACCTTGGAGATGCCCAGCCACATGCACTCGTAGGTGACTTCGGACAGGCGGCGCGCCAGGATCGACGGCTCGCCGACCAGGAACATGCGGCTGTTATCGCCGTGGAATCCATCCTTGATGACGGTGACGTCGATGTTCAGCGCATCGCCGCTCTTGAGCACCTTGTCGCCCGGGATGCCGTGGCAGATCACGTCGTTGACCGAGGTGCAGACCGCCTTCGGGTAAGGGGTGTAGCCGGGCGGGGCATAGTTCAGCGGCGCAGGGGTGGTGCCCTGCACGTTGCTCATGTATTCGTGGCACAGGCGGTCGAGCTCGCCGGTAGTCACCCCGGGCTTCACGAAGGGCGTGATGTAATCGAGCACTTCGGCGCCGAGGCGGCCAGCCAGGCGCATGCCTTCGATTTCTTCCGGGGTCTTGATGGAGATGGACATAATGGATGTCGTACGAAAATAGGTAGGGCACGGGAGTCTGTGCAATATCTGGCCATTATAAGTGATGTTGCCGCGCATCGTAGGGTGGGCAAGTCCCTCGCCAACGTTCAAATCCGGGATGAACAGCCACCGAGCCCACTCTACCGACGGTTGACCGCGGGGGCATTCGTGACTCAGGCCATTGGCCTGAGGTTCCCCGCCGCCCTACGGAAAGCTTGATATGCCGGCCAAATCCCGCTAGAATCTCGGGTTGCTCGTATTCGCATCGAGCAATGTTGTAAAAAACATCTTTTAAAATGAAATCGCGAGTGTGGCCGACAAAGGGTGCCTAAACGGTGACTGGCCACATTCAAGACTTAACCCTGGAGAAATTCATGTCCGTTACTATGCGCGAAATGCTGGAAGCCGGTATTCACTTCGGCCACCAGACCCGTTTCTGGAACCCAAAGATGGCGCCGTTCATCTTCGGTCATCGCAACAAAATCCACATCATCAACCTGGAAAAGACCATGGCGATGTACCAGGATGCGATGAAGACCATCAAGCAGATCTCGGCCAACCGCGGCACCATCCTGATGGTCGGCACCAAGCGCCAGGCGCGTGACCTCATCGCCGCTGAAGCCCAGCGCGCCGGTGTGCCTTACGTCGACCAGCGTTGGCTCGGCGGCATGCTGACCAACTTCAAGACCATCAAGACCTCGATCAAGCGCCTGAAAGACATGGAAGCCCAGATCGCAGACGGCTCGGTCGAGAACCTGTCGAAAAAAGAAGGCCTGATGTTCCAGCGCGAGATGATCAAGCTGCAAAAATCGATCGGCGGCATCAAGGACATGGGCGGCGTTCCTGACGCGATCTTCGTCGTCGACGTCGGCTACCACAAGGGCGCCATCACCGAAGCCGGCAAGCTGGGCATTCCGGTCATCGGCGTGGTCGATACCAACCACTCGCCAGAAGGCGTCACCCACGTGATCCCTGGTAACGACGACTCGTCGAAGGCCATCGCCCTGTACGCACGCGGCGTCGCCGATGCGATCCTGGAAGGCCGCGCCAACGCGACCAACGAAGTTGCCGAGATGGTCAAGGCTGCCGGCGGCGACGAATTCGTCGAAGTTTCCGAGCAAGCATAATTGAGCGGCAGGCCAGTCCTGCCGTGAGATCGAAGGGGGCGCCGAGCCGTGGCACGAGCCCCCCTTTTTTTAAGCACAAGATTCAGCAATCAAACATCGTGTGGCTGTCCTCCGGACGACCGCACTTTCTACATCAAATTAGGAGAAAACAACATGGCAGCAATTACTGCAGCGATGGTGGGTGAACTGCGCGCGAAAACCGACGCGCCGATGATGGAATGCAAGAAGGCACTGACCGAGGCCGAAGGCGACATGGGCCGTGCAGAAGAGATCCTGCGCGTCAAGCTGGGCGGCAAGGCATCGAAGGCAGCCGCTCGCGTGACCGCCGAAGGCGTGGTCGCCACTTACATCTCCGGCAACGTCGGCGCGCTGGTCGAAGTCAACAGCGAAACCGACTTCGTCGCCAAGAACGAAGAATTCCTGGCCATGGTCAACCTGGCCGCGCGCCTGGTCGCCGAGCAGAATCCGGCCGACGTCGCCGCCCTGGCAGCGATCCCGCACGAAGGCAAGACCTTCGACGACGTGCGTACGGCACTGATCGGTAAAATCGGCGAGAATATGACCGTTCGCCGTTTCCAGCGTTTCGAAACCACCGGCAAGCTGGCCTCGTACCTGCACGGTACCCGCATCGGCGTGATGGTCGACTTCGAAGGCGCGGACGAGCAGGTCGGCAAGGACGTGGCCATGCACATCGCCGCCATGAAGCCAGTGTCGCTGTCGTCGGACCAGGTTCCTGCTGAAATGATCGAGAAAGAGCGCTCGGTTGCTCAGCTGAAAGCCCAGGAAGACGCCGACAAGGCCGTCGCCGAAGGCAAGCAGCCACAATCGGCCGAGATCGTCGCCAAGCGTATCGACGGTTCGGTGCAGAAGTACCTGAAAGAAGTCTCGCTGCTGAACCAGGCGTTCGTCAAGAACGACAAGCAGTCGATCGAGCAGATGCTCAAGGCCGCAGGCGCCACCGTGAAATCGTTCACGATGTACGTCGTCGGCGAAGGCATCGAGAAGAAGGTAGACGACTTCGCAGCTGAAGTCGCAGCACAGATGGCTGCCAACAAGCAGTAATCAACAGCGGGCCGTAAGGCCCGTTTTTGCAGGGTGAGTGGTTTTGTGTGCGCAAGCATTCGTGGCTGTTCGTGCAAAATTGGGTTCCCGCCTTCGCGGGAACCCAAGTTCGATGCAATTCCGAGGCGCTTCACGCAGCCGCACTACCCGCACCCATCTGTCGCACACAGATGAGACCGGCAAACCAGCGCCGGTCAGACCCGAATACGAATACAACATAGGAGCCGCTTCATCATGACAAAACCAGCCTACAAACGAGTCCTCCTCAAACTGTCTGGCGAAGCGCTGATGGGTGACGACCAGTTCGGCATCAACCGCGCGACCATCGACCGCATGGTGGCCGACGTGGCGGAAGTGGCGAAGCTGGGCGTGGAAGTGGCGGTCGTGATCGGCGGCGGCAACATCTTCCGCGGCGTTGCACCGGGCGCCCAGGGCATGGACCGCGCCACCGCGGACTACATGGGCATGCTGGCCACCGTCATGAACGCGCTGGCCCTGGCCGACGCGATGCGCCATGTGGGCATCACCGCGCGCGTGATGTCGGCCATCGCCATCGAGCAGGTGGTCGAGCCTTACGTCCGTCCGAAAGCCCTGCAATACCTCGAAGAAGGCAAGGTCGTCGTCTTCGCCGCCGGCACCGGAAACCCGTTCTTCACCACCGATACCGCCGCCGCGCTGCGCGGCGCGGAAATCTCGGCCGAGATCGTGCTCAAGGCAACCAAAGTCGATGGCGTCTACAGCGCCGATCCGAACAAGGACCCGCACGCGACTCGCTACGAGTCGATCACCTTCGACGAAGCGATCTCCAAGCACCTGCAGGTGATGGACGCCACCGCGTTCGCCCTGTGCCGCGACCAGAAGCTGCCGATCAAGGTCTTCTCGATCGTCAAGCCGGGCGCGCTGCTGCGCGTGGTGATGGGTGAAGACGAAGGTACACTGGTACACGTCTGAATGTAAGTTTGAATGTAGTTGAACCTTTTGAATCAAAGAAAAACAGGAGAGCAGCATGTCCTTAGCTGATGTGAAGAAAAACGCCCAGGAGCGCATGGCCAAGTCCATCGAGACCCTGCGTGCCAACCTGGCCAAGGTCCGTACCGGCCGCGCCCACGCCGGCATCCTCGACTCCGTGATGGTCGACTATTACGGTTCGCCGACCCAGATCTCGCAGGTCGCCAACCTGACCCTGATCGATGCCCGCACCATCGGCGTGCAGCCTTTCGAAAAGAAGATGGCCGCTGCCATCGAACGTGCGATCCGCGACTCCGACCTGGGCCTGAATCCGTCGTCGCAGGGCGAGATGATCCGCGTGCCGACCCCGCCGCTGACCGAAGAGCGCCGCAAGGAAATGGTCAAGCTGACCAAGAACGAAGGCGAAGATGCCAAGATCGCCGTGCGCAACATCCGCCGCGACGCCAACGAAGCAGTGAAAAAGCTGGTCAAGGACAAGGCCGCGTCGGAAGACGACGAGCGCCGCTCCTCCGACGAAATCCAGAAGCTGACCGACAAGTTCGTTGCCGAGATCGACAAGCTGCTGGCGGACAAAGAAAAAGACATCATGACCGTGTAACACCTGGCGCGCGAGCGCCAAGGCGGACCGGCCCCGGCATTTGCTGCGGCCGGTCCGAGTCCCTTTTAAGACCGGCTGCGGCGGCCCTGGTTCAGCCAGCCGCCCTCAGCCCTGCTGGATGCACCAATGTTCAAAAGTTCGACCACAGCCGTACCCGAAGCGCTCGCCGTGCCGCGCCACATCGCCATCATCATGGACGGCAATGGCCGCTGGGCGACCAAACGCCTGCTGCCGCGCGTGGCCGGCCACGTCAAGGGCGTGGAGGCGGTCCGCGGCGTCGTCGAGGCCTGCGTCGAACGCGGCGTCGAATACCTGACCCTGTTCGCGTTCTCGTCGGAAAACTGGCGCCGCCCGGCGGAAGAAGTCTCGCTGCTGATGCGCCTGTTCGTCACCGCGCTCGAGCGCGAAGTCTCGAAAATGCACGCCAATAACATCCGCCTGAAGGTCGTGGGCGACCTCAGCCGCTTCGATGCCAAGCTGCAGGACATGATCGCCGCGGCCGAGCGCCGCACGGCCAACAACAGCCGCCTGACAGTCAGCGTCTGCGCCAACTACGGCGGGCGCTGGGACATCATGCAGGCCACCAGCAAGATGGTGGCGGCCAACCCGGGTGTGCTGGAATACACCGAAGAGATGCTGGCGCCGCACCTGGCCATGGCCTATGCGCCCGAACCAGACCTCTTCATCCGCACCGGCGGGGAAGAGCGCATCTCCAACTTCCTGCTGTGGCAACTGGCCTATTCGGAGCTCTACTTCACCCAGGCCTTCTGGCCCGACTTTTCAAAGGGCTCGCTGGACGAAGCCATCGGCTCCTTCCAGAACCGCGAGCGCCGTTTCGGCCAGACCGGTGACCAGGTCGCTAAAATGACCAACACATAAGACAAGCGATGCTCAAAACCCGGATCCTCACCGCGCTCGTGCTGCTGGCAGTTTTGCTGCCGGTCCTGTACCTCAACAACTTCATGGCCTTCGCGGTGGTGGTCTCGGCATTTTTTGGCGCCGCGATCTGGGAGTGCTTCCGCCTGTTCAACCCCGGCACGAAAAGCGCGCCGATCATTGCCGCCTTCTGGAGCGCGGCCTTCGTGTACGCCTTCTTCGTCTCGCCCAGCACCGACACTACCTTCTGGTTCGCCATTAGCGTGCTGGTCTGGGCGCTGCGCTTCGCGCCTTCGCTCAAGCTGGGCCTGCCGCCGCTGAACAGCACCGGTAATACCTTCCTGAGCCTGGTTTATGCCATCGCGGTGGTCGGCTGCTTCGCCGCGATCGTCACCCTGTTCTCGTATTCGCCGCTCTACCTGCTGTCCGTGATGGCCATCGTCTGGGTCGCCGACATCTTCGCCTACTTCTCCGGCAAGGCCTTCGGCAAGCGCAAGCTGGCGCCGTCGATCTCGCCGGGCAAGTCGTGGGAAGGCGCCATCGGCGGCTGTATCGCGGTGCTGGTCATCGCGACGCTGAGCATCGTGCTGGGCAGCGACCTGATGGCGCAAACCTTCGCCGCGCGCGTGCAGGCCAGCCTCGGCTGGGGCGCGCTGATCGCGGTACTCATCCTCATCGTCGCGGCCAGCGTGGTCGGCGACCTGTTCGAATCCCAGCTCAAGCGCCGCGCCGGCATGAAGGACAGCAGTAACCTGCTGCCTGGCCACGGCGGTGTGCTGGACCGCGTCGACGCGCTCGTCCCGGTCCTGCCACTGGCGGCCCTGATCGGCGCCTGGCTCTAGTAAGGAAACAAGCATGCAACGCATCACCATCCTCGGCGCCACCGGCTCGATCGGCGCATCGACCCTCGACGTGCTCGCCCGTCATCCCGAGCAGTACAGCGTGTATGCGCTCACGGCCCACGGCCGCGTCGAGGAACTGGCCGACGCCTGCCGCCGCTTCAAGCCGGCGCGCGCGGTGGTCGGCACGGCGGAAAGCGCGCAGCGCCTGGCCCAGCTCCTTGGCGGCCTGCCGACGATCGTCGAACATGGCGAACAGGCGCTGTGCGACGTCGCCTCGTGCGCCGAAGTTGATACCGTGATGGCCGCCATCGTCGGCGCCGCCGGCCTGGCGCCGGCGCTGGCCGCGGCCCGCGCCGGCAAGAAGATCCTGCTGGCGAACAAGGAAGCGCTGGTCATGTCCGGCCAGCTGTTCATGGACGCGGTCCGTGAAAACAAGGCGACGCTGCTGCCGATCGACAGCGAGCACAATGCGATCTTCCAGTCGCTGCCGCTGGATTACGCCCGTGACCCGCACGGGGCCGGCGTGGCCAGGATTTTGCTGACCGCCTCGGGCGGGCCGTTCCTGAATCGCGCGGTCGAGACGTTAAGCGACGTCACGCCCGACGAGGCCTGCAAGCACCCGAACTGGGTCATGGGCCGCAAGATCTCGGTCGACTCGGCCACGATGATGAACAAGGGCCTGGAAGTGATCGAGGCCCACTGGCTGTTCGGCGCGCCGGCCGACTTGATCGAGGTCGTGATCCACCCGCAAAGCGTGATCCATTCGATGGTGTCCTACGTGGACGGCTCGGTGCTGGCCCAGCTGGGCAACCCGGACATGCGCACCCCGATCGCGCATGCGCTGGCCTTCCCGGAGCGGATCGCTTCGGGCGTGCCCCAGCTCGACCTGACGCAGATGGCGGCGCTGCAGTTCTACCAGCCCGACTTCCAACGTTTCCCTTGCCTGGCACTGGCTTTCGATGCGCTGCGCGCGGGCGGCACGGCCCCGGCATTGCTGAACGCTGCGAATGAAGTCGCGGTGCAATCCTTCCTCGACCGCGAAATCGGTTTCCGCGACATCGACCGCGTGATCGCGCGCGTGATGGATGCCGTGCCGCACGGCCCGGCGCCGTCGATCGAGGCGGTGCTGGCGCAGGATGCGCGTGCGCGCGAGTCCGCGCGCGGCTGCATCGCTCAACTGCGGGGGTAAGGGTATGGGCGTGATCTATACAGTGCTGGCCTTCGTGCTGGCCCTCGGCCCGCTGATCGTGCTGCACGAGCTGGGCCACTACGCTGTGGCCCGCATGTGCAACGTGAAGGTGCTGCGCTTTTCGGTCGGCATGGGCCGCGTGGTCTGGTCGCGCCGTTTCGGTCCCGACCAGACCGAGTGGGCGATTTCCGCGCTGCCGCTGGGCGGCTACGTCAAGATGCTCGACAGCCGCGACCCGGAGACGGCGCCGAAGGACGATTCGGAACTGCACCGCGAATTCACCCATCAAAGCGTCTGGCGCCGCATCGCCATCGTGGCCGCCGGCCCGATCGCCAACTTCCTGGTCGCCATCGTCCTGCTGGCCGCGCTGTTCATGCACGGCGTCGAGGAGCCATCCGCGCGCCTGCGCACGGCGCCCCAGGGCACCGTAGCCGAGCAGGCCGGCGTGCGCGGCGGCGACACCGTCGTCGCCGTCAACGGCAACCCGGTCGCATCCTGGAGCGAATTGCGCTGGCAACTGGTGCACGCCACCGTCGACAAGGGCGACGCCCGCCTCGAGCTGCGTGCCCAGGGCGGCGGCGGCTACCATGCCGTGATCCCGGCCGCGAGCATCGCCAAACTCGAGGTCGAGGGCGACGTCATGAAGGCGCTCGGCCTGGACCTGTGGCGCGCGCGGCCGCGGATCGAAAAAGTCATGCCGGGAGGGGCAGGGGAGCGCGCCGGCCTGCAGCCGGGCGACCTGATCGTGCGTGCCGACGGCAAGGCGGTCGACGACGGCCTGGCATTCACCGACATGATGCGCGCCTCGGCCTCCCGCGCGGTCCCGCTCGAGGTCGAGCGCGGCGGGCGCATCGTGCCGGTCACGGTCACGCCCGAGCGTGACGCCGCCAGCGGCCGCGGTGTGGCCAAGGTGCTGCTGTCGCAACCGGTCGAGTTGGTGACGGTGTCGTCAGGCCCGGTCGACGCGGTGGTCAAGGGCGCCCTGCGCACCTGGGAGACCAGCGCCATGACCCTGAAAATGATAGGCCGGATGATTACCGGAGAGGCCTCGTGGAAGAATGTTACCGGCCCGATCACGATTGCGGACTATGCGGGACAGACTGCGCGGGTTGGCCTGGCCACTTATTTACAGTTCATTGCATTTATTAGTATTAGCTTAGGCGTAATGAATTTGTTACCAATTCCGGTTCTGGATGGTGGTCATTTACTGTATTATTCGCTGGAAGTTTTGACCGGGCGCCCCCTGCCTGCGCGAGTGGGAGAATTCGCACAACGCTTCGGGGTGGGCCTGCTGTTCGTGCTGATGGCGCTCGCCGTCTTCAATGACCTGGTGCGCTTGCTCTAGGCCTCGTCCTGGCAGCAGACCACGCAGTGCCCCACGCGCCGGAAAATACATTTGCAACGTTGTCCAATGACTGAACACAGAATTAGCCAATGAATTCACAACCTGATCGTTTTGCCCTGCCGTTCATCCGTCGCAGCATGATTGGCGCAGCCGTATTGGCTCTCTGCGCCGGCAACGCACTTGCCGTTAACCCGTTCGTGGTAAAGGACATCCGGGTCGAGGGTATCCAGCGTACGGAAGCGGGCACCGTGTTCAGCTACCTGCCTGTGCGCGTGGGCGAGACCTTCGACGACGGCAAGGCCACCAGCGCCATCAAGGCGCTGTACGCGACCGGCTTCTTCAAGGACATCCGCCTGGAAGAAGAAAACGGCGTGCTGGTGGTGCTGGTCGAGGAACGTCCGGCCATCTCGTCGGTGGACTTCACCGGCACCAAGGAATTCGAAAAAGACATGCTGGTCAAGGCCCTGCGCGAAATCGGCGTGGGCGAGACCAAGATCTTCGACAAGGCATCGGTCGACCGCGCCGAGCAGGAACTCAAGCGCCAGTACCTGTCGCATGGCCTGTACGGCGTGAAGATCACGACCACCGTCACCCCGATCGAACGCAACCGCGTGACGATCATGTTCAACGTCGATGAAGGCGATGTCGCCAAGATCAAGGGCATCACTTTCGTCGGCAACAAGCAGTTCTCGGACAAGCAGCTGCTGGAGTTGCTGCAGCTGTCGAAGTCGGGCTGGCTGACCTGGTATTCGAAAGCCGACCAGTATTCCAAGCAAAAGCTCACCGGCGACCTGGAAAACATCAAGTCGTTCTATCTGAACCGCGGTTACCTGGAAGCGAACGTCGAATCGACCCAGGTCTCGATCACCCCGGACAAGCGCGACATCTACCTGACCATCAACGTCACCGAAGGCGAGCAGTACACCGTCTCCGGCGTCAAGCTGGAAGGCGAGATGTTCGGCCGCGAGGAAGAGCTCAAGCAGCTGATCCTGCTCCAGCCGGGCAAGACGTATTCGGGCGAAGCGATGGAAGCGACCAACAAGCTGATCGCCGACCGTCTCGGCACCTTCGGTTACGCCTTCGCGAACGTCGCCGGCAACCCGGAGATCAACCGCGACAAGCGCGAAGTGGCCTTCACCTTCTTCATCGATCCGGGCAAGCGCGCCTACGTGCGCCACATGAACATCTCGGGCAATACCGTGACGCGCGACGAAGTGATTCGCCGCGAATTCCGCCAGTTCGAGAGCTCGTGGTACGACGCCAACCGCGTCAAGCTCTCGCGCGACCGCGTCGACCGCCTCGGCTACTTCAAGGAAGTCAAGATCGAGACGCCGGAGTCGCCGGGCACCTCGGACCAGGTCGACGTCAACATGATCGTCGAAGAAAAACCGACCGGTAACTTCATGATCGGCGGCGCGTTCTCGCAGTCGGAGAAGTTCACCTTCACCGCTTCGATCTCGCAGGCGAACTTCGCCGGCAGCGGCAACACGATCGGCCTGGAGCTCAATACCAGCAAGTACAACCGCACGATCGCGTTCTCGCAGACCAACCCGTACTTCACCGACGACGGCATCTCGCGCGCCTTCCAGCTCTACCTGCGCACCTCGCGTCCGCCGGCGATCAACCTGGGCCTGTACACCGTGCGCCAGACCGGCGGCACCATGACCTTCGGCGTGCCGTTCTCGGAATCGGACACCGTCTACTTCGGCGCCGGCCTGGAACGCACCCAGATCGAGACCGACCAGACCTCGCCGCAGATCTACCAGACCTTCGTGGCGCAGAACGGCGGTCCTGCCAGCGGTATCGGCAAGGCCGAGACCAATGCCATCCCGCTGACCGCTGCATGGGGCCGCGACACCCGCGACAGCGCGGTGACGCCGACACGCGGCCGCTTCCAGCGCGCCAACATCGAGATCGATGCACTGGGCAATTCGAAGTACTACCGCATGGTGTACGAGCACCAGTACTGGCGTCCGGTCACCCGCTGGATGACGCTCGCGCTGCGCGGTGAGCTCGACTACGGCAAGGGCATCGGCGGCAGCAACTACCCGGTCTTCAAGAACTTCTACGCCGGCGGCATCGGCTCGGTGCGCGGCTACGAAAGCTCGTCGCTGGGCGTGGTCGACCCGTTCTACTACGACGCCGTGGGCGGCTCCAAGCGCCTCATCGTGAACGCGGAGCTGCAGTTCCCGTTCCCGGGCAGCGGCGCCGACCGCAGCCTGCGCTGGTTCACCTTCCTCGACGGCGGCCAGGTCTGGCAGGAGCAGTCGAAGATCCGCCTCGACCAGATGCGCTACTCGGCAGGTATCGGCCTGTCCTGGATTTCGCCGGTCGGCCCGCTGAAGTTGAGTTATGCTAAACCTTTGAACGCGCTGACGGGCGACCGCCTCGAGCGCTTCCAGTTCCAGATGGGCACCGGCTTCTGACCGGACACCATCGGCTTCAACCGATTTGCGGAGAATGATCTTGAAAACGCTGATAGCCTCCTTGCCCCGTACGCTGCTGATCGCTGCACTGTGCGCGGCGCCCCTGGTGGCGGCCCAGGCCCAGGTCCAGCCGGCCCCGAGCCGGATCGGCTACGTGGCCACCGAGCGGCTGATGACCGAGTCCAGGATGGCCAAGACCGCCGACGCCCGCATCCAGGCCGAATTCCTCAAGCGCCAGAAGGCGGTCGAGGAAACGGTCACCAAGATGAAGCAGATGTCGGAGAAATTCGACGGCGAGGCGGCCGCCCTGAACGACGTGGAGCGCACCCGCCGTGCACGCGAGCTGTTCAACATGGAAAAAGACGTGCAGCGCATGCAGCGCGAGTTCACCGAAGACCTCATGCAGCGCAAGAACGAAGAGCGCGCCGCGATCGCAACCCGCGCCTTCAAGATCATCGAGCAGGTGGCCGAGGCCGAGCGCCTGGACGCCGTGCTGGCCGAAGCTGCCTGGTCTAGCCCGCGCATCGACATCACCGACAAGATCCTCAAGCTGCTGGACAAGTAAGCCGGCCGACGAGCAAGGACACGTACCACTTTGACTGACACCCGACATAACAACATGGGCATTCGACTGGCCGAGCTGGTCGAGCGCTTCGGCGGACAGCTGGTGGGCGACCCCGATCTCGAGGTGACGGCGATCGCGCCGCTCGACAGCGCCGGCGCCACCCACATCAGCTTCCTCAGCAACAGCAAGCTGCGCGCGCTTGCCGCCCAGAGCGGCGCCGCGGCGCTGATCCTGTCGCCGCTGGACGACCCGACGGTCGCCGCGACCTTCGAAGGCGCGCGCATCGTCACCACCAATCCCTACGCTTACTTCGCCCGCACCGCGCAACTGTTCGAGTCGCTGGCGAGCACGCCGCCCAGCCCGGGCATCGACGCCAGTGCCGTGGTCTCGCTAGATGCGACCATTGACCCGACCGCCCACGTGGGCCCGCATGCGACCGTCGAAGCCGGTGCCGTCGTCGGCGCCCACGCTGTCATTGGCGCGGGCTGCTTCATCGGCCGCGAAGCACGTATCGGCGCTGCTACCGTGCTGTTCCCGAACGTGACCTTCCACGCGCGCTGCAGCATTGGCGCGCGCGGCATCATCCATTCGGGCGCCGTGATCGGCACCGACGGGTTCGGCTTCGCGGTCGAGGCGGGCGTGTACATCAAGATTCCGCAGACCGGGCGCGTGGTGATCGGCGACGACGTCGACATCGGCGCCAACACCACGATTGACCGCGGCGCCCTGGCCGACACCGTGATCGAAAACGGGGTGAAGCTGGATAACCAGATCCAGATCGGCCATAATTGCCGCATCGGCGCGCATACGGCCATGGCCGGCTGCGTCGGCGTGGCGGGCAGCGCGAAGATCGGCAAGCATTGCACCTTCGGCGGCGCCGCCATGGTGCTGGGCCACCTAGAGATCGGGGACAACGTCCACATCTCGTCGGGCAGCATGGTCTCGCGCTCGGTACTCGAGCCGGGCCAGTACACCGGTTTCTACCCGCTGGCCAAGAACGCCGAGTGGGAACGCAGCGCGGTCATCGTGCGCAACCTGGCGTCGATGCGCGAAAAGCTCCGCGCCCTCGAAAAAACCATCAAAACACTGACAGAACAAAAATGAGCACCTCCGAACTCAAGACCCTGGACATCACCCAAATCAAGGAATACCTGCCGCACCGCTATCCGATGCTGCTGGTCGACCGCGTGCTGGACGTGGAACTGGGCAAGCGCATTACCGCGATCAAGAACGTCACCGCCAATGAAGAATTCTTCAATGGCCACTTCCCGCACAAGCCGGTGATGCCGGGCGTCCTGATGATCGAAGCGATGGCGCAGACCGCCGCGATCCTGTCCTTCATGACCATGGACGTCAAGCCGGACGAGAATTCGGTGGTGTACTTCGTCGGCATCGACAACGCGCGCTTCAAGCGTCCGGTCGAGCCGGGCGACCAGCTGAAAATGGAAGTCGAGATCCTGCGCGTCTCGCGCGGCATCTGGAAGTACAAGGCGGTGGCCACCGTGGACGGCAAGGTCGCGGTCGAGGGGGAGCTGATGTGCACCATCCGCGGGGCCGCCGAGGCCACCATGAAGGGTCCGGAAGCAGCGGGGCAGTAAGATGAGCACGATTCACCCGAGCGCGATCGTCGACCCCAAGGCGGAGCTGGATAGCTCGGTCGAGGTGGGCCCGTATTCGATCATCGGCCCGCACGTGCGCATCGACGCGGGCACCGTGGTGGGCCCGCACGTGGTCATCGAAGGCCACACGACGATCGGCAAGGACAACAAATTCTTCCAGTTCGGCTCCATCGGCGCCGCGCCGCAAGACAAGAAGTGGAAGGGCGAGCCGACCCGCCTGGAGATCGGCGACGGCAATACCATCCGCGAGTTCGTCACCTTCAACTTGGGCACCGCCCAGGACGAAGGCGTCACCCGCCTGGGCAACGACAACTGGATCTCGGCCTACGTGCACCTGGCGCACGACTGCCAGGTCGGCAGCCACACGATCTTCTCGAACAATGCGCAGCTGGCCGGCCACGTGCACGTGGGCGACCACGCCATCCTGTCGGGCTACGCCGGCGTGCACCAGTTCTGCAAGATCGGCGCGCATGCCTTCATCGGCATGTACACCAGCCTGACCCAGGACGTCCCGCCTTTCGTGCTGGTGTCGGGTAACCCGGCCGGCCAGCGCGGCGTGAACATCGAAGGCCTGAAGCGCCGCGGTTTCTCGCGCGAGCAGATCGACGGCATCCGCGCCGCCTACAAGCTGCTGTACCGCTCGGGCCTGACGCTGGAAGAAGCCAAGGGCGCGCTGCTGGAGCAGGAAGCGCTACTGCCGGCGGCGGCTCTCGAGATCCGCGCGCTGCGCGAATTCCTCGGCACCGCCACCCGTGGCATCGTCCGCTGAGGCTCAGTTGAAAGAGATTTCGCTGGCCCTGGTCGCCGGCGAGGTATCCGGCGACATGCTTGCGGCGCGCCTGATTGCGGGCCTGCGCCCGCAGCTGCCTGGTGCGCGTTTCCACGGCATCGGCGGGCCGAAGATGATCGAACAGGGCCTGGTGTCGGACGTCCCCATGGACACCTTGACGGTGCGCGGGCTGTTCGAAGTCATCCCGCGCTACCGCGAGATCAAGGGCATCCAGAACCGCCTGCGCGACCGTCTTCTGCTCGAGCGTCCAGCGGCTTTCATCGGCGCCGACTATCCGGGCTTCAACCTCGGGCTGGAAGAGCAGCTGCTGGCCGGCGGGATCCCGACCGTGCACTTCGTCAGCCCGCAGATCTGGGCCTGGCGTGGTGGGCGTATTAAAAAGATCAAGCGCGCGGTTTCACACATGCTGGTGATCTTCCCCTTCGAGGAAGCGATCTATCGCGCGGCGGGCGTGCCGGTGACCTATATCGGGCATCCGCTGGCCGAGATGATTCCGCTGGCGCCGGACGTGGCGGCGGCCCGTGCAGCGCTCGCTCTTCCCCCGGATGTGCGCGTGGTCACGATCATGCCGGGCAGCCGGATGGGCGAACTGAAATACCTGGCCGAGCCCTTCGTGGCTGCGGCCAAGCTGCTGGCGGCGCGCGACCCTGGCCTGGTATTCATCGCGCCGATGGCGGGGGAGCGTCAACGCGCATACTATACCGAGATCGTTAACGCGGCCGGGCTGGCGGACGTGCCGGTACGGCTTGTCGACGGCGACTCGCATGCCTGCATTGCCGCCGCCGACGCGGTGCTGGTCGCCTCCGGTACGGCCACGCTGGAAGTCGCGCTGTTCAAGAAGCCGATGGTGATTGCCTACAAGGTCATGCGCGCCTCGTGGGAAATCATGCGGCACATGGGTTACCAGCCGTGGATCGGCCTGCCGAACATCCTGGCGCGCGAATTCGTCGTTCCGGAGTATCTTCAGCATGCGGCGACGCCGCAAGCGCTGGCCGATGCGGTCTGGCGCCAGCTCGACGACCCGAGCGGACGCGAGCAACTGGCGCGGCGCTTTCTTGAGATGCACCACAGCCTGCTGCGCAACAGCGCTCAGGCGAGTGCGGAGGCAGTCCTGCGCGTGATCGGACGGAAGAAATGAGCAAAGTAGTTAGAAAAAGCAGAGTCAACTTTTACCCCGGCCTGCCCCCAAGGCTGCGTCCGTTCACCGACCTGGACATCGTCTGCGGCGTGGACGAAGCCGGCCGTGGACCGCTGGCCGGGCCGGTGTTCGCCGCTGCCGTCATCCTCGATCCGAAGCGGCCGATCGACGGTCTGCGCGACTCCAAGAAGCTGACCGAGGCGCGCCGCGACGAGCTGGCCCCGCTGATCAAGCAGCATGCGCTGGCCTGGGCCATCGCCGAATGCTCCTGCGAAGAGATCGACAGCCTCAACATCCTGCACGCGACCATGCTGGCCATGCGGCGCGCGGTCGAAGCGCTGCAGACCCTGCCGACCATCGCCCTGATCGACGGCAACCGTTGCCCGCCGATGGAGGTGCGCGCCCACGCCGTCATCGAGGGCGACGACAAGGTACACGCGATCTCGGCGGCCTCGATCCTGGCCAAGACCGCACGCGATGCGCTGCTGGTGCAGCTGCACGCGCAGTATCCGCAATACTGCTTCGACCAGCACAAGGGCTACGGCACGGCGCTGCACTTGGAGCGCCTGCGCCAGCACGGCCCGTCGCCGGTGCACCGCCGCTCGTTCGCGCCGGTGCGCGAGCTGCTGCAGCAGGATATGTTTGCAGCGGTATGAGCGCATTCCCATGAAAAGCATCACGTCGCGCGACAACGCGTTCTATAAAGAGCTCAAGGCGCTCGCCACCAGCTCGCAGGCACGGCGCAAGGCCGGTCGCAGCCTGCTCGACGGCGTGCACCTGTGCCAGAGCTGGCTGGACCTGCGCGGCGCACCCGAACACTGCGTGGTGTCGGAAGACGCGCTGGCCAATCCGGAAGTCGCGGCCATTATCCAGCGCGTCGAAGCGCTGCATGCCCCTGTCACCGCATTGCCGGACGCGCTGTTCGGCGCCATCAGCCAGGTCGAGAACGGCGTGCACCTCATGTTCGTGGTCGAGTCGCCGGTGCCCTCCAAAGCGCCGGAGCTGCTGGAGTCCGCGGTGCTGCTCGACGGCGTGCAGGACCCCGGCAACGTCGGCTCGATCCTGCGCAGCGCCGCCGCCAGCGGGATCAGGCAGGTGTACTGCAGCCCCGGCACGGCCTTCTGCTGGTCGCCGAAGGTGCTGCGCGCGGCCATGGGCGCCCACTTCGTGCTCGACATCTTCGAGAACATCGAGCTTGCGCCGCTGGTACGCGAGGCGAAGGTGCCGGTGCTGGCCACCAGCGGCTATGCAAGCGAGCCTTTGTACGCGCTCGACCTGCGCCGGCCTGTGGCCTGGGTGCTGGGGCATGAAGGGCAGGGCGTGTCCAGCGAGCTGCTGGCGCTGGCGACGCACCGGGTGGCGGTGCCACACGCGGGCAAAGTCGAGTCGCTGAACGTCGCGGCCTGCGCCGCGGTGTGTTTTTTCGAACAGCTGCGCCAACTTCAATCGTAGACGCCGGCTAGACCTTCAGGGTAATCTGGCGGTTGACACAATGGAGTAGAGATGGACATCGCGCATTTGCATTTCCTGGTGGCGGAAGCCGACGCAGCCCAGCGCAGGACGCTGGTGGAGCTGCTCGGCCAAATGGGCGCGAGCCGCGTCACTGACGTGCCGGACGGGCACATGGCGCTGCAGCGCATGGAAGCCGGCTTCACCCCGCAAGTGAACGTCGCGATCGTTGACCTGGCGCTGCCGGGGATGGACGGCCTGGAGCTGATCCGCAACCTGGGCACCATGGGCGGCGGCGTGCGCCTGGTGGTCACGGGCGCCCAGCCATCGAGCCTGCTGTTCTCGGTCGAGACCCTGGCCCAGGCCTACGGCGTCGAGCTGCTCGGATCGATCACCAAACCGGTCACCGCGGCCAAGTTAAAACCCCTGCTCGACAACTACACGCCACTGGTGAAGGTGGACGAGCGGCCCGCCGGCCCCCGTTTCAGCTTCCAGGAAATCGGCATCGGCCTGCAAAAGCGCCAGTTCGAGCCTTTCTTCCAGCCCAAGATCGAGCTCGCCACCGGCCAGGTAAAAGGCCTGGAAGCCTTCGCGCGCTGGCGCCATCCCGAGCATGGCGTGCTGGGCCCCGGCTCCTTCATCGACGCGCTGGAACAGAACAACCGGGTCGACTTCCTCGACTGGAGCATGATCGAGATGGCGGCCGAGCACTGCCGCGCTTTCCAGGACCAGGGGCTGCCGATCGCGATGTCGATCAACCTCGCGCCCGAGACCCTGGCCAATCCGTCGTTCGTACGCCAGATCACCGCCTGCATCGGCCGCCACCGCATCTTGCCTGAATACCTGACCTTCGAGATGCCCGAGTCCTCGGTGTTGAACACCGACCCGCATTTTATCGAACGCCTGGTGCGCCTGCGCATGATGGGCTTTGGCCTGGCGATCGACGACTATGGCACCGGCAGCTCCAACCTCCAGCTGCTGGCGCGCATCCCCTTCACCGAACTGAAGATCGACCGCAGCTTTGTCGACGGCGCCTCCAAGCGCCGCCCCCTGGGCACCGTCCTGCGCTCCTGCCTGAGCCTGGCGCACAGCCTGGACCGCATGTCCGTCGCCGTAGGCGTCGAAACCCGCCAAGACTGGGACTTCCTCCAAAACCTCGGCTGCACCTACGCCCAGGGCTACCACATCGCCAACCCCATGGAAGCCGCCGCCTTCCCCGGCTGGCTCGAAGACTGGCGCCACTTCTTCTAAGCCCATTGGGGTCAGAGTTGAATTTCCGGGAAACTTACAAAAATTTCCTGTCATTCGACTCTGACCCTAATTGCTTAAAATATCTTGATCCAAAAATTAATAAGCCCATTGGGGTCAGAGTTGAATTTCCGGGAAACTTACAAAAATTTCCTGTCATTCGACTCTGACCCTAATTGCTTAAAATATCTTGATCCAAAAATTAATTGGGGTCAGAGTCGAATTGTTTGACAACTTTTGAAAGTTGTTCGTAATTCGACTCTGACCCTCGTTATTTTTGCCTCGTTTTGAGCTTATAGCCGCGATTATTCTGTCGGCTCAATTGATCACATTTCTTTATTGCCGCTATGTCCCGAAAATGGCAATCGTGACCCCCAATTTAATGAGGGTCAGAGTCGAATTAATTGGAAACTCTCGAAAGTTTCCTGTAATGCGACTCTGACCCTAATTATTGAACAATTGCTCTTGTGGCTGGAGGCAGATGGTCGGGTACATGATTTATGTAGCCCTGCAATCTTTCTCGACAATTCAACTCTGACCCCATTAGGGGTTATGGGGTTTGCAGGATGGCCTCGCCATTGTTTTGGCGGGTCAGCGCTGCGATGACGGCTTCCTTGTCGAGGGGGCGGAAGTAGAAATAGCCTTGGACGAAGTCGCTGCCCATTTCGCGCAGGATGTTGACCTCGGCCTTGGTTTCGACGCCTTCGGCCACGACGTCCAGGCCCATCGAGCGTGCCAGCATCACGACCACTTCGGCGATCTGGCGCTTGTCGCCGTGGGTGTCCATGGCGCTCACGAACGAGCGGTCGATCTTCAGGGTGTCGATCGGCAGGCGGCGCAGGTGGCTCAGCGACGAGTAGCCGGTGCCGAAGTCGTCCAGGCTCAAACGCACGCCCAGGGACTTGAGCTGCTTGAAGATCGCCAGCGCATGCTCCGGATCGGCCATCACGGCGCTTTCCGTCAGCTCGAGCTTGAGGCTGTCCGCGGCGATGCCGGTCTCGTGCAGTACGCGCGTGACCACCTCCACCAGCTTGCCGTCGTTGAGCTGCACCGCCGAAACGTTCACGCTCATGCTCAGGATGCCGGCGCTGGTCTGCTGCCACACGCTCAGTGCGCGACAGGCTTCGCCCAGCACCCAGCCTCCGATTTCGCCAATCAATCCGATCTCTTCGGCCACCGGGATAAATTCCACCGGCGAGATCATGCCCAGCACCGGATGGCGCCAGCGCAGCAGGGCCTCGAAGCCGCGGATCACGTTGTCCTGCGGCGAGACGATCGGCTGGTATTGCAGGAACAGCTCGCCAGCACCGAGGGCCAGGCGCAGCTCCGCTTCGAGCGTGAGGCGCCGCAGCGCGCCTTCCTGCATGGTCTGGTCGAACATCATCCACCGCGCGCGCCCGTTCTGCTTGGCGTGATACATCGCGATGTCGGCGTCGCGCAGCATCACCTGTACGTCGCTGTAGCCGCTGCTGCTCAGGGCGATGCCGATACTGGCCGTGACATACACCTGCTGCTGACCGACCTGCAGCGGCGCGGCCAGCGCCTGCAGCAGGCGCTCGGCGACGCGGATCGGGGTCGCGGCGCCGCCGATGTTATCGAGCAGGATGGTGAACTCGTCGCCGCCCAGGCGCGAGACGACGTGGCCGTCGTCGCCCTCGGGATCGCGCGAAATCAGGTCGTTCTGGCGCAGGCAGGCCATCAGCCGGCGCGCGGTCGCCACGATCACCTGGTCGCCGGCCTGGTGCCCGAGCCCGTCGTTGATCGCCTTGAAGCGGTCCAGGTCGACGAACAGCACGGCGAACTGGTAGGACGGGATGCGCTGCGCGCGCACCATGAAGTGCTCGAGCCGGTCGAGGAAGAGCTTGCGGTTGCCCAGCGCCGTTAGCGGGTCGTGCAGGGCGTCGTGCAGCAGGCGTTCCTGCGCGCGGCGCCGTTCGATCACGCGTCCGAGCTGAGTCCCGACCTGCGCCATCAGGCGCAGCATCGAGTCGTCAGGCGCTTGCTGCTCGCGGCTGAAGAATTCGAGTACGGCGACCACTTCGTTCCCGATCACGACCGGGAAGGCGAACAGCGAGGACAGTCCCAGCTGCGCCAGCAGCGGCATGCGCAGGAAGGCCGATTCGTCCGGCGCGCCGACGTTGGCCCAGGCCGCGGCCGCGGTGTCGAGCACCCGGCCCGGCAGGCCGACGCCTGCTGAGAAAGCGAGGTCCTCGCTCAAGGTACGCAGCTGGTCGAACTGGCCGGTACTCGCATCATGCCAGATGCGGGTCGAGTCGAGCGGCTGGTCGGCGCCATGCCCGCGCACCAGCAACAGGTGGCCGAGCGGCCACTCGGTGTAGCGGCACACCGCTGCGAGCGCGCGACGCATGGCGTCTTCGACGCTGGCTGCCTCGTTGGCCGCCACCGCGATGTGCTCGAGCAGGGTGATCTCCTGCTGGCGCTGGAACAAATCGCGCAGCCCGCGCTCGGCGATAGCTTCGGCTTCCTGGCGCGCGGCGATCTCGCGCTTGAGGCGCCGCTGCAGGCGTGCGATCTCGGGGTCCGGCGTGGCCGTGTCAAGGGCCGGGGCGACGACAGGGTTCACGGCGTGAAGCTGACGTGGAAGACGCACTTGCCGGCGCCGTCGTGCATGCACTCGGACTGGCGGATCGAGGCCTGCTCGTGATAGTGCCCGGCCGCGCCCTGCATGAAGCCTTCGGCCAGGGCGCACAGGCGGCGCGCCGAGTTGTAGCCGATGACCAGGGTCTTGCTGTCGCTCCTGTCGAAATCGAACACCGGCGGCGCGGCGCCCGGATACAGCTTGCGCACTTCCGGATGAATCAGGCTGTTGAGGGTCAGCAGGAAGCTGCGGCTGGAGGTATGGCTGGCGAAGAAGCTGGGATAGCGTGCGTGCAGCAGCGGCATGGCGCGCCGCCCGAACCAGCGCAGGACGTCCTGCGGCGGAATGTTCAGCGCCTTGGACGCCACCTCGACCAGGCGCACGACTTCGGCGTCGTCATAGCTGCCGAGCGAGGTATAGGCGCCATCCAGGCCGGCGTCGTCCAGCAGACGGTCCCAGGTCGCTTCGCCAAACTCATTGCTGACCGCTTCTTCAAGCAGGTTGAATACAATGCCCTTCATGTTGCCCCCGTAAAATTTGCGTCAATTCTACCTGCATAAAGACACAAATATCCACCAGGAAACTATTTAACAGACGGAATCGACAAAGCGGCAGCCTGGATGTTGAAAGAATGCAACAGCATTCTCACCTTCATCATGTCTAGTATTCGCGCCGGTCCGGCTTGATCTCCTGCAGGATCGTCGTGGCGATCTCTTCGATCGACTTGGTGGTGGAGGACAGCCAGCGCACGCCTTCGCGCCGCATCATCGCTTCCGCCTCGTTGACCTCGTAACGGCAATTCTCGATCGACGCATACTTGCTGCCCGCGCGCCGCTCGTTTCGGATCTGCGACAGGCGCTCGGGCGTGATCGTCAGTCCGAACAGCTTGGATCTGAACGGCGGCAGCCCGGACGGCAGCTTGCCGCGCTCGAAGTCGTCCGGGATCAGGGGATAGTTGGCGGCCTTCAGCCCATACTGCATCGCGAGATAGAGGCTGGTCGGGGTCTTGCCCGAGCGCGACACGCCGACCAGGATCACGTCGGCCTCGGCCAGGTTCTTGTGCGACTGACCGTCGTCATGGGCCAGCGAAAAGTTGATCGCTTCGATACGGTTCTTGTACTCCTCGGTGTCCACCGCATTGTGGATGCGCCCGATCGTGTGCGTCGACTTCACGCCCAGCTCCTGCTCCAGCGGCGAGACGAAGGTCTGGAACAGGTCCATGTGCATGCCCCTGGCTGCGCGGATCACGCTCGAGAGGTCGTGCTTGACCAGGGTCGAGAACACGATGGGGCGCTGGCCGTCGCGTTCGAAGCTGTCGTTGATGCGCCGCGCCGCCTCATGCGCCTTCTCGATCGAATCGATGAAGGGCAGGCGGATCTGCCGGAAACGCATTTCGAACTGGCTCAGCACCGCGTGGCCGAAAGTCTCGGCAGTGATGCCGGTGCCGTCGGAGACGAAGAAGACGGTGCGCGCGGACGGCGGCGAGGCGGGAAGCGGGGCAGGGCTGGTTTCAGCGGTCATGGTGTCTTATTGCCAAGCTTTGGTGACATAGTTGCGGCGAATTCACCCCGTCACAGGGTAAAATGTTTGGCAACAGGAGCTGCATTGTGCTGCACGACGGCCAGAATAACAAGAACGCCCCGTCCCCGGCACTGCATGGTTCCGCAAAGGTTTCTATCATCAAGTAAGGGTGTTTCACCATGACTAACCTGTCTGTAGCAGCATTGAAGGAGCCGGACCAGGCATCAAGCAACGCGACGCGCGCCTATGTCGCATCGTTCGAGAACCTGCGCATGACCGACGTCGAATCGGTCGGCGGCAAGAACGCCTCGCTCGGCGAGATGATCAGCCAGCTGGCCGGCGCCGGCGTGCGCGTGCCGGGCGGCTTTGCCACCACCGCCGACGCCTTCCGCGATTT
Source organism: Telluria sp. ZB4P37 (assembly GCF_059685855.1). Lineage (NCBI taxonomy): Bacteria > Pseudomonadati > Pseudomonadota > Betaproteobacteria > Burkholderiales > Oxalobacteraceae > Telluria > Telluria sp. ZB4P37. Next base: position 659,280 of record NZ_JCASID010000001.1, read on the forward strand.
CCTCGACCACAGTATCGATGGGGGCGCCTCGCTGGGCGACCGCATCGCCACCCGCCTCGAGGGCCTGGACATCGACGACGTGCGTTCGCTCGCGCTGGCCGGCGCCGAGATCCGCCAGTGGATCGTCGCCACCCCCTTCCAGCCGCGTCTCGAAGAAGAAATCCGCGCCTATTACCAGCGCCTGGTCGAAGGTTCCGATACCGAAGTCTCGTTCGCCGTGCGCTCCTCCGCCACCGCGGAAGACCTGCCGGACGCCTCGTTCGCGGGCCAGCAGGAATCCTTCCTGAACGTGGTCGGCATCGACAACGTTCTAGAGGCGATGAAGCACGTCTTCGCGTCGCTCTACAACGATCGCGCGATTTCCTACCGCGTGCACAAGGGCTTCACCCACGCCGAAGTGGCGCTGTCGGCCGGCGTGCAGCGCATGGTCCGCTCCGACACGGGCGCTTCGGGCGTGATGTTCACGATCGACACCGAATCGGGCTTCAAGGACGTGGTCTTCGTCACCTCGAGCTATGGCCTGGGCGAGACCGTGGTGCAGGGCGCCGTCAATCCGGACGAGTTCTACGTCCACAAGCCGATGCTCGCGCAGGGCAAGTCGCCCGTCATCCGCCGCAACATCGGCTCGAAACTCATCAAGATGGAATTCACCAGCGAGGCCAAGGCCGGCCGTTCCGTGAAAACCGTCGACGTGCCGATCGAGATGCGCAACCGCTACTCGCTGATCGATTCCGAAGTGGTCGAGCTGGCGAAGTACGCCGTCATCATCGAGAACCACTACGGCCGCCCGATGGACATCGAGTGGGGCAAGGACGGCCGCGACGGCAAGCTGTACATCCTGCAGGCGCGCCCGGAAACCGTGAAGTCGCAGCAGAAAGCCACCGACGCGCAGCAGCGCTTCAGCCTGAAGGGTTCCAGCACCGTGCTGACCAGTGGCCGCGCCATCGGCCAGAAAATCGGCGCCGGTCCCGTGCGCGTGATCACCGATCCGGCCGATATGGAACGCGTGCAGCCGGGCGACGTGCTGGTGGCCGACATGACCGACCCGAACTGGGAGCCGGTGATGAAGCGCGCCGCCGCCATCGTCACCAACCGCGGTGGCCGCACCTGCCACGCGGCGATCATCGCGCGTGAACTGGGCGTGCCGGCCGTCGTCGGCTGCGGCGACGCCACCGAGGTGCTCAAGGACGGCACCTTCGTGACGGTCTCCTGCGCCGAAGGCGACGAAGGCCGCATCTACGACGGCCTGCTGGAAACCGAGATCACCGAAGTCTCGCGCGGCGAACTGCCGCCGATCAAGACCAAGATCATGCTCAACGTCGGCAACCCGCAGCTGGCCTTCGACTTCCAGTCGGTGCCGAACAACGGCGTGGGCCTGGCGCGCCTCGAGTTCATCATCAACAACAACATCGGCGTGCACCCGAAGGCCATCCTCGAGTACCCGAACATCGATGCGGACCTGAAGAAAGCGGTGGAGTCGGTCGCACGCGGCCACGCCTCGCCGCGCGCCTTCTACGTCGACAAGCTGGCCGAAGGCGTGGCCACGATCGCCGCGGCCTTCTGGCCGAAACCGGTGATCGTGCGCCTGTCCGACTTCAAGTCGAACGAGTACAAGAAGCTCATCGGCGGTTCGCGCTACGAACCGGACGAAGAAAACCCGATGCTGGGTTTCCGTGGCGCCGCGCGCTACCTGGCCGAAGACTTCGCCGAAGCCTTCGAGATGGAATGCACGGCGATGAAGCGCGTGCGCAACGACATGGGCCTGACCAATGTCGAGCTGATGATCCCGTTCGTGCGCACCCTGGGCCAGGCCGAGAAGGTCATCGAGCTGCTGGGGAAGAACGGCCTCAAGCGCGGCGAGAACGGCCTGCGCGTGATCATGATGTGTGAAGTGCCGTCCAACGCGATCCTGGCCGAGCAGTTCCTTGAACACTTCGACGGCTTCTCGATCGGCTCCAACGACCTGACCCAGCTTACCCTGGGCCTGGACCGCGACTCCGGCATGGAGCTGCTGGCCAAGGACTTCGACGAGCGCGACCCGGCGGTCAAGGCGATGCTGTCGCTGGCGATCAAGGCCTGCCGCGCCAAGGGCAAGTACATCGGCATCTGCGGCCAGGGTCCATCGGACCATCCTGACTTCGCGCAGTGGCTGGTGGAAGAGGGCATCGAGTCGATGTCCCTCAATCCGGACTCGGTGATCGAGACCTGGCAGAAGCTGGCGGCGATGTAAGCGCCACCCGGTGTGGGCGATCGTCCCGCTCACACCGGGCCAGGCTATGCGCCTGCGATAAACGTCAAGGTGGATGCTCCCATACCTGCCTGGACCTGCTACACTGGCATTGATCACTTCCTTGCCGAAAGCACAGAATAACCAAGCGCCTCGACATATTCGAACCCTCGCCGCCTATGCAGGCCGCGGGGGTTTTTTACTTTTCAAAACCTGAAAGGAAGACGCCATGACTGACTGGATGGGCTGGCTGGTAGGCGCCGGCATCCTCGTGATCGCCGAAATGTTCACCGGAACGTTTTACCTCTTGATGATCGCGATGGGCCTGGGCGCCGGCGCGCTCGCCGCCTTGTCGGGCGCGGGCGGGGCGACCCAGACCGTGGTCGCCGCCGTAATCGGCCTGGCCGCCACCGCGATCCTGCACCGCAGCCGCTTCGGGCGCCCGGCGCGCAGCGAGGCTTCGCGCGACCGCAACGTCAACCTCGACATCGGCCAGCGCATCGCGGTGAGCAGCTGGGAACACGGCCGCGCGCGCGCCATGTACCGAGGCGCGCTGTGGGATGTCGAACTCGGACCCGGAGCGCTGCCGGAAGCGGGCGAGTTCCGCATCGTCGAAGTGCTGGGCAGCCGGCTGATCGTGTCGAACTCTTGAAGCCGGCAAATTCATAAGCCTGGCATCTATATCACTACTCATCTATAAGGTTAACTAATGGAACTTACGTCCGGCGCCGTCGCCCTGGTGTTCTTCATCATTGCCCTGGTCTTCATTTTCAAGACCATCAATGTCGTACCGCAGCAGCACGCACTGGTGGTCGAGCGCCTCGGCAAATTCCACGCCGTGCTCGGGCCCGGCCTGAACATCGTGGTGCCCTTCATCGACCGCGTCGCCTACAAGCACAGCCTCAAGGAAATCCCGCTCGACGTGCCGCCCCAGGTCTGCATCACGCGCGACAACACCCAGCTGCAAGTGGACGGCATCCTCTACTTCCAGGTGACCGATGCGATGCGTGCGTCCTACGGTTCGTCCAACTACATCCAGGCCATCACCCAGCTGGCGCAAACCACGCTGCGCTCGGTGATCGGCAAGATGGAGCTCGACAAGACCTTCGAAGAGCGCGACCACATCAACACCACCATCGTCAACGCGATCGACGAATCGGCCGCCAACTGGGGCGTGAAGGTGCTGCGCTACGAGATCAAGGACCTGACCCCGCCGGCCGAGATCCTGCACGCGATGCAGCGCCAGATCACGGCAGAGCGCGAGAAGCGCGCCCTGATCGCGGCCTCGGAAGGCCGCCGCCAGGAGCAGATCAACATTGCGTCGGGCGAGCGCGAAGCCTCGATCGCCCGCTCCGAAGGCGAGCGCCAGGCATCGATCAATCGCGCCCAGGGCGAAGCCAGCGCCATCGTCGCCCTGGCCGAGGCCAGTGCCACCGCGCTGCGCCAGGTCGGCGCCGCGATCCGCGAGCCGGGCGGCATGGATGCGGTCAACCTGCGCGTGGCCGAACATTATGTCGACGCCTTCGGCAAGCTGGCCAAGACCAATAATTCGCTGATCGTACCGGCGAATATGGGCGACATGAGCAGCGTGATCGCCAGCGCGCTGCAGATCGTGAAGGCCCAAAAATAATGAGAGTAGTGATCATCACCGGCGCCTCCGACGGCATCGGCGCCGAGATGGCGCGCCAGCTCGCACGCAAGGAAGGCGCAGGCGTGGCCCTGGTGCTGGCCGCCCGCAACGCGGAGCAGCTCGATGCGGTGGCGCGCGAGTGCGCCGTCTTCGGTGCGCAGACGCTGGCGGTGCCGACCGACGTGTCGGTGCGGATCCAGTGCCGGCGCCTCGTCATCACTGCGGTGGAACATTTCGGCCGCGTCGACGTCCTGGTCAACAACGCCGGCCGCTCGGCCCATGCGCTGTTCGAGGAAGTCGACGACCTCGACTGGTACGAGGAGCTGATGCGCGTGAACCTGTGGGGTGCGATCTGGTGCACGCAAGCTGCGCTTCCCCACCTCAAGGCCACGCGCGGCAGTATCGTCGCGGTGTCCTCGCTGGCGGGACTGGTCGGCGTACCCGGGCGAACGGCTTACTGCGCGACCAAGTTCGCGATGACGGGCTTTTTCGAGGCACTGCGGGCCGAAATGAAGGGGGCGGGGGTGAGCGTGACGACGGCCTATCCGGGCGTGGTCGCCACCAGCATCCGCTACCGCGGCTTCAACGCCCAGGGCCAGCCGATGGGCACAAGTTCGCTGAAGGAAGAGGGCGCGATGAGCGTCGAGGAATGCGCGCGCCTCATTATCGAGGCAATGAATGCGCGCAAGCGCGAAGTGGTGATGACGGCCAAGGGCAAGATCGGGCGCTTGCTCAAGCTGATTGCGCCGGGCGTGGTGGAAAAGATCGCACTGGCGGCGCTCAAGCAGGACGTGCGGCCGCCGCAGTGAATACGGGTTTGGCGGCTGCCTGAGGAACCTGGATTCCCGCGCAGGCGGAAACCCAATTTGACCTTCGCTGCGCAGTGCATCGCTCACCGCGCAGCGCCGCTCAAGCCTAGTAATCAACCGTCGCCGACACCACTACGCTGCGCGGCGCCCCCAGCACCAGGTAGCCGAAGCCCGGATAACCACCGGCTGAGGCCCAGTAACCCTTGTCCGTGACGTTGTCGATGCGCGCACGCAGCGTCACGTTGCGGTCCATGAAGCGGGTCAGGTAGTTCGCACCGACATCCAGACGCGACCACGACGGCAGCTTCTGGGTATTGGCCGCATCCGCATACTGGGTCGAGGTGTAGAGACCGCGCGCATTGAGCGACAGGCCCTGCACACCCGGCACGTCCCATTCGGCGCCGAGGTTGACCTGCGTGCCCGGCACGCCGATCGCATCCTTGCCTTCATTGACGCCCCCTGCGGTCTTGCGCTGCTTGGCATCGAGCACGGTCAGCCCGCCCAGCATTCGCAGGCCGCGCGCCGGGGTGCCGAACACGCTCAATTCCACGCCGCGGTTGCGCTGCTCGCCGAAGATGCCGAAGCGGCGGTCCTGCACAAAGGCATTCGGCTGCGAGGTGGTAAATACCGCCGCCGTCATCCCGAGCTTGCCGCTGTCGTATTTAACGCCGGCTTCCTTCTGGCGCGAGACATAGGGTGCGAACACTTCGCCGACGTTGACGATATTCGTGCCGGAGGCCACCGCCCCACGCTGCAGCGCTTCGCTGTAGTTGGCATACACCGACACGCCCTTGGCGGGTTTGAACACGATGCCCGCGACCGGCGTGACTTCGCTGGCCTCGTAGCGGGCATTGGGCGCGCCGGTGCCGTAGTCATAGCCGTAATCCTTGAGCTTCTGGTCGCGCACACCGACCGTCACCAGGAGGCGCTCGTCCATGAAGCCCAGCGTATCGGCCAGCGCCACGCTCGACAGGATCGCCTTTTGCGTCAGCAGCGGGTTAGCCAGGACGCCCCCGGTAAAGAAGGCGTTCGATGGCGCGGCCACATCGACAGGGCGATAAATATTCGAGGCGAAGCCGGCGAAATCGCTCATTGCATAGGCGTTCTTCGACTCCGAATGAAAGCCTGCGACCGATGCGCTCAGCTTGTGGCTCACGGCCCCCGTCTGCAGCGTGTGGCGCACGCCGATCTCGCCGGTGCGCACCTTGTCTTCGCGCGTGTTGTCGAAGCGGGTCATGGTCGCATCGCCGTTGACGCTGGTGACGGTCGGCGACGAAATGATGTTGGATTCATCGCCCGAGCGCAGGCCCAGCGCCGCCCATGCGGTCGCGCCGCCCGGCAGGTCGACTTCGCCGCGCAGGGTGCCGAAGGTATCGCGCTCGCCTGAGAAGGTCCATGGCTGGGCGAAGTTGCCGCTGCTATCCGGTGCCGCCACCATCGGCACGCTGGAAGCCAGGGTCACGCTCGGGCGTGCACCGCGCAGCTGGTGGTCCTGGTGCCCGACGTCGGCCGACAGGCGGTAGCCGCGGCCGCGGTAATCGACACCGAGCGAGTACAGGCTCAGTTCACGGCTTTCGCGGTCCACGGCCGTATCGCCATCGCGGCGCACCGCGTTCGCGCGCACGCCGAGGCGGCCGCCTTCGCCAAAACGGCGCGCCGCATCCAGCGCCACATAGCCCTGGCCGCCGGATTCGACGCCCGCCGTCACCTGGGTCAGCGGCGCGTTCGGCGCGCGTTTGGGCAGCAGGTTGATGGCCCCGCCGATGCCGCCGCCGCCCGGCGCCGCGCCGTTGACGAAACTGTTCGCGCCGCGCAGCACTTCCACGCGTTCCAGCAGTTCCGAGGCCACGAACTGGCGCGGCAACATGCCATATAAACCGTTATAGGCCAGGTCGTCCGAGTTCACCGCGAAGCCGCGGATCACGTATAGCTCCTGGTAGTTCCCGAAGCCGCGGGCGACGCGCACCGACGGGTCGTTCTGCACCACGTCGGCCACGCTGCGTGCCTGCTGGTCCTGGATCAGGGCCTGGGTGTAGTTCGTCGAACTGAAAGGCGTGTCCATGATGTCCACGTTGCCGAGCAGGCCGAGGCGGCCTCCGCGCGCGACCTGGCCGCCGGCATAGCTCGGTGGCAGGCCCTGGCTCGATGCGTCGGCGGAGGCGCTGACGACGACGGTGGCGATCGGTTCGACTGGTGCGGCTTCCTGCGCAAAGGCGCCGGAGGCGAGGAGGGCGGCGGCAAACGCGGCAGGGGTCAGGCGAAACAGTTTCATCGGTAAAGCTCGTTTTCTTAATGAGAATAATTATCATTCTATCCGTTTCGGCTTGCCTGTGTAAATGAGAACGATTATTATTTGGCGGTTACAGCCACCCCTTGCCCTCATGTCACCCACCAAGCTGCGCCGCTGGAGCTGGATCCACAAATGGAGCAGCCTCGTGTGCACCGTCTTCATGCTGCTGCTGTGCCTGACCGGCCTGCCGCTGATCTATCACCACGAGATCGGCCACCTGCTCGGCACCGATGTCGAAGCCCCCGCCTTGCCGGCAGCCATGGCCGCCAATCCACCCCGCGGCAATATCGATGCGGTGCTGGCCTCGGCCAAGGCGCTCTATCCCGGGAAGATCGCGATGTACATCTCGCAGGAGGCGGATGAACCGGCGATCTGGAACGTCACGCTGGGCGACCATCCGAACGACGAGCACTACAAGCCGATCGCGGTCGATGCCCGCACCACGAAAGTCATCACCGAGCCGGCCTTCGAAGGCGGCGTCTTCATGTCGACGATGTTCCGCCTGCACGTGGACCTGTTCGCGGGCCTGTACGGCAAGCTGTTCCTGGGTTTCATGGGACTGCTCCTGATCGTGGCCGTGATCAGCGGGGTGGTGCTGTACGCGCCCTTCATGCGCAAGCTCGATTTCGGCAGCGTGCGCCGCGAGCGCAGCCGCGTCATCAAGTGGCTCGACCTGCACAACCTGCTCGGCATCGTCACCCTGGTCTGGGTGTTCGTGGTGGGCGCCACCGGCATGGTCAATACCTGGGCCGACCTGCTGCTGAAATACTGGCAGGCCACAGAGGTCGCCGAAATGCTCAAGCCTTATGAAGGCCAGCCGCCGGTGAAGCAGATGGCCTCGATCCAGGACGCCATCCTGCGCGCCGAACGCGCCGAGCCGGGCATGAAGGTCGGCTTCGTCGCCTTCCCCGGCACGCCCTTCAGCAGCTCGCACCACTACGGCATTTTCATGCGCGGCGACGAGGCCTTCAGCGCGCGCCTGTATAAACCCGTGCTGGTCGATGCCGCCACCGGCGAGATCACCGACCGCCGCGAGTTGCCCTGGTACCTGACCGCGCTGCTGCTGTCGCAGCCGCTGCACTTCGGCGACTACGGCGGCCAGGCCATGAAGCTGCTGTGGGCGCTGCTCGATATCGGGACCATGATCGTGCTGGGGAGTGGCTTGTATTTGTGGTTCCAGCGCGGGCGCGTAACGAAGAAAGCAGTGATGCGGGCTGGTACGGCGGCACACGAGGCGCCGGTGCGGGCCCGATCGACGGAGGCCCCGTGATCCGCAATCGCCGCCAGGTCTGGGGCATGCCCGTACTGCTGGGCGTCCTCACCATCATCGGCCTGGTGTCGGCCTTGCTTGGCGACGGCGTCTGGGACCTGGTGTCGGCCGTGACGCTGGGCGCGCCGGTGCTTGTCGGCGCGTGGTGCGGCCTGCGCCGCGCGCCGGCATGCGCTGAGGGTTGACGTTTAAGCATCGCTAAAGGAAGCCCGCGTATAAGGATCCTCATACCAATAAGAGGAGGGTCGGTCATGAAAGGCTTCATACGCGCCAACAAGGGATTCCTGCTATTCATGCTGCTGTTCGGCGTGTTTCGCACGGCAGTGGCCGACTGGAACCCGATTCCGTCCAGCTCCATGCGGCCCAACCTGCTGGAAGGCGACGTGGTGTTCGTGAACCGCCTGGCCTATAACGTGAAAGTCCCGCTGACCGACGTGGTGCTCGCGCGTACCGGCGAGCCCCGGCGCGGCGACGTCGTCACCTTCACTTCGCCGCAGGACGGCACCCGCCTGATCAAGCGCGTGCTGGCGCTGCCGGGCGACCGCATCGAGATGCGCAACGAGCGCCTCGTCATCAACGGCGTCGAATCGCAGTATTCGCTGGAAGAAGTGGTGCAGGAGCCGTCGCCCGGCGGCCCGATGGATGCGCTGCGCATGATGGAAGCGGTGGACGGCCGCCGCCACCGCATCCAGATCCTGCCGCAGCGCGCCGTGGCGCGCGACTTCGGACCGGTCGTGGTCCCGGCGGACGCCTTCCTCATGTTGGGCGACAATCGCGACAACAGCGCCGATTCGCGCTATATCGGCTTCGTGCCGCGCCACCTCCTCATCGGCCGCGCCGAGCGCATCCTGGTGTCGGCCGACTACCAGGGCGACTGGATGCCGCGCCCGGCGCGCTTCGGCATGTCGCTGCGCTGACAAGCTGTCAGGCCTGCCCGCGGCCCCCGTCATTTGAAGGGGCCGTCAGACTTGTTTTCGCAAAATTCAGTACAATCCGGCCCCCCGGATGCTTGCATGTCGCAGTGCCGGTTCTACTCGATAAGGCATTCCATGCAACGACCCCTGACCATCATGCTCGCCTGCCTCGGCATGATCGGCGCGCTCGCGATCGATACCTACCTGCCGTCGATGCCTGCCATCGGGGTCGAGTTCGGGGTCGGGCCGGTGGCGGTGCAGCAGACGCTCAGCGTCTTCCTGTTTACCTTCGCCTTCATGATGCTGTTCTACGGCACCCTGTCGGATTCCTTCGGCCGCCGCCCTGTGGTGCTGTGCGCGCTCACGCTCTACACGCTGTCCTCGATCGGCGCGGCCTATGCGCCGAGCTTCGGCTGGCTGCTGTTCTTCCGCGCGCTGCAAGGACTGTCGGCCGGCGCCGGCTCGGTGATCGGCCAGGCCATCGTGCAGGACCGCTTCGCCGGCGCCCAGGCGCAGAAGATGATGTCGCACATCATGATGGTGTTCGGCCTGGCGCCGGCCATCGCCCCGGTGCTGGGCGGCTGGCTGCACGTGACCTTCGGCTGGCGCTCGACTTTCTACTTCCTGGCCTTTTTCGGCACGGCCATGATCCTGATGGTCTGGCGCCTGCTGCCGGAAAGCCTGCCGCGCGAGAAGCGCCAGCCCTTCCACCCGGTGACCATCGCCGGCAATTACCAGATGGTGCTGCGCAATCCGCAGTTCGTCATGCTCTCGCTGTCGCTCGGCCTGGTGTTCGGCGGCCTGTCGCTCTACATCGGCTCGGCCGCGAACTTCGTCATGGAGATCCTGGGCTTGCCGGAAACCGCGTTCGCCTGGATGTTCATCCCGCTGATCGGCGGCATGGTGGTCGGCTCGGCCTGGGGCGGCAAGCGCGCCGCGAAAGCCCCGCCGGGACGCTTGCTGTGGATCGGCTATGCGGTGATGGCGGTGGCATCCATCCTCAACGTCGGCTACAACGCAGTGTTCCCGGCGACCGTGCCCTGGGCAGTGCTGCCGCTGGCCGTGTTCACCTTCGGCCTGGCGGTGGCCATGCCGGGCATCCAGCTGTCGGCCATGGGACTGTTTCCGAATAACCGGGGCCTCGCGGCGTCGATGGTCGGCTTCATCCAGATGATGTCCTTCGCGCTGGTCTCGGGCCTGGTCGCGCCGCTGCTGTTCGGCAGCGCCTTCAAGCTCGCCTGCGGCGCGGCGATCGGCTGCGTGCTGAGCTTCCTGATGTGGCGCCTGAGTCGGCGCTTCGCGCAACCGGCCGCGTAAGCGGCGCGAGGTCGCGGGCGGCAGTCAGCGCTTGTTCTGCTTCATCGCCGCGGCCACTTCGCGCTTGGCATCGCGGTCTTTCTCGGTGGAGCGCTTGTCGTGCTGCTTCTTGCCCTTGGCCAGGCCGATCTCGCATTTCACGCGGCCGCCCTTGAAGTGCAGGTTCAGCGGCACCAAGGTGTAGCCGGAGCGCTCGACCTTGCCGACCAGCTTGTCCAGCTCGTTCCGATGCAGCAGCAGCTTGCGGGTGCGCAGCGCCTCGGGATGGCTGAAGCTCGACGCGCTGGTCAGGGCGCTGATGTGGGCGCCGAACAGGAACAGCTCGTCGCCACGCACAACCACATAGGCTTCCTTGATCTGGACCTTGCCCTCGCGGATGGCCTTGATTTCCCACCCTTCCAGGACGATGCCGGCCTGGTACCGGTCCTCGATGAAGTAGTCGAAAAATGCTTTTTTATTGTCAACGATGCTCATGAAATAACGAAAATCCGCGTCTCGGTTAAACTACTGCTGTGGCGCTGGAGTGCACACCCTGTGAACACTGCATGCCCAAAATACAACTTGTCCAACATCATAACAAACGGTTGACCAATGGCAGTAGTGCACAAATCAGTTTTTCTTGGCTATAGCGCGGAGCAGATGTTCGACCTGGTCGCCAAGGTCGAAGATTATCCGAAATTCCTCCCATGGTGCGGCGGCGTGAAGCTCATCGAGCGAACCGAAGACAAGCTGGTGGCCAACCTGCAAATCAATTTCCATGGCGTGAAGCAGAGTTTTACGACCTCGAACCACAACAACCGCCCGACCCAGATGAAAATGCACCTCGTCGACGGTCCGTTCAAAATGCTGGAAGGCACGTGGAACTTCAAGGCCTTGCGCGCCGATGCCTGCAAGATCGAGTTCGACATGCACTACGAGTTCTCGAGCATTATCCTGGAACAGATCATCGGCCCGGTGTTCGGCATGATCGCCAACAACATGGTCGATTCCTTCTGCAAGCGCGCCGAGACGATTTATGGATGAGATGTTGCAGGTGCTTGTCAGCTACGCCACGGCGCGCGACGAATTCCTGCGTCCATTGACGGTCGCGCCCGGCACGACGATAGTCCAGGCCATCGAGATGAGCGGCGTACTGGTAGCCTATCCGGACATTAACCTGAGCACGCAGCCGGTCGGCATCTATGCGAAGAAGCAGACGCTCGACACGGTCTTGCGCGAACGCGACCGCATCGAGATCTACCGGCCCCTGGTGGCCGACCCCAAGGATTCACGCCGCCGGCGCGCTGCCAAGAAGGAAACCGCCACGGTTTCCGGCAACGTGCCGGGCGCGGGCGCAGGCGCCGGGCAAGCGCCGCGCCCTTAAGGGCAGTCCGCCAATACCTTGTTCGCACGGGCCGCGTTTGCGGCCTTTTCTTCGTCTGTCAGAAAGCCGCGCTCCCCACTTGCCCCGATCTTGCTAACCCGCATGCCGGATTCCGAATGCGCCTTGACCTGGCGCGCGGTCTCGCAGCGCTCGGCCAGCTCGCGCTTGCGCAGGGCATCGGCCGCTTCCTTCTTCTCGTTCTCCGCGCGCTGCTGCGCGCGTCCACGGAAGGCCGCTTCGCGCGCGGCGAGGCTGGGCGTGAGCCGGGCATGGGATTCGTGAGGAACGGCAATGGGGGTGGGGCCGGCCACGATGACCGCCGGCTGCGGCTGCGGCTCGGGCGTCGCGGCCGCCCTGGGGGCGACCGGTGCAGGTATCGCATGGCGCGGTGCTTTCAAAACCTTGCTCGGCGGCGTGCCGGCCGGCGGCGGGCGATCCGAAAAATGGCGCACGCCGTTCTGGCCGATCCAGGAATACTGGGCGTGGGCGAGGGTGCTACCCAGGAGCAGGGCGGAAGCGATCAACAGGCGAGGCAGGCGGGGCATAAAAGTTTTCCTTAGGTAACACATGGATTTCGCCATGCTTAGTCGGCGCTGTCAATGGAGAAGGGCGATCGCGGCCGGATTTTAGGCATGCCTGCGACAGCCATGGCTGGTTTCTGTATAATTCGCTTTTGCGCCTATAGGAAAATGCTATGCGTCTACTCCAAAAAGCACTCACCTTCGATGATGTGCTGCTCGTTCCGGCCTACTCCAATGTACTCCCGGCCGCAACTTCCCTTCGCACCAAACTGACCCGGAATATTTCCCTGAATATCCCGCTGCTGTCGGCTGCGATGGACACCGTCACCGAGGCCCGCCTGGCGATCGCGATGGCACAGGAGGGCGGCATCGGCATTATCCACAAGAATTTGCGCCCAGCCGACCAGGCCCGTGAAGTAGCGCGCGTCAAGCGTTTCGAGGCCGGCGTGCTGCGCGACCCGATCACCGTCCCGCCGACCATGAAGATCCGTGAAGTCATCGCGCTGTCGCAACAGCACGGTATCAGCGGCTTCCCGGTGGTCGAAGGCAAGCAGGTGGTCGGCATTATCACCAACCGCGATTTGCGTTTCGAGGAAGACCTCGATGCCGAAGCGCGCGCCAAGATGACCCCGCGCGAAAAACTCGTGTACGTGAAGGACGACGCGGATACCGTCGAAGCCAAGCGCCTGATGAACAAGCACCGCCTCGAGCGCGTGCTGGTCGTCAACGACGAGTTCGAACTGCGCGGCCTGATCACCGTCAAGGATATCCAGAAGTCGCACGAGCACCCGTTCGCATCGAAAGATGCGCAGGGCAAGCTGCTGGTCGGCGCCGCCGTGGGCGTGGGCGAGCGCGACGAAGAGCGCATCGAGCTGCTGGTCGCCGCCGGCGTCGACGTGCTGGTGGTCGATACCGCGCACGGCCACTCGCAAGGCATCCTCGACCGCGTTAAATGGATCAAGGAACGTTTCCCTCAGGTCGATGTCATCGGCGGCAATATCGCTACCGCTGCGGCAGCGCGTGCGCTGGTCGAGCATGGCGCGGATGCAGTCAAGGTCGGCATCGGCCCCGGCTCGATCTGCACCACCCGCATCGTGGCCGGGGTCGGCGTGCCGCAGATCACCGCGATCTCGAACGTGGCCAAGGAGTTGGAGGGCACCGGCGTGCCCTGCATCGCCGACGGCGGCATCCGCTACTCGGGCGACATTTCCAAGGCACTGGCAGCAGGCGCGCACACCGTCATGATGGGCAGCATGTTCGCCGGCACCGAAGAGGCGCCGGGCGAAGTCATCCTGTACCAGGGCCGCAGCTACAAGGGCTATCGCGGCATGGGCAGCCTGGGCGCGATGGCCGAAGGCTCGGCCGACCGCTACTTCCAGGAAGCCTCCAGCAAGGCCGACAAGTTCGTCCCGGAAGGCATCGAAGGCCGCGTCGCCTACAAGGGCAGCGTGCTGGCGATCATCTTCCAGCTGGTCGGCGGCGTGCGCCAGTCGATGGGCTATTGCGGCTGCGCCACCATCGAAGAGCTGCGCGAAAAAGCCGAGTTCGTCGAGATCACCTCGGCGGGCATGCGCGAATCGCACGTGCACGATGTGCAGATCACCAAGGAAGCTCCGAACTACCGTTCCGAGTAGACACCATCAAACGCGGCCCTTGAGTGGCCGCGTTTTTCGTTGGATGGGCGGGAAACCCGACCATCCAGCAAACCCCGATTCATCCAATATCGTTGCCTCCCACATGCACTCTAAAATCCTTATCCTCGATTTCGGTTCCCAGGTTACCCAGCTGATCGCCCGCCGCGTACGCGATGCCGGCGTGTTTTCCGAAGTCTTCCCCTACGACGTCAGCGACGAGTTCGTCCGCAACTATGGCGCCTCCGGCATCATCCTCTCGGGCAGCCACAACTCGACGCTCGAAGGCGATTCGCCACGCGCGCCGCAAGCCGTGTTCGAAGCCGGCGTGCCGGTGCTGGGCATCTGCTACGGCATGCAGACCATGGCCGCCCAGTTAGGGGGCAAGGTGGAAAATGGCAAGCTGCGCGAATTCGGCTATGCCGAAGTGCGGGCCCGCGGCCACACGGCCCTGCTGAATGGCATCAACGACTTCGTAACAAGCGAAGGCCACGGCATGCTGCGCGTCTGGATGAGCCACGGCGACAAGGTGCTGGACATGCCGGAAGGCTTCAAGCTGATGGGCTCGACCGACAGCTGCCCGATCGCCGCGATGGCCGACGAAGAGCGCCGCTTCTACGCCCTGCAGTTCCACCCGGAAGTGACCCACACCACGCAAGGCGAAGCCATTATCGGCCGATTCGTGCACGAGATCTGCGGCTGCAAGTCGGACTGGAACATGCCGGACTATATCGGCGAAGCCGTCCAGAAGATCCGCGAGCAGGTCGGTACCGACGAAGTGATCCTGGGCCTGTCCGGCGGCGTCGATTCAAGCGTCGCCGCAGCCCTGATCCACCGCGCGATCGGCGACCAGCTGACCTGCGTCTTTGTGGACCACGGCTTGCTGCGCAAGGACGAGGGCAAGATGGTGATGGACATGTTCTCGAAGAACCTGGGCGTCAAGGTCATCCGCATCGATGCGGAAAGCCAGTTCATGGGCCACCTGGCCGGCGTCACCGATCCCGAGCAGAAGCGCAAGATCATCGGCCGCGAATTCGTCGAGGTGTTCCAGGTCGAGGCGGGCAAATTGAGCAATGCGCGCTGGCTGGCCCAAGGCACGATTTACCCGGACGTGATCGAATCGGCCGGCAAAGGTAAAAAAGGCCAGACCATCAAGAGCCACCACAACGTGGGCGGCTTGCCGGAAACCCTGAACCTGAAACTGCTCGAGCCGCTGCGCGAGCTGTTCAAGGACGAAGTGCGCAAGCTCGGCGTGGCCCTCGGCCTGCCGCACGACATGGTGTATCGCCATCCGTTCCCAGGCCCGGGCCTGGGCGTGCGCATTCTCGGTGAAGTCAAGAAAGAGTACGCCGACTTGCTGCGCGAGGCCGATGCCATCTTCATCGAAGAACTGCGCAATACGCCGTTCGAGCTGCCTGCGGTCGCTGGCATTGATCCGGGCAAGGCGCCGGTGAATTGGTATGAGGCGACCAGCCAGGCGTTCGCGGTGTTCCTGCCGGTGAAATCGGTGGGCGTGATGGGTGATGGCCGCACTTATGAGTATGTGGTGGCGCTGCGCGCGGTGCAGACGCTGGACTTCATGACTGCGCAGTGGGCGCACCTGCCGCATTCGCTGCTGGGGAAAGTGTCCAATCGCATCATCAATGAAGTGCGCGGGCTCAACCGGGTCGTGTATGACATTTCGGGGAAGCCGCCTGCGACGATCGAGTGGGAGTGAGATTTCCTATAAGAAATTTCTAAACCATTCTTAAAGCTCGCTCAGGCGAGCTTTTTTCGTGTTGTTGACCCCGTCCGTGGAACCCAGTTCTTAATTCGAGACGTCGATTTAGCTTGTTGTAATTCTGTGAACTCTCCCTTACGAGGGGCGAATACAAGAAGTTTGCGATCTATCATCGCCAAGCGGTATTGGAGCGCTCTGATCCGATCTGGCAACGGCACGGAGCGCGCTCCCCCCAACGCAGGTCTGCAGGAGGGCGGCATGGCGATCGCAGTCATCGATCCCGGGCACGGCGGGACCCGGATGGTCGGCGGGTCCAGCCCTAACAACGCCCAGGCCCCCGGGGGGCTGCTCGAGAAGGAAGTGAGCCTCGACCTCGCGCTGCGCGTGTGCAAGGTGCTGAAGAAGTCGGCGATCGATGCCCGGCTGACGCGCGACTCGGACCGGAATCTCGGCTTGAAGGCGCGCGCCGATATCGCGCGGGACGCGGGGGCGGACGCCTTCATCTCGATCCACCTGAACGGCTACAACGGCCGTGCGCAGGGGACCGGGACCTGGCAGCACAAGTTGGCATCGGGCGATTCGAGGGCGCTGGCCGCGCTGGTCCAGGCGGCCGTGCGCAAGGCCACGGGGCTGGCGGACCGTGGTGTGAAAATCGGCAGTTTCGGTGTGCTGCGTCCGGATCGCCACGCGCACTCGACTGCGGCCTGCCTTGTCGAAGTGAGTTTCATGGACGTGCCGGCCGAGGCTGCGCGGCTGGAAAGCGAGACCTACAAGGATCAAGTCGCTTCGGCGCTTGCCGCGGCTGTCACGGGCTGGCTGATCGCCGACGGGCGCATGGGCGCGCGGAAGTCCATGGACGAACTGGATACGGTCGGGAGCGAAGAAGACCGCTTGCCGCAGGACGGTTACGAGGCGACCCATGTCGGCGACGATGTCGCGGACCTGCACGTTCCGCAGGAGCGGGCGATCCGCGTCGCGAGGGAAGACGGATGGCGGCAAGGGGCGGTGGCGGGCGACGGCGAACTGTCGCTCGCGGTGGACTTCCTGGCCGATCCGCACGACCGCGCATCGTTCAAAGCGGCCGGGGTCCAGGACCTCGAGAAGATGCGGCACGGCTGGCGCAAGGAACGGCTCTGCCCGCCGGGAAGCGACGATTTGCAACCCCAGGTCGCCATCGGGCGCGACGAGTCGCTGGAGGCCGTCTTCCTCGACCTGCTGGCCCGGCAGCGGCAGGCGGTCGGGATCGTCCACACCCGGGGTACCGATTATCTTGACCGCAGCGGCGCCTGGAGCGGGACCGGCTTCCTGGTGGCGCCGAACATCTTGCTCACCAACCAACATGTCATCAATTCACCAGAGGTGGCCGAGAGCGCGGAGGTCGTTTTCGACTACGAGTTCACCGCCGAAGCACTCGCGAGCGGGCGCAAGATCAGGCCGGGCCCGGGCAGGAGCTACCGGCTGCATCCCGAGCGTCTGTTCGTGACCAGTCCGTTCAAGGGTGGGCTCGACTACAGCTTCGTCTGGATCGATGACGTCCAGGTCCCGAGCGGCAAGCTGATTCGCATGGAACGGGCCGCTTTTTCGACCGAGCCCGACGAGCGCGCGTTCATCATCCACCATCCGAACGGCGAGCCCAAACGGGTATCGCTCGACGACACCGATGTGCTGACGGCCCATCCCGATGGTGCGGTGATCCACTATACGAGCGATACCGAACCGGGTTCGTCAGGCGCCCCTGTGTTCGACCGCAGTGGACGCCTCATCGCCCTGCATCATGCGGCGCGGCGCAATAAAGACGGCATCCGGATCCCAGACGGAACGACGCCGAGATACCTCAACGAAGGCGTCAAGCTTGCGGCAATCGCACTCGACCTGGAGAACCGCCGCGTGCGCGAACCGGCCGCCATGATCGACATCGTCCTCGGCGAAATCTATGGCTCGGACACCCTCACCGGTTTCTTCGGCGCGGCGGGGCGCGAGGTGGCCGCGGGCCAGTCCGACGCCGAACGGGTCGTCAAGTTGTATCACGCGACCGCTCAGGATATCGACATCGGTTTCTGGGAAGTCGGCTGGTTTGCCGATCGCTACCAGGACAAGGCGGGAGAGGTCGCTTCCATGATCGTTGATCTGGGTCTCGACATCTGGGTGCTGGAAGGGTGCTCGTGCGAGGCCACGGATGCGCTGGTGCAGGCCATCCACGAAAAATTCGGGCAGACCTACGCTTTCGATCACGCGAAGCCGGAGCGGCCGGAATCGCGGCGGGCGACCGCCGTGCTCTGGAACCGGGAAACAGTGGATGGCAAGCAAGTGGAATGGCCGCACGGGATCGACGACCTGTTCCGCATCCGCAGCGAGAATGTCGACGCGCGATCGCGGCGCGATCCGGCGGCGGGCTTGATCTTCGACCGGCATCCGCCGCTGTTCCGCTTCGCGGGACGCAACGGGACGGACCCTGGCATCGACTTCAACCTTGTCCCGCTCCATCTCGACGCGCAAGACGTCGACCCGCGGCGGCGGCGTCTCGCTTCGCAGATCCTGGGGCGCGCCGTCGAAGAGGTAATCCGCCATTACGGTGTCGACGGGGACTGGGTGCTGGGCGGTAACTTCAACGCGGAATTCGCGCGCGCCGACGTCGATGGGCTCGTCGAGGCAGGCTACTTGCCCATGTCGGCGCAGGATAGCGCCAATCGCGCGTTCAGCTACCTCAAGAGTCCAGCTTCGCGCATCGACAACGTGTTCCTGTCGCCAAACATGTCACGCCTGTATGGGCCGCAAGAAGGTTTTGTTCTCACCAAGGAGAAGAGCCAGGTGGACTATCTCAAGCGTTTCGCCGATCACTGCCCGGTGCTGGTGCGCCTGTCCGCGCGGAGCGGCACGGCGGTGGCGGAGAAGCCGATCGGAACCGACCGTGCGCTCGCTGCCCGGATGGACGCCTTATTGGCCCGATAGCATTGGCGCTGTTGCGTGGCCGGGCCTGTCGGTGCCGGTCCATCTTTCAATCGGAATATTCAAGGAGACCTGCATCATGACAAATCAGAGCGATGCCGCGGGAGCGGCGGCTGTGCCGGGCAACACGGGGTCGACGTCGGCGTCACCGGCGCCGGACGATTGCGGTTGTGAAAAATTCTGGTTTCGCTCGTCCAGCGACGTACGGGACGGTTATGTACGGCGTCTCGGGGAAGTTGAAGCCAAGCCGGTCAAGTATTCCGTGATCGGCGACATCGCGATTTTCGAAGGCGATATCGCGCTCGGGACCGTGCAAAAGATGGACAGGATTCGCGACGAGGTCGAGGGTAATAACAAGCAGGGGGACGACGGTCTTGTCCCCGAAGGTATCGGGATCACCGGCAAGCGCTTTCGCTGGCCTAAGGGACTCGTGCCATGGGCCAGCACGCCAGCGCTGAGGAAACTGGTCTTGCAGGCCATCGCGCACTGGGAGGCCAAGACCAAGATTCGCTTCGTCGAACGCACCGCGGCCAACCAGAAAGACTACCCGAACTGGATCTCATTCGAGGCGCTGGATGGTTGCTGGTCGGCGGTCGGCATGCAAGGCGGCAAGCAGGAGATCTCCCTGGGCGCTGGCTGCGGTTTCGGCCAGGCGGTGCATGAGATCGGCCATGCGGTCGGCCTGTGGCATGAACAGAGCAGGGAAGACCGCGATGGCAATATCAAGATCGAATGGGCCAATATCGAGAAGGGCCTCGAGCATAATTTCAACCAGCGCATCGTCGATGGCGACGATCTGGGCGGCTATGACTTCGCGTCGATCATGCATTATGGCCCGACCGCGTTCAGCACGAATGGAAAGCCCACGATCGTGTCCTTGAACGGCCAGACCATCGGCCAGCGCGACGGGCTGAGCGCGGGTGACATCGCGGCGGTAAGTGCGCTCTATACCTGACATGGAGCATGCCAGTGGCGGCAACTACGTCTTGCGCGGCCGGGTCAGGTTCGAGCAAGACATGGCGCCTGTGGCCGGGACCGTGATGCACGTCGTGGTCGAAGCGGTCCCGCATGCCGATGCGGCCGCCACTGTCGTTTCGCGGCTCGAACTGGCAATCGGTGCCGCCGTCGCAAAGGGATCCGTCCTGCCGTTTACCCTGCCGGTGCACGAGGTCGATCCCGCCATGCGCTACGAGCTGCGGGTCCACGTCGACCGTTCCGGCAACGGCGACCATCGCTCCACCCGGAGCTATCCGGTACTGACGCAGGGCTGGCCGGACTTGGTTGAGGTCTCCGTAGCACCCGTCTGACCTAATAAGTGATCGGTAATTTGGCAATGCAAGGAGCTGAAGTGGCACACCTTTTTTTCGACTCGCCAGTTTATCCTTGGAATCTTCCGGAAGCGAAGGCGCTGTGGAAGCTCCTGTATCAAATGTATCCGGAGCATGGCCGAATCGACCACATTCGCAAGATATGCGGTCCCGAGATCAGTTCTTTCGCAGCGGACAGTCCGGCCGAGATGTGGCGTCAGTTGTTGGACAACGTCGCCTTCGCAGGGCGCCTCAGGGCGCTCGACGCCGAACTGCGCGACCGGAAGTCGCCGCATCTCAAGGAAGCCCTCGACCTGCTCATCGCGGTGTCCAACCCCGATCCGTCGACCTGGGTTCTCGACACCCCCATCTTCGTCAACCGGCGCGGATTGCGCGCCGCGCTGGCGCAGCTGGCTTCGCCGAAAACCGATAAATCCGTCCTCGTCGTGCGCGGCGACCGGCACAGCGGGAAGAGCTGGACCAGGCACATCGTCCAGCACTACGCGGACATCGCCGGCCAGACCTTCAATTATCTGTACGAACCAGTGGTCAAGACGGTCGAGGAGGCGGTGAGTACCATTTTCATGGAACTCGGTGGGCAAGCCCCGGCAAGAGATACGACGGAAGCCGCGTGGTACGGCCAGGTCGCGCGCACCATGGTCGGGGCGGCCCAGCGTCGCAAGCAGGGCAGCTGGATCGTCATGGACGATCTCGGCGTCGATCCCGATGGAGTGCCGCTGGTCGAACCGGAGATCTGCAAGCTGTTCGAGCAGCTCGCGCTCAATATGCTCAATCCAGCCTTTTCAAAATGGTTCAAGCTGGTGTTGATCGACTATCCGGACAAACCCGTGCCGTCCAAGTGGCTGCAATGCTCGCTGGAAGACCGTGCGACGGCGACGGACATGGATCCTGCCGCCTTGAGCGAATTCCTTTCCAGGTGGGCACTACGCAAGGGCAAGGTCCTTTCCGACGACGATGCCAAGGCACTGGCCCACGACGTGCGGCAGAAAGCATTTCATGGGCCGAAGCTCAATGATCCCCGCTCGGAATTCCAGCGGGTACACGACGAACTCGCTCACGTGCTGGACAGGCTATGAACCTCGAATCCATGTTGCAGCCCGAGGACCGACGCACCGTTAGCGGTGAAGCATTCGCGAGGGGGCTGGGCCGCGGGCTCGATGCCGCCGTGCGCGTTTCCATCGGTGCCAGCCCGGGCGAACTCAGTTGCACCGGCTGGCTGATTACGCCATGGCTGGTCATCATCCCGGCGTACGCGCTGGCAGGCGTCGACGTTCATGACCTCGAGGCCGAGGTTGTCTTGCACCGTCCGGGGGACAAGGGCTGGACCGATCGGATCGATCCCGAGGCCCGAGTGGAGCGCGTGCGGGCCGATTTTCAGGACGATCCGCCGGCGAGCATGAATATCGTCATCCTGCGCCTGGCGAACCCGCATCCGGCACCGCGCCTGCGGTTCCGGCGCGAAAAGCTCGAGCATGCGGAACTGGTCATGATCCTGCACCACGGCGTGCCCGGCGCGGAACTGCAGGGAGTGAACCTGTCGTTCGCCGAAATCGACGAAGCCTGCGGGTCGTGCCTGACCTACGAAGGCATGCAGCGGCCCGGCAGCGGCGGAGCCGTGCTGTACGACGTCCAGTGGCGCTTCCTGGGCCTGCATTTCCTGAGCGCCGAAGGCAGCTCTAGCGGACCCGCGCAGGCTGCCGTGATGGGGATGTTGCAACGATCCGGTTGGTGGCACGAGATTGCCGAATACCAGGGTTTGGCCGATGTGGTGGCGGTTCGCCAGGCCGCGGAGGCGCCCGCGCCGGCGCTGCCGCAGCCGACGCGATTGCTGGTTCGTGCCGCATTGAGTTCCTCGATTGATGCGGCCACCCTGAGCAGCGACGAGCGGAAAACACTCGTGCCGCATGTCGTCGACTCCCGAGCCCTCCGCTGGACCCTGACCTCGGGAGCACGCCGGCAAATCCTGGGAAGTGTCCCTGTCGATGCGCTCCTTGCCAGCCTTTCCGAACTCGACGAATCGGACCAGCGCATTGTCGCGCCCATCCTCCGAGGCACTCCCGGGGCGCTCGAACGCGCCGATGAGGACGAGCTCGCGCGCTGGCTGCAAGTGGTGCGCTGGTTCGCCGACATTCTCCCAAACCTGCCGTCGCCCGCACGGATCTTCCTGCTCCTGCAGCGCCGCCGGATCCGCGGCCGGCTCTCCCGTATCGCCGGAGTGGACTTCGTCGGACGTGCGAAAGAGTTGAGGATGATGGAGCAGTGGTTTGCCAGCAGGTCTCCAGCCCCCATTAGCATCTGGGGAATGGGCGGCGTCGGCAAATCGGCCCTGGTCGCACATTTCCTCGCGTCCTTGCCCGCCGAGACCATGCTCCTGTGGCTGGATTTCGACCAGGCGGCGCTCGCACCGGATGATGCCGGTTCCGTGATCGCGGCCCTGCGTGAGCAGGCCGAGCCACAACGGGAAGCGGGCAAAGCCACAGGGCCGGATCCGGAAGCCACCGGCAGCGGCGATGCCGTTACCGCCGCCCGGGACGACCTCGTGGGGATGCTCGCAGCGGAACATGGCCGCCGCATCGTGATCGTGCTCGACAGTTTCGAGGCCGCCCAATACGCGGAACGCTACCAGGTACTGTGGCCCGAACTGGAGAAGCTGACGAGCGGCCTTCCTGGATGCCAGGTGATCGTTTCCGGACGTGCGCCGGTATCAGGGATGCGCTTGCACGGAGTGCCCGCACTTCCCATTCCCCTGGTGGGCCTTGATCCTGACGATGCGCGCGTATGGCTCGGGCGCCATGGCATCCCGGCAGGCCCGGTGCAGGATGAGGTGGTGCGGATGGCGGTCGGTTCGCCCCTGGTATTGAGATTGGCAGAACGATTGGTGCAAGCCGGCGGAAACCTGGACGACCTGCCGCGGCAGCTGCCCGACCGGATGGTCGCCGGCGTGCTCTACGACCGGATTCTCGACCGGGTGCACAATGCGCGGTTCAAGAACGTCGCCAAATGCGCCATCGTGCTGCGCCGCCTGACGAAGGAGATGGTGGAGCCGGTGTTTGGCGGTTTGCCGCTTGCCTTCCCGGACGGTCCGGCCTCGCTGTGGTTTCCGGACTTTGCGCGTGAGGCAGCACTGTTCGACGGACAGGACGTGTTACGTCTGCGGCCAGAGGTGAGGGCGGCCGCCCTGAGCCTGCTCGAACGAACGGAGCCGGAACTGGTCCGTGAAATCGAGCGACGCGCCCTTGCGTGGTACGAGAGCGGCGATACCAATGATCCGGAGAACGCGGCCGAGCGTGTCTATCACTTGCTGCGAGGCGGCGACGTGCCTGGCGCGGAGGATGCCTGGCGCGATGGTTGCGCCGGCTTCCTCCAGTATGCCGAGGACTCGCTGGGGCCGGCGCCCAGGGAATGGCTGTCGCACCGGATGGGAACTTCGGGCACGGTGTTCGGCAGCGGCGTCGAGGTGTGGGAACAGGATGCCGCCGACCGCATCGCGCAATCACGTTCCTCCGGCCTGGAGAAAAATGCGCCGAGAATCTTTCTTGAACGCGCAGAGCGCGGTGTCGGCGGGGCGCTGGCGTTTCACGAGGCATACGAGTACTGGCGCAATGGGCAAGCAGAAGAGGCCCTGCGCCATCTGCTGGCCCATGGGATCGGCGTGTCGGATCATCGTGCGCGCGAGCGCGCCATGCTGGCAGGGCTGATCTACGCGGAACGCGGCCAGCATGCCGAGGCCCTGCGCATCCTCGAGGACTGGAGTCCATCCGTGCACTGGCAGGACCGCAAGGAGGGGGTGGCGGAACGGGGTGCCGTCCATGCGTCACGCATCTGCTTGATGGCGCCGCTCGCGCTCGAAAACCGTCTCGCGTCCGACGGCAGCTGGCCGACCGCGGTGATGGCGATGGATGTGCTGGGCGAAGACATGCGTATGCAGCGTAAGTCGTTCAGGGGCCAGGCAAGCGCCTACGGCATCCAGCTGCCGGTCGGCGATTCGGGGCGCCGGGACTTTCTTGCGAGTCTGGAAAAGTTCCGTCAGACGATGGCGCGGAGCGATGACGACCTGTCGTTCCTGCAAGCGGAACGTCGGGCGATCTGGATGGAGGGGCAGGACCGCTACTCGCAGGCAGTGCTGCCCGATCCGGGCAAGGAATTATTGATGGCCTCATGGAGCCGCTGGTCGGTGCTCGCCGACGGCGTCATGGTCCGGGTTTTGGAGGACGCGCTGAAATACTCGGCCATCAATACCCTCGATCAGAGTGTCATCACGGTGCTGGCCTTATTCGCAGGTATCCCCGGTCTGGAATTGCGATTGCGGCAGGATTCCTTGGATGCCATGTTGTCGTATATGCAGCCAAGGCTGCCGTCTTCCTTCGCCGGGATGGGTCAAGCACGGCCGGAAAGCGGCATCGCAAGCATAGGCTGGTCGAGCGACGTGCACATGCTCCGCGAAACTGCCTTGCAATGGTGCGGCCCAGAACTGCGTCCATTGCGCCAGCTCGTACATCGATTCGCAGGACAACTCGAGGAGAGTTCCCGATGAGCTGGCTCGACGACGCGGTGTATCCCCATCACTTGCCGGCTGCGCGGCAATTGCTCCTTGCCTTGTCCCAGCTGTATTCCTCCGGGAAGGCCGCGCGGTTCGCCGCGCAGAAGGCGGAAATCGACACCGGCATGGTGGACTTCGATCAGGCGCCCACCTTCGCCTGGATCAATCTTCTGCAACAAGCCTGCCTCGAGACTCGCTTGCGCGATCTCATCGCGGTCGCAGTGACGGACTTTCCGCGGAGTCCTTGGAAAGCCTTCCTCGGCGCCTTGCTGGTGGACCAACCCGCAGCCGCGGATCTGGAACCACGCGCGGCCAACGGCGGCGCACGTTTCCTCGTCGCGGATGATGACGTCAGCGAAAAAGAGGCGCTGCTTTTCAATGATGACCTTACCTTGCCGGCCGGCCAACTGCCCGGTCTGATCGATGCGCTGCAGCGCCTGCTTCCCCTCTTGTCCTCCGTGTGCCGCCTGGAAGTGCAAAGCACCGCCGGGTTCGGCGTTGGAACCGGGTTTCGCATTTCCCCGGAACTGGTGCTGACCAACTGGCATGTGCTGCGCCCCCAGGACACGCTCGCCACGGTGGTCACCGCGACCTTCGGCTACGAGGATGGCGCCGATGGCCATGGAGTCGCGGGCACGCCTTATCCATGCGATGCCGCCACTGTGGCCGGCAATCCCGACGATGACTGGGCCGTGATTCGGATCCCCGGCATGCCGGCCGATGTGCCGATCCTGCCGCTCGCGCATGGCGCAACGGCGCGGCTGAATGGACCTGCCTTCGTGATCCAGCATCCGGGCGGACAGCGCAAGCGGGTCGCGTACACCCGCAACACCATTACCT
Organism: Telluria sp. ZB4P37; assembly: GCF_059685855.1. Classification (NCBI taxonomy): domain Bacteria; kingdom Pseudomonadati; phylum Pseudomonadota; class Betaproteobacteria; order Burkholderiales; family Oxalobacteraceae; genus Telluria; species Telluria sp. ZB4P37. Next base: position 684,626 of record NZ_JCASID010000001.1, read on the forward strand.
TCCGCGACGGACGCGTGGTGCAATATCTCAGCGACACGCAAGGGGGGTCCTCGGGCTCGCCCGTCATTGACGAGCAAGGCAGGGTGATCGCACTGCACCACGCGGGCGGCCGTCCACAGGAGGTCAGCGGCCAGCCTCCGCTGAAAAAGAACGAGGGCATCGCCATCGAGCGCGTCCTCGCTGGCCTCGAGATTAAGAATATCGCACTGTAACCTGACAGAGGAGAGAACGATGATAGATCGGCTGAAAGTGGACGAAGCGCTGCGCATGCTGCAGCAACGCGACGAGGCATTGGGGCGGGAGCTCGATCGGCAATTGCGAAAGGCGTCGAACGAAATGCTGTTCGTCGAGGGCCGCATGGCGGATGACGTCGCGGCCGGGCTGACACCCGAGACGATCGTTCTGCGTACCGGGCGCCCGGTGCTGGCGATCCGCCAGAACCAGGTGGATTTCCAGATCCAGGACGCCGAAAGCGAGGTGTGGCGCACCCGCCTGGCAAATGCCAGGCCGCAGCTCGAGCTGCCGATCCGCGGCGTCGGCCGCATCGAAGTGCAGGGCCATCCATCGTACACCTGGCTCGGCACCGGATGGCTGGTCCGGCCCGACATCCTGGTGACCAACCGCCACGTCGCCGCCGAGTTCACGCGCCGCAATGGCAGGGGCTTCGCGTTCCGCACCGGCATCGGGCAGCAGGCGATGACCGCCAACGTCGACTTCCTTGAGGAACTCGACAGCACCGCGAAGAGTGAATTCAGCCTGAACGAGGTGCTGCACGTCGAGGACGACGACGGCCCCGACCTGGCGTTCTTCCGCGTCGCCGGCAGGGGACTTGCCAAACCGATCACCTTGAGCGCAAAGCGCGCGCGCGAGAACGAGCTGGTCGCGGTGATCGGCTATCCCGCGCGCGACAGCCGCATTCCCGAGCAGGACCTGATGAACAGGCTGTTCGGGAACGTTTACGACAAGAAGCGGCTCGCGCCAGGGCAGATCACCGGGGTGGAAGCGGATGGCCTGCTGCACGATTGCTCCACGCTCGGCGGCAATTCCGGTTCGGTTTTGGTGAGCCTGTCGAGCGGAGAAGCCGTGGCGCTGCATTTCGCCGGGCGCTTCCTCGAAGCCAACTACGCGGTCGCTTCCGATACCGTGGCCGAACGGCTGGACAGTGTCGAGCGTGGTTCCGTCTCCAGGCCGATCAGAGACACCCAGGCCGCGCCGGCCAGGGAGGATGGCGCGGGCGCGCTCTCGTTTACGATCCCGCTCCAGGTGACGGTTCGGCTCGATGCGCACGGCGCGGCCGCGCAGGTGGCGGCGTTCGTCTTGCACAAGGCTGCCGCGGCGGCGCAAGCGGGCCTTGGGGGCGAGCCGGAAGAGGACGATATCATCGTCGAGGGACGTCCCGAGGATTATGTTGACAAGGCCGGCTATGCGCCGGATTTCCTGGGCGCCGGCGTGGTGGTGGCAATGCCGGAAATTACTCGTGGGAAGAGTGCCGTGCTCCGGTTTCCGCTCGACGGTAACGCGCACGAGACCGTGCTGCGCTACCAGAATTTTTCGGTCGTGATGAATCGCGCGCGCCGGATGTGCTTTTACAGCGCCGTGAACATCGACGGCAAACTGTCGAAAAAAACCCGGCGCACCAGCTGGACGCTGGACCCGCGCATTCCGAAAGAGGTCCAGATCAAGGGCGAATGCTATGGTGCGCCACCGAAGTTCAGCCGTGGCCACATGACGCGGCGCGAAGATCCCGCCTGGGGCTCGCCCGACGAGGCGCATCGGGGCAATGCCGATTCCATGCACGTGACGAACGCCGTGCCTCAGATGCAGACGTTTAACGGCGGCATTTGGTTGGGCCTGGAAGACTATGCGCTCGATAACGCGCGCGACGACGACATGAGGATCTGCGTGATCACAGGTCCCATCTTCGACGACAACGATCCCGTGCGATACGGCGTGCAAGTCCCGGTGCAATTCTGGAAAGTCATCGCGTTCATCCATGACAAGACGAGGCGGCTCAGCGCGACGGGCTATTCGATCTCGCAAGCCCCTTTCCTGAAGGAAGAGGAATTCGTCTTCGGGGCCTATGAGACGCACCAGCGCTCGCTCGCGTGGATCGAGCGGGCAGCGGGACTGTCCTTCGGCGACTTGAGGGCGCACGACCGGTTCGGCCAGCGCGAAACGCCAGCGCGTGGGCCGCTGCGCAGCCCCGGGCAGATCCAGTGGGCCTAGCCGGGCGCGCGTCGCCGGGTCCGGGTTCGGCGCACGAGAGCTTCGATTAGCCCTGCGCCGGCCGTCCTCCTGCTCTACCTCGATCGCTCGCTGTTTGCAGTCATTCCGCAAGCGCTTTTGCCGGAGAACGCGATGTCAGATTTCCAATCGCAATGGAATGCCCAGGTAGAAAGTATCGAAAGCGGCTGGCGCCGCGCCCGCAGGAGCAACCGGGTCAGCCTGCTGCCGCAGCTGACGCTCGAGGACGAGCTTCCGCGCCGGATCCACCTCAAGTTCGACACCGCGGCCGAGCTGGACGAGGCCGTCAAGGTATCGCTGACCGCGCCCGACAACCGCAATTTCGCGCCGGTCGTGAAGGCTGGCCACCGGATACTCGAGGAGCCGGAGCTGGAGATCGGTAAGCCCGCGGACTTGTATTTCGATGGCTTGCGGCTGCGTCCCAAGGGGGCGGGCCACAGCGCGCTGTTGAGGAAGAGCCGCACCGGCTTCGATTTCAGCTATACGATCGTGATCGCGCTCGAATCCGCGGCGCTGTCGCCGGTGCTGGCCGAATCGAGCCTGCTGCGTTCGGCGCAGCGCAACATGAGCGCCGGCGAAGTCGCCGAGGAATCGCATTATTTCAGCGCGACCTGCGGCCCGGGCGCGATCGTCATCGCCGCCAAGGAAGCGGAGGCGACGCTGGAAATCGCTTGCGAAGGCGAGCAGCCGGGCAGGGACACGGTCTGGATCGCTACCCTGAAGGTGAAGAACCGGGTGGCGCCGCCCGACTCGCCGGGAAGCGTGCAGGTCAACCACACGCCGTTCGCCGTGGCCCAGATGCTGGCGCCCAGCATCGTGCCCGAGGCCGGCACCATCCTCGCTCAATGGAAAAGCGACGACCCGGACGGTGCGCAGTGGCGCTTCGGCGTCGAAACCGTCGCGCTGCACATGCCGCCGCAGGCCGTGGGCGAAGCCATGGTGCGCGGTTCGCGCTTTTTCCCCGTGGAGCAGGGTAGCCCGATTCGCGAGCGCAGCGTCGTCGGCTACCGCTTTTCCCGGCGCACGGAACTGAAGGTCCGGCCTTCGCGCCTGGACCGGCGCTACACGGTCCACCCCGGCGACCTGATGTCGGTGCTGCGCGACGCCGAACTGGAAAAGCTGGTGACCGAGCTGGCCTATCCGCTGGAACTGACCTACGAACGGACCCCCGACCTGCTGCGCACCGTCATCGTCTCGGAGGTTGGGAAGTCGCTCGGCCAGCCCGGCGTCGCGCTGCCCGCGACGCGCCCGGAGAGCGCATTCAGCGGGCTGCTCGCCCATTATTATGTCGCGCAGAAGGTCGACCTGAAGCCTGTCGTGGCCGGCCAGCGCGCCCGCCACCTGGCCGCGCGTTTCAGCTTTCGCCACCGCGTCGCGCAGTTTCCGCTGGCCGATGCCAACTACCCCTTGCGCAAGCTCGACCTGCGCGAGGGGCTGAGCGCGCGCCTGCGCAGTCACGACGAAGGGGCGCCCTTCATCTATCCTCTGCCGGACGGCGTCGCGCCCGAGCCCGGGCAGTTCGCCGGACTGGACGCCTTCTTGGGTAGCGGCCCGCCAAAAGTGGGCGTGCCCGCGGGCCTGCTGTATTCGGTTGAATTCGCCTCCGAACTGGGCGCCATTCTACGCGCCCCGGTCAGCAACGATGTGCAGCTCATCGCTCTGAGCCTGTCGGTGCTGGGCGCGACCGGCGCGATGCAGGCCTCGTTCGACGAAGGACGCACGGTTTTCGACGTCCACGTGGAGAATGGCCAGCTGGCGCGCCTCGTCAAGACCCGCTACGGCAGGATCGCGGCGGTCTGGAACAAGGCGCGGCACGTGGTGATCTACGAGCGCAGCACCGCGCCCGGCGCGCAATTCCAGGACGAGCAGAAGTCCGAATGGTTTCCCGGCCGTCCCTTGCTGCGCAAGATGGAGGAATTCGTCGAGGTCCTTGAGCCGCGCCGCCTGTTTGGCGCCGAGGCCAGCGCGAACCAGAACCGGAGCGGCTGCCTGCATGCCTTTCACTTCGCCACCCGTACCATCCATGTGAACAGCGCCTGGGGCCGCGATCTCCCTTCCGGCTACGAAATCCCGCTGTATAACGAGCTGGACACGACCGGCTTCTACGTCAAACCATGGATGGGGCCGGTAGCGCGCGGTGGCGCCGACGACCTGGTCCAGCACTGGCACAGGAAGCCACAGCATCTCTATTTCTACACCAATACTGAACCGGGCAAGGGCGCGGACTCGGACCTGTGGGATGCACAAGCCGGGGTCGACCTGTGCCACCGGGTCGGATTCGGCGCCATTTCCGCCCTAGCCACCGCGAATCGGGCGCCGCGCGTGCCGGGCAGCGAACTGGTCGAACAGCGCTGGGTGGCCAGCTATACCCTGGAAGCGGCGGACGATCCGCGCTTCGCGATGGAAGTCGAGGCCGAGGGCTTGTCCAACCTGATGCATGGCCGCGCGGCGGAGGAGCTGGTCGCATCGGTGCGCACGATGCAGGTCGAGCGCACTGCGGCCGCGTCGCGCGTAAACTTTGGACCCGGCGGGCTGCTCTCAGCGCGCCCGGCGCGGAACCCGGTGGCGGACCAGGCGCTCGCCGACACCGCCGCCGCCGCCGAGAACCTGTGGACCGCATCCAAGGCATCGGCCGAACTCAAGAGCATCGATGCGGCCATCGGCAGCATCCTGGCCGACGCGCATTCCCTGTGGAAAACCTTCGGTGCGGCCGGCGATTGCGCCCGCTTGAAAGCGCAGCTGAAGGCGCGGGTCGAGGCGGCGTTCGCGGAATCCGGGCAGCGCATGTTCGCGGCGCTCGGGGTCTTGCCACAGGTGCAGTCCGAGCTGGCCGGCAGCGTCGAGGCGGGCTTCAAGCTGCTCCAGGGCCTGCCGGACGCCGCGATCGACACCGCCTGCGCGGAAGGCGAGCGCGCCATCGCGAACCTGCGCGCCTGGCTGGCCGCGCTGCCCGACCCGACGAAGGAGAGAAAGAAAGCCTGGGCGCAGATCGAACAGACCTACCTCGTGCTCCCCGTGCGCGCGATGCTTGGCCGCGCCGGGGCCGCTCTCGGCGGGCCGATCGGATTACTCGACCGTATCGAGGGCGACCTGGCGCAATGCGATAGCGGGCTCGTTGCGGCGAAGGCGGAGGTGGCGGCGCTGGTCGCCAAGGCCAGGGCGGACACCGACGCCTTGCTGGCCAGTCTGCCAGGCGACGACTTCCGGGAACGGGTGCTGGCCTGCCTCCGCGATGCCGCGCTCGCCCTCGGCGGCTTCGGGTCGACCTTGGACGAAAGGCGGAAGCTGGTCGGCAGCCTGAAGCTTCCTTCCCAGATCCAGGGCCTGCAGCAGCTGAGCAAACACGCGATCGCGCTGCTGCTGGGCGCCGCCACGCTGGCCGACAGCGCGCTCGGAGTGCTCGAGGAGACGCGTCGGGCGATCGAAAACCTGGACCCGGCCGATGTCGCCGCGCTCAAGGCGCGCCTGCAGACGGGCGTCTCCCAGGCGCTCGATACGCTGCCGGCACGGGTGAGCCAGGCACTCGAGGAAACCCGCGCACTCCTTGCGAAGCCGCGCGCCGGCCTGGACTCGCTCAAGCAGGCGCTCGTGGCGCAGCGGATGACGCTCGAGAGCGCCGCCCTCGACGAGGAGATTCGCGAGGCCTTCGCCGCCGAGGTGGCCGCGTTCACGGCGCTGGACAAGGCGATCGCCTCGGCCGAAACCGACGTCAAGGCGCATCTGAAGGCCTTCGATATCGCACTCGAGACCATACGCCTGCTGGTAGCGCGCCCTGGCCCGGACCAGCGCTCGCGGCTGGCGCTGCAGGCGAAAGCGCAGCTGGAAGCCTATTCCCGGTCCGTCGATCTCGGCGTCGGCGAGGTCGTCACGGCCACGAAGGCCATCAACCAGCAGGTCGACACAGCCCTGCGCGCGGCGCAGGCCAGCCTGCCGGCCGGCTTGAAGGAGCGCGAGCGCGAGGTGCTGGCGCTCGTAGAGGAACTCGATTGCGCGGCATGGGAGGCCTTCGCCGACGGCCTCGAACGGCAGGTTGCCGGGGTGGTCGCCGGCCTGCGCGACGAAGTGCTGGCCCAGGCCGCCGGCCTGTTCGACCAGGAGACGATGCGCCGCGCCGCCGAGGTCGGCGATGCCGTGGCCCGGGTGATCGGCGCCGCCAAGGACGGCGACAAGCTGCTGGAAACCATGTGCGAAGCGATCGCGCCGAAGGCGGGCAAGGCGATCAAGCTGACCCGGCTGCTCACCGATCCGCCGCAATTGCCGCAGCTGACCATCCGGACCGACCGGCTCGAATGTGTGTACGACGACTTGAAGGACCAGATCGAGACCTCGCCTTTTGTCGCGCGCTTGCGCGAGCTGGACGCGGGCATCAAGGAACTGGGGCTGGCGCTGCCTTCGCGCGAGCTGTTCAAGAACATCGTCCCGGACCCGCTGCAGGGCATGGATTTCTCGAAGATCGTGCGCAACGCCGCGATCGACTTCGAGAACCTGTTCAAGAAATTCAAGCTGCCGCAAATGCCGGCCGGCGCGATCCGGGTCACCCACCACATCGATCCGAAGAGCCGCAGCGCCAATGTGAAGGCCGAGATCAACCACCAGTTCGGCAGCACCGAGTCCCTGTTCGAGGTGATGTCGCTCAGCATGGACGTGCGCAGGCCGAAGCTGGTGGCGCGCACCAATTTCGACATCTCCGCCAGCGAGTCCGGCAAGGCCCGCACCCAGGCCTTGTTCAGTGGCGACTGGATCCTGAACTTCGGCGGGCAGCCGCTCGTGACCTTCGTCGGGGCCGGCATTCAGTACAGCGATGACGCCGGCTTCAAATTCGACCTCGATCCGAAGAAGATCGAACCGCATGCGGCGCTCAAGTTCATCGGGGACCTGATCCGGGCGCAGATGCCTGACCTGCCCGACGAGGTGGAGATTCTCAAGAACAGCGAAGGCATGCCGGTGGGCGCGAGCATCGTGCGCAACCAGGCTTTCGGCCCGCTCGAACTGGGCGGCGTGTCGATCGGTGAAACAGTGCTGAGCTCCGGTTTCGGCCTGCGCGTGGTCGACGGCAACATGAAGATCGACGCCTCGTTCGGCCTTGGGTCGAAGAGCGCGCCGGTATTCCTCCAGATCGGCCTGTATGGCGGCGGTGGGTGGCTCACCACGCAGGCCTATGTCGACTACGAGGGCGGCAATATGATTCCGGGCTTCGGGGCATCGGTCGGCGTCTCGCTCGGGTCGACCAAGTCGTTCACCCTGGCGAGCGTCGCGCACGGGCACTATGCCTTGCGCCTGTTCATCGAGGCCGCGTACGAAAGCAGGAGCGGGGGCTCCTTCATCGCGGGTCTGCAGCTGACCGGGTCGGCGCGCATCCTCGGCTATCTCAGCGCCTACCTGAACTTGCTGGTGCAGGTCGAGCACAACGGCGGCCGGATGCGCGGCCAGGGAAGGCTCGACGTTTCGATCAAGGTGTGCTGGTGCTATACCGTACGGATTTCGCGCATGGTTCAACAAGACATGTGAGGACAGGATGCCATTTGCCTTTGCCTGGATGTTACACGGAAATGATGAAGGACGACCCGAGGCCGGGAAGCGCCGGGTCGCGGTGAACTGGGTCATGCCGACCGGAGCGCCGGCGCCGGGCCGCTCGCCGAAGGTCGACGGACAACAGGCGTTCACGGCTGCGGACGCGCTGATGTGGCCGTGGCGCTTCGAGATCGAGCACTGGTGGGCGGCCGATGCGGCGGGCGTACTGGTCAGGCTCGATACCGAGGCGCGCAGCGAGGTGGGCGACCGGCATGCCACCCAGGCGCTGCTGGAAGCCGAGCTGTTCAACCGCTGCGCCGGGTGCGACGATGTGTTTTCGCTGGATCCCGGTTATTTGCGGGCCGCGGTCCCCGCGCCCCCGCGCGCGCGGCTGCCCGTGGCCGACTGCGCGAAGTCCAGCCTGCCGCACGTGTTTTCCTCGCTCACCCACCTGCCGGCGGCGCTGAGCCAGGACGTGCTGGGCATGGTGCGCGCGTTCGTCTGCGAGGACGCCGCCGCGCCGGTCGCCTACGCGCCGGAATTCGTGGTTCCGGTGGGCGGCCGGCAGGTGCGCTTCGTGCCCGCTACCGCGGCTCCGGAAGCGCCGCCGGCCGGCGCTCCCGCCTGGGTCGCGGTCGGCTACAAGGCCGCCTGCCTCGACGGGCAGCCCTTCGACGGGGTGGACTTCAGCGTGGTCTGCAACTATGCGGACGACGCCGGCGATCTGGCCGTGGTGCCGGCGGGCCTGCAGGCCTCGGACATCAGCGAGGTGGGCGCCCGCGTGGTGCTGGCCGCGAACGCGCTCTCGCCCCTGGCCATGCTGGGCAATGCCGTGCCCGAGGGCGGCGCCGGCTGGCCGGCCGTGCGCGCCGGCCGCGCCGCGGTCTTGGGCCGGGCGCTCGGGCCGGGCTTGCTGCGCATGGAAGACGGCGGACCGGTCACGATCTGGGAGCGGCTGCCCCAGGCCGATGCCCGTACCGGCGACGATCTGGTGCAGACCTGGAACGATGGCGGTACCGCTTTCGCCGACCTGAAGGCGCAGGTCGAGGCCGGCCTGGCCGCCGGCTCGACCACGCTGGCGCCCCTGGCGCCCCTGTTTGCGCCGCCGGCGGCATCCGATCCGGGCGACCTGCACTGGTATGCCGCCGCGGCCGGGGTACTGGATAACGCGGCGCACGCCAGGATGCTGGTGGTCGCCTGGCTCGCGGTCATCGCCATGCGGCAAGCGCGCGACCCGGCCGCGCCGGCATGGGACGACCGGCGCCCGTTTGCCCAGTGGTACGAGACGATCGCGAGCATAGTCGGCGAGCACGAGGTGGCGGAATTGCTGGCCGGCTGGTGGCGCCACTGGCTCGAGCTGCGCTCGGGGTCCTCTGACGCCCGCGTCGAGGAGCTGCACAGGATCGTCGATGCCTGGATCCGGGGCAAGACCGAGAGTGCCCATATCGAGCGCTTGGCAGCTTGCTACGCCCATGGCCTGGCGCTGCTGGCCAGCGAGGGGCTCCCGGCGGCCGACATGCCCTTCGACGCGATTCGCGGCCGCATCGCGGCCTTGCACGACCGCTTGCGCCCGCCCGACGATGCCGCCCCCGCCAGTCTCGCGGAGGACCGCGACCTGGCGGTCTCCATTGAGATCGACCAGGGCCTGGTGGCGCGCCAGGACACGCAGCTGCGCGGGTATGCGATCGCCCTGGCGGCCGGCTACGAGCGGGCCGAGGCGGCGCTCGACTGGCAGTGGCTGACCGACCTGGCCGCCACTGTCAAGGGCGATGATGGGAAGTGGAAGCGTTTCACCGGCGCCGACGGCGCCCCGGTCCGCTTCCACGACGCCATCGGCGCGGTCAGCGAAAAGGGCAGGAGCGTGGTCGCATTTCCCTACGACGGCAAGGCGCTGAACGGGGCCATGCGCAACGAGGAGGCGGACAGCGACGGCGTCGACGGCCTGTCGTTCGGCTGGCCCGGCGACTGGAAGACGCCGCCGCTGGCCTATGGCCTGCGCTACTGGGCCAGGGGGACGCCGATCGGCAACGCCGGCAAGATCCTCGATGCCGATTGCGCTCGCAAGCACGATGACCGCCGCCTGAAACAGCCGGACGCGGCCCTGTTCGCCGGCCTGGCGGCGTTCCGCTACCTGTGCCGGGTCGCGCCGGGAGGCGTCACGCTCAAGCCGCCCGGCGCGGCGTACGAGATGGAGGCGGATTCGCGCGCCTGGCACGCACAAGCCGGTGCCCGGCCGGAACAGCGGGTGAGGGTAGCGGTGATCCGGCCGCAGGGCGCTCAGTGGCTCGCCAGTGCGCCGACCTCGCACGTCTTCGAGCTGGTGGCGCCGGACGGCACCCCGAAGGTGATCGAACGCTGGATCGGCGCCGACATCGCCCAGCGCACCCTGCGGCCCCAGAACGGCGCGTCGGAACAGGACCCGGCCAGCGCCGGGCGCACGCCGGCGCAACTGGCCGCCGATCGCGACGCGCTGCTGGCACGCTTCGCCGCAACGGCAGCGGGAACCGGGCGCCGCGCACGGCATCCGGCGGCGCGCGCCATTGGCGCCGAAGTGCGCTTCGCGCAGACCGGAGCGGTGGTGCGGGCGGTGCTGGCGCCGCGGGTAGGCATCCAGGACGGCTACATGGAGCCGGGCGCGATCGCCTGCGCCGCGGCCGCCGCCTCGTCGGCGAAGGCGAGCGGCGGCACGCTCAGGATCGAGCTGGCGCCCGGGGCGATCGCCTGGGTGACGCTGTGGACGCTGGTGCCGGAGGCCTTCTTTGCGGGGACGGCGGTGGCGCCGTTGGCCCGTCTGGCCAATTTCGCTTCCGAGGACGATGGCTTCGTCGCCGCCGACGGCAGGCCCTACCGCGCTTTCGGCGCGACCAGGCATGCCTTCGAATGCGCGCCTGTGGCCGCCGACGCCGCCCGGGCGAGCGTGGACGCGCTGAAGGCGGCCCAGGCGGCGCTCGGATTCGTCATGGACGGCAACGACGCGGCGGCACGCATCGTCGTGGCGGGCGGCATCGACGCCACCTGGCTGAAGGGATTCCTGGTCCAGCGTCACGATTGGCACTGGACCGGCTACCCGCTGGCGCTGCCGCGCATGCTGATGGGCGCGCCGAAGCTGCACGAATGGACCGAAGCCTTCGCCGGCACCGAGTCGCTGGTGGAGTCGCGGGTCGAGACCCTGCAGACCGAGGCCTGGCCGGAGTGGCGCTTCGGGCTGCCGCAGCGGCCGGCGGAATTCTGCCGCGCCCGCCTTCCCGGACTGCACGGGGCGCGTTTCGTGGCCTGCATCCTGCGCCCGCTGCGCCGTTTCGATGGCTGGCTCAGGCACGATCCGGACGTTGAGAACCGCGTCGTCGCCGCCGGCAAGCTGGTGGCGGCGAAGGTCGACTGGAACGACCCGGCCCTGCGCCTCGCGCCGCCGACGGTGCGCGCGGCGATTCCGCTGGTGGCTACCTACGACGTCGCCGACGGGGCCGTGGTCAAGGGCGCGAACGGCGCGCTGCTCTGCCTCGACGACGTGCTGTTCCGAACCGACGCGCTGGCGCGCTTCGGCGGCGTGGGCGAGACCGTTGACGTCGACCTGGAAGAAACGCGCATCAACAATGTCTTCGAGATCGGTCCGAATCCGATCATGCATGCCGGCCCGGAGTCGCAGGCAAGCATGCCCGATAGTCCGGCGCCCGTGGAGAACAAGCCGCGCGGCGTGCCCCTGCCGGTGCTGCGCAAGCTCGATCTGCCCTACGCCAGCCATTATCGCAAGGACGGCAGCCCGCTGCCGGGGCCGCGGCCGATGGACTGGCGGATCGAAGCGGGAAGGCCGTTCGGCCTCACCTACGACCTGGACCGCAATCCGAAGGTCGCCCACACCGCCATCGTCGTGCGGCCGGCCGGCACGGATGTGGGCAGTTACTGGGTCATGGCCAAGGTGCACCTGCGCCGCATGCTCGACCCTGGCGAAGACTGGACGGCGAATGGCAAGCTTCCGAGCGACGGCGACAGCTGGCTGCTGGCGCGCCGGCCCGAAGGCGACGACCGCATTCCCTTCGATTTCGCACTCGAATGCGAATCGGCCGGCGGCTTCGTGCTCGCGCTCGGTACCTCGCCCGGCCTCGCCGTCGGGGCGCGCGCCGGCGCCCGCAGGCGGCTGCTGTGCAGCTGGCACAAGGGACACTGGGGCGGCACCTCCGAGCTGCTGTGGGGGCTGCAGGTGCTCGACCAGGTCCTGGTTATGGACGGCGGCCAGTGGACCACGGTGGGGCGCCGTTCTCCGCACGAGACGCGCTCCGCCAGCGCCGGCCTGTCGTTCAAGGATCCAGGTCCGGTCCGGCTGGCCCGGCCCGCCGGCGTCCGCGCGCAGCGACTGCTGCTGAGTGACTACGGGCAGGCGCACTGGCTCACCTTCATCGGCATGCCCCACCGCCATGCCTCGTTCGCGAACGAATCCTTCTGGATGGTCAAGGACGGCGATGCGCTCGAGCTCAGGCGAAGCGGCGTCGGTTATGGCGTGGAAGTGATATCGCGCGATCTGTTCGTCAATCCGGTGCTGCCCGCGGACTTCGGCGGCACGCCCGGGTCCGAGCGCATCGCCGCCGAGCCGCACAGCTTCCACCTGCTGCTGGTGTTCGAGCGGGTCAACGATATCGCCGCGCCGCCGGAAGGCAACCCGCTGGGCCAGCTGGCCGGCGTGTACAAGCCGACCCGCGCGCCGATCACGGAAGCTGCGCCGTATCCGCCGCTGCGCTTCGTCCCCTTCATGACGGGGTCGAGGCTGCCCGCCGGCTCGGTCGGATACATCTACAAGTTCCAGAGCAGCGTACGGATCGACCCGCAGGGAGGGAAGCCGGAGCCGAATCCGCGCGACTGGAACCAGCTACTGGCCGGGATGTTCCCCGCCCACGGCGACGGTGAGGCAAGGGTGCGCTGGCTGCCCGAGTTCGTCGGGCCGATCGGTTCCGGCAAGCCGGTCGCCGCCAAGCCGCTGAAGGGGGACATGATCCGCATCGACCTCGGTGCGCTGGGGAAGGTGAAACTCAGGCTCGACCCGCGCCGCGGTTGGGAGCGGATGGACCAGCAGGGCGCGAAGAACCCGTGGCAGGCCGATATCAAGGGCGGGCCCTGCACCATCAATAGGGACGACGGCATGGCGCCGGTGCTGGACGTCGAGGGCGGCGGCGGACGCCTGCTGGCCCGGCTGCACGGCTGGCAGCCCTCGGGCGCGGGCGACGCCTGGGTGTATGACGACATGGGGACCCCGTCGACGGGGAAATGGGAACGGATCCAGGCTGGCTGACGGGAGGTAGACATGGCGGACTTCGGGGTGTTGAACGGGCGGGTGATTACCTGTGCCGAAGCGGCGCGATACCGGGACACGGTCCTGGTACGGCAGTACGACGCGCTGGTGCGCGACTACGGCGCCGGCAGGGAGGAGCGCAGGAGGCGGGCGCGAGACGAGCTGGCCAAACATGCCGCCGGCGCCGAGCAGGCGTGACGGACGGCCGACACCGCGCCGCGCAAGCGCATCTACGGCCAGATCACGGCGCTGGCGGTAGCCGTCGGCCGCCAGGCGACCGCGGGCTGGGCCACCTCGCGCCAGGGCGCGACGGCCATCGAAAGGAAGGTCGCCAAGGAGATCTACGAACGTTCGCTCTACGTCACAGACAAGGTGACCAGCGGCGTTTACGCGTCGCCCGAGATCGATCCGAGCGATATCGCTTAGATGGGGGCCAGCCTGATCATCGCCGTGGCCGGCACGACGGCGATGGCGGCAACGCTGTTCGGCGCGGGACTGGCCTACGGCGGAATCCAGGGCTGGGGCCTGTACACGGAGTATGGCGCGACATGCGCGGAGTACGAAGGCGACATCGCCACCATGCGGCGCGCGATCGCGCTGTCGCCGAGATATCCGTGGACGGGCGGCTCGCGCGCCTGATCGCCATGGCGAACGACATCGCCGGCAAGTGCGGCTAAAACCAACCGAACATCGGATCCGGGGAACGAGACATGCACAAACTCCTGCAAGGCAAATGGCTGCTGTGGTTCATGTTGCTGCTGACGAGTCCCGCGGTCTTCGCGGAAATCATCCCTGAAACGCGCAGCGTCGCGCCAGGGGCGGTGGTCGAAATCGTCGAGGCCAACTGCATCCATGAGCCGCCCGGCAGAAACGTCGGCACCACGCTCGTCAAGGAACGCAGGCCGATGCAGCTGCTGTTCAAGCCGGACCCGTTGCAAAAGGGCACGGTGGTGCTGTACCTGGAAACGGGACAGGAGCTTGCCGAAGATAAAACGCAGTGCACGGGGGCGGTCGCGAAAAAATACCTGGTCACGATCGAGGACCCGCAGCAGGTCAAGGACAGCACGACGTCCATCGTGTTCCGGGTGCTGGTGGCGGCGCTGGTGCTGGCCATCCTGCTTGAAAGCGCATTCGAACTGTTGTTCAACTGGCGCTTGTTCCAGGAATTCTTCGTCGGCAAGGCCTGGCGCTCGCCGATCATGTTCGCAATCTCGCTCGTCGTCGTCACCAGCTTCGACATCGACCTGCTGGCGCCGGTATTCGGCGCCTATAGCGGCCGGCCCGCCGGCATCACGGATGGCGGCATGCTGACCGCGGTGCTCTCGGCGATGATCCTGGCCGGGGGCAGCGTCGGGGTCAACCGCCTGATGAAAAAGCTGGGTATACGTTCGCCGTTTCCGAAGGTGGACGAGGAGCGCGCCATGGTGGGCGACACCGAAGCCTTCGTCTCCGTTAGCGTGCACACGGAAGGCGGCAAACGGGCATTCAGCGTGAATCTCTCGGAGACGGCGCCGGATCCGAACGTGCCTGCGATCCTCGGGGTAGTCGGCGCCGCGCGCGCGGTGTCGCTGGGAAGCCTGCTGTTCCCGACGCGGCAGCGGCTGCCGCGCAGCGGCGGGCTCAGGATCGCCGCCGACAAGACCTACCGCTTTTCGGTGACCGATTTGCTGACCGGTGACTTATACGACATCGCCGGCAACAGGATCACCGAGCAGACGGAGGGGCAGGCGATACGCTTCGCGCCGCGCGCCTTCGTCGACCTTGTCGTCGTACCGAAACCCACCCGATAAGGGGCGCGCAGTCCAGCGGCGCCTGATGACCGACTTTCAACCCGAGGAGGATCAAGTCCACGCTCTACGCCAGCATGCCGTAGGCCGGTAACCTTCGAAGTCGACATCGCAGCAGCCGCTATTGACGATTCTGATCAGCCCGATCTGGAGGAACGAGACCAACAGAACTACGCCGCGCCGGAGGACGAGCGTGGAACGCGAACGGCGGGTCAGCAGGATGACCAGCACCGCCCTGTAACGATCCGCCAGCCGCGTAGTGGCCGACCTTGAGCAATGCAGAGTAGTGGGTCCATCGAGGATGGGCGGCAGGAAGTGGGCACCGGTCAAGGCGAGCTAGGCCAACAGGGCGGGGCCCGCCAGTGTCAGGCGGTCGCGAGAAGAATGTTGCGTTAGAGGTCCGCGGTGCTGTTCTCGCCGCCCTTGAAGCGGGTGTCAGTGGACTGAGGAATACAGGTAGCCGCAGGATGGTACCAAGTCTCATCCAAGCTTGCGCCAGGCGGCTCCGGAGACGTGTAGTGGGCGAACTCGCCCGATGGCATTCCCCATGGTATTGCTCAGACGGGTTAACAAAGTGGGGCATAGATTCAGTAACTTAGCTCGGCCATTGATCATCGAGTGGGAATAATTCGCAGCTCAGCACTTCATAGTGCCGGATTTGCCTAAGCCCCTAATCCCGAGGGCTTATGAGATGGTCCCCTCCACCCTGCAAGGTATTAATCTTGTGGGGTGCGTTCATTCTGGACGGAGGCCATCATGCAAGACGCCGCGCTCATCGGTATCGATCTCGGCAAGCACGGTTCTCATCTGCATGGACAGGATCGCCACGGACCATAGATTTTCGTGTCAAGGCTGGAAGCATCAGGCACGGGGAGGCAGGATAGAGCAAGATAATTCGATGGTATCGGCATTGGCTTGCAGTTGACCGGCCGGGCTGCCATGCCGCCGGGGCTCAACCAAACCCGCACGACACTGCGAGTTTCGTTGAATCACGTGTCAACAGCCGCAGGGTGGCGGGTCCGGTGGCGGCGTGCCAGGAACGTATCCTAAGGACTCCGCCGTCGCGATGGTGGTTGCGCGATGAAGCGGCACGCGCAGGTCGATAAATGGGAGCAGCATCCGCGAGGTCACTGCGACGCATTCATCGGCCTCTTCAGGATCGCATACCTGGGCCTGGACAAACCGAATACAAGTGGAGCTACGGGGATTGATCATGCAAAGCTGCCTGTTTTCAGCTGCGCTGCCGGGTAATGACGCCTGGGGTATGACGGACAGGTCGAACCGCAGGTAATCAAGCCGGATGTGTTCGTCAGTCACTGGAGATGCAAGCATGAGTTCGCCCGGCGAGTCTCGGAAAATGGCGTTCTGTCTTAGTTCGGCAATTCCATTGGTGTCGCTGGGATAAACGTTCGCTCCAGCAGCCGCCGCCCTGCGTGTCACTTCTTGTAATGTATTGAAGACAAATAGAAGCCGCGCCACTTCGATAATTCCGAAGGTAAACGTGAAAAAGATCATGGCCAGCAGTGCAAACTCGACCGCGGTGGCGCCGGCTTGCGTCTTGCGAGGCAACCGGAGTCGATGCCTGGACGGCCTATTTGCCGACATAGGGCATGGTGTAGCTGGCAGTAATGGGGAGTCCGTACCAGCCGACGTCAACGCTTTCGAACGGGTCAAACATCGAAATCGTAAAATTGACTCGTACGGTTGAAGGTGTTGTTCCCGGCTGCATTTCACCACAGTTCTCCTCATCGCAATATGTACCTGCCTCCCCGATTTCGGAGCCAGGCGCAAGTTCAGCGATTTCCCGAAGGACGATTTCTTTCGCAAGTGCTCCCGCCGCGCGTGCCTGGCTCTGGGTCATCATCTCCGTTGCGGGCACCGTCGACAAATAGCGCGCAGCGTCCTGTACTGCTTTCTGCGCGACCGTGTAATGCCAGAACACCCGGGCGAAGAAGATGGGAATAGTCAGAAAGCACAAGAGGATCGGCAGGATAAGCGCCAGCTCCACCGCTGCGGCGCCGGCTTGTTGCCTCTTCGACATGCGTGCAGATGCAATGGCGATATTTTTCATGGGAAGAGCTCCACGTGACCCGACTTCCTGCTTGGCGAAACGAGTCCGGCAAATTCTGCGATAAGGGTGTTATCAGTCGCCGGAACAGTCATGAATAACTTGCCAATAGCTACCACGCTTGCCGAGACGTTTTGGCCAGATGGAGCACTAGGCAGACATTGCAGCAGCGGGATATTCAAGACTCGTCGGCCGGGAAGTGCCATGGGTCTGTTAGCAACGCGCGGAGCGGTGAACAGGCCACTGGAGACAAGTGTGGATTGATAGGGCACTGCCGGGGACGCGGGATAACTCGATGCCGTCGGCCCTGACTTGTACAGCGTTGGCCAATCTGTATGGGCGAAGGTGGCGTAGCCGTTGGCCGGCTCGGGGCCATCCAATGGAGTTGGGGCGACGGCTGCCCTGGAATATGCCCACAGGGGACCGTAATCCCCGGGTAAGGCTGGCGCCACAGCCAGATCGGCAACCGTCTCGAGCTTGCCGCGTGCTCTCGTCGTCGCAGCAGCAGCGCTACCCTTTGCAGGGGTCATCCACTTGACCGCATTCATCTGGTCGTATGCGTAGACTTTGATATTGATGTCCGGTCCTGCACCTCGGGGAGTGCAGGGGGTGCCGGTGTAAGTGTCGAAGCGGGTGTTGAGCGCTGGACGCAGCGCAGCAAGGGGGGCCGAGGACGGCAATTCAGAGACACGGACCGTTCCGTCTTGTACCCGGTTTGTCCACATCGAACCGCTGCAGACGAACGGTGCCACTGCAGCGGCATCCATCGCAGAGCCGTTTACCCCTGGTGCTGCAACGGGATTTACCGTGAATCTGAGCGGGTCCGGACCGGTAGGGTTCAGGTTCATGAGATCGTAGCTGACTCCGCGGCGAAATCCGTATTGGACCAACTCGGACAAGCTTGTACTGGCCGGCGTTACGGCCGTGCGCTCTTCGAATCGTGCCGACGACATGGCGCAAATTGCGATCGGAACCACGTCCAAGGAAGTTTTACCTGCAATGGCACTGTCGCTGATCTGGACACTCGCCAGGTCAGCCGAAAGCACTCTGATGAAATACGTTTCTACTGTACCGAGTGCCGATCCAAGGCCTTTGGTGTCCACGCGTGCAAAAAACAGTGCTGCCGCCTGAGCAGTCGACGTCCCTTCGGACGTGGCTGGGACCCAGGTTCCGCTTCGAGCGGGAGAGCTACCGAAGCTGAGCGCGTCGTCGCTCCACCCGAAACTGGAGCCTGCAATGAAGTTCCGATAGCGGAGACCTTCTGCAGCTTTCTTCGCTGCGGCTTTCGCCGCGGTCATTCCCGCTGGCGTACCGTTGAGCTCGCGCGCCGCCGCCAGCGCGGCGGCTTTGGATATGCCATGTAAATCGACCTTGCGGTTGTAAACCTGACCCATATCGATAGCAAGGCCGCAAAACCCAATTATTACGATCAGCAACGGGACAAACATCACTGCAAACGCACCGTGTTGACGATGCAGCTTCGGACCCACAGCGCGTGGGCTGCGGTGTAGCGGACCTTCATGGGAACGGTGATGCAGACGGGATGCCATACCTTGCCTCATCTTTTTCAGAACGGCTTAACGCTCGTATTTTCCATAACGAAACGATTTTATCCAGCATGCGACAGGTCGGATTGATGTTCGGCAGACTCGACGCGATATCGAGTCCCGGCAGCGCAGCTCTCGGACGACACCCGGTACTTCCTGTGGGACCGCCTTCGATGCGGCCCCGAGCCACCGGATTGGCAACGCCCTGGACCGCGAATCAGTATAAAATCCCGCCTCCGGGCCACATCTTGCGCCGGATGAACCGCAGGTTGACCTTTACCCCACCAAGCCGGGTACGCGCGCGTCCATGGTATTTTCTCGTATCCGCGACCTGCGGGCGGCAATGGGCTGAGGCGTCGATCGTCGAGTGGGGACAGACCTCCCGAACAAGCGCATTGAGCATATTGATTGACCATAGAGCCCTGTCCTCGCAGGGCTTTATATTTTGAATTCAGGATTTTTTATGGAAATTAAAGTCAACTTCCTCGACAAGCTTCGCCTTGAAGCCAAGTTCGACGACTTCACGGTCATCGCCGACCAGCCCATCCGCTACAAGGGCGACGGCTCGGCGCCTGGTCCGTTCGACTATTTCCTGGCCTCGTCGGCCCTGTGCGCGGCCTATTTCGTCAAGCTCTACTGCGATACCCGCAATATTCCGACCGAAAACATCCGCCTGTCGCAGAATAATATCGTCGATCCGGAGAACCGCTACCAGCAGATCTTCAAAATCCAGGTCGAGCTGCCGGCCGATATCTCGGACAAGGACCGCCAGGGCATCCTGCGCTCGATCGACCGCTGCACGGTGAAGAAAGTGGTCCAGGCCGGGCCGGAGTTCGTGATCGAAGAAGTCGCGAACCTGGATGCCGACGCGCAGGCGCTATTGACCCTGCAGCCGGGCACCGAGTCGAGCACCTATATTGTCGGCAAGGACCTGCCGCTGGAGCAGACGATTGCCAACATGTCCGGCATGCTGGCGAGCTTGGGCATCAAGATCGAGATCGCCTCCTGGCGCAATATCGTCCCGAACGTGTGGTCGCTGCATATCCGCGATGCGCATTCGCCGATGTGCTTCACCAACGGAAAAGGCGCGACCAAGGAAAGCGCGCTGGCATCGGCCCTGGGCGAATATATCGAGCGCCTCAATTGCAACCACTTCTACGCCGGCGCGTTCTGGGGCGAAGACATCGCCAACGCGGACTTCGTCCATTACCCGAACGAGCGCTGGTTCAAGCCTGGCAAGAAAGACGCGCTCCCGACCGGCATCCTCGACGAATACAGCCTCGGTATCTACGATCCGGACGGCGAGCTGCGCGGCTCGCACCTGGTCGATACCAATTCCGGCAATGCCGGGCGCGGTATCGTTGCGCTGCCTTTCGTACGCCAATCCGATGGCGAGACCGTTTATTTCCCGTCCAACCTGGTGGAAAATCTGTATGCCAGCAACGGCATGAGCGCCGGCAATACGCTGGCCGAAGCCCAGGTGCAATGCCTGTCCGAGATTTTCGAGCGGGCGGTCAAGCGTGAAATCATCGAAAGCGAAATGGCCCTGCCGGACGTACCGCAAGAGGTGCTGGCGAAATACCCGGGTATCGTGGCCGGGATCCAGGCCCTGGAAGAGCAGGGCTTCCCGGTGCTGGTCAAGGACGCGTCGCTGGGCGGCACCTACCCGGTCATGTGCGTCACCCTGATGAACCCGAAAACGGGCGGCGTCTTTGCCTCCTTTGGCGCGCACCCGAGCTTCGAGGTGGCGCTGGAGCGCAGCCTGACCGAACTGCTGCAAGGCCGCAGTTTCGAAGGCCTGAACGACTTGCCGCAGCCGACCTTCGCCAGCCATGCGGTGACGGAGCCAAATAACTTCGTCGAGCACTTCATCGATTCGAGCGGCGTGGTGTCATGGCGCTTCTTCAGCGCCAAGGCGGACGCCGATTTCGTCGAATGGGATTTCACGGCGCGGGGCAGCAACGCCAATGCCGAGGAAGCCGCGACCCTGCTCGGCATTCTCGACGAGATGGGCAAGGAGGTCTATACCGCGGTGTACGACCAGCTCGGCGCGGTGGCCTGCCGCATCCTGGTGCCCGGTTATTCCGAGGTATATCCGGTCGAAGACCTGGTCTGGGACAACACCAACAAATCGCTGCTGTTCCGTGAAGATATCCTGAACCTGCATCGCCTGGACAACGCCGCCCTGGAGGCGCTGCTCGAGTGCCTCGATAACAATGAGCTGGACGAGTATTCAGACATCGCGACCCTGATCGGCATCGAGTTCGACGAGAACACGGACTGGGGCCAGCTGACGGTGCTCGAACTGAAGCTGCTGATCCAGCTGGCTCTTCAGCAGTTCGAGGAGGCGCACGACCTGGTGGGCGCCTTCCTGCAGTACAACGACAACACGGTCGAGCGCAGGCTGTTCTATCAGGCCTTGAACGTGGTGCTGGAAGTAAGCCTCGACGACGAGCTGGAGCTTGACGATTACGTCGTCAATTTCCGCCGGATGTATGGCAATGCCCGCATGGATGCGGCGCTGGGTTCGGTGGACGGGAGCGTGCGCTTCTTCGGCTTGAGCCCGACCAGCATGAAGCTCGAAGGCCTCGACCGCCACCACCGCCTGATCGACAGCTACAAGAAGCTGCACAAGGCGCGCGCCCAGGCTGTATCCAGTTAAATCCTGGCCCATCGCACTGCTCGCAGCGCGGCCGGCGGTGCTACACTCCGCCCTTACATCGACGTTTGAACACCATGACCACTAAAAAACAGCCATCAGCCGGCAAACCAGAGGGTACGCCTGCCGGCCGCCCCGAGAACCCCTTCCTCGATGGGGATTTCTACAACCGCGTGCGCGATTACACCGAGCGCGATGCAACGTTTTCGAAAGAACTCAAGGCGATTGCCGACCGCGGCGCAGGCAAGCAAAGCACCGATGCGCGCTTTGCGCCCTCGCTGGAATTCCTGCGCGGGGTGACCAAGAAAGGCGTCTCGTTCAAGGACATGCTTGACCGCATTGTGCTTGGCAACGAATCGGGCGCCTGGGAACCATGGCTGGCCGCTTTCGGTATCGATTTAAAAGGTGTCAGCTATAACAAGGCGGGACCACGCAATGCCCGGCTGGCGCTGGACATCAGCCTGAACGCCAAGGCCAATCCGCTGTTTTCGAATGCCGGGATTCGCAACTGGCGCAGCCTGGTGGCGCAAGACTGCGCCCAGGTGCAGGTGGAAAAGCCGACTGTCGAAACGCCAGCCAGGGCCTACGCGATTTTCTTCCTCGACGCGGCGGAGTAAGCCGGCGCCATTCCTGGAAGGTGTGCCTGATGCGCGGCCCGAAGCCGCCATACTGTCCCTTCCGTAGCTGGAGTAATGTTGGACAGAGCTCGCTTCGGCGAGCTTTTTTACAGGTCGAATAATTTTTACCCGCCTCTCATAATCTCGGACATGCGGCGCAAAAACCCGCGCAAGAGCTTGCATTTCGAATAACATCGCGTTTTCGACCTTGCTGGCGGGCCCATGCGCAAATCCATTCGGTTGGCGATTCTGGCGGTTTCCTGCGTCCTGGCGTCCTGCGGTGGCGAGCAGCAGCAGGCGCAGCGCGTCGGTTCCGTGCAGGGGTCGCGTTCGGCGGTCAGTATCGATGCCACGTACGAGAAGCTGGTCCAGCAACTCTATATCGGATTTTTTGGCCGGCCCGCCGATCCTGCCGGGCTGGCCTACTACGGGCCAGCCTTCCGTACTGCGAATGCGCCTGCGACGATTCCGGAATTGGACAAGGCCTACCGGACCAGCGAAACTGTCCGGCACCTGCTCGACGGCTTTGCCGACAGCGCCGAATCGCGCCAGCTCTATCCTTATTGCGACTGGATCGGCTGCGACTTCACGTGGGTGTATGCCGTCTACCGCGGCCTGCTATCGCGCGATCCCGACATCGCTGGAGCGGAGTTCTGGGCCAGTGCGCTCAACCAGAAGGGGGCGACGCGCGCCGGTGTGCTGCTGTCGGTATTGGCCGGCGCCCGCGGCACCGACGCCGAGCTCATCGAGCGCAAGACACGCATCGCGATGGAGTTCACGCGCGGGATCGATGCTGCCGGCCAGAGCGGCGCGTATAGCGGACATCTTGCAAACGCGGTCGTGCGCGCGATGCTGCACAACACGCCAGGCCTGGCCGACGACGCCGTCCAGGGCCACATCGACCAGGAAGTCGGGCGTCTGGCCGCCCTGGCGTCAGGCGCGGTCGACGAGGTAGCGCCGGGTACCCGCAAGCTGCTCCTGCTCGCATCAAAGGAGCGCATGGCCGACAGCGGGGCGCGGCTTGCCGCGCTTGCGAATGCCATGCAGGACGACCTGAGCCGCCTGCGCACGAATGGCCCTTCGTGGAGCGCGACGGTGATGCAGGCGGCCGGTTCGATCGGGGCCATCCGGGACCAGCTGCGCAGCTATGACGGCGTCATCCTGGTGGGCCAGCTGCCGGTACCTTCGTCAGGCGAGGCGCCTTTCCTCGACCCGTACCGGCTGCCGGATTGCCCGGCGTTCCAGATCAACGAAGCAGGCGTGGTCCTCAATGGGCTGGCGCTGCGCTCGATCGACCCACGCTGCCGGAATGGGCTGGTCGTATCGGTCCTGCGCGGCACCACTGCGCTGGCCGAGCCGGCGGAGATCGCGGCCAAGCTGGACCAGATGATCGCCTACCACAGGGCCAGCGGTACCACGAACGCCAAGTGGGCGCGGCAGTTCCGCTTGATCGAGGCTGCCTGGTTCGGCGGGCCGGGATGGCAGTGGGGCGACCTGTCGCACCTGTGGTCGGGCATGAGCCTGTATCCCGCGGGCGGCATCAGCTACGAGAACAAGGGCAGCTCGGCCGAGCGGCGCGACCAGTTCCTCGATTGCCTGCGGCAGAACAACGAGATGTGCGCCGCCAACGTGCATGGCGATCCCCGCTACCTGCAGTTCGAAGGACCCGGCACCATCGGAAAATTTTATTCCGACGACGCGACCAACTGGTTCGCATCCGGGCTCGCCCCGCAGTTCGTCAAGGCCAAGTATGTCGAGATGGTGTCCTGCAGTTCCCATAATTTCTTCCACGAGCAATCGGTCGGCACCAGCCTCCTGATGCGCGGCGACGCGCTGCTCACGCGCGGCATGGCGACCGTCGTGCTGGTGGCGAGTACCTATGAAGAAGACATCATCAAGAACGAATACGCCATGCTGCAGACCGGCAGCACCTTCGCCGAGGCCTTGTACGGCCGGATGGAAGGTACGCCGCTTGGCATCCAGGGGGATCCGTACATCACCATGCGCCAGGCACCCGTGGGGCCGCAGCCCAAGCTGCTGATCGATGGCAAGCACTATAACGGCGGGGCGCTGACGGTGCCGGTGGTGATGCCCGACGCGGTAGGCGGAGCAAGCGCGAGGCGAGTGATCACCTTTTCGAATCGTGGCGACGCCGACTTGCATGTGCGGATCGGCTCGATGTTCGCCTTATACGGCGTCGACGACCTGAGCGGCCAGGGAAGGGTGTGGGAATACGGTTTCAACGCACAGTACGAGTCGGAGACGACGCAAGTCTTTTCCGATGGCCGGGTGTTGGCCTGGCCGGACACCGTCATCGAGCCGAACGGCGGCGCCATGCCGGTCACACTCAAGCCAGGGCAGAGCGTCGCGGTGACCTACAAGCTCAGTGTGCGCACCGGCCCGGATGGCAAGCCCAAGCTTCCCGGCTTGTACACCGGCCAACTGACGGTGATGTCGGACGATCCAGGCAGCGCGCGCATCTACCTGGAGATGCAAGGCCGGGTACGGTAAAAGGCCGGCCCCACGGCAGGGGCTGGCTGATGTCCGTGCGGCTCAGCGTACGTCGAGCAGCTCGACGTCGAAGATCAGGGTCGCGCCCGGCGGGATCGGGCCCGCGCCGCCGTCGCCGTAACCCATCTCGGCCGGCACGATCAGGGTGCGCTTGCCGCCGACCTTCATTCCCTGCACGCCATCGTCCCACCCCTTGATGACCCGGCCGGCGCCGAGCTCGAAGCTGAACGGCTCGCGCCCGATCGAGGAGTCGAACTGGGTGCCGTGCTTCGACGCGGCACTCGGGTCATAGAGCCAGCCGGTGTAGTTGACGACGGCCGTGGCGCCCGCGACCGCTTCCTTGCCGGTGCCGGTGACGGTGTCGATTTTCTGGAATGCCACCGCAGCGGAGGTCCCGGGCGGCGAGGGCGCCTTGGCGCGGTCGCAACCGGCCATGGCCAGCGTGAGGCTCAAGCCGAGGACGCAAGTGGAAAGCAATTGTTTCATGTGATTCTTTCATTGTAGTGGGCGGTGCAGGATGTTGCCACAGGATACATTGTGGTCGGCCCGGTGCCAACACTGCGTGGAAGGCCGGCTTTTGTCGAGTGTTTGTTTCCCACTGCACTGTTCTCAGCGCACCTTTCCTGCAAACTAGCCCGCAATGCATCGCTTTCGGGCCAAGGGGAATCACGTTGTCGACATTACCGGTCACAGTAGAGCAGGGCATCCAGGCCGCCGGCGTCGGCAAGTTCCAGTACCGCCTGTTCATGATCTTCGGCCTGGTCTGGATGGCCGACGCCATGCAGGTGCTGTCGATCGGGTTCAGCGCGCCGTCGATTGCCAGGACCTTCGGCGTCGCGATGCCGCAGGCGCTCCAGACCGGCACCTTCTTCTTCATCGGCATGCTTGTGGGCGCCTTTGTCTTCGGCCGCCTGGCGGACCGGATCGGGCGCCGGCCGGTCTTGATGGCGGCAGTGGTGCTCGATGCCTGCTGCGGGGTAGCTTCGGCCTTCGCCCCCGATTTCACCTGGCTGCTGGCGCTGCGCTTCGCGACCGGGATCGGCGTCGGTGGCACCCTCCCGGTGGACTACACGATGATGGCGGAATTCCTGCCCAGCGACCGCCGCGGGCGATGGCTGGTGCTGCTCGAATCCTTCTGGGCGGTGGGCACCATCCTGCTGGCGATACTGGCCCTGCTCGCCGCCGGATGGGGTATTGATGCCTGGCGCGTCATCTTCTTCGTCACCGGACTGCCGGCCCTGGTCGGTGTCGTGCTGCGCCTGTACGTGCCGGAGTCGCCCATGTACCTCAATCGCAGCGGCAAGCAGGAAGAGGCGCGCGCGGTGCTGCAGCGCATCGCCAGCACCAATGGGCGCACGGCATCGATTCCGGCATTGATCCCGGACTCCCCGGTGAAACAGGCGCTGTCGGCGCTGTTTTCACGCAAGCTGCGCCGCCGCAGCCTGGCCCTGCTGGTGGCATGGACGCTGATCTCGATTGCCTATTACGGCGTGTTCGTCTACCTGCCGGTGAAACTGGGCGCGGAAGGCTTCGGATTCATGCGCGGCCAGGAATTCCTGATCGTGCTTGCCCTGGTCCAGCTGCCCGGTTTCGCGCTGGCGGCCTATGGGGTGGAGCGCTGGGGGCGCAAGCCGACCCTGGTCGGTTTCCTGCTGCTCAGCGCCGTGGGCTGCCTGTTCTACAGTTTCGGCAGCGCGACCACGGTAGTGGTGGGATCGACCCTCTTGATGAGCTTTGCGCTGCTGGGCACCTGGGGCGCGCTGTACGCATTCACTCCCGAGGTCTATCCGACCGACCTGCGCGCCAGCGGCATGGGGCTGGCGGGAGCCGTTGCGCGCTTCGGGGGCCTGCTGGCGCCGTCCATCATCGCGCCGGTGATGGCCACCCGGTTCACGCTGGCGCTGGGCATGCTGGCCGGCTGCCTGGCGCTCGCCGCCGTCGCGATCCTGTGCGTGGATGTGGAGTCGCGCAACCGGGCCCTGGAGTGAAACCGCGGCCAGGCCAAACCTCGCCAACTTAGCAGGTGCTTTTTTTTGATGCCTGGCACACAATGGTCGTGTTCACCGTGGAGGAAGCAGATGCGCGACGCGATCATCGTAGGTGGCGGCCACAACGGCCTGGTATGCGCCTTTTACCTGGCCGGCGCCGGCCTGAAGGTCACCGTGCTGGAACAGCGCGACGTGGTCGGGGGCGCGGCGGTCACCGAGGAATTCCATCCGGGCTTCCGCAACTCGGTGGCGGCTTATACCGTCTCGCTGCTCAATCCAAAGATCATCCAGGACATGGACCTGGCGGCCCACGGCCTGCGCATCGTCGAGCGCCCGCTCTCGAATTTCCTGCCGCTCGACGACCACCATTACCTGAAGATCGGCGCCGGGAAAACCGCCCGCGAAGTGGCCCGGTTCTCGCAACGCGACGCCGGCCGGCTGGACGCCTATCACGCGCACCTGGACACAGCCGCCGACCTGCTGCGCGACCTGGTGCTGCAGACGCCGCCGAACCGGGTGCAGGGCAACTGGCTCGCGGCGCTGCCGGAGCTGATCAAGGCCGGCAAGCTTGGCAACCGGATGCGCAAGCTGTCGCTGTCCACCCAGCGCGAGCTGCTCGACCTCTTCACCAAGTCCGCCGGCGACTACCTCGATGGCTGGTTCGAGAGCGAACCGATCAAGGCGGCGTATGGCTTCGACAGCGTGGTGGGCAACTATGCCAGCCCGTACACGCCCGGATCGGCCTATGTGCTGCTGCATCACGTGTTCGGGGAAGTAAACGGCAAGAAGGGCGCCTGGGGCCACGCCATCGGCGGCATGGGCGCGATCACCCAGGCCATGGCGAAAGCGGCCCAGGCGCGCGGGGTGGAGATCCGCACCGGATGCGGGGTCGAGGAAGTATTGCTGGAGAAGGGCCGCGCCACCGGCGTGGTCACGACCAAAGGCGAGCGGCTCGATGCGCGCGTGGTCGTGTCGAACCTGAATCCGCGCCTGCTCTATACCAGGCTGGTCGACCCGGGCGCGCTTCCGGAGAATTTCCTGCGGCGCATGCAGGCCTGGCGCTGCGGCTCCGGGACCTTCCGCATGAACGTGGCGCTGTCCGAACTGCCCAGCTTCACCTGCCTGCCCGGCAGGGAGCAGGCCGAGCACCACGGCAGCGGCATCATCATCGCGCCCAGCCTGCAGTACATGGAGCGCGCCTATCACGATGCCCGCAGCCTCGGCTGGTCGCGCGAACCGATCGTGGAAGTGGTGATTCCTTCCACGCTCGATCCGACCCTGGCGCCGCCCGGCCAGCACGTGGCCAGCCTGTTCTGCCAGCACGTGGCGCCCCAGTTGCCCGGCGGGGCGAGCTGGGACGCCCACCGCGAGGAGGTCGCTGACCTGATGATCGACACCGTCACGCGCTACGCCCCCAACTTCAGGCAGTCGGTGCTCGGCCGGCAGATCATGAGCCCGTTGGACCTGGAGCGCACCTTCGGACTGGTCGGGGGCGACATCTTCCATGGCGCGCTCGGGCTGGACCAGCTGTTCGCGGCGCGGCCGATGCTGGGGCATGCGGATTACCGCGGGCCGGTGGCGGGGCTGTATACCTGCGGGTCGGGTACCCATCCGGGGGGCGGCGTCACGGGTGCGCCGGGGCATAATGCGGCGCGCGAGGTCTTGCGGGATTTCGCGAATGGACACAAGCCCCGGGCCGCGACTTAGTTCAGTTCGATCGGCCTGCGGTCAGACCGCTTCGGCACGGCCAAAGTAGCCGTACTGCAGGCTGGCGGCGATCCGCCTCGCCACGACCAGGAACCCGTCGGCCACCGCCGGCGCGTACAGTCGCCGCACATGGGTCTCGAACAGGGCCAGCCAGCGCCGGAAGTGGTCCAGGTCGATTCCGTGAAGCTGCATGTGCTTGCCGAATACATTGCCCTTGAATTCTCCGCTCGACAGCATCACCGAACACCAGAAGTCGACCATGCGCTCGAGATGCGGCGCCCAGTTGTCGCCGATGGCGCCGTCGAAGACCGGCTGCAGCACCTCGTCGCGCCGGATGTCGGTATAGAAATCGTTGACCAGGGTGGTGATGGATGGGCGGTTCAGTTCGGCGTACATGATGTGCTGCTTGTTCCAATCGAGCGAATGTAACATTCCGTGGAAGTCCAGCGACGAACGCGGCGCCAGGAGGTGGCGCTGCGATGGACGTCCCGGAATCGGCGGATACCGGGACATTGTGGCAGATTCCGGCGCGAGTGGCCGACGTCGACGTTCCCGCACGCGAAAAGCCTTGAACATACTGGACCCGAAGAAAATATAATGCCTGTCGCGAAAGTCCATTCGCGTTTGGAAGCGTTTGCGCGAGCAGGCCGATTTTCTTCAATGTGGGGAGTTTGTATGACAGGCAGTACCGAAGCGCGGCCACCGTTTACCGTCAACGACATCGAGGTCGGCACGCGGATCTACGAAGCGCTCGTGCATTGCGCGAGGTCGCTGCGCGGCATGCCGATCACCTACGGCGACCTGCTGGCGGCGGCGCGCCAGTTGCATCCGAAAGATGCCGTGCTCGATCGAGCGGTATCGGTCGGCATCGGCATGAAGCTGCTCTTCGTCGAGGCCTTCTGCCAGGCCAATGGCTACCCGAACCTGGCTTGCCTCGCCGTGAACAAGTCGACCATGCGTCCCGGCCCCGGCTACAAGGGCGACTGGGACGCCGACAAGCGCGCGGTGGCGGCATTCGACTGGTCGGTGGCCGACGCGCAACTGGCCGCGTACGCCGGCGCGGCGCGCGCCGCGGTCCCGGCCCGGCTCAAGCCACGCAAGGAGCGCCCGGCGGACGTGTCCTGGTACGCCTATTACTGCTCGCACCGCGCCGCCTGCGAGAAGGTCACGGCGGAAGACAAGAAAGAGATCATCAACCTCATGATGGCCGGCCTCGATCCGGAGACCTCACTGAATCGCGTGCTGGCCGCGAAGGCCGACTTCGGCGACCAGGCTTGACCGCGGCCGGCTGTCCCCTAGCGCTGCGCTGTCCTGCGCCGGCGCGCCGTCATCAGTCCCGCCAGCGCCGCGCCAAGCAAACCGAGCGAGCCCGGTTCCGGCACGGTGAACTCGTCCATCGCCCATGGCGTGCCGCTGCTGTTGTAGATGACCAGCGTGTCGATGCCCGACCAGCCCAGGCCGATCCACTGAGGTGTCATGGTGTCGATCACGAAGGACACATCGGTGGAATACACCAGCTCCCCGTTGCGCCAGCCATCAAAAGCCAGTTCCTGGTCCAGCCAGGCAGACGTGAACCAGGCGCCGATGACATCGAAGCCGCCGGCCCTGGAAACGGCCGCGATGCCGCCGTCGCGGTTGAAGGCGGTATTCGTCGGCGACACCGCGCCCGTGGCATAGCCGCTGCCCGGATAGGCATCGGCCCGGATCGCGCCCAGGTTGTCCCAGTCGAAGCCCTGGTAGCCGTTAACGATTGCTTCGGTTTCAAGACCGGGCAGGTCGTCGAAGCCGATCACACCGGCGCAAGCGCCCGTCGATCCGAGCAGCAGCATCAGGGAAAGAATCAGTTTGTTCATGTTAGTCGTCCTGATATGAATGAGGTGATCAGCGCGCCAGGGCCGAGATGTCGGCATCGCTCAGGGCGGTGCCGTAGATGCGCAGGTCGTCCATCGAGCCCTTGAAGGGCGTATCCCACCAGTTCACGCCCAGTGCGAATACGCCGGTGGTGGTCGTGAACACGTTGGGGAAGTTGGTGCCGCTGAACTTGCGCACGCCGTCCACATACACCGTGATGGCGCCATTCCTGACCGTGAAGGCCAGGTGCGACCAGCGGCCGATCGGGATGTTCATGCCCAGGCCCGCGTCATACCAGGCCGTGCCGGACCACAGCATCGAGGCGCCGCCGACGAAGTCGTGGCCCTTCGGCAGCAGGCTGACCCAGGAGTCGGTGGTGCGCGCACCGAAGAAGGTCGGCGTGAACGCGGTCAGCTGCGCCGGCTTGAGCCAGAGCGCGACCGTGTAGGTGCTGGACGAGATCAGGCCGTTCGGCAGGCGAATGCCCGAGGCGCCGTTGAACACCGCGGCATTGCCCTTCATGCCCGCCTCGTAGCCGATGCTGCCGCCAGCCAGGTCGATGCGGCCGCCAGTCACGCTGCCGGCGCCGAACACGCCGTTCGCATCCAGCAGGTTGCCGTCGAACGTGTAGTGGGCCAGCGGGCCGCCGCTCTTGCGAGCCGTGACCGTAAAGGTCTTCAGGACGGCGGCCGTGCCTTTGCTGATGCGCGCGGTGAGCGTGAGGGTAACGTCGCTGCCGGCCGGGGTCACGACGCCGCCGTTGCTCACCACGGCGGGATTGGACGAGGTCCAGCTGATCGTCGTGCCGCGGGTCGCCGTCGTCGGCAAGGCGAGATTGGCACTGACCGCGGCAGTATTGCCCAGGCTGAGTTCCGCATACACTGCATTCACCACCTGCAGGTCGGTGCGCGGGATCAAGCGGCTGCCGAAGACCGCCGCGCCTTCGCGCGACAGTGCCGACAAGGTCATCACATGGTTTTTCGAGGTCTCGTCCCACTGGTTCAGGAACACGCCCTTGTAGGGCCAGGCCGCACCGTTGATGCGCAGTTCGACCTGGTTGGACCCGAGCAGCGTCCAGTTGCCAGCCACCGCGCCCGTGATGCTGCCGTCGCTGCCCAGGGTGATGGATTGCGACTTCTTGACGGCCGCGGAGATGTCCTTGCCGTGGTTGACGAACAGGTAGTCGCCGACCACGAACTCGCGCCGCACGCTGGCTGCGGTTTCCCTGGCATAGCGGTAGGGCGCGACCACCGGCCAGCCGTCGGCGTTCATGAACATCTGGTGGGTGCGGATCTCGTGCTGCTCGCCGCGCTCGGGGAAGCGGGTGTGAAAGACCAGGAAATGCTTGCCGGTCGCGGGATCGTAGTAGGCCGAGCTGTGTCCCGCCGAAACGTAGCCGGTGCCGATGCCGGTGCCGGATTCGCCGAGCTTGCGCTCGAAGAGGAAGTTCCCCATCAGCTTCACGCCGAAGGGCGCGATCGACGCGTCGTCGAACAGCGGTTTCGAGGCGTCCGAGCGCACGTTGGCCATGTCGTTGCCCTGGGCGTCGAGGTAGGGACCGTTCGGGTTGAGCGAGCGCGCCACGCGCATGTTGTAGCCGCCGCCGGCATCCAGGCCACCGTAGGATGTGAACAGGTAATAGTAGGAGGTGGCCGGGCTGTACATCACGAAGGCGCCTTCGATGCGGCTGTGGTTGCCGCCGATCAGGCGCTTGCCGTAGCCTTGTCCCGCCAGCGGCATGCCGTTGGCCGGGTTCATCTGCATGATGAAGATCCCGCCCGAGTAGGAGCCGTAGACCATCCACAGGCGCCCCGCGCTGTCGTTGAAGACGTGGGGATCGACCGCATTCGGGTGCTTCAGGGCGTCGTACACCGTGCCGTCATGGCTGGTTTGCCCCCACATGCCCGAGCGCAGGATGATGCCCTTGTCGACATACGGGCCCTCGATGCTGTCGGCCACCGCGATGCCCAGCGCCGAGCGCGGCGAGTCGCCCTTGCAGGCGTTGTAGTACATGTAGAACTTGCCGTCGGCGAGCTGGCGCACGTCGGCCGCCCACAGGGTGTTCGATTGGGCCCAGGCGAAGGCTTCGGACAGTTCGGTGAACACGTTGGCCGACCCGTTCAGGAACAGCGGGTTGCTTGCACTGACGCTGTCGGTGAGCTGGGTCCAGTTCATCAGGTCGACCGACTTGGCCGAGGCCAGGTGCGAGCCGAATACATAGAAGGTGTCGCCGGACTTGATGATCGAAGGGTCGTGGACCGACGCGTTCTTGAAGGTGATCGGGGTGAAGCCCGCCTGGGCGGCGGCCTGCGAGGACAGGAGCGTGGAAGCCAACAGCGCGCCCATCCCCCAAAGCGAGAGTGTGTTCTTCATTGCGTGTCTCCGTTGTCGTTATCGTTCGCTGCGCACTGTTGTCAGCAGGGACGCAGGGATCCAGCGGCACGCGCTTGGGGCGCGGCCGATTTTTCCTGGTATGGACGGTGCGGAGACAGATTGAAGAAGTTCTGGGTTTTCTACAAATCACTTTAATACGGCTGGCGATACCGGTATCGGTATCCCAGCCATGGAAGGGGGCACCAGGCCCGCTAGCGCGCGCGCACCGGGAAATCGGAGTCGCCCGGAATCGCCGCCGGATAGCCGCTGATCGCGCGCGAAGCCTGCATTTCGCCCATGGTCGCCGCCTCGACGCAGCCCGAATCGAGCCCGGTGCGCAGCCAGTCGCCGGCCAGGAACAGGTTGGACAAACCGGAGCCGGTGCTGTCAAGCCGGTGCGCGCTGCTGCCGGTCACCGACAGCACGTAGCGCTCCGACGGGTCGACATTTGGATCGCTGCCGGCGCCCGGCTCGCCCGGCCTGCGCGGCAGCACCAGGCGCCAGGGCCGCCACTCGTCGCCGACCGCTTCGGCCAGGGCCAGGTAATCGTGCGGGCGGAAGGCCTGGTCCCAGCTTGCCAGCGGCCTGCCCTCTGGCCGCGCCAGCCTTGCTGGTAGACGGTGATCTCGTAGCGCTCGCGCCAGCCGGGCTGTGAAGTCGGGTAATGGGC
Source organism: Telluria sp. ZB4P37 (assembly GCF_059685855.1). NCBI lineage: Bacteria > Pseudomonadati > Pseudomonadota > Betaproteobacteria > Burkholderiales > Oxalobacteraceae > Telluria > Telluria sp. ZB4P37. Next base: position 717,440 of record NZ_JCASID010000001.1, read on the forward strand.
GGCGGCCAGCGAACCGGCGCCGCCGCCGAGTATGGCGATTTTCTGTAGCCTGGCCATCATGCTCCCCCTTTGCGCGGTCCGAAACCGGTCCAGTCAAGGTGGGGAGCGTTACGGCTGTGTTCGCCAAGATCAAACATGCCGTCGCTGCGCAGGGCGGCGGCATTGCCTGTCAGGGCTTGCCGGCCAGGCGGCGCAGCATGAATTCCCAATGGTCCACGTCGTCGTCGAGCGCCTTGACCGGGAGGCGTTCGTCGCGGCCATGGGCGCGGATGTCGTCCGGGACGATGCCCCAGGAACCGTCCACGCCATAGATCGGGATCCCGGCAATGCGGAACGGGTTGGCGTCGCTGGCGCCGGCGCTCATTTCCGGGAACACCGGGGCGTTCGGGTGGCGCCCCTTGACGGCATCCGTGTAGGCGGAGACCACGTCGGCACGCAGGGGCGAGCTCAAGGAGGACACGTGCTGGTCGTTGCGCCTGACTTCCGCCGTCTTGTCGGCCACGATCTTCTCCAGTTCTGCCTTGATCGCATCGGGCGAGATGCCCGGCATGTTGCGGCAGTTCACGGTGGCCGTGGCCAGTTGCGGCAAGGCGTTGTCGGCGTGGCCTCCGGACAGGCGGGTGGCCGCGCAGCGGGTACGGGTCAGTCCGGTCTCGTCCTCGTCGGCCTCGATCAGGTCGGCGGCGCGGCCATCAAGGGGATTCTTCAGCCAGGCGCGCATGGCCTTGCCGAGGGCGCCTTTATCGGTCTTCGCGCGTCCGGCGAAATAGGCAAGGACAGAAGCTGCCCGTGGAGCTCAGCGCCCCTTGTCGATCCGGTCGGTCTCGGCCTCGCTCTCCGGTGCGCGCGCCGTCGGCAAATGCCAGCCGTAGCGGATGGCAGCCAGGCGCAAGCCGAAGCACAGGACCGCCCCGGCGCAGGCGGTGGCGGTCGTCGGTAGCTGCAGCGCGTCGCCGATCACCACCACCGAGGCGCCGGCCAGGGCGGCCACCGCATAGATATCGGAGCGGAACACGGCCGGCACGTTCGACAGCAGCACGTCGCGTGCCACGCCGCCGCCGATGCCGGTCAACATCCCGAGCAGGGCCGCCATCACGGGCTCCAGCCCGAACACCAGCGCCTTCTGGGCGCCCGCGACGCAGAACAGCGCCAGCCCTGCGCCGTCGAAGATGAGCACGGGATTGCGCAGGCGGCCAATGACCGGATACCAGAAGAAGATGACCAGGCCTGCCAGGGTCGAAATGACCAGGTAGCGCCAGTCGCTGATGGCAGCGGGCGGCGTGGCGCCGATCAGCAGGTCGCGCACGATGCCGCCGGAGGTCGCGGCCACAAAAGAGAGCACCAGCACGCCGAAGATATCGAGCCTGCGGCGCGAGGCCGCCATGGCGCCGCTGAGGGCGAACACGAAGGTGCCGACCAGGTCGAGCGTCAGCACCAAGGTCTTCATGGCGGCCCCCATGTCGAGGGAAAGGACAGCGAACACGTTTGTTACCTATGAATGAAAGGTGGCAGACAGGGAGCCATGGAAGACTGCAGCGGGGGGGCAAGCCAGCCCGACATGGTAGCGCAGAACGCCAGGGCGTGTCGGCGCCGCCGCCCCGGCGTTGTAGAATGCGGCCTTGATACGGAGGCGATCATGGCGAATGAAGGACTGGTGATTTCGAGAATCCTGCATGCGGGTTACGTGTTCGAGTGCGAAGGCGTGCGCATCGCCTTCGATACCATCTTCGAGAACCCCTTCAGCCACAACTGCCACGCCTTTCCGGACGTGCGCTTCGACCGCGACGCCATCCGCGCGCAGCGCTTCGACGCGGTGTTCATCTCGCATTTCCACGACGACCACTGCTCGCTCGAGAGCCTCGACCTGCTTGACCGCAGCACGCCGCTCTTCATCTACTGCATCTTCGATGAGCTCTTCGAGATGGTGCGCCTGCTCGGCTTCACAGAAGTGCGCTCGCTGACCCTGAACGTGCCGGAGCACGTCGGGCCCTTCGAGGTGGTCCCGCGCGAAGCCATGGATGCCGACGTGGACTCGATGTTCCAGGTGATGGCTGCCGGGATGAACGTGCTGAACGTGGTCGATTCCTGGATCGACGAGGACACGCTGGCAAAACTGGTGCGGGAAGGGCCGTGGGACATGGTGCTCTGGCCTTTCCAGACCATGCGCGAGATCGAAGTGCTGGCGCCTTCGCGCGCCGCGGCGGCGCCGCCCACGTTGCCCGAGGAATGGATCCGCCAGCTAGGGGCGCTCAAGCCGCGCTATATCGTGCCCAGTTCCTGCCAGTTCCTGCAGGAGCCGTGGTCCTGGTACAACCGCGCTTTTTTCCCGATCAGCTATGCGCAGTTCGCACGCGAGGTAGGCGCCGCCTTGCCGAACGCCCGGGTGGTGCGCCTGAATCCGTCGGTCTCGGTGCGGCTCGATGCCGCGTCGCTGCAGCCGGCCGCGCCCTTGCCCTGGGTGCTGCCGGTGGGCGAACAGGATGTCGACTACGTGTATGAGGGCCACGCCGCGCCGCCTTCCACCGCGGAGATCGCGCGTCATTTCCCGCCCCTGGACGCGGCCCGGCATGCGCGCGTGATGGAGTACTGCCGCATCGGCATTCCAGAAAAGTATGGCGACATCGAGGCATCGTCGGAGTATTTCGACCAGACGCGGATCTGGCAGCTTTCCTTGCATGGCAGCGCGGGCGAGGTAACGCGTTTGCGCTACCGGCTTGATGCACAGGGCGCGGTCCTCGTGGGTGAAGACGCCGGTCCGCTGGGCTGGACCACCGAGATCCCGGCCGCCAAGCTGTACGCGGCACTGGAAAACGGCGAGTCGCTGACCTCGATGTACATGCGCATCAATGACACCGTATTCGACCCTGGCACCGAGGCGGCGCTGGCCGAGGCCGACGTGGTCGACGATCCGCTGATCCGCTGCCTGTTCAGCGCTACTTTCGGCGCCTACCAGGCCGCCCAGTTGCGGCGCCTGCTGGCGCGCTGAGTCGGCGGGCTTACTTGCCGAGCAGCTGGAGCGACTGTTCCCAGTTGCCGTCCCAGTCGAGCAGGAAGTCGTGGGTCTTGAAGGCGCGCCTGAGGGGGCCGAGCGGGACGCGGTAGACATCGTGCAATCCCAGTGCCAGGGTGACCGGGTTCCATACCGCATTGCGCTTCGATTTTTTCGCACTCGCTTTGACGCGGGCGCCGTCGTCGCCGAAGATGCCGATGGCCTCGTCCAGCGCCTTGCCAAGATCGAGGCGCACGATGCGCCCGAAGGCTTCGAGTACCTCGGCCTTGCCGATGCCAAGCTGCGATTCCTTCGCGGCCGGTGGCGCGACCGGCGGCGCGGGCTGGGCCGCGTGCTTGAGCTTGCCCGCCAGCCGCTCCAGGTCCTTCTTCTGGAAGCGCAGCTCGTCGAGGCGGCGCGTGAAGCCAGGTAGAGGCAGGCGCGCGACGATCTTGTAGGCATCCTTGGTCGTCGTGATCAGGACATCCTCGCTGCCGGCCGCCAGGCGGGCGATGTCGTCGGCAAAGAAGATCGGCGCCAGGTAGCCGCCGTTGGCGTCGCCGAACAGCTCCGGGTAGGCAGCGTCGTAATCGAGCCAGACGTAGGGCGTGATCTCGTGCCCGAGCAGGCGGGCCAGGGTCCAGGGCGAGCCGGTTTGCTGGGCCAGCCAGGTGCAGGCCTCAAGAATGGTGGCACGGAAGGGAAGGTCGGTGGTGCTCATCGCGCTTTCTGTAAAGGGGGCGAACGTCGGCTCAAGCCAGCATTCTACCGGGAGTTGCCGACCGGCTCAGTCGCCGGGTGCGTCCTTGCCGGTTACGGCGTTTCCGGCAGCCTCGATCGTGCGCAGGCGTTTGCGCCGCGCTACACTGGGATCTCGCGTGTTACCGGAGGGATCGACTACCGTGGCCTACCGTTTGCTGGCGGATGCTGTATTGCTATTACACCTGGGCTTCATCCTGTTCGTCGTGTTCGGGGCGCTGCTAGTGGCGCGCCGGCGGCGGCTGCTCCCCGTACATCTTGCGGCGGCGGCCTGGGGTGTCGGGATCGAGGTGATCGGCGGGGTCTGTCCGCTGACCCATGCCGAGTTGTGGCTGCGGGCGCATGCGGGCGGGGCCGGCTACAGTGGCGGCTTCGTCGAGCATTACCTGTTGCCGCTGATCTATCCGGGCGAGCTGACGCGCGGGCTGCAATTCGGGCTGGCGGCCGGTGTGCTCGTCATTAACGCGGCGCTGTATGTGTGGGTCTTCCGCCAGCGGCTGTCGCGCCCCGCCCTGAAGTAAAAAGCCCTCGCGGACGAGGGCTTTAGAGGTGGCAGCGAAGGCTTATTCGACCCAGGCAAAGCCGTCGCGCGCCAGCAGGGCGAACGACTCGGCCGGGCCCCAGGAGCCGGCCTGGTAGGCATGCGGCTTCTCGCCCAGCGTGTTCCAGCCTTCGATGATCGGATCGGCCCAGGCCCATGCCGCTTCGAGCTCGTCGCGGCGCATGAAATGGGTCAGGCGGCCGCGCACGACGTCGATCAGGAGGCGCTCGTAGGCTTCGGCGCGGCGCTGCTGGAAGGCCGACTGCAGGTCGAGATTCAGGGCCACCTGCTGCATCTGCATGCCGCTGCCGGGCTGCTTGGCCATGATCTGCAGCTTGATCGCTTCTTCCGGCTGCAGCTCGATGACGAGACGGTTGGCGACGCCGCCCGGCATGTCCGGGAACAGCGGGAAGGGCGGATTGGCGAACTCGACCACGATCTTCGAGGAGCGGCGCTGCATGCGCTTGCCGGTGCGCAGGTAGAAGGGCACCTTGGACCAGCGCCAGGTATCGATGTGGGCGCGCAGGGCAACAAAAGTCTCGGTCTTGCTGTCCTGCGGGACATTGCGCTCTTCGTGGTAGCCGGCCACTTCCTGGTTGCCGCTCACGCCGTGGGCATATTGCCCGCGCACCGTGTCACGGGCGATATCGGCCAGGCCGAAGCGGCGCAGCGAGCGCAGCACTTTCAGTTTCTCGTCGCGCACGGCGTCCGGCGAAAGCGAGGTGGGCGGTTCCATGGCGACGATGCACAGCAGTTGCAGCAAGTGGTTCTGCACCATGTCGCGCATGGCACCGGTGCTGTCATAGAAGCCGGCGCGGCTGCCCACGCCCACTTCTTCGGCCACCGTGATCTGCACGCTCGAGATGTTCGGCGCGCGCCACAGCGGTTCCAGGATCGAATTGCCGAAGCGCAGCACCATCAGGTTCTGCACCGTTTCCTTGCCCAGGTAATGGTCGATGCGGTAGATCTGCGATTCGGCGAAATGCTTGCCGACTGCTTCGTTGATCTCGACGGCGGACTCGAGGTCGCGCCCGAGGGGCTTTTCGAGCACCACGCGCGCGTTGCCGTCGACCAGGCCGGCCATGGCCAACTTGTCGCAGATGGTGGTGAACAGGGCCGGCGCGGTGGCGAGATAGAACACGCGCTGGGCGCCCGCATGCGCCGCCCCGGCAAGGGCGCTGAAGTCGGGCGCCGCCTGCACGTCGAGGCGGACGTATTCCAGCATTTGCAGGAAACTGTCCCAGGTCTTGTCGTTGAAATTGGCGCTGGCGATGAAGGCGCGCGACTGTTCCTCGACCTGGGCCAGGTAGGCGGCGCGGTCGAAGTCCTGGCGCCCGGTCGAGATGATGCGGGTCGAGGCCGGCAGGTTGCCGTGCATGTGGGCCATGTAGAGCGCAGGAAGCAGCTTCCTCATCGCCAGGTCGCCCACGCCGCCGAAGATGATCATGTCGAGGGGTAGACCGGTATCAGTGTCTGTCGAAGGGGTCATTTCAATAGCCAAATAAGTTAAAGAAGAAGCTTCTACACCGGCACGCGATGGGTTCCCCGTGCGTCCGGCCAGGCAGCGTGGTCGCTGCGGGCGGCGTATTGCTGGGTCCAACGCTGGCGACCTTGCTACGGTATCAGACCAGGAGCAATTGCGCAGGAGACGTTCCGGCTTGTGACCGGCCAGGCGCGACGGGCGTGGGTTGTGCCGTGGTTTTGCCGGGGGCGCGCTGGAAGCCTCATAGCTTACATGCTGGGTGGTCGTTTTGGAATGACAAAATGCGGGATGGGCCGGTACGGAGATCTTGCCTCGTGAAGGAACAGTTGGCTATGTTGCCATTTGTACAAATTTTCTGTGCATGGGAAGCCGTTCGTGCAAATCTTGTTTGCACACCATGGCGCGACCCGGTACGGGACGCCGCAAGGCGGCGACGTCACAGAACGCGCACTGCTCAAGCCTTCGCCTCCCGCTTGTTCGCCTGGGTAATGGTCCAGTAGTAAATGCTACGGCCATCGACCTCCGCCTTCTTCTCCGGCGGCCATTCCGGCCCCATGTCGAAGGCATGCGAGACGACCCGGGTGCCCACCTTGAGCTGCTGCCACAGGCGCGGGCGCAGTTTGACATTGATCGATGGCAGCAAGTAGAGCGTTACCACGGTCGCCGGCGAGACATCGGTCTCGAACAGGTCGCCTACCTTGAAAGTCGCGCGGTCCGCCACGCCGGCCCGCTTCGCATTTTCCCTGGCCTCGGCGATGCGCACCGGATTCAGGTCGATGCCGGTGCCGCGCGCCCCGCGGACCTTGGCGGCGGTGACGACGATTCGCCCGTCGCCGCAGCCGAGGTCGTAGAGCACGTCGTTCTTGCCCACCCGCGCCAGTTCCAGCATGCGGTCGACCACTTCCTGGGGCGTCGGCACATAGGGCACGTCCAGGTGCGCGGGTGCGGCCAGGTCTTGCGCCAGCAGCTTGCGTGCAGGGACCAGCGCCAGCCCCGCCGTGGTCGCGGCGGATAGCAGCAGGGTACGGCGGCGGGCATCGGTCATCATCGGCATTCTCCTCGTTAGGGTCCAGGGTCAGGGTCGGGCGCTTGGTTCCTTGCGGACCAGGAACAGCAGCAGCAGGCTGCCGCTGGCGAGTACCAGAACGCCGATCCAGGCGGCGTTGAGCCCGCCGAGCGACTGGCTGCTCACGTATGACAGGCTGGACCAGAGCATCCAGGCGCAGCTGGCGCAAAACAGCAGGGGCAGCAGGGGATAGAGCGGCACCAGGAAGGGCCGCGGCAGATCCGGCTCGCGTCGGCGCAGCACGAACAGCGACATGCCGCTGAGCAGGAAGAAGAGCCAGAACACCGGCGCCGTGAATTCGACCATGGCCTTGAAGCCGCTGCCGAAGGCCACGCCCAGCCCCACAAGCAGCAGGGCCGCGGCGCACTGGATCGACATCGCCGCCGCCGGCGTGCCGCGTTCGCCGTCCCACTGCCCGAGCCGCGCCAGCCGGCCCCAGTCGCAGCCCATCGCATAGCCGGTGCGCGCGCCGACGATCATGGTGGCATTGATCGAGGTCAGGGCCGAGATCGCGACCAGCAGCGACATGATTTTCTCGCCCGGTGCGCCGAAGGCAAGGCCCATGACGTCGGCAGCCAGCGCCTCGGATTTGGCCATGCCCTGCAGGCCAAGGGTCTGCAGGCAGGCCCAGGTGACCATCAGGTAGAGCACGGTGATGATCAGGATCGACAGTGTCAGGGCCCGCACCATCTTCGGCGCGCCGCCCTTGATCTCGGCGCTGATATAGGCCGCCTCGTTCCAGCCGCCGTAGGTGAGCAGCACGAACACCATGGCCATGCCGAAGGACACCGGTACGCTTGCCGACAGCGGCGCCACCCTGCTTGGCGCGGGTTCGGTGAAGAAGGCTGCGGCGAGCGTCAACAGCACCAGTCCGCCGATCTCGGCCAGCGTCAGCCACATCTGGGTGCCCGCGCCGAAACGCAGGCCCTGCAGATTGACCATCGAGAGCACGAAGATGACGGCGCAGGCATAGGCCGGCGCGCCCCAGCCGCTTGGGAGGGCCGTCAGTGGCACGGCCTGCTGCATGTAGTCGCCGAACACGAAGGCGAGCAGGGCGATCGAGCCGGTGGTGATCACCGCGAAGCGCGCCCAGCCGAACAGGAAGGCGGTCGAGCGCCCGAACGCGCGGTGCAGGAAATGGTAGTCGCCACCGGGATGCGGGTAGGCTGTGGTCAGCTCGGCGTAGCAGAGCGCGCCCACCAGCGAGATGAGTCCGCCCAGGATCCACATGCCGAACATCCAGTCGGCACTGCCGCTCAGGCCCGCCACGATGGAGGGCGATTTGAAGATGCCGGCACCGATCACCACGCCGACGATCAGCGCAATGGTCTGGCGCAGCCCAAGCAGCCGGCGTGGCTGCGCGCCGGTGCCGGTCGATGAGAACTGCTCCGCTTCAGTGCGATCCATGATGCCGATCTATCCTGTGAGGAAACTTTTCCGGCGTACTTGCACCGGCCGTGTGCCGCATCGAATGCGGCCACAACACGCGCGGCAGGGCCCGTAGCGGCCGATTATAGGGAAGCGTTTTTGCGCGTGGCGCGCGGCTGGAAGCCCCATGCCATCAGTGCCGGCATGCTGTAGACAAGTTTCGAAGCCTTGTAGAAACACGCGGGAAAGGGCGACGGGCGCCGCGCCTTTGCCGCCGTTTGCGAGGCTTATTTGCTGCTGATATTGACCATGCCCTTGAAGTCGTAGGGAATCACCACGGTTTGCACCTTGCCTTCCGCGATGCCCTCGGCGATCTTCATCTGGGCCTGCGCCTGCATGTAGCTGATCGCGCCCGCGTTGGCGTTCAGTGCGGCGATGCGCTCGGCTTCCTTCTTGGCGATCTGGACCTCGACTTCCTTGGTCTTTTCCTCGTTCTTGGCGCGCACCAGGTTGTCGGCGCTGGCCTTGACCGCGTCGCTCGGCACCATGCTGCCGACCCGGACCTGCGAGATCACGATGCCGCCGAGTTTTTCTTCGTTCAGCGTCGACACCATGATTTCCTGGATCTCCTGCTCGATCTGGGCCCGGTTGTCGTTCATGTTCAGCGCTTCGTACTTGCGCGCGGTCTTGTACACGGCATTGCGCGCGGTCTGGTAGATGTAGGCGTGCATCAGGTAGATGTCGCCGGTCTTGTCGACCATGTGGAAGGAGCGGCTCTTGTTGATGTACAGGTCCGAGACCGAGGACGGCGTGATGTTGTAGATCACGCTGATGTCGAACTCCTTCATCGTCGAGTTGTCGGCGGCGAGCGGGGTGAGGTTCTGCACGTCGACGCTGACGTCCTTGACCGGGAAGGTCAGCAGCGAGCCGACCACGGTCTGGTTGAAGCTGCCTGCGACGCGCTCGTCGGCCTCGATGGTCTTGTCGAAGTTCACGCGCAAGCCTACTTCGCCGGTGTCGACGATGGTGCAGCCGGAAGTAAGGGCGCCCAGGGCGATGGCCACCGCGATGGCCAGGTACAGTTTTTTCATTGTTCTCTCTATCAGGTTTTCAGCGGGCGCGCCGCAGCCAGGCAAGCCGGGGCCGGGGTGGTGGCGCGCTTCGAACGATACCAGTTTCAAGAGATGGAAAATCCTCGGTTTCTCACAGGCGGCCCTTATTCCAGCAGGAAGGGCAGCGCGCGTCCCAGGAGCGCATCCGGCGCTTCTTCCGGAATGTAGTGCCCGCAGGGCAGCGCCTCGCCCTCGACCTTTGCCGCCACCTTGCGCCACTCGATCAATGGCTCGAAGCAGCGATGCACGACACCCTGTTCACCCCACAGCACCAGCAGCGGCAACGCGAGCTTGCGCCCGGCCTCACGGTCGGCGCGGTCGTGTTCCAGGTCGATGCCCGCGGCCGCGCGATAGTCCTCGCAGATGCCGTGCGCGGTGCCCGGGAGCTTCAAGCAGCGACGATATTCGTCGAGCGCACGTGGATCGAACGGCGCCAGGCCCGCACTGCGCCTGCCCATCACGTCGCGGATATAGGCGTCGGGGGCGGCCTCGATCAGCCGCTCCGGCAGGGGCGCCGGCTGGATCAGGAAGAACCAGTGCCAGTAGGCGCGCGCGAACGCATCGGTGGTCTGCTCGTACATCGCCAGGGTCGGCGCGATGTCGAGCAGTACCGCGCGTTCGACGGCATCCGGATGATCGGCCATCAGCCGGTGCGCCACCCGCGCGCCGCGGTCGTGCGCCATCACGCGAAAGCGCGCGTAGCCATGGAAGCGCATGACGGCCAGCATGTCGGCAGCCATGGCGCGCTTGCTGTAGTGGGCATGGTCCGGGCTACCCGTGGGTTTGGACGAATCGCCATAGCCGCGCAGGTCGCAGGCGATTACGGTGAAGTGTTCGCACAGCGCGGGCGCGACCTTGTGCCAGATCGCGTGCGTCTGCGGGTGGCCGTGCAGCAGCAGGAGCGGCGGGCCGGACCCGCCGATCGCGCCAGCGATGGCCACGTCGTCGTCGGTGTCGATCCGGAAGGCCTGGTAGCCGGGGAAGAGGGGTTCAATCATGGCTGGTCCGTGAAGTAGGGAAGCGAAAAGTGTAGCAGGCCGCGCGGACGAAGCCTTACATGGGCCTGACGTTGGCGGACTGTTGTAAATATACCCATGAGAACTTTTGCGAATTGACATCTTTGCCCTTGCCCAGCAGTATCAGATGGCGCCTGTTGCGTTCTCCTTAGTCTGGCGCGCTCCAACAACAAGAGGAAATCCAAGATGCAGAAACACGTAACGGAAAAGACGGTCCTTGCCCTGGCCATTGCTTCGCTGTTCTCCGGCGTCTCCTACGCGCAGGACGCCGTGGCGCTTGACGCTGCGGCGGCTCCCGCCGCCACCGTGGTGGTCACCGGCACCCGCGTGGCCAACCGCACCGCGCTGGACACCGCGGCTCCGGTCGACATCATCTCGGCCGACACCCTCAAGAACGTCGGCAGCACCGAGATGAACCAGGCGCTGTCGATGGCGCTGCCTTCGCTGAATTTCCCGAAGCCGGCCATCACCGACGGCACCGACACCATCCGTCCCGCCACCCTGCGCGGCATGGCGCCTGACCAGACCCTGGTGCTGGTGAACTCCAAGCGCCGTCACGCCTCCTCGCTGGTCAACGTCAATGGCTCGATCGGCCGCGGCTCGGCGGCGGTGGACATGAACACCATCCCGACCGCCATCGTGCAAAGCGTCGAGGTGCTGCGCGACGGCGCCGCTGCCCAATACGGCTCGGACGCGATCTCCGGCGTGGTCAACCTGCGCCTGCGCACCAATCGCACGGGCGGCGAAGCCAGCGTTACCTACGGCCTGCGCGAAACCGAATACGAATTGTGGAACAGCCCGGCCCCGGCCGGCGGCACCTGGAGCGCACCCGCTTCGCGCAAGCGCACCGACGGCGAAACCGCCACGGTCAGCCTGTGGAAAGGCCTGGCCTGGGGCGACGACGGCTATGTCACCATCGCCGCCGAATACCGCGACCAGAAGCGCACCGAGCGCAGCGGCTACGACATGCGCCAGCAATATCCGCTGGTCGGCACCGCCTTCGATCCGCGCGAGAACAGCATCAACCGCTTCAACGCCTGGTACGGCGACCCGGAGATGGAGCAGGCGACCCTGTTCGCCAACGCCGGCAATAACCTCGGCGGCGGCGTCAAGATCTATGGATGGGCGAGCTACCAGGACCGCCAGGCCCGTTCGGGCGGCTTCTTCCGCACGGCCCAGGACGCGCGCAACATCCTGTCGATCTACCCGAACGGCTTCCTGCCGATCATCGCGCCGACCGTGACCGACTACTCGGCCACCGGCGGGGTCACCTGGACCCTCGGCGACTGGGACATGGATGCCTCGCTCGGCTACGGCAAGAACAAGATGACGTACGACATCCAGAACACGCTGAACCGTTCGATCGGCCCGACCAGCAAGACCGAGTTCTATGCGGGTGGCTATTCCTACGACCAGCTGGTGGCCAACCTGACCGGCGTGCGCAGCGTGCCCGTGAGCGCCTTCACCTCGCCGCTGAACGTGGCGGTGGGCATGGAAGCGCGCCGCGAAGGCTACCAGCTGTTCGCGGGCGAGCCGGATTCCTACCGCTACGGCGGTGTGGTGCTCCCGAACGGCACCCCGGCCGCACCGGGCGCCCAGGTGTTCCCGGGCTTCCGTCCTGCGAACGAAGTTGACGCCCACCGCAACGCCATCGGCGCTTTCGTCGACCTGGAAGCGAACGTCACGCCGGAACTGCTGGCCTCCGTGGCCGTGCGCGGCGAGCGCTATTCCGACTTCGGCAACAGCCTGGCCGGCAAGTTCTCGGCGCGCTACGACTTCAGCAAAGCCTTCGCGCTGCGCGGCGCGGTGCAGAACGGCTTCCGCGCACCGTCGCCGCAGCAGCAGAACTTCACCGCCACCTCGACCAATTTCATCAACGGCGTACCGTTCGAGATCACCACCTTCAAGCCGAGCAGCCCGGTGGCCGTGGCCCTCGGCGCCAGGCCGCTGGAAGCGGAGAAATCGGTGAATGCCTCGCTCGGCGCGGTGATGCGTTTCGACCCGTTTTCCATCACGGTCGACGCCTACCGCATCGACATCGAAGACCGCATCATCCTGTCCGAGAACCTGACCCAGGCGAACGTGCGCAACTACATCGCTTCGCAAGGCTTCATCGGTGTGGGCGGCGGACGCTTCTTCATCAATGGCGTGGATACCACGACCAAGGGCGTGGACGTGGTGGTGAGCTGGCCGATGTCGCTGGACGGCGCGGGCAAGCTCGATGTCACGCTGGCCGGCAACTTCACCGATACCAAGGTCACCAAGACCCCGGTGACGGCGCAGCTGTCGTCGCTGCCGGCCCCGGCGCCGGTGCTGTTCGACCGCCTGAACGTGCTGTCGCTGGAAAAAGGCCAGCCATCGAGCAAGATCAGCGCCAACGTCAATTGGAAGCTGGGCCAGTGGGGCGCGACCTTCCGCGCCACCCGCTACGGCAAGGTGCTCTCGCCTGGCACCACGGCGGCGCTGGACTTCTGGATGGGCCCGAAGACCGTGGTCGACCTGGAAGGGCGCTTTGCGGTCACGCCGAAACTGAGCCTGGCCATTGGCGCTGACAACGTGTTCGACCAGTATCCGGAGACCCAGCCGCCGGCGCTGAACACCACGGGTAACACGCCGTTCGCCAACTACGCGCCGTTCGGCCGCTCGGGACGCTACATCTACGCCCGCGCCAACTACGGCTTCTAAGGCAGCAAGGCAGCTTTACCGCGCAAGGCGGTAGAGCTGCTCGCGGTACATCAGCGATGGCGCCATCACATGGGCCATCGCTTTTTTTACGTGCGCGTCGTCGGGCGCACCGGGCAGCACGCCGAACTGTCCGCTCGCCGCATCGTAGCTGCCGCGCAGCGGCGGCTGGCCGGGACGCAGCACGGTGGCGCCCGCGTCGTCGAGCCAGGCGAAATAATTCTCGAACTGGATCAGCGCCCGGCCCGGCGCTGTGCGCTCGCGCGCCAGGTCGCGGCCGATCATCGGGTGCTCGCTCGACACCCCCAGCAGCGACAGCAGGGTCGGCGCCAGGTCGATCTGGCTGGCGATCGTGCGTATGCGCTCCGGCAGGATGTCCGCGCCCAGGATCAGGCCCGGGATATGGAACTTCTTGATCGGCACCAGGCTGTTGCCGTACACGCGGTTGTCGTGGTCGGCCACGATCAGGAAAACCGTGTCCTTCCAGTAGTCCTGCCGTTTGGCTTGGCGGATGAACTTCCCGAGCGCGTAGTCAGCGTACTTCACCGCATTGTTGACGGTTTGCTTGACCGGATCGTGCAGCGCGATTTTCCCATCGGGGAACTGGAAGGGCTCGTGGTTGGACGAGGAAAAGATCAGGCTGAAGAAAGGCTTGCCCTGCGCATGCAGGTGCTTCAGGCGCTCGAGCGATTTGTCGAACAGGTCTTCATCGGAGGCGCCCCAGCTGCCCTCGAACTTCGGCTGCATCTGGTCGCGGTCGACGATGTTCTGAAAGCCGTTCCCGGTGAAGAAGCTGCGCATGTTGTCGAAGTGCGCTTCGCCGCCATACACGAATTCGGTGTGATAGCCCTGGCGGCCAAGCCCTTCGGCCAGCGTGTAGAAATGCTGCTGCGCCAGCGAGAGCTTGACCACGCTGCGCGCCGGCGTCGGCGCATAGCCCGCCACCACGGCCTCGATGCCGCGCACCGAGCGGGTGCCGGTGGCATACAGCTGCTCGAACCACCAGCCTTCGTGCTTGAGCTTTTCCAGTTCCGGCGTCACCGGCAGGCCGCCCAGCGATTTTACAAACGTCGCGCCCAGGCTTTCCTCGAGCACGATCACCAGGTTCAGTGGGCGCGCGCGGACAATCGCGGCCTGCTGGTGGTGCAGCGTCGGCAGCTCAGGGTGCGTAAACTGGTAGCCGGCCAGCCAGGGCGCCGCTTTCACCTCAGCGAACACCTCTCCGCGCGGGAACTTGCCATAGATTTCGGAGGAGCGCGCTTCCTTGCGCAGCGAAGCGACCGCGTCGAGCACGGACCATGGTGAATTGATGACGAGCGAATTGACCAGCGCATCCTGGGTGATCGCAAACAGCGCCGGGTTGGCGGGGCGGTGCGCGGTCGTTGAGCGCACCTGTATGAACACCAGCAGCACCAGCAGCGGCCAGGTCAACAGGAGCTTCCTGGCCGGCCAGCTCGACGTTCCCCGCGAGCCTGCCGCCAGCAGCCGGTAGAGTGCCACGCCCAGGGCGATCGTGGCTGCAAGGCCGAGCAGCAGCACGGTGCGAAAACCATGCCACAGCGTGGCCAGCACTTCCTGCGGCCGGCTGAGGTATTCGACGAACAGGCGGTTGGGCCGCACGTCGTACTGCATGATGAACTGGGGCGAGGCCACCTCGAGGAAGACGATGACAATCAGGGCGAGCGCGGCCCAGGCCACGGTGAACCGGCGCCAGAAGCCCGCGAAGCGCCGCAGGGCGAGCAGCGGCGCCAGGGCAAGCGGCAGCACCAGCCAATAGCCGAGCAGGATGAGGTCGGCGCGTACGCCCTGGACAAAGACTGCGCCGGCCACGCCGGTGGCCTCGACCCGCGGCCACTGCCATGCGACGAGCGCGGCGCGCGACAGCGACAGCAGCAGCAGTCCCAGGATGGTCATCTGTACCAGGCTGGCGTAAGGCCCGGCCCGGCGCGTCAGGCGTGCGAGAAGGGAGGCGGGCGTCAAGCCGGGGGCGCTGGCAGCAGTCGGGTTCATGCGGGTTTTCTCGGGAACAGAGGGTTATGCGCCGGCAGCGCCAACGCCGGCACCGGCGCTCAGCAGCCAGCTCACCAGCAGCAGGAAGGCCATCGACATCGCGAACAGCACCGACACGCGGCGCGTATCGCGCGCATTCCCGAAGATCGGCGGGCGTGCGTAGGCCACGCCGGCAAAGTAGGCCCCGAAGACGGTGGCCAGGTAGTGCACCGCGCCGAACATCTCGCCCAGCTCACCCTTGCGCGGATGCTCGATCAGCAGGTGCGACAGCGCCACCAGCACCAGGTAGATGGCCGAGGCCGACAGCGGCGGCAGGTACAGGCCCAGCGACTCGACCCAGCGCTGCACGCCCGGCTTGAAGCGCGCCACCAGCGGCAGCAGCAGGTTGTGGGTGATGCCGGCGATGAAGATCAGCTTGAGCAGCACGTTCTTGTGCAGGCTGCCGCTGCCGACCGCCAGGTTATGCAGGTTGGTCTCGCCCTGGCGGTTGTTCGCCACGAAAAATTCCGAGGACTGCACGTCGAGGATGCGCTGGAACCAGCTGATCTCCTCCAGCGCGGCGAGCGCGCACAAGGCGGATAGGCCGCCCAGGGCCAGCAACTCGAGCGTCGAGCGCTTTGGCTCCCTGAGCCGCTCCATGGAGGCAAAGCCGAGCAGGCCGGCGATGACGGTGAAGCAGAGGAACTGCATCCATTCGACGATGCCGTCTTCGCCCAGCAGACGCCACAGCGCTTTCGTGTCGCCGGACCAGAGCACGGCCAGCGCCATCACGAACACGTTGATCGCGATCCCGGTGGCGATTGCCGGATGAGTAAGCCACTTCCTGTTTGCCACAAACTACTCCTTCATTGGTAAAAACGGTTCAAGGTCCGCCCTGCGCAGCAGCGACGGTTGCCGGGCGCCGGCCGGCGCCCTCGGCGCGCGAGCCCTGGCGCGCGGCCTTGCGACGCAGGGTCTTGAGCGCGCCGGCGCCAAGCGAGGCCACTGCCCAGATCCACAGCAAGGGATCGAGCAGGGCGTCCCACAGGTTCCCGGTCGGCAGGCGCGCCAGCGAAAACAGCAGCACGGCGGCGAGGACGGCGCAGGCTTGCGGACGGGCGCGGCCGCGCACAACGGCGAGGGCGCAGGCGCCGGCCAGCAGCAGCGCCAGCGCCGGTGCGGCGGTGGGGCCGAAGCCGGCATAGTAATAGCCGCGCGAGAGCAGGCCGGCGGCGTCGAGGTAGAGCAGGGTGCCGGCCAGCGCCAGTACGCAGGCGCAAGGCAGCGGCATCAGGGCGGCGGCGGGGCGATCCGTCCAGCGCGCATGCAGCCTGACGACGCAGAGCCCCGTCAGCAGGCCGCTGGGGTACTGGAAGGCCAGGCCCAGGTGCCAGGCGGGCGAGGCTTCGCCCGACAGCGCCATCAGGATCCCGCATGCGCCGACGATGGCCGCGAGCACCCGGCGCGAAAGCTGCCAGGCCGGCGGCCAGGCGCCGGCCACCAGGCAGGCGAGCACCAGCGCCCAGGCCAGGCGGGCGTAGACGAACTGCGACGAGAGTTCAGGCAGGACCATCAGATTGTTTCTCCAATACTGATCCGGTAGCGGTGATGGGCGATGGCCCGGCGCTGGTGGGTGTACGTCAGGTGCAGTTCGCTGCCGACCAGCTGCATGGTCGGGTAGGAAAACTCGTCGCCGGCGCGGCCGCTGGCCACGTCGGCCACCTTGCGCCAGGCGTGGCCGTCCTTCGACAGCGACAGGCGCAGCGTGCTGCGCGACGAACCGCCCGCGACCTGGTCGTTGTGCAGCATCAGGAATTCGCCGTTGGCCAGACGCAGCGTCGCCACCGAGGTGTTTTCGTTGTGCAAGTCGAGGGGCGGCAGGTCCTGCCAGCTGGCGCCGCCGTCGCGGCTCAGGGCGTGCTGCACCCGGCGCTCGTCGCTGGCGTCGCGCATCCAGGCCCGTACCTCGCTGCCGGACACCGGCACGATGGAAGGCTGCAGCGCGGCGGTGCGCGCGCCGATGCGTCCCAGGCCGGTCGGCTCGCCCTCGGCATTGAAGGACATCAGCATCGGGTACTTGATCCCCAGCTCGAAATACACCGGCAGCCACCAGCCGCCATCGGCCAGGCCGACCGCCGAGCTGCGCACCAGCACGCTGGTATTGAACAGTGGCGACATCGGCAGCACGCGCCGCACCTCGAACGAGGCGCCTTGCGTGGACGAGACCATGTGGACCACGCGCGAGGCCGCCCATCCGCCCAGGCCGGTCGCGACCACGTAGAGATGGATCTTGCCGTCGCGGCTGGTCCAGGCGACCGGGTTGCCGACCCTGCGCACCCCGAAGCCGAGCGCCTCGCCGAGCGTGGCGCGGCTGGCCACTTCCCAGGGGACGCTCCAGCCGCCGCCATCCCATCGCGAGGCATACACCTTGACGTCGGGACCGCTCTCACGGCTGCCGGCCCACCAGAAAGTCACCATGCGGTCGCCCGGCAGCGTGGCCAGCGCGCTGGCATGGGCCGAGGGCGTATTGCGCGGCATCGGCACCAGGGAGCGGGACAGTTCGGACAGGACGGCGCGGCCGGGCACGATGCCCAGGGCCGTCACCGGCGCGGCGGCGGCGCGCGCGCCGCGCGTCCAGCGCAGGCCTTCAGCGGCGGCCACCGTCAATACAACAGCCATGCACGCGCATGCGGTGCGGCTGAGGGCTGCACCGTGCGATTGCAGGTAACGCTCCATAAGCTCCAAGGAGGGAAGCCGGCCGTGCCGGTTCCATCATTCTGTTTCTAATATAAAGACAGCAGGGCAGGCGGCGCCGGCAGGTGGAAGGCTGCTTCCACTGGCTCTTCGGGAGGAGCTGGGCTGTCACCAAGCAAAGGCATTATCCTACAGGAAAGGCCCTGAAATTACACCAGAGTTGTGCGGTGTCAAGGCGCTTGTGCCATTTTCGGTTTATTAAACGGTCGGTTCACGGTACGGAAACGCGAGTTCGTCGCAGCCGGCTTGCATAGGTAGCAAGGGCTGGGCAGAATGCCAACACCTTTGCAACGAGATAAAAGCGAACCCGCATGAGCAGCCTGGTCCAACCCTTGCCTTCTCCGCCCCGCCTGGGCGCCACCTTGCGCCGGCTGCTGCGCGACCTGCGCCTGGCCCTGGCCATGAGTGCAGTGGTGGCGCTGGTAATCACCCTGGTGGTGGGCCAGCCGGAGATGCTCTACGAGCAGCTGGTGTATTCGGGCTTCATCGCGGTGCTGGGCTATACGGTGGTCGACGCCGCCCGCCTGTTCATCTGGACCGATCCGGGTGCCCGGCCGCGCCAGTGGCTGCCGCTGCTGGCGGTGGCCGCAGTGGCGGCGCCGATCGCCCATTTCTCCGGCATGCACCTGGCCGCGGCGCTGCTCGGGCACGATGCCCCCGGCCTGGCGGCCTACCCGACGCTGCCGCGCGTGAGCATGATCGGACTGACCTTCCTGGTGCTGTGCGCCGGCACTTTCCTGGAAGTGCACCGCGAGCGCCTGCACCGCATCGAGCAGGAGCACCGTGACGCCCGCCTGCGCGCCGAAACCATCGAGCGCCAGGCCCTGCAGGCGCAGTTGCGGCTGCTGCAGGCCCAGATCGAGCCGCACATGCTGTTCAATACCCTGGCCAACCTGCAAGGCCTGATCGCGCTCGACCCGGAGCGCGCCAACACCATGCTCGACCAGCTGATCCAGTACCTGCGCGCCACCCTGGGCGCCTCGCGCGCCGAGCGCACCACGCTGGGCGAGGAATTCGCCGCCATGGAAGCCTATCTCGGCCTGATGGGTGTGCGCATGGGCGAGCGCCTGGCCTACCGGCTCGAGTTGCCGCCCGCGCTGCGCCGGGCCAGCATGCCCCCGATGCTGCTGCAACCGCTGGTCGAGAATGCGATCGTGCACGGCCTGGAGCCGAAGATCGAGGGCGGGCAGGTCAGCATCTCGGCCGAGGCGCGCGACGGCATGCTCGAGATCCGCGTGATCGATACCGGCCTGGGCCTCGATCCGGAACCGCGCGCTTCCAGCGGCGGCGGGATCGGCATGGCCACCACCCGCGAACGCCTGCGCGTGCTGTACGGCGAGCGCGCGTCCATCCTGCTGGCGAAAGCAGAGCCGCAAGGCACGAGCGTGCGCCTGACCCTTCCTCTGGAGACCCCATGAACATCCGTGCCCTGATTGCAGAAGACGAACCGATCCTCGCCGCGACGCTGGCGCGCAGCCTGCAGCGCCTGTGGCCGGAACTCAGGATCGTCGCGACCGCCCCGAACGGCGTGGCCGCGGTGGAGCAAGCCCTGGCGCTGCGCCCGGACGTGCTGTTCCTGGACATCAAGATGCCCGGCCAGACCGGCATCGAGGCTGCGGAAGAACTGGCCGAGCGCTGGGAAGGCCCGGCGCCGTTCCCGCACGTGGTGTTCGTGACGGCCTATGACGACTATGCGGTGCAGGCCTTCGAGCAGGCAGCGGCAGACTATGTGCTCAAGCCGGTCAACGACGTCCGGCTGGCGCGCACGGTCGAACGGCTGCAGGGCTTGCTGGCCGAGCGGTCCGCGCAGGGGTTGGATGCGGCCGACCCGCTGGCGCAGCTGGTCGGCAAGCTGCAGGCGCTGATGCCGGCCAGCGCCGCTCCCGAGCGGCTGGACTTCGTGCGCGCGGCCGTGGGCAGCACGGTGCGCATGATCCCGGTGGCCGATGTCGTGTTCTTCCAGGCGACCGACAAGTATGTGAACGTGGCCACCGCCGACAGCGAAGCCCTGATCCGGGTGCCGCTGCGGGAACTGCTGCCGCAGCTGGACCCGGCGCGCTTTCGCCAGGTCAACCGCAGCACCGTGGTGAACCTGGCCTGCGTGGCCAGCGCCGGGCGCGACACCATGGGCAAGATGATGCTCACCTTGCGCCATCGGACGGAAAAGCCGCGCGTCAGTCCGGTGTACGCCCACCTGTTCCGGCAGATGTGAGCCGTGGATTCCAGCGCAGGAGCGGCGGGCTTACTGCGCGGCGAGCGCGCAGCTGGAAGCCGGCGGCCCATTGCGGGGCACCGACACCAGCCAGCCGCGCAGGTTGCGCAGCAGCAGGCGGTCGCATTCTTCCTTGACGACTTCCGCGCGCTCGAAGGCCTGCCTGCCGCCTTCCGGATAGCGCACGGTGCGCTGCGCGCCGGCGCCGGCCGGCCGTGGTGCGGCGACGTCGTCCAGGGCGATATCGACCGAGGCCGCCAGCAGGCGCAGGCTCTCGGCCTTCAGAGCCCTGGCTTCGTCCTCGCCCCAGAAGGTCGCCAGGTCCGTGTGCGCCTGCACGGCCGAGACCACGCGCACCCGGTTGGCGTACACCGGCTTGCCCGATGGCGGCGTGAGCGTGACATCGTTTTCCAGGATCAGGGCGGCGCGGTCCTGGGTCAACGAGAAGACTGGTTTGCTGGCCACGACCCATTCCTCGGCCTTCTCGCTGCCGGCCAGCCAGCGCGGCTGGCCGTGACGCGACAGCGCCGCGGCGCCCAGCAGCAGGTCGCGCTGGGTGAAGGTGGCGAGGCTTGACTCGAAGGGATCGAGGACCTTGTCCGCCGCCTTGTCGATCTCGCTCTTTTCATGGTCGCGCACCGAGCTGGCGATCACGGCGTGGGTCACGATGGCGCGAACATGCGTTTGGTCATTCTAGTTCTCCCCGATTCAAGGCAGGCCGGCACCGCGCGCGCGGTTGCCACGCCCCAGGCGTAGCACAGCGCCGATCATCAGGTGCACCAGGAAGGAGCAGCCCGCGATGACGGAGGCAATCAGCACCGGCAGCACCGCGCCGAAAGAAAAGGTCAGGCCCAGG
This sequence comes from Telluria sp. ZB4P37, assembly GCF_059685855.1. Lineage (NCBI taxonomy): Bacteria > Pseudomonadati > Pseudomonadota > Betaproteobacteria > Burkholderiales > Oxalobacteraceae > Telluria > Telluria sp. ZB4P37. The sequence continues at coordinate 738,267 of NZ_JCASID010000001.1, forward strand.
GCGAAGCCGAGCACGTATTCCGAGCGGTAGACGTGGAACACGAGGCCGGCCGCGAAGGCGCCGAAGAACAAGGATCCCACGGCCGGGTGGTGCCCGGCAAACGCCAGCGCGAGCGCCAGGCCCCACAGCAGGGCGGCAATGAAGCGGCCCCGCGCAAGCGTGCGGAAGCGCTCGCGGCTGCCGGCCTGCACCAGGGTCGCGCCGCGGCGCTGGATCCGGCCCACCAGCAACCACACCAGCAGCGGCACGACCAGCAGTCCCCACCAGTTGGAAATCGCCGGCATGTCGGGCTGGTTCAGCAGGTGGTGCGCCAAGACCCCGCCGTGGGTGTACTCCCAGCCCAGGTGAAGCAGTTCGGCGGCCAGGGCGCAGGCGGCGAGGGCGAGGCGGGAATGCAGGTCGGTGCGGGAGAACATGGTGTTTCCTTCGCGGTGGGGAAGCGGTGGACGCCAGGCATCCGGAGCAACCAATAGTAACAAGCTTGCGTGGCCGGCCACAATGCGCAAAGGGTGGAGTGTTGCGGGGGCGCCCGATTTCGGCGGGCGGGCTGCTGCGGTATACTGTCGCTTTCGTTTTTACCCCTGAAGGCCTCCCCATGGCGCCACCGCTGGAGCTTCGCGCTTGCGCTCTGCAATTCCTGCTTGAACCCGACCCGGCAGCCAAGACGGCCGGCGTGGCGGCCCTGGCGGCCGCCCGCGCGTCCGGCCACTGGACCGTGGATAGCGAAGCGCCCCTGGCCGCACCCGGAGGCGTCCCCGGCCGCCCGGCGCGCCCCGAACTGGTGCCGCCGCGCCTGGTCGGCCAGCGCTCGATGGCCACCATCGAAGGCCGCGCGATGCTGGTGCATGCACTGACCCATATCGAGTTCAATGCTGTCAACCTGGCGTTGGACGCACTGTGGCGCTTCCCGGGCATGCCGCAGGATTACTACACCGACTGGCTGCGCGTGGCGAGCGAGGAAGCGACCCATTTCAACATGCTGTCGGCCCACCTGGCGACCCTCGGCTTCGCCTATGGCGACTTCGCCGCCCACGACAGCCTGTGGGAGATGGTCGAGAAGACGCGCGGCGACGTGCTGGCGCGCATGGCCCTGGTGCCGCGCACGCTGGAGGCGCGCGGGTTGGATGCCATCCCGCCGCTGCGCGCCAAGCTCGCCCACGCGGGAGACAAGCAGGCCGCCGCGATTCTCGACGTGCTGCTGCGCGACGAAGTCGGGCACGTCGAGATCGGCAATCGCTGGTATCTCTACCTGTGCGCCGGGCGCGGGTTGGAACCCGTGTCGACCTACGACGAGCTGACCGTGCGCTACAAGGCGCCGGTGCTCAAGGGTCCGTTCAACCTCGATGCGCGGCGCGAGGCCGGCTTCAGCGAAGCGGAACTGGCGCGCCTTGCCTGACTCCGGCACTGCGATGGACACCACCGACCAAGCCGGCGCCGCCCCGCTGCAGGGCTTCCTGCTGACCCGGCACTGGCAGGATCTTGATGACGGCACCGCGGTCATGTTCTGGCTGGCCACGCCCGGGGGGCCGCGCCAGGTCTGCCTGCCGCCGCAAACCTCGGTGGCCTTCCTCCCGCTCGAGCAGCGCGCGGCTGCCCAGCAGGTACTGCGCTCCGAGCGGGGATGGGAACTGCGCGAACTGTCGCTGTGCGATTTCAGCCACCGGCCGGTAATGGGCCTGTACTGCCGCCAGTACCGCCAGCTGCTGCGCCTGGAAAAGCGCCTGCGCGAATTCGGCATCGACGTCTACGAAGCCGACATCCGCCCGCCCGAGCGCTATCTGATGGAGCGCTACATCACGGCGCCGGTGCTGGTGCACGGGACGCCCGATCCACGCGATCCGCAGCGCATTCTCGACTCGCAGCTCAAACCCGACGGCGCTTACCGCCCGCAGCTGCGCCTGGCCTCGCTCGATATCGAAACCAACCAGCACGGCGAGCTGTATTGCATCGGGCTGGAAGGCTGCGGCCAGCGCCAGATCTACATGCTGGGCGAGCCCAATGGAGGCGATGATTCAAGCGCTATCCCTCGCGACTTTGCGCTGGACTACTGCGCCAGCCGCCTGGAGCTGCTCGAGCGCCTCGAAGAATGGGTGCAGCGCCACGACCCGGACGCGATCATCGGCTGGAACGTGATCCAGTTCGATTTCCGCATGCTGGTCAAGGCGGCCGAACGCCTGGGGCGCCCGTTGCGCCTGGGCCGTGGCGGCGCCGAGGTCGAGGCGCGCGAGCACTCACGCAGGGAGCATTTCTTCTTCTGCATTCCCGGACGGCTGGTGATCGACGGGATCGAGGCCCTGCGCTCGGCGACCTGGAGCTTCCCGTCCTTCAGCCTGGAATCGGTATCGCAAACCCTGCTCGGCGAAGGCAAGGCGATCGACAATCCGTACAGCCGCATGGACGAGATCAACCGCATGTTCGTTGAGGACAAACCGGCGCTCGCGTACTACAACCTCAAGGACTGCGAGCTGGTCACCCGCATCTTCGAAAAAACCGAACTGATGCGCTTCTTGCTGGAGCGTGCCAGCGTCACGGGCCTGGCCGTGGACCGCAGCGGCGGCTCGGTGGCGGCGTTTGAACACCGCTACATGCCGCTGATGCACCGCCAGGGGTTTGTGGCGCCGAACATCGGCGACGTGGCGGCGGGCGACAGCCCGGGCGGCTTCGTGATGGATTCGGTCTCCGGCCTGTACGACTCGGTCGTGGTGCTGGACTACAAAAGCCTGTACCCGTCGATCATCCGCAGTTTCCTGATCGACCCGGTGGGGCTGGTGGCCGGCCTGGAGGAAAGCGAAGACGCCACCGTGCCCGGTTTTCGCGGCGGGCGCTTTTCGCGCACGCGCCACTGCCTGCCCGGGATCGTGCGCGAGGTCTGGGAAGGGCGCGAAGCGGCCAAGCGCGCGCGCAACGGCCCGCTGTCGCAATCGCTGAAGATCATCATGAATGCCTTCTACGGGGTGCTGGGCACCACCGGCTGCCGTTTCTTCGATCCGCGCCTGGCCTCCTCGATCACCATGCGCGGGCACGAGATCATGCATCGCACCCGCGCCCTGATCGAGGATCAAGGCTATCAGGTGATCTACGGCGACACCGATTCCACCTTCGTCTGGCTGGGCGGCGCGCATGGGCAGGAAGACGCAGAACGCATCGGGCGCGCGCTGGTGGAGCGGGTCAACGACTGGTGGCGCGCGCAACTGGAGCAGGAATACGGCGTCGACAGCGCGCTCGAACTCGAATTCGACACCCACTACCGACGTTTCCTGATGCCGACCGTGCGCGGCTCGGACGAAGGCAGCAAGAAGCGCTATGCCGGCCTGGTGACCAATCCGGATGGCAGCGAAGGGATGGTGTACCGCGGCCTGGAGAGCGTGCGCTCGGACTGGTCGCCCTTGGCCCAGGAATTCCAGCAGCAGCTTTACCTGCGCATCTTCAAGCGCGAGCCCTACGAGGCCTGGCTGGCGGACTATGTCGCGCGCACCCTGCGCGGCGAACTCGATGCGCTGCTGGTCTACCGCAAGCGCCTGCGCCGCCCGCTGGCCGATTACGAACGCAACGTGCCCCCGCACGTGCGCGCGGCGCGCATGGCCGACGACTTCCATACGGGGCAGGGACGCCCGCCGCAGTACCGCAATGGCGGCTGGATCCGCTACGTGATGACCACCGCCGGGCCCGAACCGATCGAACTGCGGCGCGCGCCGATCGACTACGAGCACTACCTGAGCAAGCAGCTCGAGCCGATCGCCGATGCGATCCTGCCGTTTTTGGGCGACAGTTTTGCGCGCCTGACGAGCCCGCAAGGTGCACTGTTCTGAAGGGGGAGGGTAGAGCGGGAAGCTGCGCGCCGCCGGCCGGGCCGGGGCGCGCAGTACTACTTGCTTACTCTTCCTGGAAGGCTTCTTCGCGCTTCTTGCGTAGCGACGGCAGCATCACGACGATCAGTGCAATGGCAGCCATGGCCAGCATGACGGCGCTGATCGGGCGGGTGACGAACACCATCGGATCGCTCTGCGACAGCAGCAGGGCGCGGCGCAGGTATTCTTCCATCATCGGGCCGATGATGTACCCGAGCAGCATCGGCGCCGGTTCCGCGCCTAATTTTGCGCAGATGTAGCCGAACAGGCCGAACAGCGCCATCAGGTAGACGTCGAACTCGTTGTTGTTCAGGCTGAACACGCCGATGGCGCAGAACATCAGGATCGCCGGGAACAGGTTGTGGTAAGGCACCATGATCATCTTGACCCACAGGCCGATCATCGGCAGGTTCAGCACGACCAGGAACAGGTTACCGAACCACATCGAGACGATCAGGCCCCAGAACAGCGCCGGCTGCTCGGTCATGACGGCCGGGCCTGGCTGGATGCCCTGGATGATCATCGCGCCGATCATCAGCGCCATCACCGGGTTCGACGGAATGCCGAGGGTCAGCATCGGGATGAACGAGGTTTGCGCGCCGGCGTTGTTGGCCGCTTCCGGGGCCGCCACGCCTTCGATCGCGCCCTTGCCGAAGTTGGCTGAGTTCTTCGAGACTTTCTTCTCGATCGAGTACGAGGCGAACGAGGCCAGCATGGCGCCGCCGCCCGGCAGGATGCCCAGCATCGAGCCCAGGGCCGTGCCGCGCAGTACCGGCGCGATGATGCGCTTGAAGTCGTCCTTGGTCAGCATCAGGCCCTTGACCTTCTTCATCACCAGGCTGCGGTCTTCGTCGTGCTCGAGGTTGCGGATGATCTCGCCGATGCCGAACATGCCCATCGCGACGATCACGAAGTTGATGCCGTCGGCCAGTTCAGGCAGGTCGAAGGTGTAGCGCTGGGCGCCCGAGTTGACGTCGGTGCCGATCAGGCCGAGCAGCAGGCCGAGCAGCACCATGCCGATCGCGTTGAGCAGCGAGCCGCTCGCCAGCACGACCGAGGCCACCAGGCCGAGCACCATCAGCGAGAAGTATTCGGCCGGGCCGAACTTCAGGGCGAGGTCCGCCAGAGGCGGTGCGAACAGCGCCAGCAGGATGGTGGCGACGGTGCCGGCGAAGAACGAGGACAGCGCCGCGGTGGCCAGCGCCTTGCCGGCATTGCCCTGGCGCGCCATCTGGTAGCCGTCGAGCGCGGTCACGACCGAGGACGATTCGCCCGGCAGGTTGACCAGGATGGCCGTGGTCGAACCGCCATACTGGGCGCCGTAGTAAATACCGGACAGCATGATCAGGGCCGAGATTGGCGGCAGGCCGAAGGTGGCCGGCAGCAGCATCGCGATGGTGGCGATCGGGCCCAGGCCCGGCAGCACGCCGACGGCGGTGCCCACGAACACCCCGACCAGGCAGTAGAACAGGTTGGTGAGGGTGAAGGCCGTTTCGAGGCCGAGTCCGAGGTTGGCAAAGATTTCCATGTGCTTACCCTCCGGAGAGCCAAGGGCCGAGGATCGGCATCGGCAAGCCGAGTACCTTCACGAACAGCACCACGGCGAATACAGTCAGGCCGACCGCGAGCAACAGTGTGCTCTTGAGACGGAACTTGGGGCTGGCCCAGGCACTCAGCATGACCAGCACGAAGGCGGCGACGGCCAGGCCCGCGGTGCGCATCAGGGCGCCGAACAGCAGCACCGCGGCCAGGATGATGACGATGTTCTTGACGTGGAACTTGCCGATGGTTTCGCCATGGCCGATGAAGGAGCGCACCAGGTTGGCGACCCCGACGATGGCAAGCATTGCGCCCAGGACTGTTGGGAAATATGCCGGGCCCATGCGGCCGGCGGTGCCCATGTCGTGCTCCCAGCCGAAGTACACGGCGGCGAGGCCGAAGAACAGGAAGATGATGCCGATCCAGAAATTCTGTGGATGGCGGACGATGGAAGTCACTGCGAACCCCTTTGTTGCTTATTGTTTATACGGGAGTGCCGCGCAGGCCAGGGGCGCTGCGCGGCAATGCTGCGTTGCGATCGGCCGCTGCTTAGTCGGCGTACTGGCCGGCCTTGGTGATGATCGGGCCCCAGCGGTCGATCTCGGCCTTCAGGTGCGCCTTGAGGGCTTCCGGACGCGCGCGGCTCTCTACCACCGGTTCGGTGCCGAGGTCGGCGAAGCGCTGCTTGACGGTCGGATCCTTGAGGGCGGTGCGCAGGGCGCTCGCCAGGGTGTCGACAACCGGCTTCGGCGTACCCTTCGGCGCGTACATGCCATGCCACACGGCCACTTCGAAGCCCGGCAGGCCGGCTTCGTTCATGGTCGGGACGTCGGGCATCGAGGGCAGGCGGGTCTTGGTGGTCACACCGTAGACCTTGATCTTGCCGCCCTTGATCTGGCTGGTGGTGTTGGTGGTCTGGTCGCACATGATGTCCACCTGGCCGCCCAGCAGGTCGTTCATGGCCGGACCGGTGCCCTTGTAAGGCACGGTGGTCAGGTCGACGCCGATGGCGGTCTGGAACAGCATGCCGCACAGGTGCGAGGCCGAACCCAGGCCCGCGTTGGCATAGGTGACCTTGGTCTTGTTGGCCTTGACGTAGGCCAGCAGTTCCTTGAAGTCCTTGGCCGGGAAGTCTTTGCGGGCGACCAGGGTCATCGGCACGTCGGTGACCAGGCCGATCGGCTCGAAGCTGTCCATCGCGTTGTAGCTCAGCTTGCGGTAGAGGCCCGGGGCGGTGGATTGGCCGATGTGATGCAGGAACAGCGTGTAGCCGTCCGGCGTCGCCTTGGCCACGCGCGCCGCGCCGATCGTGCCGCCGGCGCCGCCGACGTTCTCGATGATGATCTGCTGCTTTAGCGTAGTGCCCATCGACTGGGCGACCAGGCGCGCCACGGTGTCGGTCGGTCCGCCGGCGGCAAACGGCACGATCATCGTGATGGTCTTGGTCGGGTAGTTCTGGGCATGGGCCATTGCGCTGCCGAGCAGGGCAATGGCTGCGACGGTGCGCAAGAATGTAGTTTTCATCGGTGTCTTCCTCTAACCTCGGTTATCAGTATGGGCGGTGCCGGGTGCGGCACTGGCCCGGGTGCTGGCCATAACGATCCGGCCGGCATTATCTGGGTGCGTGCATCCGCAGGAGTTGTTGTACCAGCAAATAGTTAGATTTGCAACTAAGTGAAAATGCGTATGGCATGGAGCCAACGATACGCGTAGCAAGCAAAAACTGACCCAGGTCATGCAGTGTTGATGACCTGGATCAAGGGCGTTTTCCCTGTTGGAAAAACGCCCATCCTGGAAGACGATGTCCTTCCGACGCGCGCCCTTGAAGCGTGAACCGGGCATGTCCTGCGCCAGCTTGAACAGGCGTTTCTGCAGCTTCTCGCAGGCGCCGTGCACGCCGCCGCCCACCATGGTCACGTGCGAGGAGCCGCCCTCGATCGGCGCCATCGGCAGGGTCGAGTCGCCCGGCTGGAAGGTCACCCGTTCGAGCGGCAGACCCATGGCCGCGGCCGCGATCATCGACATCACGGTATAGGTGCCGGTGCGATGTCCGGGGGCCGCGCTGCTCACCACCGGGCGCCCGTCCGCATGCAACACCGCACGTCAGGCAGGAGTTGATGCGCTTGGGCGCGTTCGCGCAGCAGGTCGCGCAGCGTCACCCGGGGCTGGACCTCGAACTGCCGGTCCTGTCCATAGATGCTGAGCCGGATCGGGTATTCCTGGTGCGGGTCCATGGCTGTCCTTGTTGTCAGCGAAGCGTCGAGCTTCACGCCGGCACGGGCAGCCTTTGGCTGGTTCACAGACGTACCAACGCCATCCGGCGCCTCAATCGAGGATGACGGTCCTGGCCTGCGGATCGGTCGTGCGCAGCATCCCCAGCACCGCATCGGTACTGACGGTGTCGATCTGGCCGGCCATGCGGCGCTCGAAGGGATGGTCGTCGAAGGCGACGTTGGCGCGCAGCAGGCGCGCGCCCAGGCGCACCATGGCCGGGATCTCGATGGCGGGCGGTCGGAAGCCGATGGCGCGCAGCCAGGCCTGGGCCCCGGCGCGGGTCTCGACCTGGCCGCTTGGTGCGGCTGCCGCGGCGAGGTTTTCCAGCACCCAGCCGTTGGAATTCTGGTAGCGGGTCGAGTACACATAGGCCAGCATGTTGTACTTCGGTTCGTGCAGCCGCAGGGGCGTGCGGGTGGCAAACAGTGCGACCAGCCTGGCCTGCAGTTCGGGGCCGGGGATCACCAGCTGCGCCTCGTGGCGATACAGGTCGGTCAGGAAGAAGTTGCCCATGCCTTCGTTGTACAGGCTTGATGCGGCGCTGCCGCAGTGGTTCAGCGCATGCACCACGGTCCAGCGCCCGGCCGGGTGCTCGCGCAGGGCGATGCCCATGTGCGAATAGCGCAAGCCGTAGCGCGACAGGTCCTGGCCGGCGCGCGCGACCAGCGCTACCCTGGCCCCGCTGGCGTCGAGCATGGCATTGGCGCGCTGGGCCAGGTCCATCGACCGGATTACCTCGTGCGGGGCGAGGGGTTTTTCCTCGCAGGGCTGGCCGCCCCATGCCGGCAGGGCAGCGGCCAGCAATATCACCGGCAACAGGCGTTTCATCACAGCGCCCGGGCGTGGTGCAGCAAGGCCTTGCCCGCTTCGTTGGGCAGGAAGGCGATCGCCTTGCCGGCCATGACCAGAACGTGGCCGGTGGATGCGGCGACCACTTCCACGCTGGCGCCGGCCACCAGCGAGAGGCCGCCCGCGGCGTGGCCGGACAGGTGCACGGTGGCGCGGCTGCCATCAAGCAGGTTCTCGAGGACCAGGTCGACCCCGTCGGCGACTTTGCCGACGCTGGCCACGACCATGCTGCCGGCACCGGCAACTGTGTGGACCGAACCGCCGACGACGGTCGCCGCCAGGTTGGCGCTGGCCTGCGAGGGCGTGGACTGGCCGGCCGGCTGGGCGGCGCTGCAGGCAAGGCCGAGCAGGCCGGCAAGGAGCATGCGTTTCATGGTGGACTCCGTGGTGGGCATGCGAACAGCATCATGCCGACGGGCCGCCGGAGCAAGCATGGCCGGCGAAGTCGCATGCTGCTGGCGTCCCGGTATCGCGCAGCGATACCGCTGCATCCGGGCTTGCTTCAGGCGGCTGCCGGCAGCGCTGTCTGCTGGCCCAGCGATTCCACCCGGTCGCGGCCATTGCGCTTGGCCGCGTACATCAGTTTGTCGGCTGCATCGATCAGGGATTCGAGCCTGCCCGCGCCGCCCGGACCGGGCTCGAGGGACGCGACTCCGAAGCTCGCGGTGGCGTAGATCGGCTGGCCTTCGGCGCCGGCCGCGGGCGTGGCGCCAAAGCGCGCGCGCAGGAATTCCGCGAGGTGCACTCCCGCCTCGCGGCCCGTGCCGGGCAACACCAGCAGGAATTCTTCGCCGCCGTAGCGCACCACGCTGTCGATGCCTTCGCGCGCGACCGACTGCAGCAGGGCGGCAAAGCCGGCGAGGGCGGCATCGCCGCCCGTATGGCCGTGGGTATCGTTGACCTGCTTGAAGCTGTCGATGTCGCACAGGATCACGCTCAGCGGTTCGCCTGGGCGCAGCGGCGAGGCCGCGCCCATCAGCTGTTCGTGCAGGTAGCGGCGGTTGAAGCAGCCGGTGAGGTGGTCGCGCTCGGCCGCGTGCTGGAGCACGACCTGGGCGCGGAACTGTTCGCGGGCCACCTGGCTGTAGCGCCGCGCCGCCAGCGCACCGAAGGTATTGACCAGGGCCAGCAGCATGCCGAGGGTCAGCATGTCGGCAAAGCTCAGCGCGGCGAAGCGCACCGTCAGCGCCAGGAAGGTGGCGGTCGCCGCTGCCGCCAGCCCTAGCGCATAGGCGAGCCGGTTCGGGATGTACAGGTAGATCACCAGCAGCATGATCGCCAGCGACATCGCATGCCAGTGGAATTCGCCGGGCCGGTGCACGGCAATCACCATGAAGCTGCCCAGTGCGACCGCTTCGGCAATGCTGGCCGCCAGCCGGGTAGCCTTGACCGACAGCGGCCGGCGCAGGGCCAGCCAGGCGCAGGTTCCGGCGGTGACGGCCACCACCAGCCTTGCTCCCAGCAAGATCGCCGTGTCTGGAACCAGGCCGAGCGCCGCGACGTCGGTGGCGAAGAAGCACAGGAAAAAGAGGGTGCAGAACAGCAGGGTGAACGCCAGTTGGGCGCGGGTGCGCGGCTGCTGATGGTCGAGATAGGCAGTTTCGGTGCGGCGGTCGGCGAACTCGCCGTCAAGCGGGTCGATTGCCAGTGCGTCTGGGCTGAGGGGGCGGGCCACGATGTGTCTGTCCAAGGGTACGGCTGGGCTGCGAGGGATACAAAAAGCGGCGGCAGCGGCCGGGATCGGTCCTGCGCGCCGGGTCATTGTGGCATCAAGGGGCAGGTTGGAGTCTCACGCAATGTAACTTAGTGGCAACTATTCATGCCATCAGCCCATTTAATGCGAAGCCAGTCGCCGTCCTGCAACCGTTACAGGAAGTATAGCGATGTTTCGTTGCAGAATGGAAATTCATTATTTCTGTTGGAAACCAGCGAAAACTCAGCTGCCGCGGAACACGATGGTTTTGCTACCGTGGACGAACACGCGGCGCTCGATGTGGAACTTGACAGCCGCCGCCAGCGCCATGCATTCGTTGTCGCGGCCTGCCCGCACCAGCTGCTCGGGCTTGAAGTTATGGTCGACCCGGGTCAGCACCTGCTCGATGATCGGGCCTTCGTCGAGGTCGGGCGTGACGTAGTGCGCGGTGGCACCGATCAGCTTGACCCCGCGGTCGAAAGCCTGGTGGTAGGGCTTGGCGCCCTTGAAGCCCGGCAGAAAGGAGTGGTGGATATTGATACAGCGGCCGGACAGGCGACTGGCCAGCTCGTCCGACAGGATCTGCATGTAGCGCGCCAGGATGACCAGCTCCGCCCCGGTTTCCTCGACCACTTCCAGCAGGCGCGCTTCCTGCAGCGCCTTGTTTTCCCTGGTGACGGGCAGGAAAATGAAGCGGATGCCTTCGCGCTCGACCATGGGGCGCAGGTCGAGGTGGTTCGACACCACGGCCGTCACCGACATGTTCAGTTCGCCGTTGCGGCGGCGGTAAAGCAGGTCGTCGAGGCAGTGGTCGTCCTTCGAGACCATGATCACGGTCTTGACCGGGTCGGCCGGGTCGTGGATTTTCCAGCCCATCTGCAGGCGCCCGGCCGCCAGGGCCCCGAATTGCTCGCGGATGTCGCCGATGGCGGGGGATTCGGCCTGGCGCCGGAACACCGCGCGCATGAAGAACCGTTCGGTGGAGTCGTCGTCGAACTGCTCGAGCGCGCAGATATAGCAGTCGCGCTCGGCCAGGAAGGTGGCGACAGCGGCCACGATGCCGATACCGGCGCGGCAGCTGGCATTGAGGATGTATTCGATCGGGGCGCGCGGCGGCGTGGCGTTCTCGTTCGGGGTCATGCGGTCGTCCTGTTGATGGCGAGGTCAAGGGACGCCTGCGCTATTGCCCGCGCGCGCGGGGCAAGGCAGTGGGTGACTGCATGCCTGGGGCGCCGCCGTGCAAGCCTGGTGGACGGGGCAGACGTTATCAGTCAAACAGCATGGGGGATGAGGCCGGTGGCGTCAAGATCCGCACGATTCGCGGCCGGGCTGCCGTGTGCGAGGGTGTACTCCACCTCCGCTGCGTTCAGGGGGGTGCGCTCCCAGCCCTGGCGCGCATAGAAGCGGTCCGCGCGGGTGCCTGCGCCCGTGCTCAGGCGCACCTGGCGATGGCCCAGCGCGAACAGCCAGGCGGCCGCCATGGCCAGCAGGCGCCTTGCCAAGCCCTGGCCCTCGTGGCCGGGAGCGACGAACAGGGCCCAGATCGAGGCATCGTTGCGGTCCGCATAGGAAAACGCGACCACCTTGCTGTCAATCTCGGCCACCCATCCCCGCCCTGCGGACTCGAGGTAATCCTCGTACATGGCCGGCGTCACCCGTCCGGGGTCGCGCAGCACGTTTTCGGTGACGGACAGTCGGATGGCCGACATGGCGGGAATGTCGGCCCTGCAGGCCTGGCGGAAGCTGGTGTTCATGGGGGCTGGCGCCTAGTCGCGGAACAGGTGGGTGAAGGTGCGGCTCACCGGCAGCTTTTCGCTGCATCCGCGCAGCAGTACCTGCATGCGCTCGGCGTCGAGCTTCTCGACCGCGGCGATGGCGCCGACGTTGACCAGGGTGCCGCGGTGGATCTGCCAGAAGCGGTCGCGATCGAGCCCGCCGAGCAGGTCTTTCAGCGGCACCCGCACCAGCGCTTCGGAGTCAAGCAGCACCACCCGGGTGTACTTGGTGTCGGACTGGAAGAACAGCACCTCGTCGACATCGATCAGCCGGATCTGTCGGCCCACGGTCGCCTTGATCCACTTCATCTTTTCAGGCGGGGCGCCGGACAGGGCGGTCTTCAGGTGGCGCAGCAGGTCGCCCAGGTCGGCGGGCGGCTTGCTCAGTTTCGCGCGGATGCGGCTTACTGCCCGTTCCATGCGGTCGGCCTGCACCGGCTTGAGCAGGTAGTCGACCGCACCGGCGTCGAACGCGTCGACGGCATACTGGTCGTAGGCCGTGACGAACACCACGTGGGCGTTGTCGCCTATGCGCTCGGCCACCTCCAGGCCCGACAGGCCGGGCATGCGGATGTCAAGGAAGACCACCTCGGGCTCGTGCTCCAGGAAGCCGTCCCAGGCGTCGTTGCCGTTCTCGGCCTGCATGAGGACTTGTGCACCGGGCCAGTGCTGCGCCAGCAGGCCTGCGAGGCGCTCGCGCATCAGGGGTTCGTCTTCGGCGATCAGGATGCGGGTCATGCCGCCTCCTTCACCGGCACCGGGATACGCAGTTCGGCCACCAGGCCCGGGTCGGCGTCGCGCAGCTGCAAGCGCGCCGCGCTGCCGTAGGCCAGTTGCAGGCGGCTGCGCACGTTGTCGAGGCCAGCCCCGCTGCCCGGCGTGGCGCCCATGCCGACCCCGCTGTCATGCACCCGGACCGCGACACCGCCGTCCCCGTCGCCTTCGGCGACGACGCGGATCTCGCCGCCGCGCAGCGACGGTTCGATGCCGTGCTTGATCGCGTTCTCGACCAGGGTCAGCACGATCATGCTGGGCACTTCCACCCCAGCCAGCGCGGCAGGCAGCGAGACCTCGAAACGCAGCCGCGCTCCCATCCGGGCCTGCATCACGCGCAGGTAGGATTCGGTGGTCGCAAATTCCTTGGTCAGGCTGACCTGCTCGCAGCGCATGTCGCTGAAGCTGGCGCGCAGAAATGCAATCAGGTCGGCCGTCAAAGCCGCGGCGCGCGGCGCCCCGTCGGCCGCCAACTGCTGCACGGCGCCAAGGGTGTTGAACAGGAAGTGCGGCTCGATCTGGGCGCGCAGCATGCGCAGCTGCGATTCGCTCAGCTCGCGCGCCAGCCGCTCGCGCTCGGCATCGCGCTGAAGCTGGGTGGTCAAGAGTTCGTTGTGGCGCCGCCGCAGGGCGCCAAGGACGAGCATCGGCAGGCCGACGATGGCGGCGCCAAGGATGCTGCCCGCTACGACCTTCGTCAGGCGCGGCCCGATGTCGGGCATGGGTGGAGCGCCGGTCAGCCGCAGCACGCCGTAAGCCAGCGCGGCGCCGGTCAGTGCACCGAGCAGCTGCCGGAAGATGCGCTTGCCCCGGCTTTGCGTCTTGCCCCGCGAATCGAACCAGACCCCGATGGCGGCGAACACGACCGACATGCCCAACAGGTTGGCGATCGCCAGGTTGGTCAGCAGCTTGCCCTTGCCGGTGCCCAGGTGCAGCATCACGCCCAGGAAGGTAAACAAGGCCAGCAGCTTGGCGACCGCCAGCCAGCCGCGCCTTCCCTGGTAGGCGATGCAGAACTCGCACAGCTGCAGGCGGTCGACCGCGCTCATGCCGGCCAGATGCCTGGCGAAATAGCTGCGGTAGCGCGAGCCGCCGTGCGCAGCGCGGTCGGGGTGTGCGAGCGCGGCGATCTGCCAGCGTTCCAGGCCTGCGTACCAGTCGATCATCTTGCGAAACATGTGTCCTCCGAGCCCGTCAATATAAAGCAACGTGACCAGTGTAGGAAGTCTGGCCCGGAGGCGAAAGCGCGCGGCGACGAACGACGACCGCAGTGAGACGAACGACGGGCCGGGCAAGGCGCCGTGCTAGCACCGCACATGGCCGCGGCGTGGCGCTCAGGCTGGTGACGCACCTGCTGGCGCAGGCGCACGGGCGCGGATTCACGTCCTCGGCACTGGTCTCGGTACAAGGCACGGCTGGCTTCTGGAAGGCGCCGGGTTACCGGTCCGCGGCGCTGGCATGTCCTGCCGCGCGCGCCCCCCTTGCCAGCTATCCGGGCGCCGCCCACTACATGCGGCGCGCCCTTACTGGACCCGGCGCACCTTCGCCGAACTGTTAGAGCCGTCCACCTTCAGGAACAGCGTGCCGAACACGTTACGCTCGATCGTCACCCGGGCGTCGCGCTTGCGCGGCAGGATCGCTTCGCTGCCATCGGCGATGCGCCAGACCTGGCCGTTGGCGAGGCGGATCTGCGAACCCGGGCCCCAGCCTTCGAAGTCGCCCACCACGGTGCTCGTGACCGACGCCGGCTCGGCTTCGCGCCGCTTGACCGCTTCCATGCCGAAGTCGGCTTCCCTGCTGCGCGCAGGTGCGGCGGCGGTCGCGGCCGCGGCGGCGGGACGGGCGCCGAGTTCGATCGCGTCATAGCAAGCCAGGCGCGCGCCGGCCTCGCCCAGGGCGCGGCACTTCAGGATGGCCGCATCGTCCGCCAGCGCGGCGCCGGAAAGGAAGAGCAGGGGAATAAACAGGGGCAGTGCTTTCATCGACATCTTTCGCTAGTGGTTGCACAACAGGCCGATTATATCGGCATGGCCGCGCTTGCGGCCGTTTCCATCTGGCACTTAATGGTGGCGGATAGTGTCGATAAATTTAACAATCCCCGCCTGTTGTTAATTTAATCACAACAAAACCCGTGCAAAATCAAGAAGTTATGAAAACCAGCTCGACAAGGCGTGAATATTGCTTTCATTAAATTCATCGAAGCTTCCGGAGCATATTGTGACCGTAAAACACCTCTTCGCCATCCTGGCTTGTGCGTTCTCCGCGCACGCGGCGCAAGCCGACGTCATGTACAGCTGGCATGAGACCCAGGGCAGCCCGAACATGCTGTCGGACATACGCCTGGAACTGGTTTTCTCGGACGCCGCCGTCGCCGCAGGCACGCTGATGCTGGGCATAAACAACTTGTGCCGCGACCCCGGCTGCATCGATCCGCAAACCAGCCTGCTGTCGCTACGCTATTCGGTGGAAGGCGCGGGGGGCAGCCGCAACGTCATCGACTACCGGGCCGGCAGCCCGCCGAAGATGTTCGAGGACCGGATCTGGCTGTCGCTGGACTTTCTGCCGGGCGGCTTCCTGGGCGGCGAAATCCGCGCCAACAATGGCGAGTCCGACTTTCACCTGGCCAGCGAAGGGCGCACCTTCACCCTGCTGGCCGCGCGCAGCGACCAGGGACCATGCGGCATGTGGCTGGACTGCTATGGCACGCAGGGCTTGATGAAGCAGGGCGCGCCTGCGGACGTGCCGGAACCGGCGTCCTGGCTGGTGTTCGGCGCCGGTGCGCTGGCGGCAATGGCGGCGCGGGTTCGGTCGAAGCGCCGCAAATAAGGAGCGCTGACTTCCCCACCTGAGGGGCACAGCGCCAATAAAAAAGGCGGGACCGAAGTCCCGCCATAAAGGGGAGAACAATAAAGCGGCTGGCCGCTTGCTACATCAGAAGCGGTAAGTCAGCGACGCCTCCACCGCACGCCCGAACAGCGGACGCGCATTGATCGGACCAGTGCCATTGCCGCCGGTCAGGCGCGAGTTACCCTCGGTCAGGCCCAGCTCGTTGGTGACGTTGGTCGCGGAAACGCGCAGCTCGAGCTTGTCCGACAGTTCGGCCAGCACGCCCAGGTCCAGGGTTTCATACGCAGGCAGGAACTGCTGGTTGGCCTGGTCGGCCCAGCGGCTGCCGATGCGCGAATAAGTACCATACACGCGCAGGGCCTGGTCGCCGATCGGCAGGCGGTAGCTCGGCGAGAAGCGGTACTGGAACTTCGGCTGGCGCTGCACGGTGTTGCCGGCGATCGAAGGATTGTCCTTGTACTCGGAGTCCTGCCAGTTGCCGGTCAGCTGCAGCTGCAGGCCGTCCAGCGGACGCAGGGCCAGTTCGAACTCGACGCCTTTGCCTTCCGAGCCGCTCACCGAGTACAGCACGCCGGTGGTGGTGATCTGCTGGAACGAGATGCCGGTGAAGTCGGTGAAGAAGGCGTTCACGTAGGCGCTGTACAGCGGCGTAGCGGTCTTGAAGCCCACTTCGAACTGCTTCACTTTCGGCGTCGGCACGCGGGTGCGGTCATCGAGCACCGCCTGGCTGCCGGCATTGCGCATGTCGTCGAAGTAGATGAAGGTGTGGCCCTGGTTGGCGCGCACGAACACGCTCGCATCTTTTGAGAGCTTGTACAGGCCGCCCAGGGTGAACGAGTTCACCGAGTCTTCGCGAGCCAAGCCGGTGAAGCTGCCGGTCGGGCTTGAGGTGCCATTGTTGTAGACGGTCAGCGGGTTGTTGTCCGGGTCGACCGAGCCGAGGTTCGAGACCGAGGCGTTCAGGCGCTGCTTCTCGCGGCGCACGCCGGCGTCCAGCTTGATGCGGTCGTTGATGCGCCATTCGTCGGCCAGGTACAGGGCGGTGTTGTCGCCGTCGTAGGACGCGACCGGCGCATAGAAGATGTTGCCGTCCTTGCCGTTGTTGGCCACCACGACGCCGTTATCGAGGCGCACGTTGATCAGGCTCGCCTGCGGCGTCGCGCTCATCAGGTGGCTGTTACCCAGGAACCAGACGTCGCGCGACGAATAGTTCGCCACGTAGGCGCCGGCCGTCACGGTGTGGGCACCGATGTCGCGACTGACGCGGAATTCGTCGGTGAAGGACTTGAGCTTCTTCTCCACCGCCCACAGGCCGGCCTGCACCACTTGCTGGTTCGGGTTCACGGCGCCGCCCTTAACGAAGGTCATGGCGCCGGTGGTGGCGCGGCGGCCACCGGCTGCGGCCACGGTGGCGGCATTGCCGTTGGCGGAACTGATCGCCGCCTGCAGGTAGTCCGCCGCGCTCAGCGGGTTGTTACCGGTGAACATGGCGATGGTATTCAGGTCGCCATTGAAGTAGTTCATCTTGTTCGAGACCTGCCAGCCATTCAGATTCTGCTGGAAGTCCATGCCGAACACGGTCGATTTCAGGCCGCGGCCGTCGCCCAGGTCATAGTTCAGCGTGCGGCCCGGCGCGGCTTCGACGGTGAAGTTGCGCAGTTCGTTGCTCATCAGGGTGCCGGTGAGCGGATCGAAGCCCGGGAAGGCCCTGATCGAGCGGCCCTGGTCCGAAGAGATCAGCGGCACGCCGGTGTAGAAGGCATTCTTGTCGTCGGTGGTACGGGCGTAGAAGGTCAGTTCGCCCTGGTCCAGTTTGCGGGTCAGCGATGCCGACAGCTGGCCGCCGTCGTCGGCCGGGAAGCCCGACTTGCGCACGCCGTCGGTCACGCGGTAGAAACCGCCGATCATGCCGTACCAGCCTTCGGCGATCTTGCCGCTGTAGACACCGTCGATGCGGCGCAGGTTGCCGGTGCCGGCGGTGAAGCGCATGCTGCCTTCCGGCATGTCGGTACCCTTTTTCAGGATGAAGTTCATGGTGGCGCCGGGCTGGCCACTAGAGAAGATCGTGCTCGGTCCGCCGCGCAGCACTTCGACGCGTTCGATGGTGTCATCCAGGCGGAAGGAGGACGAGCCTTCGAAGAAGGACAGCACCGGCACCGGGTAGATCGGGTTGCCGTTCATTTGCACCGAGACGAACGGCGAGTCGCTGCCCGACGGGAAGCCGCGCACCTGGATGTTGGCGCCCGACTGGCCGCCAGTCGGCTCGGCATAGGCGCCCGGCACCAGTTTCATGATATCGGCGGTGGAAATCGGCGCAGCCATCTTGAGCTGCTCTTCGCTGGCGGTGGTGATGCTGAAGGCGGCGTCGATCTTGCGCGTGCCGCTGGCGGACGCGGTGCCGGTGACGACGACCTGCTGGATCTCCCGCTGCACGGCGTTCGGCGTGCTGGGGGCGGCATTGGCTTCCTGCGCGGCTGCCTGGCAGTGGACGGACAGGGCAAGCACCGCGAGGGCAATGGCGGACAGCTGGGGGAACTGCTTGGACTGGTTCATGTGAGTAGGCTCTCGTTGTTGTCAAATACGGCTACCGGCGGGGCGTCTCCTCCCCGGCTGCCTTACTGAAAATGTTCAATAAGGAAAGTGCTGTCATTGAATCATCGAATGTTATCGATGTCAATAATATTGTTATCGATGTCATTTGGTATCGACAGCGCATCAAAACCTGTCATAATGCTTACTGTTCAGCGGCAACAAATCATTCGTGAGCATTCAGTCACCATTTCAGATGGCACAAGCAAAACACGGCAAGACGCCCGGCGATCCGGGACCGACGATGGAAGACCTGGCCAAGCTGGCCGGCGTCTCCACCATCACGGTTTCGCGCGCGCTGCGCGACAGCCCGCTGGTGACCGAAAAGACGCGCGAAAAGATCCGCCAGCTGGCATCCGAGCAGGGCTACCGCCTGAACATCAGCGCGCGCAACCTGCGCATGCGGCGCTCGTATTCGGTGGCGGTGGTCGTCGAGATGACCCCGGTGAAGGGCCGCCCGATGTCGGATCCGTATCCGCTTGAGCTGCTGGGCGGAATCACCCAGGAACTGACCACGGCCGGCTACAGCGTGGTGCTGACCTCGAAGCAGCTGCTCGACACGGCGCCGGTGCAGGGCGCCGACGGTTTGATCCTGCTGGGGCAGGGCTCGCACGGCGAAGCGGTCAAGGCGCTGCAGCAAACCAATTTGCCGCTGGTGGTCTGGGGCGCGCCCCAGGCCGGCAGCGACTACGTCGTGGTCGGCAGTAACAACCGCAAGGGCGGCGCCAGCGCGGGCGAGCGTTTCCTGGAGCAGGGCAGGCGCAAACTCATCTTCCTGGGCGACGTCGACCACGCCGAGGTGCAGGAGCGTTGCGCCGGTTTCATCGACGCCCTGGCCGGACGCGCCACCGTCCATATCCTGCGCCCCAAGGCCTTTACCTTCGAAGCCGGCTTCGAATGCGTCTCGACACTCTTGAGGAAGAAGCCCGGCCTGGCATGCGACGGCCTGTTCGCCGCCAGCGACCTGCTGGCGATGGGTGCGATCCGCGCCCTGACCGAAGCGAGCCTGCGCGTGCCGGACGATATTTCGGTCATCGGTTATGACGATACGCCCGGCGCCGCCAGTTTCGTGCCGCCCCTGACCAGCGTGCACCAGTACCTGCGCGACGGCGGCGTGCTGCTCGCGAAAAAAATGCTGGGCATGATCGAAGGCCAGCAAGTGCAATCCGAGATGCTGCCGACGACGCTGATCGTCCGGCATACCTGACTATTCACGCTTGACCTGTTACAGCCATGCCGCTGCCAGTCGCATGCGGCCGAGACGAGGAAACTGAAGTGGAAAATGTTATCGATAACATCGGTGTTAACGCGCTTAACCCCGATCCCTGGTGTATTCGCGAGTGCGGTGTTGACCCGGTGCGGGCGTTTCATCATGAGACGCTGTTCGCGCTCGGGAACGGCTATATCGGGATGCGCGGCACGCA
The DNA here is from genome assembly GCF_059685855.1 of Telluria sp. ZB4P37. Taxonomy (NCBI): domain Bacteria; kingdom Pseudomonadati; phylum Pseudomonadota; class Betaproteobacteria; order Burkholderiales; family Oxalobacteraceae; genus Telluria; species Telluria sp. ZB4P37. Next base: position 757,879 of record NZ_JCASID010000001.1, read on the forward strand.
TGAGGACATGGCGGGCCAGCCTGGCAGCACGCTGGAAGGCACCTACCTGAACGGCTTCCACGAAACCGAAGCGATCCACTATCCCGAGAACGCCTACGGGCTGGCGCGCATCAACGAGTTCATGCTCAACGTGCCGAATGCGAAATGCATCGCGATCAGCGTGGACGGCCGGCGCGTGGACCTGGGCGCCAGCCGCATCGTCTCGTACGAGCGCAGCCTGGACTTCCGCCAGGGTGTCCTGGTGCGCACGGTCGAATGGGAGCTCGATGGCGGCAAGCGCCTGCGCGTCGAGAGCCGCCGCCTGGTGTGCTTTGGCCGCAAGCACGTGGCCGCAATCGAATACCGCGTGACGGCGCTCAACTTCGCCGGCGCGCTGCGCATCGAGGCGACCATCGACAGCGCCGTTACCAACATGCAGGCCGGCGACGACCCGCGCGTCGGCTCGGCCATCACCGGCCCGGCGCTGCTCGACGACGGGCGCGAGACTACCGGCCCCGGCCTGATCCTTACCCAGCGCACCCGCAACAGCGGCTTCCTGCTCGGGACCGGCATTGCCTGCGCCGCTTCCGGCGTGGCCGCCATCACCGCCTCGGACTGCCTTGATGGCCGCGCTTTCGAGGCGAGCCTGGCCCAGGGCGAGACGCTCGCCGTCCACAGATACATCGCCTACGTCAGCTCGCGCGACGTGGCGCGGGAAGAGGTGGCTCCCCTGGTGCGCAGGGAACTGGAAACAGCGGTGCAGGACGGCTTTGCCGCACTGGTCTTCGAGCAGCAAGCCTACCTGGCCGACTTCTGGGCCCAGGCCGACGTCGAAATCGCGGGCGATGACGCCCTGCAGCAGGGCGTGCGCTACAACCAGTACCACCTGCTGCAATCGGTCGGGCGCGACGGCAAGACCAATATCGCGGCCAAGGGGGTGACCGGCGAAGGCTATGAAGGCCACTATTTCTGGGACACCGAGATCTACGTGTTCCCGTTCTTTTTGTTTTCGAAGCCCGAGATCGCGCGCGCGCTGCTGCAATACCGCTACGCCGGCCTGCCGAAGGCGCGCGAGCGGGCCCGCCAGATGTCGCACACGCGCGGCGCGCTCTACCCGTGGCGCACGATCGCGGGCGAAGAATGCTCGGCCTATTACCCGGCCGGTACCGCCCAGTACCACATCAATGCCGACGTGGCCTATTCGATCCGCCTGTATCTGCTGGCGACCGGCGACTTCGACTTCATCGCCCAATACGGCGCCGAAATCCTGCTCGAGACCGCGCGCATCTGGACGGGCATCGGCAGCTACGACCGCGAAGGACGCTTCTGCATCAATGCGGTCACCGGCCCCGACGAGTACACGGCGGTGGTGAACAACAATTACTACACCAATGCGATGGCCCGCATGCACATGGCGTTTGCTGCGGATATCGCGGACCGCCTGCGCGCCGAGCGTCCGATTGAGTGGAAGCGGGTCGCGACCGCCATCGGCCTGGACGACGCCGAGATCGCGGCCTGGCGCGCTGCCTGCGCCGACATGCGCCTGCCTTACGACGACGCATTGGGCATCCACGAGCAGGACGACAGCTTCCTCTCCAAGAAGCCCTGGGACTTTGCGAACACTCCGGCCGAGAACTATCCGCTGCTGCTGCATTACCACCCGCTGGTGATCTACCGCCACCAGGTCTGCAAGCAGGCCGACGTGGTGCTGGCGCTGTTGCTGCTGTCGGACGAATTCCAGATCGACGACAAGCGCCGCGACTTCGATTTCTACGAGAAGGTGACCACCCACGACTCTTCGCTGTCGTCCTGCATCTTCAGCATCATCGCGGCGGAAGTGGGCTATGCCGACAAGGCCTACCAATACTTCATGGAGACCGCGCGTCTCGACCTGGACAACACGCACGCCAACACCCAGTACGGCGTGCACACGGCGGCCATGGCCGGCACCTGGCTGGGCGTGGCCTACGGCTTTGCCGGCATGCGCTTGACGGAGGAAGGATTGCGCTTCGCGCCGACCCTGCCGGCCAAATGGCAGCGCTACGCCTTCCGCGTGCACGTGCATGGCGGCCTGCTTGAAGTGTCGGTGGACGCCCGTGGCACCGGCTATCGCCTGGTGCGCGGCGGGACGCTCGCTTTCACCCATCACGGCGCTCCCGTCGCGCTGTCGCAGGCAGAACCCTTCAAGCGCATGGAGTCACAATGAACCGATACAAAGCAGTCATCTTCGACCTCGACGGCGTCATCACCGACACCGCCCGCTACCACTACCTCGCCTGGAAGCGCCTGGCCGAATCCGAAGGCTTGCCCTTCGACGAGGCCTTCAACGAGCACCTGAAGGGCGTCGACCGCATGGGTTCACTCGAGCTGATCCTGGCCCAGGGCACGCGCAGCTGTTCGCACGAAGAAAAGCTGGCGCTGGCCGACGCCAAGAACCGCCATTACGTGGAGCTGATCGCCACCATGACGCCGGGCGACGTGCTGCCGGGCGTGCTGGACGCGCTGGAAGAAGTGCGCGCCGCCCGGCTGGGGATCGGCCTGGCCTCGGTCAGCAAGAACGCGTTCACGGTGCTGGACAAGCTGGGTATCCGCGACCGTTTCGACGAAGTGGTCGACGCGGCGCTGATCGCCAACAGCAAGCCGCATCCCGAGATCTTCCTGACGGCGGCGCGCCAGCTCGGCGTGGCGCCCGGGGACTGCCTCGGCGTGGAAGACGCGGTGGCGGGGGTGGCCTCGATCAAGGATGCCGGCATGTTCGCGGTGGGCGTCGGCAGCCCCGAAGTGCTGACGCGGGCCGACCGCGTGATCGCCTCGATGGCGCAGTTCCGTCTCAGTGATTATTAACATTCCGTAGTTAATCCACGCATAATTACAAGCATTCAGGAGACAGCGTGAATAATAAAACCAGCCAGCGCCCGATACTGCTGGCGCTCTTCCTCATCTACTTCGTGTTCGCCATCCTGCTCAACAGCGTAGGCACGGTAATCCTGCAGGTGATCAGCAACTACGGGGTCGACAAGGCTTCGGCCAGCATGCTCGAGGGCTTCAAGGACCTGCCGATCGCGATCGTGTCCTTCGTGGTCGCTTCAAATATGCAGCGTATCGGCTACAAGCGCGCAATGCTGATCGCGCTGGCGATCGTCGCCTGCGCCACGCTGGCGATGCCGCTCGTGCCTGCCTTCGCCACGGCCAAGCTGCTGTTCCTGTGCGTGGGCGTGGCCTTCGCCCTGGTCAAGGTGTCGGTGTATTCGACCGTCGGCCTGGTCGCGCAGGACCGCAAGCAGCATGCGGGCATCATGAACATGCTGGAGGGCTTCTTCATGGTCGGCGTGCTGAGCGCCTACTGGATCTTCGGCGCCTTCATCGACTCGGATAACCCGGCATCGACCAGCTGGCTGAACGTCTACTGGTTCCTGTCCGGCCTGTGCGCGCTGACTTTCGTGCTGGTGCTGTTCACGCGCTTCGACGAGAGCGAGGCGATTCCCGCCGCCAGCCGCGGGCCGATGGCGGACTTCCTCGACATGCTGCGCCTGTTCCTGCGCCCGCTGGTCTGCGTGTTCGTGATGACGGCCTTCCTCTACGTTCTGGTGGAGCAGGCGGTCGGCACCTGGCTGCCGACCTTCAACAACGAGATCCTGAAACTGCCGGCGGCGATGAGCGTGCAGGTGACCAGCATCTTCGCCCTGTGCCTGGCCGTGGGCCGGCTCTCGGCCGGCGTGATCATGCGTCGCCTGAACTGGTTCCCGGTGATGGTCTTCTGCGTGATCGCCATGGGCGCGACCGTGATGATGGCGCTGCCGCTCTCCCAGAACATCGCGCATGACCCCAACGTCGGCTGGGCCACGGCGCCGCTGGCGGCCTTCGTCTTCCCGCTGATCGGCCTGTTCATGGCGCCGATCTACCCGGGCATCAATTCGGTGATGCTCAGTTCCCTGCCGAAGCACCAGCATGCGCCGATGACGGGCCTCCTGGTGATCTTCTCGGCGCTGGGCGGCACCACCGGCTCGATGGTGACCGGGTATGTGTTCGGGCGCTACGACGGGCAGTTCGCGTTCTATCTGACGCTGGTGCCGATTGCGCTGATGCTGGTGGGGTTGTTCTTTTTCCGGCAGCAGGTAGAGCGCAGTAATACGCTGGCGAACGCCCGGGCTGCCGGACTGGCCTGAGACTCGTAGCGTGGGCAAGGTGATTCAGGCCAATGGCCTGAATCACCTTGCCCACCCTACGGGATGACAACGGTGCCCGCTTTACCTCGAATATCCATGCAAGCCGCCGCATTCTCCTCCCACCGTCGCGCTCCAGACGTTCGAAAATTTCGATCAAAGCCCCGCAAATTATCCGTTTTTCAAGCCGGAGCGCGGCGCGCATAATGATTCCATCGCATCGAACAACCGGCAGCGGGCGGCAACAGGCAGGACAGTCCCGCGATGATCGAAGGGTTCGATGGTCCACCCCATACCAAGGAGCACACCATGTTGAACGTTCGTAAAAGCAATGAGCGCGGCGCCGCCAGCTTCGGCTGGCTGAAATCCCAACACACCTTCTCGTTTGGCCATTACCAGGATCCGAAGCACATGGGGTTCGGGCCGTTGCGGGTAATCAATGAAGACCACGTGGCGCCGGGCCGGGGCTTCGAGTCGCACGGCCACCGCAACATGGAAATCATTTCCTACGTGCTCGATGGCGCGCTGGAGCACAAGGACAGCATGGGGAACGGCTCGGTGCTGCGCTACGGCGACGTGCAACGCATGAGTGCGGGCAGCGGCGTGGTGCACAGCGAGTTCAATCACTCGAAGGACGAGGGCGTGCATTTCCTGCAGATCTGGATCGAGCCGAACACCGTGAATGAGGCGCCGGGCTACGAGGAAAAGCATTTCGACGCCGCCTCCAAGCAGGGCCGGCTGCGCCTGATCGCCTCGAACGATGGGCGCGAAGGCTCGGTGTCGATGCGCCAGGATGCGTCGATCTACGCCACCATCATCGACGGCACGGATGCGCTCGAGCACCCGTTGGCGGCCGGGCGCCAGGCCTATGTGCACGTGATCCGCGGCAGCGCCACCGTCAACGGCGTGCAGCTCTCCGGCGGCGATGCGCTGAAAGTCACCAGGGAGGACGCCGTGCAGCTGGCCGCGGCCACGCAAGCGGAAATCCTGGTATTCGACCTGCCGCAATAAAGGCGGGCAGGGAGGGGCGCGCCCGCCGCGCTCCTCCCGAACTGGCATGGCCGGGCTGTTTGGACTACTATCGTCACAGTCCCGGGCAAGGACCCATCTACTCACGAGCCAGAGGAGAGCGGCATGCCAGACTCGACACAACCGATCCTCGTCAAGCGTGACCGCTGTCCCGGTTGCCATCGCGATGCCGGCAAGCTGCTCTACAGCGAGCCGCTGGACAGTCCCGGCATCACCCGCTATATGCAGGAGCATTACGAGGGCCGGGTCGAACGCCTTTTTGCCGGCTACGACTACCAGCTGGCCCGGTGCGAACATTGCAGCCTGGTCTACCAGGCCGAGGTGCCGTCATCAGGGCTTCTCGAAGAAATCTACGACCGCTGGCTGCCCGATACCGAGCGGGCCGCAGTGGCTTCGCGCTTTGACCTTGGCGACTACCGCTACCTGGCCGGGCAGGTGGAATTCGTGCTGGGGCATTTCGGCCTGCGTCCCAGCGAGATCACGGCGCTGGACTTCGGCTTCGGCTGGGCCGAGTGGTCGAAGATGGCCGGTGCCTACGGGCTCGACGTCTACGGCGCCGAGCTGTCGCGGGTGCGGATCGCGTATGCGAAATCGGTCGGCATCCGCATCGTCGATAGCGATGCGCTGCCGGAGCGCGGATTCCACTTCATCAATACCGAACAGGTATTCGAGCACCTGCTCGAGCCGGGCACGGTGCTCAAACAATTGGCCGCCGCGCTGCGCCCCGGCGGGCTGGTCAAGATCAGCGTGCCGGATGCCGGCAAGGCGATCCGCAAGCTGCTGGGCGCAAGGTCCTTTGCCTCCCTGGGCAAGGACGACATCATGCCGATCGCGCCGTTCGAGCATATCAATGCGTTCACCTACGATTCGCTGGTGGCAATGGGACGGGAAGCAGGGCTCGCGCCGCTGCGGCCCTCGCTGCGCAAGCTCTATAACAGCAGCTCCGGCTGGATGGATCCGAAGTCCGCCCTCAAGACCCTGGCGCGGCCGTTGTACCGGCACGTCTACCCGAAAAGCACCTTCGTGTATTTTGCCCGGCCTGCTTGAAGCCGGACCGGCGGTCAGCCGGGCGCCTGCACGCAGGGCCGCGCGATCATGCGCGCGAAGGGCGAGTCCTCGCGCATGCGCCGCAGCCACCAGGTGAGCGCCGCGCCGTCCTCGCCGCTGCGCCAGGCCAGGTAGAAGGTTTCGTCGGGCTTGGGTTCAACCACGGCTTTTTCCACCAGCTGCCCGGCTTCGATGGCCGGGCGCGCCCAGGCCTCGGGCAGGAAGCCGAAGCCCAATCCCTGCAGCTGGAAGGCGTACTTGGTTTCCATGTCGGGCACGGCCAGGGTGTCTTGCCCGAACAGCAGGCCCACCGTGCGCACGCCGAGCTGGCGCGCAGAATCCGATACCGCCACCGCGCGATAGGGCAGCAGGTCGGACTTGTCGAGGGGATGGTCAATCGACGCCAGCGGGTGGCAGGGCGCCACCGCGAACACGAAGGGGCTGGTGCCGATCGGCTCGGCGGTATAGCCGCCGCCGGACGGGCCTTCGCCGGCCGCGCCCACCAGCAGGTCGACGCGGCGGTCGAGCAGCGCGTCCCAGGTCCCGGACAGCACTTCGCGCACCAGGCGCAGGCGGGTCTGGTCGGCCACCCCGTAGAAGGCTTCGATGTCCGGCTGCAGGCTTGACGGCCCCAGCATCGAATCCATCCCGATGGCCAGTTCGGTCTCCCAGCCGGAAGCGACGCGGCGCACGCGCGACTCCAGGTCGCCGGCGGCACGCAGCAGGTAGCGGCCTTCCTTGAGCAACTCCTTGCCGGCCGGCGTCAGTGCGACTTTCGGGCCGAAGCGGTCGAACAGGCGCACGCCGAGGTCGTCCTCGAGCTTGGACACCGTGTATGAGATGGTGGACGGAACCCGGAACAATTCCTTCGCGGCCCCCGCGAACGAACCCTTGCGGGCGATGGTTTCGACGATCTCGAGTGCGTCCAGGCTAAGCTTGAGCAATTGCGGTTCCTTGGGGGGCGAATTCCCCCATGGTACCGAAGTCGTGACGACTCTGCCATTGCCTGCCTGGCATCTGGCGAGCGCAAGCGTTCTCGGCAAGATGGTATGGTGCGCTCTTCACCGTCAGTGGAGTCCTGCCTCATGTTCCAGTTCATTACCGAATTTCTCGAAGCCAGCGGCTACCTGGGCGTGTTCGCCCTGATGGCGCTGGAGAACATCTTCCCGCCGATCCCGTCGGAACTGATCATGCCCTTCGCCGGCTTCGTCGTCGCCCGTGGCGACCTGAGCCTGGCCGGCGTGCTGATTGCCGGCACCGCCGGCTCGATCACCGGCGCCTTGCCCTGGTATGTCGGGGCCAGGAAGTATGGCAAGGAACGCCTGAAGAAATTCGCCGACCGTCACGCCCGCTGGATGACGGTGACCGCCGAGGATGTAGACATGGCCATCGCCGCATTCGACCGCCATGGCCGCTCGATGGTGCTGTTCGGGCGCCTGATCCCGGCCATCCGCACCTTGATTTCGGTGCCGGCCGGCCTTGCCTGCATGTCCCTCGGCCAGTTCCTGCTGTATTCGACCATCGGCTCGCTCGCCTGGACCGGGGTGCTGACGGCAGGTGGTTTCCTGCTGGAGAGTAATTACGAGCAAATCGGGAAATATATCGATCCGGTCTCGAAGCTCATCTTCGGCACCCTGCTGGCCTGGTACCTGTACCGGGTCGTGACCCACCGCCCGGCCAAGGCCTGAATCCGGAAATCGGGCACAGGAACAGTCCGGTGTGGCGCACCCGCCGCACGCAAGCACCCAGGTTTGCGCGCCTTGGGCTACACTCGGCTTGTTCCACAGCAGGCCTACGTCATGAAGAACCGTTTGTTGGAAGACATCGGCGACACCCAGTCCGGCCCGTCTACAGTGGCTGAACGCCGCATGCGGCCGGCCGCCCCGCCGCCCGAACCGCTCGACCCACCTGCGCCGCCCGGGCCGGCGCCGCAGCCGCGCGCGCGCGCCGCGGTCTGGCGCAGCCGTGCGATCCTGCCGACTTCGAGCGAGCCGGATCTCGCCGGGCAGGACGCGCCTGCGCCGCCCGAGCCGCCCGCCAAGCCGGTACCGCCGCCGCGTGCCGCCGGCATCCCGCCCTGGCCCGCATCGTTTTCCAGCCGCGAGCCGGACTGGCCGATCCCGCCCCCGGACGAGCCGGCGCCCTGGCTTGATCGCTGGGGCCGCAAGGCGCTGGGCTGGAGCGTCGCCGCCGCGGCCATTGTGGCCGTGGCCGGCGCCGCGACCTGGATGTACCGCGACACCCAGGTCCAGTCCACCCTGGCGGTCGTGGCCGGGAATTCATCCGCGGAGACGGCAGCAGCCGTGCCGGCTGCTGCGCCGCCGCTTGCAGAAACCGCGCCGGCCTGGACCCCGCCGCCGCTGCGGATGCTGCCGCCGCCACCGGTGGCTGCAACACCTGCCGCGCAAGCACCGGCCGTGGCCGCGGCGCCGGTTGCGGACGCGCCCACCCGGGCAGAACCGCCGGCAGTCGTTCCGTCGCGCGCCGCAGCCGCGCCCAGGGCGAAGCGCGCTCCCGAGCGCCGCGTCGCTGCCCTGCCACCCAAGAAGAAGCCGGAGCGCCGCATCGCCGCCGCGCCGCCTGGAAAAGCCCGCGCCGCACCGGATTTATCCTGGGCGGCCAGGGAGCGCGAGCGCCTGTTGGCGCAAACCCAGGCGCCTGCCACCCGTGCGCCTGCGCGGCCTGCGCCGCGGCCGGAACAGCCAGAGCCGCAAGCGCCCCAGGGGCAGCAAGGCGGGGCCGAGGGGCCGCTGTCCGAAACCCTGCGCCTGTGCCGCGCCGCCGGTTACCACGCGGCTGCCTGCATGAGACGCGGCTGCGAGGCGACCCGTTTTGGCCTGGTCTGCCGCGGCTGAGCGTACGCGGCGAGTTAGTGATCGTTGCGCCAGACGGTCCGGTTGCGGCCCGACTGCTTGGCGCGATAGAGATGGGTGTCGGCCGCTTCGAACAGCTCGCTCGATTGCTCGCGATTGTTTGAGAGCAGGGTTGCGCCGCCCACGCTCACCGTCAGCACCGGCGCCACGTTCGATGCCGCATGCGGGATCATCAGCTGTGCGATGCTGTCGCAGATGCCGGCCACCACCGACTGCGCGGCCGGAGCATCGGTCTCGGGCATGAGCAGCACCAGTTCCTCGCCGCCGTAGCGCGCCGCCAGGTCGCCGGGGCGGCGCATGCCGGCAGCGGCAATGCGGGCCACGGCGCGCAGCGCGCGGTCGCCGGCCGGGTGGCCATAGCGGTCGTTGAACTGCTTGAAGGCGTCGATGTCGAGCAGGGCCAGCGACAGCGGCTGGCCGTTGCGGCGCGCGCGCTGCCATTCGAGTTCGTACACTTCGTCGAAGCAGCGGCGGTTGGCCAGTTCGGTCAGGCCGTCGATATTCGCGAGCCGTTCCAGCATCCTGCGCTGGCGCACCACCTGCAGGTGCACGGCCACGCGCGCCATCACGACGCTTGGGTTGAAGGGCTTGGTGATGTAGTCGGCGGCGCCCATCTTCAGGCCGTTGGCCTCGTCCTCGGGCCGGTCCAGGCCCGAGATGAAGATCACGGCGATGTGCGCCGTCTGCGGATCGGCGCGCAGGCGCCGCAGCACTTCGTAGCCGTCCATGTCCGGCATCATGACGTCGAGCAGGATCAGGTCTGGCGCATGGCGCACTGCGCGTTCCAGCGCCTGGGCGCCGTTCTTGGCCAGCACCACGGTGTATTCGGGCTTGAGCAGTTCGCCCAGCACATCGCGGTTGATGGCGTCGTCGTCCGCCACCAGCACTTTCTGTACGTCGATCCCGTTCATGCGCGGGTCTCCTCGATGGAATCCGGAGCGCCGGTTTCAAGGCGGCGTGCGAGGCTGGACAGGGGCGGGCGCGCCGCCGCGTATTCGATGTCCTCGACCGCGCGCCGGATCGGATCCAGCGCCGCCGCGTGCGCGGTTCCGCCCAGCAGGAGCTGCAGTTCGGCCAGTGCATCTTCGGCGCGGGCGTCGTCGTCGGCCAGGAAGCTGTCCAGCCGTGCCATCACGTCCGGCAGGCCGGCCACGCCGCCGGCTTGCGCCAGCGGCACGGCGGCCAGGCGGGCCAGGCCGTTCAGCACCGTTTCGCTGGACCTGACCAGGAATGGTATGCGGGCGCCCAGCAGGTCGAACTGGCCGGCGCGCAGGTCCTGCTCGACGCGGCTGGCCTGGGCCGACAGTTCGAAGGCGCCGACATAGGCCGCGCTCGATTTCAGGTTGTGCGCCAGCGCCTGCAGGCGGGCGTAGTCGCCAGATGCCAGGGCTTCGCGCAGGACCTGCGGGCTGTCGCCGTATTCGCGCACGAAGCTGCCGGCACGTTTCTCCAGGCGCTTGCGCTGGCCGTTCACGCCGGCCAGCGCCGCCTGCCAGTCGATACCGGGAATGGGTGGCAGCGGCGCCAGGTCGGCGTCCACGTCCGACGGCGCCGGCATGGCGGCGGGCGGCAGGCTGCGTCCCGCCAGCCGCGCCGGGTCGATCCACTTGAGCAGGGTGCAAAACAGCAGGTCCGGGTCGATCGGCTTGGTCACGTGGTCGTTCATGCCGGCGCCCAGGCTGCGCGCCCGGTCTTCGGGCAGCGCATGCGCCGTCATGGCCACGACCGGCAGGTCGCGCAGGCGCTCGATCGAACGTATCTCGCGGGTCGCCCCCAGGCCGTCGAGTTCCGGCATCTGGATGTCCATCAAGACCAGGTCGTAGTCGCCGGCGGCGGCCATGCGAACCGCTTCCACGCCATCGAGGGCAACGTCGACCTGGATGCGGACGGCCGCCATGAAGTCGATGGCCACTTCGCGGTTGTTGGCATTGTCTTCGGCCAGCAGGATGCGCGCGCCATCCAGGCGCGGCAGGTCAAGGCCGCGCATCCGGGCCGGGCCATCGAGCGCGCCCGCGCCCAGGTCCGGGATGGCTCCGCGCAGTTGCTGCAGCGATGCACCGCGCGCCGGCGCATCAGCAGGCGATGACGCGGCGTCGGCAATCCCGAGCGGCAGTTCGACAGTGAAAAGGCTGCCGGCGCCCGGCGTGCTGGCGACGCCGATGCTGCCCTCCATGAGCTCCACCAGCTTCTTCGAGATCGACAGTCCCAGGCCGGTGCCGCCGTATTTGCGGGTGGTCGAGCTGTCGGCCTGGCTGAAGGACTGGAACAGGCGCTTGATCTGGTCCTCGCTCATGCCGATGCCGGTATCCTTGATGCCGAACCGCAGCGTCACCGCATTGCCCTCGCGGTGGGCAAGCGCGACCGACACCACGATGTCGCCGCGCTCGGTGAACTTGACCGCGTTGCCGACCAGGTTCAGCAGCACCTGGCCGAGGCGCAGCGGGTCGCCCACCAGGCGATGCGGCACCTCCGGGTCGACCCGGAACACCAGTCCGATGCCTTTTGCATCGGTACGTACGGCGGTGATATCGGCCAGGTGTTCGAGCAGGTCGGCGAGCGAGAAGGGAACCGTTTCGAGCGCCAGTTTGCCGGCCTCGATTTTCGAGAAGTCGAGGATGTCGTTGATGATGGCCAGCAGGTGCTCGCTGGCGCCGAGGATCTTGCCGAGGTAATTGCGTTGTTTCGGGTCGGATTCGGCCATCAGGGCCAGCCGGCTCATGCCGATGATTGCGTTCATCGGCGTGCGGATCTCGTGGCTCATGTTGGCCAGGAATTCCGACTTCATGCGGGTGCTGGCTTCGGCACGCAGCATGGCGGCCTGCATCGCCTGGGTCCGCAGTCCCAGGATGCGCATGAATACCAGCATGTCGAAACTGGCGCCGAATTGCAGGGAGTGCAGGGTCCAGAAGTTGGCCGGCAGGTTACCGTTGATCATCTGGGCGGAGATGAGCGCGGCCGTGAAGCTGACGGCCCAGCCGACCAGCAGGTAGATGCCGACGGTGTCGCCCGCGCGCGCGCGCCGGTAGGCCCCCAGCAGGCCGAGCAGCATCGGGAGGATGCCCAGGCTGCTGACCACCGCGACCAGGACCGCATGGCTGATGAGGTTTGCGCCGAATGCGGCCGCGCTGAGCACGCACAGGGCTGCCCCGGTACGCAACAGGAAGCTGGAGAGGCGGTCCTTGCCGGGGCGCGTGAGCAGGTGGTCGATGAACAGGTAGGCGCCGCAGGACGCCGTCAGCGACAGCATGCCGGCCGCGTGCAGGTTGAGCCAGGCGTTCCCCTGCCAGAAATACTGGTTGGCGATGCCGAACCAGCAGGACGAATACAGGGTGACCCCGCCGACCAGCAGCGCGTACTTGCCGAACAGCGCATCGCGCAGGTTGATCCACTGGGCCACGCTGTAGAGGAAGAGCGAAAAGCCCAGGCCGAACAACATCCCCTGCAACAGCTGATCGGCCAGCGAGGCGCGGTGGAAGGCGTTCGGCTGCCAGAAGGTGAGTGGGACGATCTTCGGGCCTTCGGTATCGATCCGCACCAGCACGGTGTGCGCGGCGCCGGGGGACAGGCGCAGCTGCAGCGCCGGCGTGGGGCCGCCCAGCGCCGAACCGGCCACCGGCTGGTTCTTGCCGGTGACGGCGACGTGGCGCAGCACGCCGCCCGTGGCGAGGTACACGTCCATGCGGTCGATGAGGCCGAAGTTGGCGTGCAGCACCCAGGAGTCGGGGCCGTCCCGGGACGCCACGACCGGGATGCGCAACCACACCACGCCACTGTACACGCCGAGCGTCGCGCGGGCCGAGCCCGGACGGCTATAGCCGGAATCAAGCAGCGCCGTCGCGGCGTCGAGCTGGCCCGCGGGATCGCGCAGCACCGACAGCGCGTCCCAGGCCTCGACCTTTTCGAGGCCGGGGCCGAGCAGCAGCGGCGCCGGCGCCATGCCCGCCGCGGCGCGGGCCGGCAGCGCGAGCAGGAGCATGCCCAGCATGGCGCAGAGCAGCGCGCCGCCGAGGCGGGACAGGAAAGTCGATGACGGCATGGGGGGTGTTCTCTCTTGTTGTCGGTGTGGCGATGCGTTTGCGTCCGTGGGTCCGGCGTCAGAACCGGTAATCGATCCTCAGGTCCACCGTGCGCGGATCGCTCGGCGTGGCCATGCCGAAGCTGTCGATCGCGATCGGGCGCACCGCGTTCTCCAGGTTGCGTACCCGCGCCAGCATGCTCCACGACGCTCCTTGCGGCTGCCAGCCGAGGCGCAGGTCGGTGCTGGTGTGCGACGGGATGCGATAAGTCAGCGCCTGGCTGGGGACGGCGATCACGTAGTCGCTGCTGGCGCGTGTGAACACGCCGGCAGTGAGCCGCCCGCGCGACAGGGCGAAAAGCTGGTCGTAGCCGAGGGTGGCGACCCGGTTTGGTGCGCGATCCAGTTTGCGGCCGGCCCAGGAGCGCACCCCGTCCGGCTTGTACGACTGGTAGTGGGCGTCGAGCAGGGCCAGGCTCCAGGCCAGGCTGCCGCTACCGAGCACCTCCACTGTCCCGTCGAGCTCCAGGCCCTTGACGCTGGCGACGCCCGCGTTGCCGGTCACGAAGCGCGGCGCGCCCTGCAGGATGGCCACGCTGGACAGTTGCAGGTTGGTGTAGTCGTAGTCGAAGGCCACCGCATTGACGCTGGCGCGGCCGTCCAGGAAGCGGGTGCGGGTGCCGATTTCGATCGAACGCAGCGTTTCCGGCTGGTAGAACAGGCTAGCCGCCGGCACGGCGATCGCCGCCGGGCAGGCGATGCCCAGGGCCGTGCTGCCCACTGCGCAGCCGTCGTTGAAGCCGCCGGCCTTGTAGCCGGTGGCGATGCTCGCCCAGGCCAGCGTATTGGCGCCGATGTCCGCATCCAGGCCGAGGCGCCAGGTGGTCTTGCTGGTCGCGATCTGCGCTGCGTTCAGCAAACGGGTGTCGGTGGCCGGATTGAAGGCCGCGGCCTGCTGGAAGCTGGTCGAGCCGATGCGCGACTTGTCGTCGTGCGTCGTGCGCGCGCCCGCGGTGGCGCGCAGCCGGTCGGATACGCGCCAGGTCAGCTGGCCGAAGGCGGCGCGGCTGTCCGCTTTCGTCGGACCGGACGGGAACACGTAATAGGGCGGCAGGCCAAGGGGCTGCAGGCCGCGGAAGCCGTAGGTGGTATGCGACTCTTCGCTGAAGTAGTACAGGCCGGTCTGGGCGCTGAGAGTGCGCGCTTCGTCGGTGGAGACGCGCAACTCGTGCGAATCGGCCCGGTTCTTGCCGGTGTACAGGTTGTGCACGCCCAGCGCAAAGCCAGGTGCCACTCGGTAGTAGTAATTGACCAGCATGTCCTGGTCGAAGCGGCGGTGCGAGCCCAGGTAGGTGAGGGTGGCCGTGCCGAGCTTCCATTCCAGCTGCGCGCCCAGTCCGCGCGCGCGCTTGTCGTCATAGCCCTGTTCCGGCACCGTGTTCGGCGGACGGAAGGCATTGGTCAGACGCGCGTCGGTGCTGCCCGCGCGCCAGGCCGGGGCGCCGGTCGGGATGCCGTCGTAGAAGTTGGTATCGGGGACGAAGCGGTCGTTGTTCTCGGAGGCGCGGCCATGGTCGTAGCGCAGCAGCAGCGAAGCATCCTGGCCAAATGCGAGCAGGGCCGAAAGGCGCGCGCTGCGCTCGCCCCGATCCAGGCCCAGTTCGTACGGGGTGCCCTGGGCATTGTGCAGATAGCTGTCGTGGCGCTGGCCGGCTACCGCGGCGCGCAGGGCCAGGGCCGGGCTGACCGGGACGTTGACGGTGGCGCCCAACTTGCGGCTGCCATAGGTGCCGGCTTCGAGGCCGGCGCTGCCCTCGAGGCGCGCGGTCGGCATGTTGGAAATGACCTTGATTACGCCGGCAGTGGTGTTACGGCCGTACAGCGTGCCCTGGGGGCCGCGCAGCACTTCGATGCGGTCGACGTCCAGGAAAGCGAGAGTCTGGGCCGGCCCGCGCGGGACGTACACGCCATCGAGCAGGAAGGCCGCCGACGGGTCGCCCTTGTCGGTGGAATCGGCACTGGTGACGCCGCGAATCGTGATGCGCAGGCCTTCGGCAACCTGGTCGAGGTGCACATTGGGCAGGCGCTTGCCCAGTTGGGCAGGGCTGTCGCTGCCCCCCAGGACCAGCCTTTCGCCGCTCACCACGCTCATGGCCAGCGGCGTGCGCGAAGCCAGGGTCGGCACGCGCGTGGCCGTGACCACGACTTCGGCCGGCGCGTCAGCCGCTAATGCCTGCTGCGCCGCTGCATTCGCGGACACGATGCCCGCCACTGCTGCCGCCAGCAGCGTCGGGTTCAGGCAAACCTCTTTCTTCCTCATGAAACTGCCCCTGGTATTCTTTTTCTGCCCGCACCGGATCGATTACGAGGTGCGTGATGGCGCGCTTGTCCTGACGGCAGACGGTGAACGCGCCGGGATTGCCGAGCTTGTAAGTTTATCAGTACATGATTACGGGCAATAGTCCTACACGAGTTTCAATGACTAAAATTTACCTGTGTAGCAACAATTCGCTCATCCTCCCGTCACCCGTGCGCCGTGGCGCGCCTGATTCGCTTATTTTTTAGCAATAAGAGCCGATCGACCACAGGAGACCGCCTTGACCCTGCTCCTCCGCTGCAAGGCTGCGGCCTTGGCCGCTGTCCTTGCCGGCTGTGCCATGCCGCCCGCCTTCGCCCAGCCAGCCACGCCCGCCGTCACGACCTATATCAATCCCTTGCCCCTGCGCCTGGCCGACGGCAGCCTGGCCGAAAGCTGCGCCGACCCGTCGCTGCTGCGCGACCGCACCACCTCGCCGGCGACCTGGTACCTGTACTGCACGATGGACCCGGTGAACTACAAGGAACGAGATAGCAAGGGATGGACGTTCCACATGATGCCGATCTACCGTTCGGTCGACCTGGTGAACTGGTATTTCGTGCGCGACTCCTTCGACCAGCGCCCGAGCGGCATCGCCGGCCCGAAGGCCGGCCTGTGGGCGCCAGAGCCGGTGTACCAGAATGGCAGCTACTACCTGTATTTCACGGTCACCGACGTGGCCGACGCGCACAGTCTTGAGAAGGGCTGCGAATCCGACAGCGCGATCGCGGTGGCGACCAGCGCCTCGCCGGCCGGTCCGTGGAAGGCGGCGCCGCAACTGGTGGTGCCGCCGCGCCGGTCCGGTGCCGGCTGCAACTTCCACTGGACCTTCGACCCGGATGTCGTCGAGGACGCCCAGGGCGACCGCTGGCTGTATTACGGGAGCTATGGAGGCGGTATCCACGTGCAGCGGCTCGCACGCAACGGGCTCAAGGTGGAAGGCGACCCGGTGCGCATCGCTGCCGCCAACCGCTATGAAGGCGCCGAAGTGGTGAAGCACGGCAGTCACTGGTACATGTTCGCATCGAGCACCGACTGCTGCCGCGGGCCGCTCACCGGCTACGCGCTCTACGTCGGGCGCGCGACCAGTCCCGAGGGACCTTTCCTGGACCGCCAGGGCAACGACATGGCCGCCACGCGCGTGGGCGGCACCCCGGTGCTGGCGCAGAACGGCAACCGCTGGATCGGCGCCGGCCACAACACCGTGTTCCAGGATGCGGCCGGCCAGTGGTGGACCTTCTACCATGCGGTGGACCGCGACCAGGGCTATTTCAGTGTCGAGGACAAGCTGACCCGGCGCCCGCTGCTGCTCGACCGCATCGACTGGATCGACGGCTGGCCGGTCATCAACGGCGGGCATGGGCCGTCCGACACCGTGCAGCAGCGGCCCGCGCTGCGCCCGGCGTCCCTGTCGCCGCCACCTGAAGCACCTGCTTCGCGATCGGCTACGCCGTTATGGCTCGACCGTTTCGAGAGCGAGCGGCTCGCTGCGCGCTGGAGCTGGGTGCGTCCCGGCGCCGCCGGCAGCTTTGCCAGCGGCCGGCCGGGCCTGCGCATGGCCACGCAAGACGCCGACCTGCACGTCGACACCAATACCGCGACGGTGCTGGCGACGGCGCTGCCCGAGGGCGACCTGCGCATCGAAGCGCGCATCCGCCTGGACGCGCCGCTGGAATGCTGCGCAAAACCGGTGCAGGCCGGGCTGGTGATCATGCGCGACGACGACAACTACGTGAAGCTGGTCGAGCTGGCCAACGACGGCCTGCGCCAGGTGGAATTCGGCAAGGAGCTGGCGCCCGTCGGGGCCGGCTATCCGCGCTATGGCAATACGGTGGTGGGCACGCCGGGCGAATGGACGTGGCTGCGGATCGACGTCCTGCGCGGCGCCCCCGGTTTGAGGAGCGAAGAGCGCTATACCGCCTGGTCCAGCCAGGATGGCCAGGCCTGGGTACAGGGCGGCACCTGGACCCACCGTCTCGGCGGTGGTGCCAAGCTAGGACTGGTGGCGATGGGCGGCGCCGGCCACGCGGTCACTTTCGGCCAGGTCGCCGTGTCCCGCCTGAAGCGCTGATGCTTCGAAGGCGAGGGCGTCGCGGTCGCCGGCATGGGCGCGCACCGACCAGGTCACGCCCGCGACCAGCAGCGCGATCGCGGCAATCTCCAGCGGGCGCGGTCCGTGACCACGGTACAGGAAGCCGTACAGCAGCGCGAACAGGGTCTCGAACAGGATCAGCTGGCCCGAGAGCGTGACCGGCACGCGGCGGCTGGCCACGTTCCACAGGTGGTTGCCGATCACCGAGGCGCCCAGCGCGAGCACGGCGTTGCAAGCCCAGAACACGGTCCAGTTACGTGCTGAAGAGGGCGGCTTGATGTCGCCGGATGCCGCGGCCCACGCCAACGCGCCGGTGCCGAGCAGCAGCGCGACGACACCGGTGGTCAAGCCATACAGCGCCGACCACTGGGCGCTGGAAAACTGCGGATTGCGTTTCAGGTAGCGTGCATTGTCGACCGCATACCAGCTCCAGCACAGCAGGGCGCCCGTGGCGCACAGCACGCCCAGCGCGATCGCGGTGTTTGACTGGGCCGCATCGGCATGCAGGAAGGTATCGACATTGATGCAGGCGATGCCTGCGCCAACCAGCAGCAGCGGCAGCGCCAGGCGGCGCAGCGGCACCGCGCCGTGGTCGTTGCGGCCTAGAAGGGTAACCACCACCGGCAGCATGCCGATGATCAGGGAAGTCGGCGCCACGCCCGCATATTTCACGCCCATCGCGAGCAGCATGTAGTAGACGATGTTCCCGGCCAGCGCATGGCGGAGCAAGGCCGCATAGTCGCTGGGGAGCAGGGTGGCAAACAGGGATTTCAGGCGCGGCAGCAGCAGGCCGAAGGCCATGGCGCCGTAGGCGATGTAACGGCCGACGGCCAGTTCCAGCGGCGAGAAGGCCCCAAGGAATTCGGGCACGATGAACACCAGCCCCCATATCGCACCGGCCAGCAGGCCGCACAGCACACCTATCCACATACGAAATACCGGGACAAAGGGGGGATTCTACCTTGCCGGCCAGGCGACCGTGCGGCGTGGCGCCGACAGCGGGCCAGCCGCGCGTCCCGTTGTGGCGCCTTCCGAAATTGAGTAAAGTCGATGCAAGCGCGGTCTAACTCAGGCGTGCTGCGGCCCGGCCGGATGGGCTGCCCAGGCAACATCTCTTGGGGCGCAAAACAACTGACCGGGGGCAGGGGATGGCCTTATTACCTTTCGAAATTACCTACAGCCTCAGGGGCAGGTTCGGCACCAGCACTCACCTCCTGGACCGCGTCGCCGATCCCGGGTTCTTCAACGGGGTGTTTTTCATTGCCGCACTCATCGCAGCGGGCTGTACGTTTGCCGACTGGGCTTTGTCGAAGGAGCGAAAGGAGGCGGTCAAACAGGCGATGGGGAACTATTGGACGGCACTGCAGTATGCATCGATCGACGCCTTGTTCCGCTCCGCCTGGCGAGGGGCAGGCTTGCAGCTGCTGTGGCTGATCGGCCCCCGCCCGCAATCGCTGCGGCGCTTCATCGTCTCGCCGGTCTTGCACCTGCTGCTGACTTACCTTGTCTGGTGGCTGTCGCTGAGCCTGCTGTTTGCGGTGAAAGGATGGGATTTCGGCCCGGTGTACCGGCCGGGGTTGTACATCTATGACGTCTCCGCGTCCCCATCGGTGAGTATCCCCCTGTTGATCTGGCTGTTCCTGGTGAGCTGGATCAGCTGGTCTGGCCTGGCCCTCTTGCTGCCCCGGCTGGAGTGGTCGAGCGCAGCGGTCCTCAAAACGCTCCTTGCCCTGCTCGGCATGGCAGGCCTCATCCTTGCCCTTACCTGTGCGTTCGCGCTCCTGTACATGGGGCCGGCAGACCTGCTGGCCGCCGTCAAAATGGAGTTTCCCTACTTTCAGTCATCCGATCACCCGGGGACGGTGACACTGAACGCCGGAGAGAGCGCTGCCGCCAGCCCGGTATTCGAATCGCTCCTGGGCGCCCTCATCGGGCTCGGTTTCGACCTGTCGAGCTACGTGAAAAAAATGTTCTGGTTCATCGTCAAGATCTCGGTGCTCTGCCTGGTGCTGGGACCATCGATCTTTCTGATGGCCTTGTACCTGTTCGGCTTGCTCAGCAACGTCTTGTTGAAGATGGCGCGGCCGCTGCTCCAGCCGGTCACTTCCCTTGTCTTCGCACGGCTGTATGAATCCAGGAATGGCGTGTTCACTCAGCTCGGCATTTTTATCGGCACTGTGGTCAAGCTGATTGACGAAGGAATCAAGCGTCTCGGGTAGCCGCAGGAGCGCCCAGGTTCGCGCGGCAGATATTGCCCGGGTATCGCAAGCGCGAGAGCGCATAGAAATTCCATCCGTGCCGGTGAGTGTCGACACGTGGCCGGCCGCCATCTTCCGGTTGACTGTGGGTGGGATGGCGAATTTCGCTGATCGGCTGGGGGGCGTGTGGTGCGGTGGCATCACTCCGGTGAGAAATTTAAAGCGTTGAACTTCCCCGCCTTGTCCACCACCAGCGACACCAGCAGTGTCTCGTTCGCGTAACCGAAGCGGTAGCGCAATCGCCGTCCTGCCGCCTCATCCTTGCGCGACAGCAGTTCGACCGAGCGCAGCTTGCCTGCTTCGCCCAGGGCTTCGGCCACGCGCGCCAGCACGGCGGGCGTGAGCTTGACCCCGAGTTCCGCATTCGCGGCCGCCGGCGCCTTGCCCACGGTGAGGCTGGCCATCGCCTCGCGCACCGAGGCCGTCACGCTTGGCTCCGGGTCAGGAATCGCCTTGGCCGGCCCATCGAACAGCGCCGGCACGTAATGCGCCGCTACCATGTCGGCAAACTTAGACGGCCGCGCCGAATCCGAATTGGCCAGGATGACGACGGTAAGCTTGTCATCGACATAGCGGCACAGCTGGGCGCGGAAGCCTTGCCAGGCGCCGCCGTGCGAGATGTGGCGGCGTCCCTTGACCGTGTCGACGAACCACCCAAAGCCGTAAGGCGCGTCGCTGCCGTCATTGAGCTTGGCGGGCGTGAACGCGGCCTGGCGCAGGCCCGCGTCGAGGATCTTGTCGCCGTACAGGGCCTGGTCCCAGCGCAGGAGGTCGCGCGCGGTCAGGTACAGGCTGCCGTCGGCCGTCGTGTTCAGGCGCGGCGCGACCCAGGACTGGTTCTTGAGCGCGCCGCCTTTCCACTCGTAGCCGGCGGCGCGGTGCGGGATGATGTCGGACTCGCTGATCACGCGGGCGGACATGCCCAGCGGAGCGAAGACGCGCTCGCGCAGCTGATCGCCATAGAACTTGGCGCCGGCGCGGTTGGCGATGAAGCCCAGCAGGTGGTAGCCCATATTACTGTAGGCCCACTTCTCGCCGGGGGCGAAGCGCAGCGGCACGGTCGCTTCCAGCGCAATCAACTCCTCGTCCGTGTAGTCCTTGCGGAAATCGATGATCTGGTACGGATCGCCCAGCCCCGAGGTGTGGGACAGCAGGTGCCGGATGGTGATCTTTTCCCAGCTGGGCGGGGTGGCGGGCAGGTGGCGCGAGACCGGGTCGTCGAGCTTGAGCTTTCCATCTTTCTCCAGCAGCAGGATCAGTGCTGCGGTAAAGGTCTTGCCCACCGAGCCGGACTGGAACACCGTCTGCGGCGTCACCGGCACCTTGTGCTCGACATTGGCCAGGCCATAGCCTTGTTCCTTGATGACCTTGCCGTCTTTCAGGACCAGCACGGAGAGGCCCGGCACATGGCGGCGCTTCATTTCCTCGAGCAGGGCGTCGTCCAGGCGGTCGGCGCGGGCAGGGGCGATGAAGAAGGTAGCAGACAGCAGGGCAAGGCAGGCGCGGCGCATCGGGACTCCAGCAGACAGGGAGCCCGGATCATAGCCCCTGGGACGCAGCAAAAGCGCGGCGGGGCGCATTTCATGCCGCACGCATGCGCGCCGGGATGTCGCCCGCAGTTCAGTAAGTCGCCCACGGCTAATAATTATTTGCTAGTATTAATTGATAAAAGAGGCATCAACCCTCGGAACGATTCAGGAGACAGGCTTGACCCCATTCACCGTGCGCCTCGCCGCCACGCTGTGCACGTCCGCGCTCGCAGCAATGTTCGCCAGCGCGCCGGCCTGCGCGCAGGTCGAGGTGCGCATGTGGACCCTGCTCAGCGGCGGCGATGGCGCACGCATGGCGGACCTGGTCGGGCGCTTCAACGCCAGCCAGCGCGAAGTGCGTGTCGTCAGCACCACGCTCAAATGGGGCGAGCCGTTCTACACCAAGCTGATTACCTCGTCGGTGGTCGGCGCCGGGCCGGACCTGGCCACTGTGCACCTGTCGCGCATGACCAACCTGGCCGGCGGCGGCGTGCTGCGGCCGATCGCACCCGGCGAGCTGCAGGACGCAGGCCTGAACCCCGCGGACTTTTATCCGCGCCAGTGGAACAAGTCCCGGCACGCCGGCAAGACCTATGCGGTGCCGCTCGACCTGCACCCGCTGGTCCTGTACTACAACAAGACGCTGGTGGGCAAGGCAGGCCTGCTCGACGACTCCGGCAACCTGAAACCCATCCAGGGCATCGACGCGCTCACGGATGCTTTCCGCGCCGTGAAGCAGGCCACCGGGCGCCCCGGCATGACGATGGAGAGCAGCCAGAGTTCGTATGCGATCTGGCGCCTCTGGGTCTCGATGCTGGCCCAGCGCAACCTGCCCTTGATCCAGAACGGACGCTTCACCTACGGCGCCGCAGGCGTCGATTCCCTGGCGCGCGTGGCAAGCTGGTTCCAGCAGGGCTATGCCCAGCCGGGCCTGGACTATCCCGCGTCCACCAGCCAGTTCATGGGCGGCAATGCCGGCTTCATGATCAACGGCGTGTGGGAAGTGCCCGAAATGGTACGGGCTACCCAAAAGGGCACGCTCGGCTTCGAATACGGCATCGTGCCGCTGCCGCGCATGTACGCCAACGACAGCGTCTGGGCCGACTCGCATGCTTTTGCGATTCCCGCCAACGAAGGCCGCCCGATGTCGCCCGAAAAAGCGCGCGCCGTGATGCGCTTTGTCGCTTTCGTCAGCAAGAATTCCTTTGGTTGGGCCGAGGGTGGCCACGTGCTGGCCTACCGGCCGGTGGCCGAGTCACCCGCCGTCATGGCCTTGATGCCGAACCGCTTGTACGCCGAGGTGCCGCGCCACGTGATCTACGATCCGGACGCCTGGTACATGGGTGCGGCCGGGCCGCTCGAGGCAATGGCGTCGAAATTCCTGCCGGCGGCGCTGTCCTCGCAGCTCACGCCCGCGCAGGCCTTGCGCATGTTCGAAACCGAGGCGGCGCGCCTGGTGCGCAAGCGCGCTCCCCGGTACTGACCCTTCAGTGAAAGCGTCGATGACCCCATCCCTTTCCCAGCCGGGCGCGCGCCGTGGCGACGCGCTTCCGGCGGCCTTGCTGCTCGCGCCCTTCGCCGTCACCTTCCTGCTGTTCTTCTTCCTGCCCGCGCTTGAAACTTTCTACATGAGCCTCACGGAGAGCAGCCTGACGCGCACCAATGCCTTCATCGGCATCGACAACTACGCCACGCTCATCCAGGACCCGTCCTTCTGGGCGGCGGTCGGCAATACCTTTTATTTCGCGCTGCTGACCGTGATTCCGCTGACGGTACTGGGCCTGGTCATGGCCCTGCTGGTGCACCACTTCACCCGCGCCAGCAGCTGGCTGCAGGGCGCCTTCTTCCTGCCTTTCGTCTTGCCGATCTCGGTGATGACCCTGATCGCCGACTGGATGCTGCAGCCCTCGAGCGGAGTGGTGAACCACGTGCTGGGCATGCAGCGCGCCTGGTTCGCGGATCTTACCTGGGCGATGCCGATGGTGGCGATCGGCACCATCTGGTGGACGGTGGGCTTCAACATGCTGATGTTCCTGGCGGGCCTGCGCAACATCCCGGCCGACCTGTACGAGGCGGCGGCGCTCGATGGTGCACGCGGTTTCACGCTGTTTCGCGCCATTACCTGGCCGGCGCTGCGCCCGGTGGTCGGCATGGCCCTGGTGCTGCAGCTGATCGCCTCGATGAAGATCTTCGGCCAGACCTATATCATGACCACGGGCGGGCCTTTCAACACCACGCGCGTGACCCTGCACTACATGTATGAAACCGCGTTTACCCAGAGCGATGCCGGCTATGCGGCGGCGATCGCGGTGGCCTTCGTGATGATCGTGGTAACGCTGTCGCTGCTGCATGCTGGCCTGGTACGCTGGCTGGCGGGACGAAACGCATGAAGGCGCGCTCGAACCTGGGCTGGACCCTCATCGGCGCTTGCGCCGCACTGCTGCTCGCCGCGATGTGGGTGGCGCCGCTGCTGTGGGCGATGAGCACCGCGCTGCGTCCCGAGCACGAAACCGTGTCCGCTGTCTTCCACTGGCTGCCGCAGCAATGGACCCTGGAAGCCTTTGCCAAGGTGCTCGCCGCCGGCAATGTCGGGCGCTGGCTGTTCAACAGCGCCCTGGTGGCCTTGCTCGTGACGGTCGTGACGATGGCGCTTTCCTTGATGGCAGCATATGCCTTCTCGCAGCTGCGCTTCCGCGGCCGCACCCTGGTGTTCGGGCTGACCATGCTGGCTTTCCTGGTGCCTTTCGAGGCCCTGCTGGTGCCGCTGTTTCGCATGATGAACCAGCTCGGCCTGATCAACAGCTATGCCGGCATCGTGCTGCCGCAGGTAGTGGCGCCCGTGGTCATCTACGTGTTCAAGCAGTTCTTCGATGCGGTGCCAGGCGATTTTCGCGAAGCGGCGGTCATGGACGGCGCCGGGCCGCTGCGCATCCTGTGGAGCGTTTACCTGCCGGTGTCGGGGAACATCGTGTGGGCGATGGCGATCGTGACTTTCATCGGCGCCTGGAACAACTTTCTGTGGCCCTTCATCATCGTCACCTCGAACGACATGATGACCATCCCGCTGGGCCTGACGCAGACCTATGACGCTTTCGGGGTGCGCTACGCCCAGCTGATGGCGGCGGCGCTGCTTGGGGCGCTGCCGGTGGCGCTGGCCTATGTGCTGTTCCAGCGCCGCGTGACCCACGGCTTCCTGGCCGCAACCGGCCTCAAAGGCTAATTTACGGAGACTCAATGGCATCTGTGCGCCTGCAAGGCATCACCAAAGCGTACGACGGCAACCCGGTGCTCAAGGGGCTCGACCTCGACATCGCCGATGGCGAATTCGTGGTGCTGGTCGGCCCCTCGGGCTGCGGCAAGTCGACCCTGCTGCGCATCGTCGCCGGCCTGGAAGACACCTTCTCCGGCACGGTGGAGATCGGAGACCGGGTCTGCAACGACGTCCGGCCCGCCGACCGCGCCATCGCCATGGTGTTCCAGAGCTATGCGCTGTATCCGCACATGACCGTGAGCGAGAACATGGGCTTCGCCCTGAAGCTGGCCGGCGTCCCGCGCAGCGAGATCAAGGATCGGGTTGAGCGCGCCGCCGAGATCCTGCAGATCGGGCATTTGCTCGATCGCCGTCCCAAGGCGCTGTCCGGCGGCCAGCGCCAGCGGGTGGCGATCGGGCGCGCGATCGTGCGTAAACCCAAGGTCTTCCTGTTCGACGAGCCGCTCTCGAACCTCGACGCGGCCTTGCGCGGCCAGACCCGGGTCGAGCTGGCGCGCCTGCACCGCGAGCTTGGCGCGACCATGATCTACGTGACCCACGACCAGGTCGAGGCCATGACCTTGGGCCAGAAGATCGTGGTGCTCAATGGCGGCCATATCGAGCAGGCCGGCACGCCGCTCGACCTGTACGAGCGCCCGGCCAACCGCTTCGTGGCCGGCTTCCTCGGCTCGCCGCGCATGAATTTCCTGCCTGGCGCGCTGGCGGGCGAGGAGGGCAGCGCGGCCTGGGTGCGCCTTGCCAGCGGCGCGATGGTGCACGTGGCGGCCGACGCCACCCGCGCCGCGCCCGGCGCGCCCGTGACCCTCGGGGTGCGGCCGGAACACCTGCGCATCCAGACCCAGGATGGTCTCGAGGGCGGCATTCCCGCCACCGTGAGCCTGGTCGAATACCTGGGCGACACCACCATCGTCTATATCCAGGCCGATGGCGTGCCCGACATGGTGTCGGTCAAGTGCCGTGCCGACGAGCCGGGCCCAGGCATTGGAGCGCGCGTGCTGCTCGCTTTCGACCCGGGCCACGGCCACCTGTTCGACGCCGACGGCGCCGCGCTGCCGCGCACGCCCGGCAGGAGCTGAACGCGATGAATCCGGGCGGCCGCGCGCGGCGCCCCACCATGACCGACATCGCCAAGCTGGCCGGCGTGTCGCAGTCGACGGTTTCCCTCGTGATCAACCACATGAGCGGCGCCAAGGTGTCCAGCGAGACGCGTCAGAACGTGCTGCGCATCGCGCGCGAACTGGGCTATCCGGTTGACCGCCATGGCCATGCCGAGCCGCCCCTTGCGCGCAACCTGATCGTCTATCTCACCGACGAATTGTCCACCAGCCCGCACGCCATGCTCACCATCGACGGCGCGCGCGACGCCGCCTGGGAGCACGACTGCCTGCTGTCGGTGTTCGCCACGCGCAGCGACCCCGCATACGAGACCGCGGTCCTGAACCGCCTGCTGGCCAGCCCGGCGTTGCTGGGCGTTGTCTATGCCACCATCTTTACGCGCGCTGTCACCGTGCCGGCGCGGCTGGCTGCCGTGCCGACGGTGCTGCTCAATTGCCATACACGCGAGCGCCAGTATTCGTCGGTGGTGCCAAGCGAGGTGCTGGGCGGCTTTGCCGCGACCATGCATTTGCTCGACGCCGGCCACCGCCGCATCGGCCTGGTCAACGGCGAAGGCTGGATCGAAGCCGCGGCCGAGCGCCTCAAGGGCTATCGCCAGGCCCTGTCGACCCGCGACATTCCCTTCGATGCGGCGCTGGTGCGCGAAGGTGACTGGCAGGTCAGCACCGGCCACGCGCATGCGCTGGCGCTGCTTTCGCTGCCGGACCCGCCGACCGCGCTGTTCTGTGCCAACGACCTGATGGCGGTGGGCGCACTGGAAGCGGTGCGCGAGCATGGCCTGGAAGTGCCGCAGCAGGTCTCGGTGGTCGGCTATGACGACCAGGACATCGCGCGCTACACCCGGCCGCCCCTGACGACTGTGTTGTTACCAAACTACGAAATGGGTCGATGGGCCGCAGAAAATTTGATCGCGCAGGTCAATGGCGGCGTGCTTCGACGCACCAACGTGAAGATGGATTGCCCTCTGGTGGAGCGCGATTCGGTGGCGAATAACCTCCCTGCTTGAAGCGATTTCGGGCGGTTCTTGAGTGCGCCACCCCGGTGCATTTTCGGCTAGGTTTGTCATATTGGTCATAAATTATGACTAATAATGAATCCAATATCGGCAGGCCCGCCCGCCACCCGGTGGACGCAGGATCGGCCAAGACCTCAGGAGACCTCGATGACCATCTTGAAAGTCCGGCCAGTCTGCGCGGCCGTCATGCTGCTGTGCGCCCACATCGGTTTTGCCGCTGCCCAGACCACCCAGAGCACCGCTGATCCTGCGGCCGAGCCGCGCGCCGGGGAGGCTGCCCGGGCATCCGGCCAGGAGGGAGCATCGGCGCCTGCACCGGCCGGCACGGTCGCCACCGTGCAGGTGACCGGCATCCGCAGCAGCATCCGCTCGGCCGAACAGATCAAGCGCGACGCGGAGCAGGTGGTGGACTCGATCAATGCCGACGATATCGGCAAGTTCCCCGACCGCGCCGCCGGCGACGCCCTGCAGCGCATCGCCGGCGTGCAGGTGGGCCGCGACCGCGGCGAGACCAATACCGTGATCATCCGCGGCCTGCCCGACGTCGCGACCACCATCGACGGCAACGAGATCTTCACCGGCACCGGCCGGCGCCTGTCCTACCAGGACTTGCCGGTGCAGTCGATCGCGGGACTGGACGTTTACAAGTCGGCCACGGCCAACCAGTTCGAGGGCGGCATCGCAGGCGCCGTCAACATCCGCCTGCGCGCGCCCTTCGACTTCAAGGGCTATACGGTCACCGGCTTCCTGGAAAACCGCCGCAGCCAGGTCGAGGGCAGCGAAGGCAGCAAGAAAAAGAACAACCCTGGCGGCGGTCTGTTGATGAGCAACCGCTGGCAGACCGGCGTCGGCGAGATGGGCGTGCTGGTCGACATCGCCTACAACAAGGACCACTGGACCTTCCCGGTGCAATGGGTCGACCGTCCGGACCGCATCTTCTCGGTCAGCCCGGACGGCACCGCCACGCGCCTGAACGACGACCAGCCGATCGCGCCGCTGCGCGCCGGCGACCGGCTGGGCGAGCTGCCGAACATCGGCGGCATCTACAACGCGGGCGACCGCGAGCGCGGCAGCATGCATGCGGCCTTCCAGTGGAAGATCAATCCGTCGCTCGAATTCTCCACCCAGTACCTGGGCACCGGCTATCGCGGCGAGAGTGAAGTCGACTACATCCTGAACATCGCCACCTGGACCCCGCGCCTGACCAACGTCGTGCTGGCGCCGCAGGGCGACTACTGCAATACGACGCAGGGCGTGATCTGCCCGATCCAGTCGGCCAATGCCGCGGCGGCGCAGTTCGGCGGGCCCTACGACTGGGACCCGTACACCGCCACCAGCACCTGGGGCGTCAAGGAGCGCACCGATACCCACTTCCTGAACTTCGGCCTGAAATACCGCGAGGGCCCGCTGTCGCTCGACACCAACCTGGCCTTCACGCGCTCGGACTTCATCAACGACACCGTGATCGTCGACCAGCAGATCCCCGGCGCCAGTTCGTCCGTCTACACTTACGGACGCGATGGCCATGGCGGCTACAACACCATCACCACACCGACGTCAAGCGCGGCGCTGCGCGACCCGAACCAGTTCGTCCTGCGCGGCATGGTGCAGAACTGGGGCGAGTCGCGCGGCGAGCAGGCGCAGTTCCGGACCGACGCCGTCTACCGGCTCGGGGACGACAGCTTCATCACCGCGCTCACCGGGGGAGTGCGCCTGTCCTCGCGCGAGGTCAGCTTCCACGGCGGCGAGCGCGCCAACGATCTTCGCAGCGCCGTGCGCCCGTCCCCGATCGCTGCCTTCGGCCCCGGCTTCCAGACCCTGGTGCCGGGCCTGGACCGCCTGGCTGGGCCCTGGACCACCCCCTCGCGCGAATTCCTGATCCACCAGGCCGATACCGTGCGCGCCTTCTACGGCCAGCCGCTGGGCCGGGTGCCGGACGACCCGATGCGCCTGTTCGAGCAGGAGGAGCGCACCGCCACCCTGCACCTCGGCGCGCGCTGGAAGGCTGCGCTCGGGACCATCGGCATGACCGGCAACATCGGCGGGCGCCTGGTGAAGGTCGACCGCAAGCTGGAAGGCAACCAGCGCATCGGTGACGTCGTCACCCCGATCAACGTCGACAGCGACGAGACCAATTTCCTGCCGAACGTGTCGGCGGTGGTGAACTGGACCGACCGCCTGCAGTCGCACCTGAGCGCGGGCAAGACCATCACCCGGCCCGAGTTCGCGCAGCTGAACCCGGCGCTGTCCCTGATTCCGCCGACCGTCAACGCCCCGGGCACCGGGTCGTCGGGCAACCCGGAACTGTCGCCGACCGAGTCGGTCAATGTAGATGCCACCCTGGAGTACTACTTCAAGGACAACGGCTTCGCCCAGATCGCCCTGTTCCACCGCGATATCGACGGCTACCTGCAGAATTTCGAGCAGAACGAAACCATCAACGGCGTGAACTACCGCGTCAACCGCCCGCAAAACTCGGGCAAGGGCAAGCTCAAGGGCGCCGAATTCGGCATCCAGAAGTTCTTCGACTTCCTGCCGGGGATCTGGAGCGGACTGGGCGCGCAGTTCAATTTCACCTGGATCGATGGCGAAAACCAGACCCGTACGTCGCTCAATAGCGGCGCCTTCACCACTACCCAGATGGTGGGCGTTGCGCGCCAGAGCTATAACTTCGCGCTGCTGTACGAGCGCAGCGGCTGGACCGGGCGCCTGGCGGCCACCCGCCGCGGCAAGTTCGTCGAGCAGATCGCCGAGCCGCGCTTCGGCCAGGACCGCTATGTGAAAGAATCGACCTATGTCGACCTGAGCATCGGCTACGCGCTGAGCAAGAACCTGTCGCTGCACCTGGACGCGGTCAATTTAACCAAGGAGCGCTACGAGAGCTACCTGGGCGACCCGATCCGCCCGCGCGATATCCGCTACAACCCGACCACCTACGGCGTCAGCCTGCGCTACCAGCTGTGAAGCTGGTTTGCGGGCGGGCGGGTAGTGCGGGTGACATGCCCGTTTCGGTGAATAGTGAGGACCGCAGGGCGGGCGGATTCTGCCCACCCTAGGATTGACGGACGACGCTAACGTGACCGATGTAAACGGCGGCCGGGATGTCAACCGCCCACGCGGCCGATCCAGGGCACCGGCACCTGCAACGATGTCCATGCAAGGAAAAAGTAATGCAAAAGACCTACAGTAACCCGGTATTCCCGGAAATCATGGCCGACCCTTTCGTGCTCAAGCACGAGGGAAGGTATTTCGCCTACGGCACCGCGCCCGACGGCCCGGACTCCGGGCGCTTCCCGGTGCTGGTGTCGAACGACCTGGTGGACTGGCACCGCGCCGGCTACGCCTTGTCGGTGGCCGGGGACGACCATTTCTGGGCGCCCGAAGTCGCCTTCGACGAGGGCAAGTTCTGGCTGTATTACTCGTCCGGAGACAGCGAAGGCAAGCGCCACCAGCTGCGCGTGGCCGTCTCGAACGACCCGATCGGCCCGTTCCAGGACTGCGGCGTGCTCCTGGTGCCGGACCAGCCGTTCTCGATTGACGCCCATCCTTTCCGCGACACCGACGGCCAGTGGTATCTGTACTACTGCGTCGACTTCCTCGAATTCGAGAACGACCACCGTATCGGCACCGGCATCGTCGTCGACCGCCTGCTGGCCATGGACCGGCTGGCAGGCGCGCCGGTGACGGTGGCGCGCCCGCACGCCGACTGGCACTTGTTCAAGAAGGGACGGGCAATGTATGACGCCGTCTACGACTGGCATACGGTGGAAGGAGCCTCGGTGCTCATCCACGGCGGCAAGTATTACTGCTTCTACAGCGGCGGCGCCTGGGAACAGGAGAACTACGGCGTGAGCTATGTCGTGGCCGACCATCCGCTGGGTCCGTTCACCCGTCCCGACGGCAGCGAGTCTGCCTTGCTCATCAGTTCACGGCCGGGCCAGGTGATCGGGCCGGGCCACAATTCCTTCACCAAGTCACCCGACGGCAGCCAGGACTGGATCGTCTACCACGCCTGGGACACCGCCATGACGGGGCGGCGCATGTGCATCGACCAGCTGGTTTGGAACGGCAACCGGCCGACGACCACTGGGCCGACCTTCACGCGCCAGCCGGCGCCGGCGGGGCTGGTGACCTAGGCCTGGCGGGCGTTGGCCTGCAAGGCCTGGGTCCCGTGCGCCCGGGCCAGCCGGCCGTTGATCCAGGCCTGGGCATGCAGACAGGCTGCCCGGCCCATCGCGGCAGGAAAGTGAATCAGGCCATGCGCAGCTTCGGGCAGGTCGACCAGCTCGACGTGGGCATGCGCGGACCACAGGCGCGCCATCGACAGCGTATCGTCGCGCAGCGGGTCGCGCCCGCCCGTGAACATCAGCGCGGGCGGCATGTCCTTGAGATCCCCGTAAAGCGGCGACAGCGGCGGCTGGCGGCGCTCGGCCTCGTCCATGCCGGGCGTCAGTCGATGCAGGGCAGGGAGCATGGCCGGTCCGTCCAGCACCAGGGTGCCGGGGCCGGCGGTGCGCACGCTCGGGCTGCCCGCCAGGTCGTACACGCCGTAATACAGCACGGCGCCTTCGACGCGCCGCAGCAGCCCGGGCCTGGCCTTGAGCATCAGCAGCGTGGCCGCGGCCAGGTGGGCGCCGGCCGATTCGCCGACTACCAGGGCAGGCAAGCCTTCGCAGCCGGGCAGCCCGTCCCCGAGCAGCCAGGTGGCCGCGGCCAGGCAGTCGTCGATCACCGCCGCGATCGGCGCCTGCGTCGCCAGCCGGTAGCCGACCGACACCACCACCACATTGCAGGCGCGGGCGATGGCGGCATTGAGCGCATCGTTCATTTCGGGATTGCCGATCACCCAGCCGCCGCCGTGGATGTCGAGCACCACCCCGCGCGGCGTCCCGGCAGGCCGGAGCACGCGCAGCGGCACCTGCAGGCCATCGG
This sequence comes from Telluria sp. ZB4P37, assembly GCF_059685855.1. Taxonomy (NCBI): domain Bacteria; kingdom Pseudomonadati; phylum Pseudomonadota; class Betaproteobacteria; order Burkholderiales; family Oxalobacteraceae; genus Telluria; species Telluria sp. ZB4P37. Next base: position 789,554 of record NZ_JCASID010000001.1, read on the forward strand.
CTTCGGCCATCCGGAACTCCACGCGGATCCCCTTGCGGCGCAGCTTCGCATCCGACCCGAACTGGGTCAGGCGCAGCAGCGCCTGGCCGAGCAGGGGCGTGATCCGGTAACGGTAGCGCACGCGCGGCGCAAAGGCAAGCTTGCGGTTGAAGCGGCGCAGGTCCTCTACCATGCGCGCGTCGACAAGCATCGGCATCAATGGACTCCTTCCTGGCTGCCGACCAGCGACAAGCGCAGCTTGTTGGCGAATTGCGCGTCAAGCGCGCGCAAGACATGTCCCGACCAGCTGTCACCCAAGACCGCACTCTCCGCCGTCATACGCCATCCTTGCCGGAGCCCGATGGCATATCGTACAACGATTCCGGATGGTTCTTGTGTGACCCTCACCGGAATCCATACCGATGGGTAGATTCGGAAGGCGCCTCTTCAGTAATGCTGAGGCCTGACGTCGTCCATTCTTACGAATCGGATGAATGTCGATGCTACAACTTCGAAATTGCAGAGCAACAACAACGTCCGAGCGCTGCCGTGTTACAACGATTCAGCGCGCCAGCGCGCTTTGTGCGCCGCTCGCTTCGATGACGGCGCGCAGTTCGCCCAGCGGCATTGGCCGCGCCAGGTAATACCCTTGCGCCTGGTCGCAGCGCGCCGCGCGCAGCAGGTCCAGCACCTCGACGGTTTCCACCCCCTCGGCCACCACCGCCATGTTCAGCGCATGCGCCATGTCCACGAAGGCCTTGATGAAGTCGAAGCTCGAAACGTCTTCGTCGTGCTGCATCACGAAGGAGCGGTCGAGCTTGAGCACGTCGATCGGGAAGCGCCGCAGGTAGGCCAGGCTCGAGAAGCCGGTGCCGAAGTCGTCGACCGCCAGGCTGATGCCCAGGCGTTTGAGCTCGCGCAGCATCTTCGCGGTGTGCTCGATGTCTTCGATCAGCGCGCTCTCGGTCAGCTCCAGTTCCAGGCAATCGGGCGGCAGGCCGGTGCGCGCCAGCACGGTGCGCACTTCGTCCACGAAGGCCGGCTGGGCCAGCTGGCGCGCCGACACGTTGACCGATACCGCGACCGGACGCCGGTATTCGTCCATCAGGCGGCGCGTCTGGGTGCAGGCCTCAAACAGCACCCAGCGGCCGATGTCGACGATCAGGCCGGTCTCCTCGGCGATCGCGATGAACTGCTGCGGCGGGACGCGGCCGCGCTCCGGGTGGTTCCAGCGGATCAGGGCTTCCATGCCCACCAGTTCCATGCCGGCCAGCGCGATGCGCGGCTGGTAGTGCAGCTCGAATTCGCCGCGCGCCAGCGCCGGTCGCAGCGACACTTCCAGCGCCATGCGCATCTGGGTCGCCACCGTCATCTCCGGTTCGAAGAAGCGGTAGCGGTTGCGGCCCGAGCTCTTGGCGCGGTACATCGCGGTGTCGGCGGTCTGGAACAGCATCTCGCGGGTTTGCGCATCTTGCGGGAACATGCTGATGCCGATCGAGGCGCCGACGATCACGTCGATCCCGGCGACCGTCACCGGTGCGGTGAGCACGCCGAGCAGCTTGTCGGCGATGCGCGCGGCCCCCGCCTGGCCGGTGGCGCAATACGCGGCCACCACGAATTCGTCGCCGCCCAGGCGCGCGATGATGTCGCTCGGTCGAATCACGCGGCGCAGGCGCGCGGCCACTTCGCACAGCAGCACGTCGCCCATCTCGTGGCCGAAGGAGTCGTTGACTTCCTTGAAGCGGTCGAGGTCGAGGAACATCACGGCCACCGCGCCGCCGTAGGCGCAGGCGTCGAGCATCTGCTGCACGCGCTCGCCCAGCAGGGCGCGGTTGGGCAGCCCGGTGAGGGTGTCGTGGGTCGCCAGCTGCTGCAGGCGGGTTTCGAACGCCTTGCGCCCGGTGATGTCGGTCATCAGGCCGGTCAGCGCCAGGGCATTGCCGGCGTCGTCGCGCTTGATGCTGCCGTTGAACAGGACATGGATGTGGTAGCCGTTGCGGTGGCGCAGCACCGCTTCCAGGCCCTGTACCGCAGCCGGCGTGCCGCCGTCCAGGGTCGCCAGCGGGAAGGACACGAACAGGTCGGCCAGGCGCAGCGCCAGCAGCATCTCGCGCGGATAGCCGGACATGGCGCACAGGGCCGGATTCACGTCGCGCAGCGCGCCGTCTGGATCGGCCACCAGGTAGCCGGCCGGGGTCATCTCGATCACTTCACGGAAGCGCTGCTCGCTCTCGCACAGCTGGCGCTCGGCATGTTCGCGGTCGCTGAGGTCGCGGATCACGGCCAGGAAGAATTCCTCGCCTTCGTCGTCGAAGCGCGAGATCTGGACTTCGGCCGGGAAGCTGCTGCCGTCCTTGCAGCGTTTATCCATGCGCAGGAGCTGGGCCTGCCCGGCGCGCAGACCGGCCAGCACCGCTTGAGCGCCGGGCATGCCGAAGTTCACCTCGGTGACCTGGCGGCCGAGGAATTCGTCGCGCGCATAGCCGAAGCGCGCGCAGGCCTGGTCGTTCACCGAGACGATGCGCAGGGCGGCATCGACGATCATGATGCTGTCGCCGGCCTGGTTGAACAGGTTGCGGAAGCGCTGCTCGCTCTTGCGCAGGGCCTGCTCGGCCTGGCGCTTGGCGGCGATGCCATGGAAATAGACCGAAATGCCATCGTCGTTCGGGTAGACCCGCACTTCGATCCACAGCGCGTGCGGCTCCCAGAACACTTCGAAGGTGTCGCGCTGGCGGGTTTCCATCGCATGCACGTAACGGGGCAGGACCTTCGACTGCTGCAGGTCGGGCGCGACCTCGAGCAGCTGCCGCCCGATAGCCGTGCCTGGGTCGACCCCCACGAAGTCGCCCGCCTTGCGGTTGGCATAGGTGACGCGCCACTCGCTGTCGACGGCGAAGAAAGCGTCGCCGATACTCTCCAGCATGCTGCCCAGCGCCGCCTCCGAGCGCTGCAGCGCTTCGCGCGCGTGCTGCTGCTCGGTGATGTCGCGCGCCGTCAGGAACATGCGCCGGTGCGCATCGGACCAGCGCGCCGACAGCGACATCAGCACCACGCCGCCGTCCTTGCGGCGCATGCGCAGCGGGATGTCCATCTGTTCCGGATGCACGTTCTGCAGGCCGGCCTCGAGGCCAAGCGCCTCGGCGTGCTGGTCCGGATGAACGAACTCGTTATAGTGCCGCCCGACCAGTTCGTCCGGCGCGAAACCGAGCAGGGCGCGCGAGGCGGCATTGGCGCGCAGGATACGGCCGCCGGCATCGAGCACGACCAGCAGGTCAAGGGCGTTGTCGATCAGCGCGGAGTTCTCGGCGGCGAGCAGTGCAAGAGCGTCCGGCAGGGGGTCGGTGGATTTCACGGTAATGCCATGTGGGCGGCGCGGGCCGCCATGGGGTGAATGGGAGCGCGTTTGTGACAAGGCCGCGTGTCCAAGTATAACAATTCCTGGATGGAAACAGTCGCGGCTTGGCGGATTTACGACACCCGGCAGGCTGTTTTTTGGGCTGCGTCTGGCGGCCGGCGGCCCCACGGTAGTCTTTTGCCAAGGTGGCGGGGCCAAATACGCGCCTGTCGCATACTAGGTCTAGTCTGGTAGACATGGAGTAGCTGACATTTTTCGGCACACGCGGCAATGACGATCGACGAGCCAACCTTGACGACGGTACTGGGCCTGGTATCGTTGGCCGCCAGCGCGATGTTCTTCGCGCTCGGCGCGCTCGCGCGCCAGATTGCCGGCGTGCGCTACTGGGCGGTCGGCTGCCTGGCCTTCGGTTTCGCGACCGTGATCGACGGGCCGCGCCTGATCGACGACTGGCGCTGGGCCTCGCTGTTCTTTAACATCCCGTTCGGCATCGGCCATGCCTACATGCTGACCGGGACCCTGGATTTCTGCAGGCATTCCCACAGCAGGCTGCTGTTGCCGGTGGCGGGCGCGGTCGCGACCGTGCTGACGGTGGCGTTCACCTTCGTGTATCCGCATACGGCCTGGCGCATCGGCACGCTGTGCGCCTACCAGGCCGTGTTCAACCTGGGCACGGCCTGGATCATGTTCCGCTATCCGGACCTATTTTCGCGCAAGGCCTTCTACGTCGCCAGCGCCGTGGCCCTGCTGCAGGGCCTGACCGCGCTGGCACAGGGCGCTCTGGTGGCCACCAGTTCGCTGAACTTCGATTACGGCGCGCCCCAGCTCCCGATCGCCAATATCATCAGCTGGGCCGGCGTCCTGCTCAGCGCCGTAATCGGCAATTCGATGCTGATGCTCCTGATCATGCTGCGGCTGGTGTCGGAAGTGCGCGCCGCGGCCGATCACGACCTGCTGACAGGCTTGCTGAACCGGCGCGGCATCCGGCGCACCTTCGACCGCCTGCTCGCCCGGCAGGCCGGGGAGCGCGGGCCGGTCGGGGTCCTGCTGCTCGACGTCGACGAGTTCAAGAAGGTCAACGACACCCACGGGCACGACACCGGTGACCAGGTGCTTGCCGCCATGGGCGCGGTGCTGCTCGGCCTGGACGACGCGCATGCAACGGCCTCGCGCTGGGGCGGGGAAGAGTTCTGCCTGGTCGCCGAGGCCTGCACGCCGCGTTCCCTGATCGACCTGGCGGAAACGGTCCGCCAGCGGTTTGCCGCGCGGACCGCGGCGCTCCCCGGGCTGCCCGGTGGCTGCACGGTCAGCGTCGGGGTGGCGATGAACGAGGCAGGCGCGCTCGACGTCCAGGAGCTGATCGCCCTGGCCGACGCCCAGCTCTACCGGGCCAAGCGGGGCGGGCGCAACCGGGTCATGGCCGCCGCGCCGCACGGCGCCCTGGCCGAGCTTTCCTCGACGCGCTGACGGATCGGGCACAAGCGCCGCTACTGATCGCGTTCTTCGTCGCGGTCGCGCTTCATGGCCACGAAGTCGCGCTCGAACATCGCATGCAGCTCTTCGCGCGCGCGCCGCGCCATCGAGACATATTGTTCGCGGTCCTGGTAGTAGGGGTAGACCTCGAGCACGCTCTTGATGTTGTGCTCCCGGAAGCGCATTGCGGCCTGGCGCGCGAAATAGGCGCCGAAACCCAGTTCTTCCATCACGCGCCGGCCCAGCATCAGGGCCGACTCGAAGGTTTCGCGCTCCACGATCGTCACGCCCAGGTCCATCAGCTGATAGTAGTGGGTAATGTTGCGCGCGCGCGCAAGGATCGGCAGGTCGGGGAATTCCGCGCGCACCGCGCCAGCCAGCTTGAGGCTGTCCTCGATGCCGTTCACCGACAGCACCAATGCCCGCGCGTGCGCGGCACCGGCGGCGTGCAGCAGGTCGGTGCGGGTGGCGTCGCCATAGAACACCTTGAAGCCGAATTCGCGCAGCGTGTCGATCTGGTCCGGGTCGTGATCCAGCATGGTCAGCGGCACCTGGTTGGCGTGCAGCAGGCGGCCGACGATCTGGCCGAAGCGCCCGAAGCCGGCGATGATCACGTGGCCCTGGTTGGCGTCGATGGCGTCGTCCAGGCGCTTGTGACGGCGCTGCCAGCGCGGCTCGAGCACCCGGTCGTAGAGAATGAGCAGCAGCGGCGTGGCCATCATCGACAGTGCCACGATAACCACCAGCATCGAGGCGGTCTGCTCGTCGAACACGCGGGCGGTGGCGGCTGCGCCGAACACCACGAAGGCGAATTCGCCGCCCTGCGACAGCAGGAAGGCGAACAGCACCCGCTGGCGCCCGGTCATGCCGAAGCGGGCCGCCAAGGCCCACAGCACGAACAGCTTGACGGCGAGGAAGGCCAGCGCCGCCAGCAGGATCAAGAGGGGCCGGGCCAGGAACACCCCGAAGTCGACCGACATGCCCACCGCGATGAAAAACAAGCCGAGCAGCAGGCCCTTGAAGGGTTCGAGGTCGGTTTCCAGCGCGTGTCGGTACTCGGAATCGGCCAGCAGCACGCCGGCCATGAAGGCCCCCAGCGCCATCGACATGCCCACCGAGGCCATGAGCAGGGAGATCGAGATGATCAGGAGCAGGGCGAACGCGGTGAAGATTTCGCGCATGCCGGTGCGGGCGATGAAGCGCAGCAGCGGGCGCACCAGGTAGCGTCCCGCGACGACCAGGCCGCCGATCACGGCCACCGCCTTGAGCACGCCCACCCAGCCGGCGTCGGGATGCGAATCGGGCACGCCCAGCACCGGGACCAGGGCGATCATCGGGATTGCCGCGATGTCCTGGAACAGCAGGATCGAAAAGCCGGCCTGGCCGGCCGGGGTGGGAATCAGGTTCCGTTCCTGCATCGTGGTCAGCGCAATCGCGGTGGACGACAGCGACAGCCCGAGCGCGGCAATCAGCGCCGCCTTCCAGCCGAATCCCACCAGCACGGCCGCCAGCAACAGCAGGGCGGTCACGCCCAGCACCTGCGCCGTGCCCCAGCCGAAGATCGAGCGGCGCAGCGCCCACAGGCGGGTCGGCTCGAGCTCAAGGCCGATCACGAACAGCAGCAGCACGACGCCGAATTCCGAGAAGTGCAGGATGGTCTCGACTTCGCGGATCAGGGCCAGGCCCCACGGACCGATGGCGATCCCGGCCAGCAGGTAACCGAGCACCGCACCCAGGCCCAGGCGCTTGGCGAGCGGCACCGCGATTACGGCGGCAGCCAGGTAGACGAAGGCGTTGATCAAGAGGCTATGCTCCATGCGCGCCTCCGGCGGCGATATCTTCCGTGCCGATGCCGGCGTGAAGCGCCAGCTGCGCATGCAGTTGCGCGGCGTGGCGGGTGGCGGCTTCCGGGTCGTACGAATCTGCGCCGTAGAACACGTGCGGCTCGAACCAGCGCATGCCGCAACTGCGCGTGGCCTGCTCCAGCGGCGCCAGAAAATCGAGCAGCGGCCGGCCATGCGTGCCGCCTGGGCGGTAGTCGCTTGAAGCGCCGCTTGCCGCCACCGCCGCCCAGGCGGCCTTGCCTGCCAGCGGCCCGGGCTGGTCGAGCGCCCACTCGGGCTTGAAGACGGTATCGAACCATTCCTTCAGGAGCGCCGGCATCGCATACCAGCTGAACTGGAACATGAACACCACCAGCGGCGCGGCCTTGACCAGCTCGCGCTGGCGCCGAACGTCGATGTAGAAATCGGGATAGAGCTGGTACAGGTCCTGCACCATCACGCCGGGCAGACCGGTGACGGCGTCGACGACGCGGCGGCTGATGCGCGAGCGGTGCAGCGACGGGTCGGCAAAGACGACCAGGGCGCGGAGGTCGGAAGTCATGGGCAATCCTGGGAAGTCCTTGAACAGATACCGGATTGTACATTGTGAAATTAATAAGCCGTGGCGCTGTGCCCGCTTCGTGTGGAAGATGCCCGGCGGCGCCCTCTACGACCTGCGAGGCATGCTGCATGCGCTGGGCAGACGCAGGCCTCCATTGCGCCTTCCTGGGCGGCCTGATCCTACAGGCGGAACGGGCCGGCGCCTATGCGTGCGCGCCGCGCGCGGGGCTATCATGGCCTCCTGAATCCAATCCAGGGAGGCTACAGTATGTCGATGCAAAGCGATGGCAAGGACGCCAAAGGGCGCAACTACGACCAGGTCACCAAGAACGGCACCAGCAGCGCCGGCAGCATGGGTGCCGGCGGCACGGGCGATGCGGGCAAGCTCGAGCAACAGGGCTCGGAGCAGCGCGACAGCCGCACCGATGACCTGCTCGCCGGCGACACGGCCGAACAGGAAGCCGATCAGGGCTTCGCCGGCGGCAGTTTCAGCGGCGAGATCCAGACCGGGATGGAAGGCATCGCCAGCCGTTCCGGCAGCGGGGCCGGCAACCGCCAGTCGGGCCAGCAGGAGCAGCCGGGCCAGCCGGGCGGCGCCGGACGCAAGGACAAGGGACCCGCCGGCGGACGCTGATCGAAGCACCACCATAGGCGCGCCAGGGCGCGCCGGCGCCGGGTGTGCGCATGCACCCCGGCGCTTTGCCGCGTCCCGATATCACCCGGTGAGCGGCGTGTCCTCTTTCTTCAGTGTACGCGGCACGAAGCGCGATTTGCTGTGGCGGGCCACTACACGAAGATGGATGCCGTGGTCATCGTCCCGCCGCTCGCTTTCGCCGCGATTGTCGCATCCTGGGTACATGCCTGGTTTCCTTTCGGGGTAAGCCGGAGGTCGCCGTCGTCGATGCGGCTGCAACGGATGCTCAGGAGGTCGCACGGGTAGTTCTGGTAGACCCGCCAGGGCTAGCGCGCGCCCTGCATCGGCAGCAGGTGGGCGCGCGTTCGACATAGCCCGAGGTGAAATCGGGGAAGGGGGCCGGGGCCATGCCCGGGTCGCGCGGCGCCACCGCGACCGCCTGCCCGTGCGCCTCCAGGTGGCGCTGCAGCCGGCGGACCCAGCCTGCCTGCGCGGCCATCCACCGTGAGCGCGGCGCCGCCGGACAGCTCGAGGCGCAAACCCGTGGCCATGATCGCCAGGTCGGCTTCCAGCTCCCGCCCCGATTGCAGCAGGATGCCGCGCCCGGTGAAGCGCGCGATGTGGTCGGTGACAACTGAGGCGCGCACCGCGCGGATCGCCCTGAACAGGTCGCCGTCGGGCACCACGCAGATGCGCTGGCGTTCCGGTTGTCATCGGTCGAATACTGACACTGTACATTGTCACAATATCAATGACATGTTTCTGTGTAGAATGTCGGTATGAAAGCTGAGCTTACCACCACGCGCTCCTACCGGGGACTGTCGCAGGACGAACGGCGCGCCGAACGCCGCGCGCGCCTGGTGGCCGCCGCGCTTGCCGTCTATGGCGAGCGCGGCTACCACCAGGCCACCGTCAAGGCGGTCTGCGAGCAGGCCGGCCTGACCGAACGCTATTTTTACGAATCCTTCGCCAACAGCGAGGCGCTCTTGATCGATTCCTTCAACGCCGTCACCTATTCGGTATTGGGGGAGATCACGCGCGCCGCGGAAGAAGCCGGGCGCGGACGGATCGCGCGCTCGCGCGCCATGCTGCATGCCTATTTCGCGGCCCTGCAGCGCGAACCGCAATCGGCGCGCGTGTTCCTGGTCGAGATCCGCGGCGTCAGCCGCGCGGTCGACCTCGCCTTTGATGCGGCCCTGCGCACCATCGGGCGCGAGGTTGCCCGCATCGTGGCGCCGCCCGGCGCCCCGCACGACGAGCTGCTGCAGGCCGGCGTGGTCGGCGGCGTGATCCACATCGCCCTGCGCTGGATCGAGGACGGCTACCTGCCCGACATCGACTCCGTGGCCGATTCGGCGCTCACGCTGGGCGCCGTGCTGGCCACCGCGCCCCGTCCCCGGGCCGCACTCTCGGCCGCATGAAAAAAGGCCCGGTGCGGGCCGGGCCTTTCTCATTGCGCAGGCGCTGCCCCGGGGCAGCGCATCGACACGACTGCTTAGAACTGGAAGGCGACGCCAACGCTCAGGTTGGTGGTGTCGCTGGCTGGCTTTTGCACTTCCAGGCGTGCCGACACGGCCGGGGTGAATGCGTAGCCGACGCCCAGGCCAACCACGGCTCCCGAGGTCGATTCGGTAGCGGTCGAGCCACGAACATTGGCCTTGGCTTCCAGGTAGTTGTAGCCAAGGCGGCCAAGCAGGCTGAAGCCGCCGTTCAGCGGCAGGGTGCCGACGACCGACACGGCAGCCTGGTCGACGTCCAGGTCACCGGTCACGCCGAATGCGCTGACGGTGTATTCGCCGAGGCGGCGGTAGCCGGCTTCGACCGCGACGTTCTGGACGAAGGTGTAACCGGCGAAGATGCCGGCGCTGGTCGCGCGGCCCGACGCGTCGTCGATCTTGGTCTTGCCGACATCGGCGCCGACATAGAAGGTGCCGGGCTGGGCGGCGAAGGCCGACGACGAAGCGATGACGAGGGCGGCTGCAGCGGCGATTTTCTTGAACATGTTCAATTCCTTGGTGATTTTTATTCTGCGAGTATTCGCGAGGGCCGCGATTATTGCATGGGATTGTGAAATTCGCAAATTCGGCATGAAACGTGCCCATGCCAATATTATTTGGTCGTTAAGCTATTTATGCATACGGGATTAAGGCAACAAGCGAAAGCTCCGAATTCGTAGTATTCGGAGGCAAAGGGGCGAGCGGGGAAGGTGAAACGCTGCCGCCCGGGCGGGCGGCAGCGATAGAACGATCAGATGTGCAGCGCGTGGCCGAGCGCGCGCATGGCGGCTTCCTGCACCGCTTCACCCAGGGTCGGGTGGGCGTGGATGGTGCCGGCGATGTCTTCCAGCTGGGCGCCCAGCTCGATCGACTGGGTGAAGCCCGCCGCCAGTTCCGACACGGCGCCGCCGACGGCCTGCCAGCCGACGATGCGGTGGTCGCTCTTCCTTGCCACCACCCGCACGAAGCCATCGGTGCTTTCGATGGTCATCGCGCGTCCGTTGGCACTGAACGGGAAGCTGGCGGTGATGATCTCGATGCCGGCCTTGTCCGCATCCGGCGGCGACATCCCGACCACCACGATTTCCGGGTCGGTGAAGCACACGGCCGGGATCGCAGCAGGGGAGAACTCGCGGCGCTTGCCGGACACGATCTCGGCCACCATCTCGCCCTGCGCCATCGCGCGGTGCGCCAGCATCGGCTCGCCCGCAAGGTCGCCGATCGCCCACACGTTGCGCATCGAGGTGCGGCACTGGCTGTCCACCTTGATGGCCCGGCCGTCCATGTCGAGCATCAGGTTTTCCAGGCCCCAGCCGACGGTACGCGGCTTGCGCCCGACCGCCACCAGCACGCGGTCCGCCTCCAGCAAGGATTCGACTCCGGAGGCATCGCGGATGCGCACCCTCGTTTGGCCATCGCTGTCGTCCATGCCCAGCACCGAGGTGGCCAGGCGCAGCTCGACGCCCAGGCGCCCCAGCGCGGACGCGACCGGTTTCACGAGGTCCGCATCGTAAGCCGGCAGGATGCGGTCCGCCGCTTCGACGACCGTGACTTGCGAACCGAGTTTGCGGTAGGCCGTGCCCAGCTCCAGGCCGATATAGCCGGCGCCGACCACGACCAGTCGCTGCGGAATGCCGCCTGGGGAGAGCGCTTCGGTGCTCGAGATGACCGCGCCGCCGAAAGGCATGAAGGGCAGCTCGACCGGCACCGAGCCGCTGGCCAGCAGCATGTGCTCGCAGCGGATGCGCACGGTGGCTTCGCTGCTGCCATCCGGCGTGACTTCGACCGTCTTGCCGTCCAAAATCGTGGCCCAGCCGCTTACCAGCTTCACGCCGTTTTTCTTGAGCAGGGCGCCGACGCCGCCGGTCAGCTTCTTGACGATGCCGTCCTTCCAGGCCACGGTGCGATCGAGGTCGATGCGCGGGTCCGACCCCGTGATGCCCAGCGGCGAAGTCTCCGCCGCGTAGCTGCGCGCCTTGCAGAATTCATCGGCCGCGTGGATCAGGGCCTTGGACGGGATGCAGCCGATATTCAGGCAGGTGCCGCCCGGCTGCGCGCCTTCGACCAGGATGGTCTGCACGCCGAGCTGGCCCGCCTTGATGCCGGCGACGTAGCCGCCCGGACCGCCGCCGATGATGAGCAGGGTGGTATTGAGTGTCTCCATCTGTTTACTCCACGAAGATGGTGGCGGGGGTTTCGAGATAGCCGCGAATCGTCTGCACGAACTTCGCCGCCACCTGGCCGTCGATCACGCGGTGGTCGAACGAGGACGACAGGTTCATCATCTTGCGCGCCACCATGGCGCCGTCGCGGATCACCGGACGCTCGACGATGCGGTTGGTGCCGATGATCGCCACTTCCGGACGGTTGATGACCGGGGTGGTGACGATGCCGCCCAACGGACCCAGGCTGGTGATCGTGATGGTGGAGCCAGTGAGCTCGTCGCGCGTGGCCTTGCCATTGCGCGCGGCATCGGCCAGGCGCGCCACTTCCGCGGAACTGGCCCACGGGTCGCGTGCTTCGGCATGGCGCACCACCGGCACCATCAGCCCGGCCTCGGTTTGCGTCGCGATGCCCAGGTGGACCGGGTCGTACTGCGTCAGCAGGTTGTTCTGGTCATCGTAGCGCGCATTCATCATCGGATACGCACGGATAGCCAGCACCACGGCGCGCATCAGGAGCGGCAGCAGGGTGAGCTTGCCGCGCTCGGGGCCATAGCGCGCATTGAGCCCTGCTCGCAGCAGTTCCAGTTCGGTGACGTCGATTTCTTCGACATAGGTGAAGTGCGGGATCTGGCGCTTGGCCTCCTGCATCTTCTCGGCGATCTTGCGGCGCAGGCCGATGATCGGCGTGGCGTGCTCGCCCTGCAGCTGTGCATAGCGGTTGTCGCTGCCGGCGCCCTGGCCACCCTGGCGCCGTCCGGCGACATGCTCGTCGAGGTCGGCGTGGGTGACGCGGCCGGCCGGGCCGCTGCCATGCACGAACTGCAGCTCGATGCCCAGGTCCCAGGCGCGCTGGCGCACGGCCGGCGCGGCATGCGGCTTGTCGCCCTCTGCACGCATGGCCGGGGCCTGTTGATGCGCGCGTGCCTGCGGTTTCTGCGGCGCGGCCGGGGCCGGGGCGCGCGCAGCTGGCGCGCACGCCTCGGCCTGCGCCACCGCTGCCAGCTGGGGCTCGGCGACCTCTTCGGCCGGCGCTTTCGAGGCCGCCGACTGCACCGGTTCCTGCCTGGCCTTGTCGCCAGAATAGTTGCCGGCGCCTGCCACTTCCAGGCGGATCAGCTCCGCGCCGACCGCCATCGCCTGGCCGATCGCGCCGCCCAGGCTCGTGATGGTGCCCGCCACCGGCGAGGGGATCTCGACGGTCGCCTTGTCGGTCATGACGTCGGCCAGCACCTGGTCTTCCTTGACCGTGTCGCCCGGCTGGACATGCCAGGCCACGACTTCGACTTCCGCGATGCCTTCGCCCAGGTCCGGCATCTTGATAACGTGAATGCCCATGTCTATTGACCCTCCATCGCGCGTTTCAGGGCCGCCGCAACGCGGTCCGGCCCCGGGAAATAAGCCCATTCCTGCGCATGCGGGTAAGGGGTGTCCCAGCCGGCGACGCGCTCGATCGGCGCCTCCAGGTGGTAGAAGCAGTGTTCCTGCACCAGCGCCGCCAGTTCCGCGCCGAAGCCGCTGGTTTTCGTGGCTTCATGCACGATCACGCAGCGGCCGGTCTTCTGCACCGATTTCACGATGGTGTCGAGATCGAGCGGCCAGATGCTGCGCAGGTCGATCACTTCGGCATCGACGCCGCTCTCGCGTGCGGCCGCTTCCGAGACCCAGACCATGGTGCCGTAGGCCAGCACGGTGACGTCGCTGCCCGGGCGGACAATGGAGGCCTTGTCCAGGTCCACCGTGTAATACCCGGTCGGCACATTGCCCAGCGCCTGGCCCGACCAGGGCACGACGGGACGGTCGTGGTGGCCGTCGAAGGGGCCGTTATATAAACGCTTGGGTTCCAGGAAGATCACCGGATCGTCGTTCTCGATCGAGGCGATGAGCAGGCCCTTGGCGTCGTAGGGGTTGGACGGCATCACCGTGCGCAGCCCGCAGACGTGGGTAAAGAAGGCTTCCGGACTCTGGCTGTGGGTCTGGCCGCCCCAGATGCCGCCGCCGCAAGGCATGCGGATCACCATCGAGGCCGTGAATTCGCCGGCCGAGCGGTAGCGCAGGCGCGCCGCTTCCGACACGATCTGGTCGGTCGCCGGATAGAAATAGTCGGCGAACTGGATTTCGACCACGGGGCGCAGGCCATAGGCGGCCATGCCGACCGCCGTGCCCACGATGCCGCCTTCGGAAATCGGCGCATCGAACACGCGCGATTTGCCGTACTTGGCCTGCAGGCCGTCGGTGACGCGGAACACGCCGCCGAAATAGCCGACGTCCTGGCCATACACCACCACGTTATTGTCGCGCTCCATCATGACGTCCATGGCCGAGCGCAGCGCCTGGATCATGGTCATCGGCATGGTGGCCACGTCTTTGTTTTGATCGTCGCGTGCCATCGTCATACTCCCAGTTCCTGGCGCTGCCGGCGCAGGTGCTCCGGCATCTCTTTGTATACGTCCTCGAACATCGTGGCGGCGCTCGGCGCGCGCTCGTCGCCCAGGATGCCGTAGCTTTCGGCTTCTTTCTGGGCCGCGAGGATTTCCGCTTCGAGCTCCGCCTGCACGGCGTCGTTTTCTTCGTCCGACCACCAGCCGAGATTCGTCAGGTGCTTGCGCAGGCGTTGAATCGGGTCGCCCAGCGGGAAGCGCGAGACGTCGTCGGCCGGGCGGTAGCGGCCCGGATCGTCCGAGGTCGAGTGGGGACCTGCGCGGTAGGTAACCCATTCGATCAGGGCCGGCCCGAGGTTGCTGCGCGCCCGTTCGGCGGCCCAGCGCGAAGCGCTCAGCACGGCCAGGAAGTCGTTGCCGTCCACGCGCAGCGAGGCGATGCCGCTGCCGATGCCGCGGGTAGCAAAAGTGACGCTCTCGCCGCCGGCGATGGCCTGGAAGGTCGAGATCGCCCACTGGTTGTTGACCACGTTCAGGATCACCGGCGCGCGGTAGACGTGGGCAAAGGTGAGGGCGGTGGAAAAATCGGATTCGGCGGTGGCGCCGTCGCCGATCCAGGCCGAGGCGATTTTTGTGTCGCCCTTGATGGCCGAGGCCATGGCCCAGCCGACCGCTTGCGGGTACTGGGTGGCGAGGTTGCCGGAAATGGTGAAGAAGCCGGCGCGGCGTACCGAATACATCACCGGCAGCTGGCGGCCCTTGAGCGGGTCGCGCTCGTTCGACAGCAGCTGGCAGATCATCTCGACCAGCGGCACCTGCTTGGCGAACAGCAGGCTTTGCTGGCGGTAGGTTGGGAAATGCATGTCGCCGTCCTGCAGCGCGAGCGCCTGGGCGGTGCCGATGGCTTCCTCGCCGAGCGAGGTCATATAGAAGGACATTTTCTTCTGGCGCTGGGCGATCACCATGCGCGCGTCGAAAATGCGGGTCTTCATCATCGTGCGCAGGCCGAAGCGGAACAGCTCGCGGTCGGGCTCGGGCGCCCACGGCCCGACGGCATTGCCGGCTTCGTCCAGCACGCTGATCAGGGATGAGGCGATGCCGCTGGTGTCGATCGGCGCGACATCGACCGGCGGACGCGGGACGGCGCCGGCCGGACTCAATTGGAGATACGAAAAATCGGTCTTGCAGCCCGGACGGCCGGTAGGCTCCGGTACATGCAGCGACAGAGGCTTACTCTGACTCATAAACGCTACCCCTTTGTAAGGTGACTTGCGGCAAGCATGATACGGCGAACCGCCCTTCGCACGGCGTCACGGGCCAATTATTTTCATATTGCTATGCAGCATAGAAGGGCGCCTCCGCGTGGCCGTAGGGTACAAAGCCTCGCGCATTTGCGGACCGGGCGCGGTGGCAGTAGTATGGACCGTGCCCGGGCGGGTCCATCCGGCCCAGCGCAGGCAACCATGAAAAAAACCGTCGCCGTCCTCCTGACCCTCGTGGTTGCGACCGCAGGCATCGGGTTGCCGATCTGGCTGGCGATCGAGGAGTCGGAGCGTCAGGCCTTCAAGGCGGAAAGCATCCACGCGCTCGGCTACGCGCGCGACGTGGTGCAGCGGGCCGACCAGACCGGCGACCAGGTGCGGGCCGGCCTGGGCCGCCTGGCCGCGATGCACACTGCGGCGCCATGCGCGCCGGCCAGCCTGGACCTGATGCGCGAGATCGACCTCAGTTCCAGCTATATCCAGGCGGTCGGCTATGTCGAGGGCGAGCGCATGCTGTGCTCGTCCATTGCCGGCCCGGCCAGCGCGCTCGAGCTCGGACCGCCCGACTACACCAGCTCCACAGGCGCGCAGATACGCCGCAACGTGCGCTTTCGCTTCGCCCCGGATATCACCTTCATCGTGGTCCAGGCGGGGCGCTTCGCAGCCATCGTGCACAAACAGCTGGCGATCGACACGGCCAAGAGCGAGCCCGACGTGGCCCTGGCCGTGATGTCGCTGAATTACCCGGTGCCTGTGATCGAACGCGGCCATGTGGACCCGGACTGGCTGCGGCGCCTCGGACGCCGGCGCGAGGTGGTCTTCATTGAAGACGGCCACATCGTGGCGGTGGTGCGCTCGACGCGCTACATGACGGCCGGCATTGCGGCGGTGCCGCTGCATTACCTGCAGGGGCGCTCGCAGGACGTGGCCCTGCGCCTGGTGCCGGCCGGCCTGCTGGCAGGCGTTGTGCTGGCCCTGGCGATCCTGCACCTGGCGCGCCAGCAGATGGCGCTGCCGTCGGCGGTGAAGGTCGCCTTGCGGCGCAAGGAATTTTTCCTCGAATACCAGCCGATTGTCGAACTCGATACTGGCGCCTGGATCGGGGTCGAGGCGCTGGTGCGCTGGCGCCGTCCGACCGGCGAAATCGTGGGGCCGGACCTGTTCATCCCGATTGCCGAGCAGAACGGCCTGATCGTCCGGCTCACGCAGCAGGTGTTCGACATGGTAGCCCGCGACACCGGCGCCTACCTGGCGGCGCATCCGGGCTTTCACGTGGGCGTGAATGTGGCCCCGGCGGATTTCCATGCGCCGGGCTTCCTGAAACGCCTGCAGGAGACGGTCGGGGCGATGCAGGCCGGGCCGGGCAACCTGATCCTGGAAATCACCGAGCGCGGCCTGCTCGACCCGATGGTGGCGCGCGAGACCACGGGCGCGCTGCGGCGCCACGGCTTCGCGGTAGCGATCGACGACTTCGGCACCGGCTACTCGAGCCTGTCCTATCTCGAATCGCTCGAAATCGACTATCTCAAGATCGACCGCAGCTTCATCGAGGCGATCGGCACCGGCGCGCCCACCAGCCAGGTGGTGCAGCACATCATCCGCATGGCCAAGGACCTCGGCATCCAGATGATCGCCGAGGGCATCGAAGGGCAGGCGCAGGCCGATTTCCTGCGCAAGCACCACGTGCAGTTCGGCCAGGGCTGGCTGTTCGGGCGACCCATGCCGTTCCCGGAGATATTACGCCAGCTCGGGGCACTGGAAGACGCCAGGACGCAGCTGGCGCGCGCCGGCTGAGTACGCCAAGCGCTTCGAAGCGCGGCCGGCGCGCCGCACGCATCGCGGCACTGCCGTCCCATCCAGATGCCGGCTGGCCTAGGCCGACACGGATGCCATCGACGCCCCGCCGCGCTGGCGCAGCCAATAACCCAGCCCAAGCAGCAGCAGCCAGGCCGGGATCATGAACACCGACACCTGGAGGCCGGGCGTCAAATACATTACCACCATGATGCCGGCCAGGAAGGCCAGGCACAGGTAATTGGTCAGCGGGAACAGCGGGCTGCGGAAAGCGGTGGCCTGGCCCGCCGCTTCCTTCTGGCGGCGGAAGCGCAAATGGCTCCAGCAGATCATGCCCCAGTTGATGACCAGCGCTGCAACGGCCAGGCCCATCAGCATGCCGAAGGCTTCGCGCGGCAGGAAGTAATTGATGCAGATGCAGATGCCGGTGGCCACGGCGGACACCGCCAGCGCGGCCAGCGGCACGCCGCGGCGGTTCAGTTTCAACAGCGCGCGCGGGGCATTGCCCTGTTCGGCCAGGCCAAACAGCATGCGGCTGTTGGCGTACACGCAGCCGTTGTACACCGACAGCGCGGCGGTCAGCACCACCAGGTTGAGGATGTTGGCCACGACATTGCTGTCGAGCGCGGCGAAGATCAGCACGAAGGGGCTGCCGCCCAGCGCGACCTTGGTCCAGGGGTAGAGCATCAGGAGCACGGCCAGTGCGCCGACGTAGAAGATGGCGATGCGCCAGATTGCCTGGTTGATGGCGCGCGGGATGGTGCGCCCCGGGTTGTCGGCCTCGGCGGCGGTGATGCCGATCATTTCCAGGCCGCCGAAGGAGAACATGATCACCGCCATCGACAGCGCCAGCCCGGTAAAGCCGCTCGGGAAGAAGCCGCCGTGGCGCCACAGGTTGGACACGCCCGCCTGCGGGCCGGCTGTATCGCTGATGAGCAAGTAGCAGCCGAACACGATCATGCCGACCACGGCCGCGACCTTGATGATGGAGAACCAGAATTCGAGCTCGCCGAAGGCCTTCACGTTCATCAGGCTGAGCAGGTTCACCAGCACGAAGAAGCCGAGCGCCGACACCCAGGTGGGAATCTCGGGGAACCAGTACTGGATATAGATGCCGAGCGCCGACAGTTCGGCCATGCTGACCAGTATGTACATGACCCAGTAGTTCCAGCCCGACATGAAGCCGGCCATGGGGCTGCCGTATTTGGCCGCGAAATAGCCGAAGGAGCCGGCGACCGGTTCGTCGACGATCATCTCGCCCATCTGGCGCATGATGAGGAAGGCGATCAGGCCGGCGAACGCATAGCCGAGCAGGGCCGACGGGCCGGCCATCTGGATGGTCTGTGCAACGCCGAGGAAGAGTCCGGTGCCGATGGCGCCGCCGAGGGCGATCAGCTGGATGTGGCGGTTCTTGAGTCCGCGCTTGAGTTCGTTACTCTGTGGGTGCTGCGGCTCGTTCATCGCTGGCCTCAAGGTGTCGAAGGCAACAGTTGCCTTAAAGCCAGCGATTTTACTGCAAGGACGGCGCGGCGGGCGAAAACCTTGCCCGCGCCCGTCCGCGATGCCATTTAGAAGCCGCGGTAGTTGCGCGGATAGCCTGGGCGCTTGGCCGACGTGCCGCTGAATTTCTTCCAGAGGAAGCCTGCAATTGCCATCATGATCATTTTACGCATGCTGAATCTCCATTGGGTTGGACGGCTGGTGTACGCCGTGATGGGAACAGCTTACCGGGACATGGAAATCGGCGGCGCATGGCTGGCCGACATCGATCCCAGCAAGACACTATATATTCCTGTCGGCAAACTTTACAGGGCGAACTTGTTCCAATCCGGCTTCCCAGGCAATACAAGTACTTGCAGATCTGGCACAACAATTGCTTTTGGCCATGATTGCAATCACACATAACTAGGGAATCCACTATGAAAAAAATCGCTACCACCATCGCCGTTGCCGCCGTCCTGCTGTGCAATGCCGCCAGCGCCGCACCGCTGATGCTCACCGAACTGCCGAAGAATGCCTATATCACCGTCGGCAAATACGACATCGCGTGGATTTCGCCATGGAGCCAGAAATCGACCCCGGGCGGGATCGACTTTTCGATCCAGTCGCCATACGGCTGGGGCGCCATGACCAACGCCATCTATAACGAGATCGGCGGCCTCGACGCCGACCAGTTCTCGTTCGTCGGCGCCAATGTCGACTACAAGACAGGCAACAACAAGGATGAGGCCAGCGGAGCGAGCGTCAGTTACGTCGTCAATGGCCTGCCCATGTACGACGTGGCCGTCGCCACCCCGTGGTTTACCCAGCACAGCTGGATCGACTGGGGCCAGGGTCAGGTCGGCCAGTGGAGCCTGATCGACGGCGACGTCGGCGGCGGCTGCGCCAACTCCTGCAACGAGTCGCTCGCCGTGCGCCTGCACGACGTACCGGAACCGGCATCGCTTGGACTGCTGGCCGCCGGCCTGGCCGGCCTGGGCCTGTCGCGTCGCCGCAAGGCCTAAGCGTTTTGCTTCGGCAGCAAACAAGGCGCCGCGGCGCCTTTTTTTGATCGCTGCCGCCGCCGGCATTCAGGGCGCGGCGACGGCTCCCGGCACTGCCGGCGCGGGCTGCGTGACCGGGCTGAAATAGATCCGGTTCTGGCTCATCGCGACATACACGCGGTGGCGCTTGAGGAAGTCAAGGCCCAGCACCAGCATCTCGCCCGAGCGCTCCATGTTTACCAGGCGCAGGCTGAAGTCCTTCACCTGCAGTTCGCCGATCGCCATCTGCGCCACCGGCACCGTCCACACCGCCTGCTCGAGGTCGTTCCATTTGATGCCCGCGCCGTCGCGCACCGCTCCGGGCGAGTCCGGGCTCAGGCCCATGCGCCCGGCCGTGAACAAATCAAGGTAGGAGCGCTGGGTGAGGGTCGAGATCACGGTCTTGACGTCCTTGCCGTTGATGCGCACCGTGAACCAGGGCCGCAGGTCCTTTCGCTGAGCGTGGATCTGGAAGGGGACGGACGGCGTCTTCGGGTCCCAGTAGGCCAGCGGCGCGCGCAGGCAGCCGGCCGGCTTGAAGAACTTCAGGTAGCGGTCCTGCAGGTTGACTTCGACGTCGTTGCGGAACAGGTAGTTGGCGCCGATCCGGGCGCCCACGCCGTCTTCCGAGAGATCGTCGACCGCGAACCAGGATTTCCGGAATTCGGTGGGACCGATCGCGATATGCTCGATGTTCGCATTCAGGACATACACGCCGGCGTAATTGGTTTCGGAGCTGATCACCTTCACGCCCATGCCTGCCAGCGTGTCCTTGTCCAGCACGGTCGCGTGCTGGCCCCCGGAATCGATCAAGGCCTGTACCGCCTTGCCGTTGATCCGGGCCTCGGCCACCGGCACGCTGTCGGCCAGGAACGTGAGCGGCAGCGTCGCCACTTCACCAAGAACGCAGCCGGGCGGCAATGACTGGGCCGATGCCGCGGCGCTCGCCAGCAGGGCGGCCAGGAGGGTGCAGCCGAGCCGGCGCGCGCGGCCGGCAGGAGGAAATGAGGTCATGTCGGTCCGATGGTGAAAGGTCGAAAAGCTGGGTCAGCCCGGCATCACGAAGAAGGCGATCGCGCCCATGACGGTCGCCCCCAGCATGGCCAGCACGAAGCCGGACATCCGGGCGAGCGAACGCAGGCGCCGGCCTTTTTCGCGGCTGCGGAACAGGTAGACCGGGATGGCGACCGGCCCGATGCCGACCACGAAGGTGTTCATCCAGCGCGAGCGGCGGAACATGCGCGCTTCGCTGTCCTGGCGGTACCAGTAATAGGGCAGGAAGTTCAGCAGGAAGGCGGTCAGGAGGATCCACCAGGCCGGCATCTGCAAATGGGCCGCGGCGTACAGCGCTTTGGCCATGCCGCTGGCGAGCATGAGCGCCAGCAGCGCCCACAGGGTGTTCTTCGGTGTCATTCGATCGGTTTCGACTGCGATGTTGGCTGTGGTTCCAGCTGCGTGCCGGTTGCATGCAGGCTATGAGAGGCCGCGAGCATACCGCCCGGGCAAGGCAGGGAAATTCAACAAAACTCACAATGGACACGAAATCGTGCCTGTTTGCGCCGATTATGCGCGGCAGGTGGCGCCGCGCCGGAATCGGGCTTCAGCGCAGGTAGGGCGCCACGTTGCCGGCGATGCGCGCGATTTCCGCAGCGGTGAGCGGCAGGGCGCGGAAGGCGGCCCAGGCCTGGCGCGGCTTCATGTTGGTGGGCGTGGCCGCGTCCGAGCCGTACAGGATCTTGTCGACCCCGACCTGGCGGATGCGCTCCACCATCGCGTGCGCATGGGCGGGCGCGATGTCCGGCGTGGCGATCGAGGCGACGTCGAACCACAGGTTGCGGGTGTTCGGGTCCTTGCGCGCGGCGGCCTCGGCAAAGACGCGCATCACCTCGTTGGCCGGTGGGTCCTCGTAGCCGGGACCGGCGCCGGCCAGGTGCGCGACCTGCACCACGATGCTGGTCGCCTGCGGCATCAAGTGCTCGAGGAAGGCGCGCGCCTGCGCTTGGCCATACGGACGCTTGAGCGAAATCGAGGCGCGCATGTGCACGGCGATTGCCATGCGGTGCCTGTTGGCCGCGCTGAATACTTCTTTCAGGCGGGCGATATGGGCCGGGTTCTCGAGCTGCATGTCGGAATTCCCGAAGTGCATCTTGATCCCGTGGCGCAACTGCGGGTGGGCCGCGCAGCGTTCCAGTTCGGCCAGCGCATAGTCCTTCAGCGGATTGAAACCGCAGAAGGCCCGCAGGCGGTCCGGGTAGCTCGCGGCCTGGGCGCCGGTCCAGTCGTTTTCCGCCTTGACTTTCGCGTATTCGTCCTCGATGGTGCGCGAGGGGCGGCCATACATATAGGCCACCGACATCACGGCCGCGCGGCGGATGCCGGCCTCGTCGAGGTGTTTGATGAGTTCGGTCACCGGGATCTCGGTCAGCGCGTCCGGACCAGGCGTGGGCGCGATCAGGGCGATGATGGCGGGACTGAACAGGTGCTGGTGGTGATCGGCGGCCGGCGCGCTCGGTGCTGCCGGCGCCGCGAGGCAGGCGGGCAGGGCGAGCAGCAGGCTGGCCGTCGTGAACAGCTTCGTGAGCGGGCGGGACATCGCGGTTCCTGGGCGGAGATGGATACCGCAGCTTACCCAGCGCTGATCCTGCTGTCCACGACAACTGGATACATATGGCGCGATCACATGACCGTTACCACCACGCGGCGGCGGTGCGGCGCGCTGCGGTGCTCGTACAGGTAGATGCCCTGCCAGGTGCCCAGCAGCAGGCGGGCGCCGCCCACCGGCACAGTCAGGCTTGAACCGGTCAGCATGTTGCGCACGTGGGCGGCCATGTCGTCCGGGCCCTCCGCATCGTGGCGGTAGGCCGGGTCGGCGTCGGGTGCCAGCCGCTCCAGGACGGTCTCGAGATCGGCCCGCACGTCCGGGTCGGCGTTCTCGGTCATGAGCAGCGAGCAGCTGGTGTGCTGGACAAATACGTGGGCCAGGCCGCACTGCATGCCGGATTCGCGCACGACGCCCGCCACCGCATCGGTGATGTCGCGCGTGCCGCGCCCTGGGGTGGAAAATTCGAGGATGGTCTGGTGGGCCAAGGCGAGGCTCCCGGCGGGTTGGTGATTCCCTGATTATCCACGGATCGCGGCCCGGCTTCGTTCCTGGTCGCCTGGGCTACACTGGCGGCCAAAGGATGGACCGCACACTTTGAACAGGATGAACGACGATGGATGAAACGACCAGGAACGAGATTGCCGCGCTGGGCCGCAAGGCGCACGCATTGACGGAGTCGGCCTACCGCGGCCATGCCGCCACGCGCGGCGACCCGGCCTGGGCCGACAAGCAGCGCATCCTGCTGGCCGACATGGCCCTGCACCTGCTGCAGACGGCGCTGCGGGAAGGCGAGTTGCCGGCCGATGAACTCAGGCGCAACCTGTATGCCATCCTGACGATATCGGACCAGTTCATTCCAAATGCTGGTCTTAAAGCGAGCGCCAATCAGTTGCAGGAGAGGTAGAGCCCTGCCGGCCGTTCACGAGCCGTCGCCGAGCCTGCGACTAGCGACGGCTCTCAAGCCGCTTTCGTCGCCAGCTGCGCCAGCAAATCATCCAGCGGCGCCGGGCGCGAGAACAGGTAGCCCTGCATGCAGGGGCCGCCGTTTTCGGCCAGGTACTGGGCCTGCTGGGCCGTCTCGATGCCCTCGGCCACCACGCGCAGGCCGAGGTGGTCGGCCATGGCCAGGATCGACTGCACGATCGCGGTGCCGTTGACGTCGTTCGGCGTGTCGCGAATGAAGCTCTTGTCGATTTTCAGTTCGTACAGCGGCATCTTCTTCAGGTAGGCCAGGTTCGAATAACCGGTGCCGAAATCGTCGATCGAGAAACGGATGCCCAGCGCGGCCAGTTCGTGCATGCGCGCGATGGTCTCTTCCAGGTTTTGCACCAGCAGGCCTTCCGTGACTTCGAAGATCAGCTGGTCGGCCGGGGCGCCGGTCTCGCGCAGGATGCTGCGCACGCCCTCGACGAAATCGGCCTGGCGGAACTGCGCCGGGCTGACGTTGATCGACAGCGGGATCGGGTGGCCGGCCGCTTCCAGGCGCAGCCAGGAGGTGCAGGCTTCGCGCAGCACCCAGTTCCCCAGCGGGACGATCAGGCCGCTCGATTCGGCGATCGGGATGAAGACGTCGGGCGGCACCAGCACGCCGTCGGCGCGGCGCCAGCGCATCAGGAGCTCGGCGCCGACCGGCTGCTGGCGGCTGTCGACCTGCAGCTGCAGGTGCATCGCCAGTTCGCCGTTTTCCAGCGCCGAAGCGAGCTCGCGCTCGAGGGTGAGCTTGCGCTCGGCCTCGGCCAGCATATTGGTCTCGAACAGGGCCACGCCATTGCGCCCGCCGGCCTTGGCCTGGTACATCGCGGTATCGGCTTCGCGCAGCAGGTCGTGGCCGGCGTGGCCCGGCACCAGCGGCAGCGCCACGCCGACGCTGCCGGTGCAGCGGTAGGCGTGTTCGCCGATGGTGACTTCCTCGCCCAGTGCGGTCAGCACCTTGCCCGCCACGGCCAGCGCGGTGGCGGTGGCGCTCTCCGGATCCTCGCCGAGGTCGTTGAGCAGGATGACGAATTCGTCGCCGCCCAGGCGCGCCACGGTATCGCGCTTGCGCACCACCGACCCGAGGCGGGAGGCGGCATGCCTGAGCAAGGCGTCGCCGGTGGCGTGGCCCCGGGCGTCGTTGACATACTTGAAGTTGTCCAGGTCGATGAACAGCACGGCGCCGAGCACGCCGCTGGCGTTGCGGGTGGCGACCAGGGTGTCGAGGCGCTCGGTCAGCAGGCGCCGGTTCGGCAGGCCGGTGAGCACGTCGTAGAAGGCGAGGTGGTGGATCTTCTTGTCGGAGTTGCGGCGCTCGGTGACGTCGCGCCCGACCGCGACCCAGTGGGTGTTGCGGCCGGCTTCGCTGGCGAACGGCACCATCTCCATCTCGACCCAGAACGGCTCGCCCGACTTGGTATAGTTGATCAGTTCCGCCGTGACGGACTGGTTGCGCGAGACCGCCTGCAGGATGCGATCCAGCTCGCGCGGATCGGTTTCCGGGCCGTGCAGGATGCGCATGCTCTGGCCGAGGATCTCGTCGCGGCCGTAGCCGGTGCGGCGCTCGAAGGCTTCGTTGGCGAAGATGATCGGCTGGTGGGCGCCCGGCTCGTCAACTGCCTGGGCAATGATGACCAGGTCGTTCAGGCGCGCCACCGCGGCCGAGGTCAGGCGCAGCTCGGCGTTCAGCTCGTGCAGCTTGTCCTGCTTCGCCTCGAGCGACTCGGCAAAGCCCTGTACCTCGCCCAGGGTCTGCGACAGCCCCTTGAGCAGGGTGCCGCAGGTGATCGTGATGAGGGCGCCCACGCACAGGTAATTGAGGGTGACGATCAGCGAGGGCAGCAGGGTGTCGCCGCCGAGGCCCTTGACCACCAGGTCGGCGTGGCCGGACAGCCCCAGGCCGAGGATGATGGCGGCGCTGAGGAGGAGGCAGGCGACGGCGTGGCGCGTGCCTAGCAGGATCACCGCCAGTACGGACGGCGCCATCAGGAAGATCTGGCTGACAGCGCCGACGGTGAGCATCAGGCCGGTGCCGACCATGAACAGCACGGCGAGGAAATTGACGACGCGCAGGGTGTAGGGAAGGCGGTCATACCACCAGATCGCGAAGATCCAGGTCAGGGCGACGGAGTCCATGAGGGCGATCTCCCACATCCCCTGGCTCAGGGCCAGGGTGGCGCTGGGAACCGCGGCCACCGTGCCCAGCACGAGCACGGTCGACATCAGCGAGGAGAAGATCCGGAGGCGCCATTGCGCAATGTCGTAGAACTGTTTCATTCAGCGGCCCTGGTACGTATTGCTTTATGAAAAGTTACTTATTCACATTACGTGTTGACTAAAGGAAATATCATACCGTAACTATAGGTTTCTGTCATGGGACACGCATGAGGTGTTGTTTCTGGAACGTCCGCTTACGAGGGCGGGGCGGTGCCCGGGCGGGCGAGGGGCGGCGCCCGGAGTTCTGCGGGAGCGGGGGCAGGTTGCAGGTTGCAGGTTGCAGCATGACCCGGTTCAGGCCGCCCCGACGGAATGGATGGTCAGGAGCTGTGGGCCAGGCCCAGGTTGCGGTTGGCCGGCACCGCGACGTCCATCAGTTTCGGGCGCGGCAGGTTCAGTCCTGCCATCAGGACGATGAATTCAGTGCGCGAGCGCCCGGCCAGGCGCGCGTTGTGGCGCTTCTCCCAGCCGATCGAGGACAGCGACTGGCCCTTGTAGTCGTGGCCGGGCCACACCCGCGTGGCGTCGTCGAGCGTAAACAGTTTCAGGGTCACGCTGTCGTACAGCGCGCCGGCGCTGCCGCCCTGGAAATCGGTGCGCCCGCAGCCATCCACCAGGAGGGTGTCGCCGGTGAACAGGTTGCCGCGCCACAGATAGCACATGCTGCCCGCCGTGTGGCCGGGCGTATGGATCACCGCGATGTGCTCGCGCTGCCCGAAGCGCAGCAGGTCGCCGTCCTCGAACTGCACCTGGGCCGGACCGATGCCGCAGCCGCTCGGCACGCAGGCCTGCGCGCCGGTCATGGCGCGCAGCTTGCCGGCCGAGGTGACGTGGTCGGCGTGGGCATGGGTTTCCAGCACATGGGTGAGCCTCAAGCCGAGGCGCTCGATGTGGCCCAGGTCGCGCTGCCAGTGGCGGTCGACCGGGTCGATGATCACCGCGTCGCGGTTGTCCGGCGAGGACAGGATATACGTGTAGGTAGACGACTCGGCGTCGAACAGCTGGATCGGGGTGGCTTGCATGTGCTCTCCTGGATGCGCGCTGTTGTACCACAGGCGCGTCCGCGAGGGAAGCAGGGGCCGGGCTTTAGCGCCCCAGAATTGCCAGTTTGTCGCGCAGGCTCGCCTCCGACAGTTCGCCCGCATGCCGGGACTGCAGCACCCCGCGCGCATCGTAGAACAGCGTGGTCGGATAGCCGGGCGAGCCGGTGCGCGCCGACAGCTGCGCGGCCGGATCGATCACCACGTTCGCCATGCGCAAGCCCTGCGCGGACAGGAATTGCGTCACCGTCGCCGCCGACTCGCCCTGGTTGACGAACACGAAGGCCACGCCCGGATTGGCCTGCTGCGCGGCGCGCAGGGCCGGCATCTCGCGCCGGCAGGGCGGGCACCAGGTGGCCCACAGGTTGACCACCAGCGGCTTGCCCGCGTAGCTGCGCAGTGCGACTTCGCTGCCGTCCAGGCGCCGCACCACCAGGTCCGGCAGCGGCGCCCGCGCCGGCGCCGAGGCCCGCATGGCCAGGGTGCCGCCCAGCCAGACGGCGCCGCC
This sequence comes from Telluria sp. ZB4P37, assembly GCF_059685855.1. Lineage (NCBI taxonomy): Bacteria > Pseudomonadati > Pseudomonadota > Betaproteobacteria > Burkholderiales > Oxalobacteraceae > Telluria > Telluria sp. ZB4P37. Next base: position 816,335 of record NZ_JCASID010000001.1, read on the forward strand.
CAGCAGGGTCGCCACCAGCAGCGGACGGCGCAGATCCGCGTGGCGGCGCGTCAGTTCGGCGGCGATGGCGCAGGCCACGATCAGGCCGACGTTGCGGTCGAAACCGCCGTCCCGGATGTCGAGGGCGGAGAGCGGGCTGGCCACGAAAATATCGTGGTGGCGCAGCACGAACACCGCGCGCGCGGCAAGGAAGCCGCCGATGATCATCTTCCACAGCAGCGGGCCGGCGTCCTGGCCATGGCGGCGGCGATACCATTCGGCGGCGCCATTGGCCGCCAGGATCGCCGCCAGCACCAGCAGGGTGGCGACGGGAAGTACGACCGGTCCGAGTTTGACGACGTCCACCGCATTGCTCCCGCTGTTGAGTTGGCGGGAGCATACCGCAAACGGCTTGATGGAAGCTTAATCGAGCTCCGGTTCCAGCGGCGCCGGCGGCGGCTCGCGGCGCGACACCATGATGCGGTCGATGCGGTTGCCGTCCATGTCCATGACTTCGAAGCGGAAGCTGTCCCAGTCGACGATGTCGGCCGCCTTCGGGATGTAGCCGAGCTGGTAGAGCAGGAAGCCGGCCAGGGTGTGGTAGGCGCCGCTGTCCTCGCCGGGGAAGGCGGCATTGGTCGCCAGCAGGTCGCGGAAGCGGTCAAGCGCCACGCCGCCATCGAGCAGCCAGCTGCCGTCCTGGCGCTGCACCGCGTCGGGATCGTGCTCCTCGCCGCCCACCGCCACGTCGCCCACCAGCGCGCTCATGATGTCGCTCAGGGTGACCATGCCCTGGATGTCGCCGTATTCGTCGACGATCAGGGCCAGCTCGGCGCGGTTCTTCTTGAACATCTCGAGCAGCACCATGGCGCCCACGGTTTCCGGCACGTACAGCAGTTCCTGCACCGCGCCGTCGATGTCGATCGCATCGATCGAGCCCACCCGCACCGCCTGCGCGAGCAGGTCGCGCGCCAGCACATAGCCCAGGATGTGCGAGCGGTCGCCGCGGCAGACCGGGAAGCGGCTGTAGGGCTGGGACACGATGGTCCCCAGGTTGGCGCCGCGGTCGTCCTCGAGGTCGAGGATCACCAGGTCCACCCGCGGCGTCATGAGGGATTTCAGGTGCTGGTCGTCCAGACGCAGGGCGCGCGAGACGATGTCGTATTCGGTCTTCTCGAACACGCCGGTGTTGGCGCCTTCCTTGATGATGCCGGCGATGTCTTCCTCGGTCGGCGCTTCTTCCTTGGCTTCGTGGATGCCGAGCACGCGCACGATGGCATTGGTGCTCACGGCGAGGAATTTCACGAAAGGCGACATCACCACCGACAGCAGACGCAGGGGCTCGGCGATCAGTGTGGCCACCATTTCGGGGTAGGCCATGGCGATGCGCTTAGGGACCAGCTCGCCGAAAATGATCGAGGCCACGGTAATCGAGATGACCACCACGCCGAGCGCGACTTCGCGCGCGTACGGGGCCAGCGCCGGGACTGTCTCGAGGTCGGGCGTCAGTTGGCTGACCAGCGAAGCCTCGCCGAAAGCGCCGTTGAAAATGCTGATCAGGGTGATCCCGACCTGCACGGTGGAGAGGAAGTGGCTCGGGTCGTCGGCCAGGCCGAGCGCGATGCGCGCCCCCCGGCTGCCGTCTTCGGCGCGCCGTTCCAGGCGCATGCGCTTGGCCGACACCAGCGCCAACTCGCTCATGGCGAACACCCCGTTCAGGAGAATCAGGACGGAGATGATCAGTATGTCGGTCAACACTGGCGCACAGGCCTTTCGCGGGCGATCCGGGCCGTGTCCGGGCACGCCAGGGTCGCGCACGGCACATCATAGCCTGTGGGAGGCTGAGTGTGCCGCACGATCATGACAAAAGGCTAAGAGTGGTTAGCGAAACCAGATACTTGCTCTCATGACAACATCCTCGTACATTGAGCCATTTGACTTCCGGCATCGTCCAAAAGCGGACATCTGCTCGTTAGGCTAGAGGAACCGGCTTCGCCTCAAGAACAGGTATAGTTGGCGAAGCCGCATCCTGCTACAACCAGTCTCGGAGAGCGTCGTGGTGAGTCCTTTTGTCGAACACTCCCTGTCTCGCATGGTCGATAAGGTTCGGGACTATGCAATATTTCTCATCGACGCTGAAGGGGTCGTACAAACATGGAATCCGGCTGCCGCAGCCATGAAAGGGTACCGGAAGGACGAGATTGTTGGTCAGAATTTCGGTGTGCTCTACACTGACGAGGACAGACTCCTGGGCCGCCCGAAACTTAATCTTCTCAAGGCCGAAGAGCAGGAAACTTTTCAAGAGGAAACCTGGCGGCAGCGGAAGGACGGTACGCGGTTTTGGGCTCTGATAGAAATCATAGCGATCAGGGATGACTCTGGTGTGCTCTCCGGATTTTGCAAGTTGACTCGGGATATTACTGCTCGTCGGCAAGCGGAACAGGCCCTTTTTCAGGAAAAGGCGCGTGCAGAGATTACGCTTAGCTCAATCGGTGACGCCGTCATTTCCATCGACGTCGATGGCGCCGTTACTTATCTCAATCCTGCGGCGGAGAGATTAACTGGCTGGACAAAGGGTGAAGCCACCGGCCGGAGCGTGACCGAGGTGGTATGTCTGGTGAACAGTCAGACGCGTGCATTTCCGCTCCCCCACCCGATGCTCGACGCTGTCGAACACCACGCAACCCGCAAGCTCGATTTCCACACCATGCTGGTTCGCCGGGATGGCTCGGAGATTCCAATCGAGGACGCCATTACGCCGATCCCTGGAGATAAGGAGTCTGCTGGCGGTGCAGGTGCCGGCGCCGTGATTGTTTTTCGTGATGTGAGTGCATCGCGGGCTCTGAACGCAAAAATGATTCATGCGGCAAACCACGATTTCTTGACCGGACTCCCTAACAGAGTCCTGTTGCTGGACCGCCTGGAGCATGAGATTACCCGGGCTCACCGACAGGAAATGAACCTCGCGGTCCTGTTTATCGATCTCGATAATTTTAAGAATATTAACGATTCCTTAGGCCACGATGTCGGGGACCAGTTACTCCAGTTCGTGGCCAAAAAACTCTGCAAATGTGTTCGCGGAATGGACACTGTCAGCAGGTTGGGAGGCGACGAATTCGTCATCCTCCTGGCCGACAACGTGGCCCCGGCAGGCCTTGCAGCCACAGCGGACAAGATCCGGGAAACGCTATCCCAGCCCCATTTCATTTCGACGCACGAGCTTTACATAACCGCCAGTATCGGCGCTGCCGTGTACCCGTTCGATGGTGCCAATGTGAGCACGCTTCTGAAAAACGCCGATACCGCTATGTACATCGCAAAAGAGAAAGGTCGGAACAACTGTCAGTTCTTCGACCATGCGATGAATGCTCGCGCTACGGAGCGCCAACTCGTCGAGTCAAATTTACGGCACGCGTTGGCACAGCAGCAGTTCGTTCTTCATTATCAGCCGAAGATCAACCTGGCGACGAACGAGGTGACAGGTGCCGAGGCTTTGCTGCGGTGGCAGCACCCCGAGTGGGGCCAGGTCCTTCCCGAGCGATTCATCACAATTGCGGAAGAGTGCGGATTGATTGTGCCGATCGGTAGCTGGGTGTTGCGGGAAGCATGTAGCCAAGCCAAACGCTGGCTCGACGCTGGTGCCGGGAGCGCATCAATAGCCGTCAACATCTCTGCGTTGGAATTCCGCCAGAAAAGCTTTTTTGCGAGCGTGCGTGACGCACTGTCCCAGACCGGCCTGCCGCCCGCGTGCTTGCAGCTGGAGATAACAGAAAGCGTTGTCATGCACGACGCAGTTGCAAGCGTCGAGACGATGCATGAATTAAAAGAACTTGGTGTGCTGCTAGCGGTGGACGACTTTGGAACGGGTTACTCCAGTCTGAGTTATCTAAGGAATTTTCCGATTGACATACTGAAAATCGATCAATCGTTCGTACGGGATATCACCGATCACCAGGAGGACGGCGCCATTGTTGCCGCCATCGTTGTCATGGGAAATAGCCTGAAGCAAATCGTCATTGCAGAGGGAGTCGAGACAAAGACGCAACTCGCCTTTCTGAAAGACCGCAGTTGTGCGGAAGGACAGGGCTACCTCTTTAGCCGACCATTGACACCCGAACAATTCGCCGCTTTTACACAGAAGCAGGATTGTTCCAGACCATGGATTGAATAATCGACGCACCGAAGCAGCGCGTTTGGTTCGAACAAACCCAGAATGCATCTGTTTGTTTGTGCGGTTCGACGAGGTCCGCTATGGGGTGCGCATTCAATCGGTCAGGGGAAGTCGGCAAGCGGCAGGGCAGGACTTCACCGTGATCCTGATCGGTCATCGCAGCGTGGTGATCGCGCTGCTCAACCCGCACGGCGTGTCTGTTACACTGATCTGTTCATCCAACCAGGCTAGCGCCCCGATTGATCCAGTCTCCAGCTCTTGATGGCCTGCCGCCAGTGCTCGCCGGTCCACTCCTGCGCCGCCTCGAGCCGGGCCGCCTGGTGCTGTGGCTGGTCGGCAGCGCGCCGCTCGACCTGACGCTGGTGTTGGCGCCCAAGGCCGGTACGCCCCAGCGCTTGCGCCTGGACGCGGGCCGCTGCCGTGTCGTGCGCGTCGGCCGCCACGCCTGCGTACACCTGATCGACGTCACACTTCCCGAGCCGCTGCCGCAAGACACGATCATCGAGTACGACTTGCTCGTCACGCAGGGCGATCGCACCGAGGCCGGCATCGCTTCTTGGGCGCCGCACCTGCTGCATGCCGGCGCGGCGCGGCCGAACATGGTGCTGCGTAGCCGCAGCGACAATATCCTGTTTGGTTCCTGCCGCAAGCCGCATCATCCCGCGCGTGACGGCCTGGCGCGCGCCGACGCCTTGTTGGCCGACCACCTTGAGCGGGCCGACGAACGGCCCGCCATGCTCATCCTGTGCGGTGACCAGGTCTATGCCGACGACGTGGCAGGCCCGATGCTTGCGGCGATCCACGCATTGATCCGGCGCCTCGGCCTGTATGGCGAAACGCTCGAAGGCGCGGTCGTCGCCGACAGCGAGGCGTTATATACCCATGCGGCCAGTTACTACCGGCGCGAAGAACTGCTGCCGGCGTTCCGGTCCAACGATGCGCTGCGCGACCGCTTTTTTGGCGGCAGCGAAAAGCCGATCTTCACCACGGCCAATGCGCACAACCACCTGGTGACCCTGGCGGAGGTGATGGCCATGTATCTGCTGGTCTGGTCGCCCGTGCCATGGCAACTGGTGGCGGATGCGTCGCCGCCCCCGCTTGCGCCGGGACACGCCGAGCGCTGGCGGCGCGAGTCGACGGCGCTGGCGGACTTCTGCCGCGATCTGCCGCAAGCCGCCCGGCTGCTGGCGCATGTGCAGACGCTGATGATCTTCGACGACCATGACATCACCGATGACTGGAATCTGTCGTCCAAGTGGGAAACTACCGTCTACGGGCACCCGTTCTCGCGCCGCATCGTGGGCAATGCGCTGATCGCCTACCTGCTGTGCCAGGGCTGGGGCAACCGCCCCGATGTATTCAAGACGGTGCTGGACGAGTCGGCGGTGCTGCTTGCAACGGCCGCTCTCGATGACCGGTTGGACGCGCCCTTGCAGGACGCGCTGGTCAGGCGCCTGCTGTCTTTCCGCCAGTGGCATTTCGTCGTACGGAGCAAGCCCACGATCATCGTGCTCGATACCCGCACCCGGCGCTGGCGCAACCGGCGCCGGCCCGGCCATCCCTCGGGGCTGATGGATTGGGAATCGCTGACCGAACTGCAGCACGAACTGCTGGACGAAACGGCGGCCGTCATCGTCTCGCCGACGCCCATGTTCGGGGTCAAGCTGATCGAAGTGGTGCAGCGGGTCGCCACCTTCTGCGGCCTGGCCTTGACGGTCGACGCCGAGAACTGGATGGCGCATCGCGGCGCGGCCAGCAGCATGCTCAATATCTTCCGCCATTCACGCAGCCCGGGCAATTACGTGGTCCTGTCGGGCGATGTGCACTACTCGTTTGTCTACGATGTCGAAGTGCGCGACTCGGACCGCATGCCGCATATCTGGCAGATCACCAGCAGTGGTATCAAGAACGAATTCCCGCGCGGCCTGCTCGACTGGCTCGACCGCCTCAATCGCTGGCTGTACTCGCCGCGCTCGCCGCTGAACTGGTTCACCCAGCGCCGCGATCTCGTCTTCACGCCGCACCTGCCCGACGCGCGCCAAGAGGGCGAGCGGGTCTGGAATGGCGCCGGCATCGGCCAGGTGTGGCTCGATGCGCAAGGGCGGCCGATGCGCATCGTGCAGCACAACGCCGACGGCCGGCTGTCGACCCGGTTCCTGGCGCCTGAGCAGGAAGCACCCCATGCGGCGGCTCCCGAGCAGCCGTTGGAGAAGCACTGATTGACAAGGTTTGCTGGGTGCTAAGGCTCCAGCCGGAAGTGCTTCCCGATGCCGGCCCAGCACTGCTGGTAGTCGGCCTGGCGCTGCGGTGAATCCAGCGCGTACGGCGTCGGCACGATTACGTTGCGGGTCTCGAACATGAAGGCCATGGTGTCCAGCACCTTGTGCGGCTGCGAGGTGTCGCTGATACTCGCCTTCTCAAAAGTAGCGGCATCCGGCCCGTGTCCGCTCATGCAGTTGTGCAGGCTGGCGCCGCCCGGATTGAAGCCGTCGGCCTTGGCGTCGTAGGCGCCGTGGATCAGGCCCATGAATTCGCTGGCCGCGTTGCGGTGGAACCAGGGTGGGCGGAAGGTGTCTTCGCCCACCAGCCAGCGCGGCGGGAAGATCACGAAGTCCAGCGTGGACACGCCCGGGGTGTCGCTCGGTGCGTGCAGCACCAGGAAAATCGACGGGTCCGGGTGGTCGTAGCTGATCGAGCCGATGGCATTGAAGTGGCGCAGGTCGTACTTATAGGGCGCGTAGTTGCCGTGCCAGGCGACGACGTCCAGCGGCGAGTGGCCGATGGGGGCGCGCCACAGGCCGCCGCAGAACTTGGCGACCAGCTCGAATTCGCCTTCCACATCTTCATAGCGGGCGACGGGCGTGAGGAAGTCGCGCGGGTTGGCCAGGCCGTTCGAGCCGATCGGGCCCATGTCGGGTAGTTGCAAGAGGGCGCCGAAGTTCTCGCAAATGTAGCCGCGCGCCTCGCCGTCCGGCAGGTCCACCCTGAAACGCAGCCCGCGCGGGAGCACGGCGATTTCCTGCGGCTCCACTTCGAGCAATCCGAGTTCGGTATGGATGGCCAGGCGCCCGAGTTGCGGCACCACCAGCAGCTCGCCGTCGGCGCTGTAGAAATAGCGTCCTTCCATCGATTTATTGGCGGCGTACAGGTGGATCGCGCAGCCGGTCATGGCTTCGGGCGAACCGTTGCCGGCCATGGTGACCCAGCCGTCGACGAAATCGGTAGGTGCATCGGGCATCGGCAGGGGGCTCCAGCGCAGCTGGTCGGGCGGCGCCGGGGTGTCGAAGCGGCTCACGATACGGCCCGTGTCGATCGCCTGGAAGGCGCCGTGCACGGCGGCCGGGCGGATCCGGTACAGCCAGGAGCGGCGGTTGTGGCTGCGCGGCGCGGTAAAGGCGGTGCCGGAGATCTGTTCGGCATACAGGCCATAGGCGACGCGCTGCGGCGAGTTGCGGTGCTGCGGCAGGGCGCCGGGCAAGGCCTCGGTGGCGAACTCGTTGCCGAAGCCTGACTGGTAGCCGGAGGGCTGGCTCATGCTGGAATCTCCTGGAATAGCGTGGTAATGAACTAACGCCGGCTACTGTAGAAGAATTCACACTACTTTACGAGATGAATAGCAAAATGTAGACTATTCATCACCTAAATACTACTATTCCTGCGCGACCCCCGCGCCCACAATGCACGCCATGACGCCATGATCGAACCGCACGCCATCGACCTGAACCTGCTGTCGGTGTTCCAGGAAGTCTACCGGGAGCGCCAGATTTCCGCGGCTGCGAGGCGGCTGGGCCTGTCCCAGTCGGCGGTGAGCAATGCGCTGGCGCGGCTGCGGCGCAGCTTCGGCGACGAGCTGTTCGTGCGCACCGCCACCGGCATGCAGCCGACCCCGCTGGCAACGCAGATGGCCGAGCCGATCGGGGTGGCGATGGCGCAGGTGGCCCTCGCCTTGAACCAGCGCAGCCGCTTCGATCCGGCCACCAGCGGCAGGCGCTTCGTGCTGGCGATGACGGACGTGGGCGAGATTTATTTTATGCCGGCGCTGATCGAACGCTGCCGCGTGCTGGCTCCCCTGGTGGAAATCAGCTCGGTGCGCGCAGCCGCGGCGGCACTGAAAGAGGACATGGAAGGCGGGCGGGTCGACCTGGCGATCGGCCCCTTCGAGGATATGTCGGAAGCGCTGTACCAGCGCCAGCTGTTTCGCCAGCCCTATGTGACGATGTTCCGCAAGGGCCATCCGCTGGGCAAGGGCGCAATGACCCTGGAGCGCTTCGTGCGCGCCGAGCACGTGCTGGTGGCTTCCACCGAAAGCCCGTACGAGCGCATCAACGCGCTGCTCGAGCGCGCCGGCGTGGGGCCTTCGGTGCGCTTCCGGGTGCCGCATTTCACCGCGGTGCCGTATATCGTGGGCAGCAGTGACCTGGTGGTGACGGTGCCGCAGAAGCTGGCCGAGCGGGCCGCCGCGCCCTTCGGCCTGGAGTGGGTGGTGCCGCCACTCGAATTGCCGCCGCTGCAGACCAATGCGTTCTGGCACCGGCGCTACAACCAGGACCCGGGCAACCAGTGGCTGCGCGGCTTGCTGGCGGAAGTATTTGCGGAATGAAGACAAGCATGACCCGGCTGCACGAGACGGCGGCCGGCTTGATCAACGACATACAAGGAAAGAACAATGGCAGACCTGTTTGAGAATCCCATGGGCCTGATGGGCTTCGAGTTCGTCGAGTTCGCGTCGCCGACGCCGGGCGTGCTGGAAGCGGTGTTCGCGCAGCTTGGCTTCACGAAAGTCGCGGTGCACCGCTCGAAGGCGGTCAGCCTGTACCGCCAGGGCGGCATCAACTTCATCATCAACAACGAGCCGAAGAGCTACGCCGCCTATTTCGCCGCCGAGCATGGCCCGTCGGCCTGCGGCATGGCCTTCCGCGTGAAGGATGCGCACAAGGCCTATGCGCGCGCGCTGGAACTGGGCGCCCAGGCGGTCGAGATCCCGACCGGCCCGATGGAACTGCGCCTGCCGGCCATCAAGGGCATCGGCGGCGCGCCGCTCTACCTGATCGACCGTTTCGAAGACGGCAAGTCGATCTATGACATCGATTTCGAATTCATCGAAGGCGTCGAACGCCACCCCGTGGGCCACGGCCTGTCGATCATCGACCACCTGACCCACAACGTCTACCGCGGCCGCATGGCCTTCTGGGCCAGCTTCTACGAGAAGCTGTTCAACTTCCGCGAGATCCGCTACTTCGACATCAAGGGCGAGTACACCGGCCTGACCTCGAAGGCGATGACGGCGCCGGACGGCATGATCCGCATCCCGCTGAACGAAGAGGGCAAGGCGGGCGGCGGCCAGATCGAGGAATTCCTGATGCAGTTCAACGGCGAAGGCATCCAGCACATCGCCTTGCTGTCCGACGACCTGATGAAGACCGTCGATTCGCTGCGCGCCGCCGGCGTGCCGCTGATGGCCGCGCCGCCGGAGACCTATTACGAGATGCTGGAAGGCCGCATCCCGGGCCACGGCGAAAACGCCGACGAACTGAAATCGCGCGGCCTGCTGCTCGACGGCAGCGTCCTTGACGGCAAGCCGCGCCTGCTGCTGCAGATCTTCTCGACCACCCAGCTCGGACCCGTGTTCTTCGAATTCATCCAGCGCAAGGGCGACGACGGTTTCGGCGAGGGCAATTTCAAGGCGCTGTTCGAGTCGATCGAGCGGGATCAGGTGCGTCGTGGGGCGATTGCGGGGGCTGCGGCGGCGTAAGCTGTCGGCTGGCTCACCCGAGGTCAACTTGGGACGGACAATGCCATTGGCATTGTTCGCGCCTGCGCGGGGGCGCCGGTCCGCACTCCCAAACTTCATTTTTGCTATCCTGAGCGCTTCCCCCAAGGAGCGCCCATGCTGCCCGCATTCACCATCCTCCTGCTGTTCCAGTGCCTCGGCGAAGGCATTGTCTTCATGCTCGGCCTTCCGCTGCCCGGGCCCGTTACCGGCATGCTGCTCCTGATGATCGCGCTGGTCTCCTGGCCGCCCTTGCTGACCGCCGTGGAGCAGGGCGCGAACACCTTGCTCTCGCACCTGTCGCTGCTCTTCATCCCTGCCGGCGTGGGCATCGTCGCCACCGCAGCCAGCGGCACCGGGCACTGGTTCGCCATCCTCGCCTCGCTGGTCGCCAGTACCGTGCTGACGCTCAGCGTCACCGGCCTGCTGCTGCGCGGCCTGGGTGCGAGCGCAAAGGAACACGATGCTTGAGTTGGCCGGCTTGAGCCACTTCTGGGTCTATCTCTCCGCCTCGCCGCTGCTGGGCCTGACCATGACCCTGTGCGCCTACCTTGCGGCGCAGCGGGTCTTTGCCTTCTTCGGCGGCTCGCCGGTGGCCAACCCGGTGGCGATCGCGGTCGGCCTGATCGCGCTGGTGCTGTGGGTCTCGGGCATGTCCTACGGCCGGTATTTTGCCGGCGCCCAGTTCGTGCACTTCTTGCTTGGCCCCGCGACGGTCGCGCTGGCGGTGCCGATGGTGCGCCAGCTGCCGCGGCTGCGGCGCTCCTTCTTGCCGCTGGCCTGCGCGCTGGTCGCCGGCTGCGTGACCGCCATCGTGTCGGCGGTGGCGATCGCCGTGCTGCTCGGCGCCACGCCGGAACTGGCGGCCACGCTCGGGCCGAAGTCGGCCACCTCGCCGATCGCGATGGCGGTGTCCGAGCGCCTCGGCGGCATTCCGGCGTTCACGGCTGCCCTGGTGATGGGCACCGGCGTCTTTGGGGCCATCGTCGCGCGCTATGTGTTCGACGCCTTGCGCATCACCTCGCCCGCGGCCTGCGGTTTTGCGCTGGGCCTGGCCGCGCATGGCGTGGGCACGGCGCGCGCCTTTCAGGTCAGCGCCGAGATGGGCGCTTTCGCCGGGCTGGCGATGGGCCTGAATGGCGCCATGACAGCCCTGCTCGCGCCCTGGCTGGCGCCGCTGGTGATGCGCTGGCTGGCCTGAGCCGCTTGGCAGCTGGGTACCTGCCTGTCGGCACCGTCGCGCCGTCAACTCTCTTAGATTGCTTGACTCCAGTCCATACGCGGTCATTCCGGCCGCTCTCAGCTTCAGGAGTCAGTTGTGGCAATACCTATCAAGAAAATCAGCCTCGGGTTGAAGGGCGGCGGCAGTTACGGCGCCTTCACCTGGGGCGTGCTCTACCGCCTGTTGCAGGAGGGGCGGCGCGAGATCACGTCCTTGAGCGGCGTCAGCGCCGGCGCCATCAATGCGGCCGTGGTAGCCGACGGCTATGCGCACGGCGGCGGACACGAAGGCGCGCGCCGCGCGCTCGACCGCTTCTGGCGCGCGCTGGGTAAGACCGCATTGTTCAGCCCGCTGCAGCGCACGCCGCTCGACCACATGGCCGGCGGCTTCACCATGAGCCATTCGCCTTTTTACCAGTTGATGGAAATGGCCGGCGCCATGGCCGGACCCGTGCGCGAGCAGCCCTTGACCACCAATCCGCTGCGCCATTTCCTCACCGCGTTGATTGACTTCGAGCGCGTGCGCGCCTGCGAAGAGATGGGGTGTTCATCGGCGCGACCAACCTGCACAGCGGTGCGGGCAAGCTGTTCCGGCGCGAGGAGCTGGACGTGCAGCGCGTGATCGCCTCGGCCTGCCTGCCGACCGTGTTTGCCTCGGTCGAGGTGGAAGGAGAATTGTATTGGGACGGCAGCTATACGGCCAATCCGCCGCTGACGCCTCTGCTGGAGGAAGGCGGCGCGGGCGACCTGCTGGTGGTGCAGATCAACCCGATCGCACGCACCGAGACGCCGCGCAGCATGGCCGACATCAGCAACCGGGCCAATGAGATCGCCTTCAACATCAGCTTCGTGCGCGAGGTGAGCAGCTTGCTGCATACCCAGGGCGTGCAGGACGAGCAAGGCGGCGCGTCGATGAGTTTCGCGCCGGTGCGGCTGCACATGATCAGCGCGCTCGACGTGCTGCGGGAGTTCGGCATTTCGAGGAAGTTCAATTCGGAGCTGGGATTCTTGCAGATGCTGCACGACCGCGGGGTGGCGGCGGCCGAGCAGTGGCTGGCGCGGCATTTCGACGATATCGGGGTGAGGGCGACGCTCGATCCGGCGCTGGTGTTCAGGGCTTGAGCCGGGGCTGCGCGCGTGCTGCCTGAACGCGTGGGCGGCGTACGCGACGCACCGTGTCGGGTGGAGCTGCCCACCCTGCGGTGAGTGAGCGGCTCTGCGATCAGCAGCTGATTCGGCTCTTCAAGCCGGGTTCGACTTCCAGGTTTTTTTTGGGCCGAAAGCCTTTGCCGCGAACACGGCGCTGGCCAGGCCGACCAGCAGCGCGGTGCCGCTGCCGGAGAAGCCGACGGCATGGTTCTTGGCCAGCTTGCCGGCCTTTGGGCCGACCAGCTGCATGCGGCGGTGGGTCATTTGCGCGCCCAGCTCGGACAGCGCATCCTGGCTCAGCATGGCTTCGGCATGCGGCAGCAGGGTGGTTTCCTCGTCGGCCACGTGGTGCATCACGTCGCGCATCAGTTCCATGACGAGCTTGTCGTGGCGCGGGTCGGAGCCGCTGGTGCGGCGCAGCTCGGCGATGAGGCGGCGCATCTCGTCGTGCTCGGGCTCGGCCTTGTGCATGAAGGGCTCGCCGGCGTCGCGCTTGCGCATGACCGGGTAGAAGATTTCTTCTTCGAGCGTGGCGTGGATCTCGAGTGCGTCGCAGATGGTGTCGGCCAGGGCTTTCTTGACGCTCGGGCGCTTGTCCTTCTGGTACTGGTGGAAGGTGACCATGACGTGCGAATGGTCGAAGCGGATCATGTTGGTGATCGTCGGGCTCAGCTTATTAAGAGAAAACATGGTCGATCTCCTGTGGTCGGTCAACCAACATGGTAGTGCTCCGCTGCCCGACCTTACTGTAGGCGCGCGCGCCGTGCCGGTGTCGGTGCGGATCGCCTGCGGCGGCCCGACCGGAAGCGCGCCTGTGCACTATTTTCTGAAGAGATCGTAGAAAATTTCTTAACCGACATTATCTTTACATCCATTAACAAGATGTCACTCTAGTCCTACAGACGCACGCGCCGACACCTGATTACCTCAACCACGCATGCCTGCCAAGATGAACGCATTCGGCTGCCGACCCCGGCGGCGGCCACCTGAAGGGCAAGCACGCTCTCGGCGCGTTGCCCACGTGTTCAATCCACGGAGGAACAAGTTCATGTTTGCACATAACAAGCGTCTGCAATACACAGTCCGCGTCAGCGGCCCCAATCCAGGGCTGGCCAACCTGATGCTCGAGCAGTTCGGCGGCCCGCAGGGCGAGCTTGCGGCGGCCATGCGCTACTTCACCCAGGCCGTATCGGAAGACGATCCAGGCCGCAAGGACATGCTGTTCGACATCGCGACCGAGGAGTTGAGCCACCTCGAGATCATCGGGCACATCGTCGCCATGCTCAACAAGGGCGCCAAGGGCCGCCTGTCCGAAGCGGTCGACAGCGAAGCCGAGATGTACAAGTCGATCACCGGCGCCGGCAACGACAGCCACATCACCCAGGTGCTGTATGGCGCGGGGACCCCGCTGGTTAACTCGGCCGGCGTGCCATGGACGGCTGCCTACATCGACTCGATCACCGAGCCGACCGCCGACCTGCGCTCGAACATCGCGGCCGAATCGCGCGCCAAGATCGTCTACGAGCGCCTGATCGCGCTCACCGACGACCCGGGCGTGAAGGAAGCGCTGGGCTTCCTCATGACGCGCGAAGTGGCGCACCAGAAGTCGTTCGAGAAGGCGCTGTATGCCATCGAGCCGAATTTTCCTCCGGGCAAAATGCCGGCCGATCCGCGCTTTGCCAGCGTCTACTACAACATGTCCCAGGGTCCGGGCGAGATGCGCGGCCCGTGGAACGAGGGCGCCGACTGGGACTTCGTCACCGACCGCGAGAAGCAGCAGGCGGTCGACGGCGGCTCGGGCGAGGCCGAGGTGGCCCTGCCGAGCGGCGACATCGACATCCTCAAGCAGATGGCTTTGCGCACCATGTCCGATCCGATGTCCTCGCCGCGCACCGGCGCCGAACTCGGTATGAGCATGCAGTCCGCCGGTGGTGGTACGATGGCTGGAACATCGGGCAATGCCATGGGCGAGCCGTCCACTGCATCGAAGGGCGGGCTGCTCGATGACACCGGCCTGGGCAAACCGTCCGACAAAGGCACGGCCAAGTCGACGAAAGCAATGAAGAAGTAAGCCAGCGCCGCGCGGCGGGTGGCGACACCCCCGCCGCGCGGCCTTTTTCCCGGGCATTGCATGAATTTTCGTACAGAGCACGCACACGGCAACAAGCTGTTTTCCGCACGCGCTTTCCTGCGCGCGCTGACCTTCCGCCACGTCGTCGGTTTCCTCGTTTGCGGCGCCGGCTGCGCCCTCCTGCTCGGCAGCATGGTCGAGCAGCTCATCACGGACAACCCCAAGATGCATCGCGCACTGATCGGTGGCGCGACCGCCGCCGCGGCCACCGCGCTGGGCACCCTGCCGGTCTTGCTGGCACAGAAGTTCTCGAAACGCACCTACGACTGCTTCCTCGGTTTCGGCGCCGGCGTCATGCTGGGCGCGACCGCCTTCTCACTGATCATCCCGGCGCTGGCCGCCGCCAAGTCGGCCGGCGCCGGCAACTGGGAGGCCAGCCTGATGGCCGGCGCCGGCATCATGGCCGGGGCGGGCGCCATCCTGCTGCTGGGCCGCGCCGTGCACATCGAAGGCATCCTCGAGCAGGGCGAAGAAGGCGTCTCGCTGCGCCGCGCCTGGCTGTTCGTCTGGGCGGTGGCGCTGCACAACCTGCCGGAAGGACTGGCCATTGGTGTCGCCCATGCCGGCATCGACCTGGAGAAGGCGCATGCGCTGACCACAGGCATCTCGATCCAGGACGTGCCCGAAGGGCTGGTCGTCGCGCTTGCCCTGCGCACGGTCGGCTACAGCCGCCTGAGGGCGGTGGGCCTGGGCGTGGCTTCCGGCCTGATCGAACCGGTTGCGGCGGCGTTTGGCGTGGCCCTGATCGGCATTGCCGCCGGCATGCTGCCCTTCGCCCTGGCGGCCGCGGGCGGCGCCATGCTGTTCGTGATCGTCAACGACGTGGTGCCCGAGTCGCGCCAGAGCGGCAACGGCACCTGGGCCAGTATCGCCCTCGTGTTCGGGTTCATCCTGATGACAGTGCTCGACACGGCCCTGTCGTAGCGCAGGGCCCTTTTTTCGGTTCAGGCGGCCCGCCTCGGCAGCGAGCACTGGTGCGACATCAACAAATACCCCACGTACAGCACTGGATGCTGGCCCGCGCTGCCGCGCGGCCTTCGTCCGTGTCCAGGCTGGCGCGCAAACTCGTGTACATCCTGACCCCAAAGCAGTGGAAAAAACGTTGCGACTCCGGGTGCGCAAGAGGGAGGCGGCCAAGAACGGGCCCGTAAACGCGATAACGCCGGCAGTGCTTGCGCACTGCCGGCGTTTTACGCGCGCGGCCGGGGCCGCGCCGCAGGGTTAGCTTAGTCCCTGATCTCGAGCGCCCGGTTCAGGCTCAGCGCCGCCAGCGAGCCGACCGCACCCGACAGCAAATACAGGCTCACATAACCGAGGCCATAGTGCGCCGACAGGCCCAGTGCGATCAGCGGGGCGAAGGCTGCGCCGACCAGCCAGGCCAGGTCCGAGGTCAGGGCCGCGCCAGTGTAGCGGTACTGCTGCTTGAAGTTCGAGGTCACGGCGCCTGCAGCCTGGCCATACGACAGGCCCAGCAGCGTGAAGCCGACCAGGATGAAGATGTTCTGGCCGGTTTCACCGCCATCCATCAGGGTCGGCACGAAGCCCGAGAACAGCGCGATCAGCGCCGCCAGCGTGCCCAGCGTGGTGCGGCGGCCGACCTTGTCGGCGATGAAGCCCGAGGCCAGGATGGCCAGCGCAGCCAGGACCGCACCCCACATCTGGACGTGCAGGAATTCATTCATCGGGCGGGTGTCGTAGAGCTGGATCCAGGACAGCGGGAACACGGTCACCAGGTGGAACAGCGCATAGCTGGCCAGGGCGGCCAGCGCGCCGATGGCGATGTTGCTGCCTTGCGACTTGACCAGCTCGCCGACCGGCGCCGGATCGAGTTCGTGGGAATCCAGCAGGCGCGAATACTCGCTGGTGGACACCAGGCGCAGGCGGGCGAACAGCGCGACCACGTTGATCATGAAGGCGCAGAAGAAGGGATAGCGCCAGCCCCAGACCAGGAAATCGTCCTGCGACAGGTTGGTGAGCAAATAGGCGAACAGGCCGGCGGCGATCAGGAAGCCGATCGGGGCGGCAAGCTGGCCGAGCATGGCATACCAGCCGCGCTTGTGCTCGGGGGCCGAGAGCGCCAGCAGGGACGGCAGGCCGTCCCAGGAACCGCCCTGGGCCACGCCCTGGCCAATGCGCATCAGGGACAGCAGCACGATCGAGGCCGCGCCGATCTGGCCGTAGGTCGGGATGAACGAAATGACAACAGTGCAGGTGCCCATCAGGAAGAGGGCGATGGTCAGCTTGATCTCGCGGCTATAGCGCTTCTGGATTTCCATGAACAGCACGGTGCCGATGGGGCGCGCGATGAATGCGAACGCGAAAACGGTAAATGAGTACAGTGTCGCTTCGAGCCGGTCAGCCCATGGGAAAAACACCGACGGGAATACCAGCACCGAGGCGATGGCGTAGACGAAGAATTCGAAATATTCCGACGCCCGGCCAATGACCACACCGACAGCGATGTCGGCCGGGTGGATCTCACCGTCCCGGGCATTGATGTTGCGGGCACCGCTAGTGGGGTGGCTGATGGGAGCGGCACCTGCGCCGCCGTGCTGGGTCGAGCTTTGCATATCTTCTCCTGATTCCTGAATCTGATTCTTCGTTCTTGTTGCTGATCTTTACCCGGCCCGGGGCACCACTATTTACCGCAATGCATTTATTGCAAGACGGCATGGGTGGGACAAAGTGTCCAATGGTTCCCGTAGGCCGTTGGCAGTACAGTAGCATGTTCTTATTCCCATGTAACGTTAGATACCTAGCATGATTCCTAAAATTGTCCGCCGCGGACTCCCATTACTCCTGCTTGCAGTGCTGTCCGGCTGCAACACGGTCGTGATGAATCCCAACGGCGATATTGCAAGACAGCAGGCCGACCTGATCACGGTGTCGGTCCTCCTGATGTTGATCATCGTCGTTCCGGTGATGATCCTGATCGTCCTGTTCGCCTGGCGCTACCGCAAGAACGCGGGCGCCAAGTACGAGCCCGACTGGGACCACTCGACCAAGCTCGAGCTGGTGATCTGGGGCGCGCCGCTCCTGATCATCATCGTGCTCGGCCTGATTACCTGGGTCTCGACCCACAAGCTCGACCCGTACCGCCCGCTCGACCGCATCGACGCCAACCGCCCGATCGCCGCGTCGACCAAGCCGATCGAGGTGCAGGTGGTGGCGCTGGACTGGAAATGGCTGTTCATCTATCCGGAGCAGGGCATCGCCTCGGTCAATGAGCTGGTCACGCCGATCGACACCCCGATCCGCTTCAAGATCACCGCGTCGACCGTGATGAACGCCTTCTACATCCCGACCCTGGCCGGCATGATCTACGCGATGCCGAGCATGGAGACCACCCTGAACGCCGTGCTGAACAAGACCGGCGACTACGAAGGCCGGTCGACCAATTTCTCCGGCGAAGGCTTCTCGCACATGAAGTTCGGCTACAAGGGCGTCAGCGCCGGCGAGTTCGACGCCTGGGTCGCGAAGATGAAGGCCACGCCGGGCGCGCTGGACCGCGCCGGCTACATCGAGCTCGAGAAACCGACCTCGCGCGAACCGGTGCGTCATTACGGTTCGGTCGAGCCGGCCCTGTTCAACCGCATCCTGAACCGCTGCGTGGCCGACGGCACTGTCTGCATGAACCAGCAGATGCTTGATGACCACAAGCGCGCCCAGGTCGCCGCCGCAATCAAGCAGCTGCCGAAATCCGGCGCTGCCCAAATGGCGGAAGCGGAAGTCTGCGTCACGCCGGTCCCTGCCGGCAGCGCCCCTACGCCGGGCGCCCTTAACATCACTGTGAAAAAGTAATCATGCAAGACTCATTCGACCTGACGAAGCTTATCTTCGGTCGGCTCAGCTGGGACGCGATTCCCTTCCATGAGCCGATCCTGCTGGCTACCTTCGCCGGCGTGATCGTGGGTGGCCTGGGCCTGGTGGCCCTGATCACCTACTTCCGCCAGTGGAGCGGCCTGTGGAACAACTGGATCACCAGTATCGACCACAAGAAAATCGGCATCATGTACATGATCCTGGGCCTGGTGATGTTCCTGCGCGGCTTCGCCGATGCGCTGATGATGCGCGCCCAGCAGGCCTTCGCCTTCGGTTCCAACCACGGCTTCCTGCCGCCGGACCACTACGACCAGATCTTCACCGCCCACGGCGTGATCATGATCTTCTTCGTGGCGATGCCGTTCGTGACCGGCCTGATGAACTACGTGGTGCCGCTGCAGATCGGCGCGCGCGACGTGGCCTTCCCGTTCCTGAACAACTTCTCGTTCTGGATGACCACCATGGGCGCCGTGCTCGTGATGGCCTCGCTGTTCGTGGGTGAATTCGCGCGTACCGGCTGGCTGGCCTATCCGCCGCTGTCGGGCATCCTCGCCAGCCCCGGGGTGGGCGTGGACTACTACATCTGGTCGCTGCAGATCGCGGGCGTGGGCACGCTGCTGTCCGGCGTGAACCTGATCGTCACCATCATCAAGATGCGCGCACCGGGCATGGGCCTGATGAAGATGCCGGTCTTCGTCTGGACCTCGCTGTGCACCAACATCCTGATCGTGATGTCCTTCCCGATCCTGACCGCCGTGCTGGCCATGCTGGGCATGGACCGCCTGTTCGACACCAACTTCTTCACGAACGACAAGGGCGGCAACGCCATGATGTACGTGAACCTGATCTGGATCTGGGGCCATCCCGAGGTCTACATCCTGGTGCTGCCGGCCTTCGGCATCTTCTCGGAAGTCGTCTCGACCTTCTGCGGCAAGCGCCTGTTCGGCTATACCTCGATGGTGTATGCGACCGTCGTCATCATGATCCTGTCCTACCTGGTGTGGCTGCACCACTTCTTCACCATGGGTTCGGGCGCGAGCGTCAATTCGTTCTTCGGCATCACGACGATGATCATCTCGATCCCGACCGGCGCCAAGATCTTCAACTGGCTGTTCACGATGTACCGCGGCCGCATCCGCTTCGAGCTGCCGATGATGTGGACCGTCTCGTTCATGCTGACCTTCACGATCGGCGGCATGACCGGCGTGATGCTGGCCATTCCGGCGGCCGACTTCGTGCTGCACAATTCGCTGTTCCTGATCGCCCACTTCCACAACGTGATCATCGGCGGCGTGCTGTTCGGCCTGTTCGCCGGCTTCAACTACTGGGCGCCGAAGATGTTCGGTGTGAAGCTGAACCAGTTCTGGGGCAAGGTCTCGTTCTGGCTGTGGTCGATCGGCTTTTGGGTCGCCTTCACCCCCCCGTACATCCTGGGCTTCATGGGCGTGACCCGCCGCGTGAGCCATTTCGAGGATCCGTCGATCCAGTGGCTGTTCCAGATCTCGTTCTTCGGCACCCTGATGATCGCCGGCGGTATCGGCGCACTGCTGCTGCAGATCTTCTTCACCTGGAAAGACCGCGTCAAGCTGCGCGACGTCACCGGCGACCCATGGGATGGCCGTACTCTGGAATGGGCGACCACCTCGCCGCCGCCCGACTACAACTTCGCGTTCACGCCGGTCGTGCACGACAACGACACCTTCGCCGACATGAAGAAGAACGGCTACCAGCGTCCGTTGAAGGCCTATGTGGCGATCCACATGCCGAGCAACACCTGGGCCGGTTTCGTGATCTCCGCGCTGGCGATGGTGGTGGGCTTTGCCATCATCTGGCACATGTGGCTGCTGACCGGCTTTGCTTTCGTCGCCATGATGGCCGCGATCATCGTCCACACCTTCAACTACAAGCGCGATTACTACATCCCGGCGGAAGAAGTCACCCGTACCGAGGAAGCGCATACCCGTCTGCTGGAAAGCCATGTCTGAAATTAAAGCCACTATGCCAGGCGCCCTGAGCGCCGACGAGGTGACCGCGCGCTACCTGGTGCGCGAGCACCACCCGGAGAACGGCACCCTGCTGGGTTTCTGGATCTACCTGATGAGCGACTGCCTCATCTTCGCGTCCCTGTTCGCCACCTATGCGGTGCTGGGCCGTAACTACGCCGGGGGACCGTCCGGCGCCGAACTGTTCGACCTGTCGCTGATCGCGGTGAACACCGCCTTCCTGTTGATGTCGTCGATCACCTTCGGCTTCGCGATGATCTCGGCCCAGGCCAAGAACGTCGGCAAGACCATCATGTGGATGGCGGTCACCGGCCTGCTCGGCCTGGCCTTCCTGTCGCTCGAGATCTACGAGTTCTACCACCTGATCCACCAGGGCGCCGGCCCGTCGCGCAGCGGCTTCCTGACCGCGTTCTTCTCGCTGGTCGGCACCCACGGCCTGCACGTGCTGTTCGGCTTCGTGTGGCTGGTGACGCTGATGGTCCAGCTGAAAAAGCATGGGCTCACCGGCGAGAACTTCCGCCGCCTGCAGTGCCTGTCGCTGTTCTGGCACTTCCTGGACGTCGTCTGGATCGGCGTGTTTACCTTTGTCTACCTACTGGGAGTGCTGCCATGAGCGTGCAACACCACGAACACGGCCACAACCACGATGGCCATGAAACCTATGTGACGCATTACAGCGCCAAGGATTACGCGATCGGCTTCGTGCTGTCGCTGATCCTGACCGCGATCCCGTTCTGGCTGGTGATGGGCAACGTTCTGCCGCCCAATACCACCCGCATTGTGATCCTGGCCTTCGCGGCGGTGCAGGTGGTCGTGCAGATGATCTACTTCCTCCACCTGAACTCGAAGTCCGAGGACGGCTGGAACATGATGGCGCTGATCCTGACTATCGTGCTGCTGGTGATCGTCATGTCCGGCTCCATCTGGGTCATGTACCACATGAACGCCAACATGATGCCGGCCATGGGCGGCGCCAGCGATACGACCCACGGCACGCACGACATGCCGTAATGGAGGACCAGCGCGGCCAGCCGGCAGGACCATCCTCCCACCCGCCACGCGGCGCCTTTGCGCGCCGCGTGGCGGTGGTGGCGGCCCTGCTGCTGGCCGTGCTGTTTGCGGGTCTCGGAACCTGGCAGGTAGTACGCCTGCAATGGAAACTGGACCTGATCGCACGCGTCGACGCACGCGTGCATGCACCAGCCGTTGCCGCGCCTGCCGCGGCGCGCTGGGCGCACGTCACCAAGGCCTCCGACGAATACCGGCGCGTACGCCTGCCAGGTCACTACCTCTACGAGTTCACCACCCCCGTGCAAGCCCTCAGCGAGCTGGGCGCGGGCTTCTGGCTGCTCACGCCGTTCTGCATGGAAGAGGGCCATATCGTCTTCATCAACCGCGGCTTCATTCAAGCCGCGGACAATAAGCCGGGTACCTATGCGGCGCGGCGCGCCGGCGCCAATCCCTGCGCGGCCAAAGGCGAGCGGGTGGAAGTCACCGGCCTGCTGCGCATCAGCGAGCCGGGCGGCGGCTTCCTGCGCGAGAACGACCCGGTGAATAATCGCTGGTACTCGCGCGATGTGGCCCTGCTGGCGCAGGCCCGCGGCCTGTCGAACGTCGCGCCGTATTTCGTGGACGCCGGAAAAGGCCAGGATCCGTCAGGCGCCCCCGAGCGCGCCGTCGGCGGCCTGACCGTGATCGCCTTCCAGAATAACCACCTCGTGTATGCACTGACTTGGTATGCTCTGGCCTTGATGGTGGCTGGGGGCTGGTGGTGGGTGTGCAGGCATGGCGCCAAGCTCGAGGATCATTAGCCTCCGGATGGCCGAAAACTCCGTTTCCATTGTTCGCCGTCTTGGGGCTAACGATTGATTCAGTCACCGCATCCTGGCCACTGACATCCAAGAAAAATAAACGACCCAATGCAATCCCCCCTCGATTTCTTCGCCAAGGCAGCACGTTCCTCGCCGCAGGCCGCCGCGGCGAACGTGGAGTTCGCCGCCGGCCACAAGAACATGCTGCAGCTGATCGAGCTGCGCTGGATCGCCGTAATCGGCCAGATCACGACCATCGCCTCGGCCATCCTGATGTTCGGCATCGAGCTGCCGCTGGTGCACATGCTGCAGGTGCTGGCCTGCCTGATCGCCTTCAACGTCGCCAGCCACCTGCGCTGGCACGAACGGCGGCCGGTGTCGAATGGCGAAATGTTCATGGCCCTGCTGGTGGACGTGGCCAGCCTGACCGTGCTGCTCTACCTGTCCGGCGGCATCACCAATCCCTTCGCCTTCCTGTATCTGCTGCAGGTGATCCTGTCGGCCGTGCTGCTCGAGGTGTTCTGGACCTGGACCATCGTGGCGATCACGATCGGCTGCATGGCCGGCCTGGCCATGTACGCGCAGCCGCTGGCGCTGCCATTCGATCACGCGCGCGGCATGTCGAGCCTCTACATCCAGGGCCTGCTGGTGTGCTTTGCGCTCGATGCGGCGCTGCTGGTGATGTTCATCTCGCGCATCTCCGACACCCTGCGCCAGAAGGCCGCGCAACTGGCTTCCCTGCGCCAGCACGCGGTGGAAGAAGAACACATCGTGCGCATGGGCCTGCTGGCCTCGGGCGCGGCGCATGAACTGGGCACGCCGCTGGCGACCGTCTCGGTGATCCTGGGCGACTGGAAGCGCATGCCGCAGTTCCGCAACGATCCCGGCCTGCTGGAAGAAATCACCGAGATGCAGACCCAGCTCCAGCGCTGCAAGTCCATCGTCAGCGGCATCTTGCTGTCGGCCGGCGAAGCGCGCGGCGAATCGGCGGTGCGCACCACCGTCAAGAGCTTCCTTGACGGCCTCGTCGCGTCCTGGCAGGCGAGCCGTCAGGTAGGCAGCTTCCAGTACAATAACCGCATCCTCGACGACCTGCCGGTGGCCTCGGATTCGGCGCTGAAGCAGACCATCGACAACCTGCTCGACAACGCGCTCGAGGCCTCGCCCGCCTGGGTCGGGCTGGAGGCCAGCATCGAGGACGGCGTGCTGTTCCTGGTGGTGCAGGACCGCGGTCCCGGATTTGCCCCGGAGATGCTGGGCCAGATCGGCAAGCCCTACCAGTCTACCAAGGCCCAGCCGGGCCACGGCCTGGGCCTGTTCCTGGCCGTGAACGTGGTGCGCAAGCTGGGTGGCGCGGTGACGGCAGTGAACCGGGCGGAGGGCGGGGCGCAGGTGACGCTCAGGCTGCCGCTCTCGAGTATCGAACTGGAGGAGGACCGCACTTGACCGCTACACCTGAGCGCCTGCTGCTCATCATCGAAGACGACGAGGCCTTCGCCCGCACCCTGAGCCGCTCCTTCGAGCGGCGCGGCTACACCGTGCTGGTGGCCCACGGCCCGGACGAAGCGACCGCGCTGATCGGCACGCATTCGCCCGGCTATGCCGTCGTCGACCTCAAGCTCAAGGGCAATACCTCGGGCCTGGCTTGCGTCCAGCTGCTGCACGAGCACGACCCGGACATGCTGATCGTCGTGCTGACCGGCTTTGCCAGCATCGCCACCGCGGTGGAAGCGATCAAGCTGGGTGCGGTGCAATACCTGGCCAAGCCATCCAACACCGACGATATCGAGGCCGCCTTCGGCCACGTGGCCGGCAACGCCGAGGTGGAGCTGACCGCGCGCTCTACCTCAATCAAGACGCTCGAATGGGAGCGCATCCACGCCGTGCTGGCCGAGACCGATTTCAATATTTCGGAAGCGGCGCGCCGGCTTGGACTGCACCGCCGCACGCTGGCGCGCAAGCTCGAGAAACAACGGGTCAAATAAGCATGCGCGCGCTCGTTATCGGCCTGTGTTTATTTGCTGCGGTATCCGGCGCGCAGGCGGCCGACCCGCTCGCGGCCGGAAGGCTGGCCTTCAAGCGCTGCGCCAACTGCCACCAGGTCGGCCCCACCGCGCGCAGCAACTTCGGTCCCCAGCTGAACGGCATCGTCGGCCGCCGCGCCGGTTCGGCGCCCGATTTCGCGTATTCACCTGCGATGAAGCGGGCCGGTTTTGTGTGGACCGAGCAGAAGCTCGCCGCCTTCCTGCGCGACCCGGACGCGGTCGTCCCGGGGAACAAGATGCGCTTCTGGGGCATCGGCAACGAGCGCCAGATTGCCGATTTGCTGGCCTACCTGCGTACGGCGAAAGGTGGGAATCCTTGAGTTTCGGGGCGGCGCGCCCGCTTGGCAAGCTCTTGGCGCTGGCCATCCGCCCGGCGGGTAGCAGCGCTCCGCGGCGGATCGATGCCGCGCTTGCCCTTGGCGGCGTCGGCCTGGCTGGCGACCGGCATGCCGATCCGCGCTCGCCACGCCAACTGCTGCTGGCCGGCAGTGGCATCTACGATTCCCTGTCGCTGCCGCGGCACGCCTTGCGCGAAAACCTGCTGATCGACGTGGATACCTCGCAGCTCGCGTCCGGCACCGTTCTGCACATCGGTGCGGAGGTGAGCCTGCGCCTGATGTTCCGGTGCGAAGCCTGCGGCCAGCTCGACCTGCAGCGGCCCGGCCTGGCGAGCAGCGTGCGTGCGCACCGCGGGATGCTGGCCCGCGTTCTTGCTGGCGGCACGATCCGGCCGGGTGACGCGATCGAGGAGCTGGGCCGCCGGATGCCCGCATGGCCCGACGACTGGCGCGGGCGGGTGGCGCAGGTGCTGGATGCGGTGCCGGAAGGCAGCGTGGTCGCCTACCGCGACCTGGCCCGGCTGGCAGGCATCGAGTCGACTTATTGCCGCGCTTTCCCGCGCATGCTCGCCAAACTCGGCCCATCGTATGCAATCAAGGCGGTCGCGGCAAGCGCCGCTTTGTCGCGGCCGCGCTGGGACGGGGCTGGCTTGTACGACGCAGGCAGCTGAAGTCCCGCGCCTGTCGTGCCGCTGTCGTAGCCAGGCCGGGTTTGCTGTCCGATCATCACCGTTCCGCACCAGGAGATCATCATGTCGATTCAAAAAATGCGCCTCCAACGGGGCTGGTCGCAGCAGCAACTGGCCGACGCCAGCGGGCTCAGTGCGCGTACCGTCCAACGTATCGAGTCCGGCCAATCGGGAAGCGTGGAATCGATGAAAGATGATTCATGATCCCGGCGCACGAATCAGTGCATTGACTATTGCGTGGTGGACACGTCCAGTGGATGGGTAGATTCGGCGGCATGGCGATGACGCCATGCCAACACTTGGAACCCGAACACATGAATGCACCAGCACGCCGTTCTCCTGTATAGAGGAAGCTGCTCGCCGTAATGATCGTTGTGGCGGGATCGAACGTGCAGAAAAGCTCGGGTCATGGGACCAAAACCATGATCGAGCGTGTCAAGGGAAATTCACTGTCGGAAAGTTCGCAATTCGGCCAAGAGCGGGTCGACTTTTTTTGTTCCGTGTTCGCTGCTGACGCGACAGATCAGGCGGTTTGTTTCGGCACGGTCGCCAGCAGGCGCAGCAGCGCCGCGGCGTCCACTGGTTTGGTCAGGTGGTGGTTGAAACCCGCGGCGACCGAGCGTTCGCGGTCTCCCGGCTGGCCATAGCCAGTCAGCGCGATCAGCGTCGCGTGCGCAGTCTGCGGCAGCGCGCGGACCCGCCGTGCCAGCTCGTAGCCGTCGATGTCGGGTAAGCCAATATCGAGCAGTAGAATATCCGGCGGAGCCTGCGCAGCCAGCTCCAGCGCGGTGCTTCCTTCGTAGGCGACACGTAGCCGGTATCCGACTGTGCTGAGGAACATTGATAGTGTTTCAGCCGCATCGGCATTGTCATCGACGATGAGTATGTCCATTCCACGGGCGCAGGCCGCTCCGCCCGATTCGCGCTGTGCAAACACCGGTGCGCCGCCTTGCGCCTGTGGCAGCCGGAGGGTGAATTCGCTGCCTGCGCCAGGACCCGCACTGGCCGCACTGACGCTTCCCTGGTGCCGTTCGACCAAGGCCTTGACAAGGGCCAGCCCGAGTCCGAGGCCGCCTTGAGCCCGGTCCGGCGAGCGCTCGCCTTGCACGAACAGATCGAAGACATGAGGCAGCAGCGCGGCGTCGATGCCGATGCCATTGTCGCGCACTACGATTTGCACCATTGCAGAGTCTTGCGTTAGTTCCAGTTCAATGACGCCGCCCTGCGGGGTGTACTTGCTCGCGTTGTTGAGCAGGTTTGTGAGGATCTGGACAAGCCGGGTACCATCACCGTACACCTGCGCAGCTTGCGCGGATAGCGTGAGCGATAAGCGCTGACGGCGCACGTCAATCAGCGGTCGCGCCTGTTCTACCGCATCGCGTACGATCGCGCTCATCTCATGCGGTTCCCGCGCCAGTGCCACCAGGCCGCCTGTAACGCGTGAGACGTCAAGCAGGTCGTCCAGCAGGCTGGTCATATGACCTATCTGGCGGTCAATAATCTCGCAGGTCTGTTTCAGTCGCGCGGGCGTGACCTGACCGACACGCAGGATCTGGGCGGCCATGCCAATCGGGGCCAATGGATTGCGCAGTTCGTGCGCCAACATCGCTAGAAATTCATCTTTGCGGCGGTCGGCGTCACGCAGCTTACCCTCGGCTTCGCGCCGCGAGATCAGTTCGCTTTCGGCTCGTTGGTAGGCCGCCTGCAGCTCGCGACGGCTGGCGTCGAGGGCGTCATTGAGTTGGCTGGCGCGCCGGTTGCTGTCGCGTGCGGCAGCGGCAAGGCCGGCGGCTGCCAGTTCAGCCCGTTCGCCGGCCAGCTTGGCGCCAAGCAGGGGCAGCAGGGCCGCGATGGCAGTACGCACCGACGCTGCAGCTTGCGCCCCAATGAACACTACGATCGCACTACCTGAGCAATCACAGTGGCCCCAGACAGGCAGGTCTGACTCGTCCTCGGCCAAGGGCAGGGACGACTGGGCGCTACGTGCGTCCGCACACTGACGCAAAAACTCTTGCCAGCGGCCACCACAGCGAAGTGTCTGAGGTAAGCCAGGAGCGGGCAAGAATATTCCGACCTCGACGTCCCTGCTGAACACCAGGACCTGTGCAACGCCCGCGTAACGCGCAAGCTTATCCGTTCCGGCGCGTCTCCTGTCCGGCGTCTGTAAATCAATAAAGATGGAGACGAGCTCAAACGGAATCATCGTGCACTCAGAGTGGGATTGCGCACACGACGGCGGTACAGTTATGGAACCCACTAAATTGCCCAGTGCTTCTTGCAATCTGACCGTAAGTATTGCATCCTGCGAAATTTTCGGACCCTAGCGTCGCCGCAACTGCTTCCAGTTCATCTCCGAATTGATGTCCCAGGCGAAGACGCGTAGCCGCACAGTCAAAAAGCAGCGAGCCAGCGTGTTGGCCACCATCCAAGCCATCGAGCGCCGCCTGCGATGCCTGGCGCGCCGCGTCGCAAGCCGACGCCTCATTGGCTACCATGATATGGACCGTGGCCCCGACTGGTACCTCGGCGGCACATGAAATCGACCCGTCCTCATTGAGGGAAAGCGGTACACGCAGCTTATAGCCGTCGCCGGTGTCGATGCCGATCACGTTGTGAAGGAAAAACGGAAGCGGGTCGGCGCGGCTGAAGGTCTGGCCAGTCGCTTGCGCATGCTCTTCAAAGACTTCTACCGCAGGTGCGGCGTTCAGGCTGACTAAGCGGGTGCCTTGGGCTTCGGTGACGCGCAGCGCCGGGCCGCTTGGTTGCCAGCCATGGCGAACGCCGAGGCCGATTGGCTTTTTCGACAACATTTCCAGAACGACGATCGCATCTGTATGCGCTTCTGTGCCAATGAATACATGTGTTTTATGAAACTTGGCGTCGTCGGCGGCTCCACCGCCGAACAATTGGTACGTGCCGCCGGTAAGGACCATCATTTCGTGGATGATCTCGTCCACATAGCCAGCGAGCGCATCGGTCAATATCAGCGCGTTACGGTAGGGGAAGTCCGGATGCTCACTACCGGTAAAGACCGGCATTACCTGGTCGATAGCGCTGCCGGAATTATTCCGAAGACCAGTGCCCAGCCCAGCCCGAAACAGAATATCATCTGCGCGAATCGCCATGACAGAAACCGAAGCATTGCCGGTAGCGCAGCCGGAGAATTCCCCCGCTGACGAGCAGCCAACCAGCAGGCGCGGTTGGCATGCGGTGTCAAGCGCGCCCAACAGTAGCGGAAAATCAAATTCGGGCGAGGCGAATACGATCAGCACATCGGGACGGCCACCATCCAATTTGTGAAGGATCGAGTCGGCGAGCGCCTGGCCTGCGGCGTCAGGCACGCAGAGGGACGTGTGACTGACTGCCACTATCGTATTTGCCATGTATAACCTATGAAGAAAAAGAACGAGGGACAGTATCTTGCAGAGAGAGTAGCGGAAGAACGCCTACCTCATACGCATTCCAAAATACTGCACTTTAGAAATTTTAGCAAATATGTGTCAGGTGGCACTAAAATTGTTAAACAGCGTAAGCTGTTCAACTGCAGGGTAGCAACGCTCAACCGGCCGGGCTCATGGCCGTTACAGGCCAACGAAACGAAAGCAAAACACAGGGGATCGCGTAAGGAGGTCGGGTCGAGCTGACATTGGGCCAGCCCTCGGCACCTTGCTCAACAGGCTGTATCCGGATCGTACTGAGCGACGGAATGTGCTTGGCGGTTGAGTCGGATGCGCTATCGCGTGAGCTGAAGGCAACGGAATAGCCGACTCATCCTTTGCTGGCGACCGTCTGCTGTCGGTCGAACGTGTCGGTCTCGGTGGGGGGTATGCCAGATTGCTGCATGCAAAAGCCCGAACCCTGACTCGAAGCATGAGCAGACGGTCCAAACTTCGAACGAACCTGTTCTTCAGACATCGGTGCCGAAGCTCGCCCCCGCGCTTGACACCGCGTGGGATAATTTTCAGCATCGCGCTACCGTTATGTGGGCTTGCCGACAAGTGAAGTCTGGAGATTTTGTGTCGAACAGGTTTTTGTTTCGACAAGCCCAGGAACGCTCTTCAGTGGCCAGGAATGGCTGTGCCAGCAAACTACCGTGGCCTATTGATGGATTGAGCTTGCCGAACGACGCTTTCGGGTCGACTCCAGTCCTTCGTGACGGTCTGCGATTTTTTCGGCGCCGTCGACCTGATATGCCTTGTCCGACGGGCGAGATCGGCCAGAAGCGAATATGGGAGTCAAACTGCTGCGCGCGTCAGGCATCCTGCCCCGGCCGATCGCCGTCCCCCGGCCCTAGGCAGCGATTCTGACTTGTCCGCTGGGCCATTCTGTTGCGATCAGCCGGTGACGGCATCCGGGGCCAGATGAGCCTCAAATCTGGCGCATGCCGCCGTCCACGAACAGCTCGACACCACTGACGAAACTTGAGTCATCGGATGCGAGGAAAACAGCGGCCTTCGCGATTTCGTCGGGATGACCCACCCGGCCCATCGGAATCTGGGACGCTAAGTGGTCCAGAAAGCCTTGCTGCTGATCCGGATCGGTGCCAACCAGCTCGACCAGGCCTGGTGTCTTGATTGGGCCCGGACTGAGCGTGTTCACGCGAATGCCCTTGCCTTTCAGGTCGACGATCCAGTTCCGGGCAAACGCCCGCACTGCAGCCTTCGAAGCGGCGTACACGCTGAAAGCTTCCGTACCGCCGCTGGCGGCAGTAGAGCCGGTCATGATCACCGATGAACCCGGGCCCATCAAGGGCAGGGCGCACTGCACGGTGAATAAAGTGCCTTTCACGTTGCGCGAGAACGTGTCCTCGTAGTGCGCTTCGGTGATCTGCCCAATGGGAAGCAGGGAGCCGCCGCCGGCATTTGCCACCAGCACGTCGATCTTGCCATGCTCCTGCTTGATTCGATCGTACAGCGCTTGCAACTGGCTGACATCGGCCGAGTCGACCCGGACACCCGTGGCCGTGCCGCGGATCGCGGATACCGCGGCATCGAGTTCGGCCTGGCGGCGGCCGGTGATATAGACGATTGCGCCTTCGCTCACGAAGCGCTTCGCGATGGCCAGGCCGATACCAGTGCTTCCGCCGGTAACGACCGCTACTTTTTCTGTAAGTTTCAGTGACATGGTTTTCCCCTGAGGATGGATTTGAAACGCGCTCGATCTCGAGCACAGATTCAGTGTGGGGCGGATGCAGGTGGAGCGGAAGACAGGCTGGACGCATATGATTTATGCTCTGACTGCATGAATTGCGAAAGGCGCAGTCAAATTGGATAAATTGCTATGGATGCATTGCTTCGTACGGGCGGTGGAAACGGGGAGCTTTTCGGCTGTGGCGCGGGAATTGCAGGTCGGCCAGCCCAACGTTAGCAGGCACATCGCGTCGCTTGAGAAATTGCTCGACACCCGGCTGCTGCATCGTTCGACGCGCCGCTTGGCTACAACGCCTGAGGGGCAGAGCTATTACGCCCAAGCACGTCACGCGCTCGATGTGATCTCGCAGGCGGAGTCCGATGCGCGCGGAGAAAAGAACCCGCATGGACTCCTGCGGGTGTCGTGTGCGGAAAGCCTGGGCACTGAGGTCGTGATGGCCGCGATGCCGGCCTTTCTGGCGCGCTACCCCGACGTGCAAGTCGAGCTGCGGCTCAGCGACGGCTACATCGACTTGGTGGCCGAAGGTGTCGACATCGCGCTGCGCGGCGGGGCACTGAAGGACAGCGCATTGCGCGCACGCCGGGTAGGGACTTCCGAGCGCATCTGCGTGGCGAGCGCGGCCTATCTCGATCAGCATGGCACACCAGCCACCCCTTCCGATCTGCTGCAGCATCAGTGCCTGATCTACACCTTGCTGGGCAGCGGAAGCGCGAGCGGTCGCTGGCCGTTCAGCAGCGGCGACCTCCATGTGAGCGGGCGCTTGCGGCTCAACAGCCTTGAAGGCATCCGCCGCGCGGTCTTGCGCGACATGGGCATAGGTTATCTTCCCTCATGGATGCTTGCCGCCGAGCTCAAGCGGGGCGAGGTGAGGGCGGTGCTGGCGGATCACGCCGCCCCCGGCACACCCCTGAATGCGCTGTATTCGGCCGAGCGCCTGCTCCCGCGACGGGCCTCCGCATTCATCGAATTTATCGGCGGCGTCTTTGCCCGTACGCCGGGACTCGATGGAGTGCCCCTCGTCTGAGCGCCAGGCGCCAAGCTGGCCCGCGCGGCCTGCTGCCCGGCGCGCCCGCATGGTCAGTGCAGGGACCTCTGTATGGCCTGCGGCAGCTGGTCAGGCGCGCAGTAGCGGTAGGTCGTCGACGCGCCCTTGATGATTTGGGTAAATGTCAGCGCGTCGTGGACGACGACCATCTGGCGCTGTATTTCCCGGCGTCCCGGCCCCGATCCAGTGCCGACGCAGCGCTGTTCGACCGTAGCGCGGCCGGCCTTGCGTTTCAGCACAGTCGCCCTGCACGCGCGACTGTGCGCCGTGCTGATGCCATGGCCGTCGTACTGGCGGAGCGCAGCATTCTCAGGCGCTGCGCAATTGCTCCCGCGGGCCACGTAGATCCCGGGTTCTAGCTTGTAAACACCGCCGGGTTTTGCAGATGTATCGACACTGGCCGATACGGTCGCGCTGCATCCAAGCGCCGCAAGCACCAAAGCCGTGCGTGCGATCCATCGTTGTTGGTTTTTCATGTCATCCTTGTTGTCGGCGAGGCCCGTTACGGGGGCGATATTACCCGCGACACCAGGGGATCCAGGGCCCCGATACAGAAGCGCGACAGCTCGATACATTCGATTACGGCCGGCGCGGCGGTGGCGCCCGACGGTGGCGCAGGAAGCGTGAACTAGCCTCGGGGCAGCCTAGGGCTGGAGACTGGGGTGGGTGCGCAAATGCTCGACGATACTGTCGATGAACTTGCGGATTTTCAGAGACCCGTTTTTCCCTTCGCGGTGGACCACCTGCACTGGCCACGGTGGTTCCTCGAAGTCCTCGAGCAAGAGGCGCAACTGGCCCGCCTTCACTGCATCTGCCACCTGATAGGAAAGCAAGCGGGTGATGCCCACTCCGGCGATTGCAGCAGATAGCGCCGCATCGTTGCTCGTGACCGTCAAGCGTGGCTTCATCCTGACGGTGAAAGGTTCTGGGTCCTGTCCGAAGCGCCATTCGACCCGAGGCGACACGGC
This sequence comes from Telluria sp. ZB4P37, assembly GCF_059685855.1. NCBI lineage: Bacteria > Pseudomonadati > Pseudomonadota > Betaproteobacteria > Burkholderiales > Oxalobacteraceae > Telluria > Telluria sp. ZB4P37. The sequence continues at coordinate 848,628 of NZ_JCASID010000001.1, forward strand.
GCTCGAAGACACGACGGTATGTTGCAGTAAGTCCGATGGATGGGCAGGAACCCCTGAGGCATCGAGGTAACTTGGCGCGGCGCACAAGACGCGCCTGACCTGACCTACACGGGTGGCGCGCAAGGCGGAATCGGGAAGGTGGCCGATCCGAATCGCGACGTCGATTCCTTCTTCCACGACGTTGACAACGCGGTCCAGGAACTGTGCGGTTACCTCGACCTGGGGATATTGACGCATATAGTCGACAATGCAAGGCAGCACCATCATGCGACCGAAGAGAATTGGCGCGGTGATCGCTAGCGTGCCTTGGGGCTGGCTATTGGTGCCGGCGACAGCTTCATTTGCTTCAGCGATGCTGGCCAGGATCGCGCGGGCCGAATCAAAATATTGGCGTCCGGCATCCGTCATGCGCACATTGCGCGTAGTGCGCAGCAACAGGCGCACGCCCAGCTGCTCTTCGAGAGCGACGATCGCGCGCGTGACCGCCGCCGGCGAGACGTCGAGCTTGCGCGAGGCGGAGGCGAATCCGCTTTCTTCGCCAACCGTCACGAATACCTGCATGAGGTGGATTTGGTCGATGACTGTTCTCCTGGCGAAAAAAGTTGAAACCGCGATAGGACTTGCACAGGCATTATTTCGCAAAAGCTTGTCGATAACAATCAACTTGGCGAGAGCCTGCGTGCGCGCTTGTTTTTACCGCTATGATGCGGGCGAAACCTTGCTCTCGCCAAGGCTCTGCGGTGATTTGTCGTTGGCTGTGCTGAATGAGCAGGTGGCTTTACGATGACGCAATGGCAGCGGCACCGGCCAAGAAGGCCAGGAAAAACTCGATCGGACTGGACAAGGAACACTTCGCGGCTGATGGGAGCCTGCATTAGACGCGGCACATGTATCGGGCACATGTTGACGAAGCCGGGGTTCTGTATGCGTTGGTATCTGCACCGGTTTGCATCACCTGGCTCAGCTTACCGGTCCAGACGGAGGCGCTCGTGGGTACGAAACCGTTCGCGTCCCAGGTTCACCAGTGCGCGAAGGCTGGGCGAGACGTGACGACGCCCCGGGTAGTAAAGGCATAGTCCTTCGACCTTGAGGGAGGCGTCGCCGAGCACCTGCTCCAGATGACCGCTGGAGATATCCTCGGCGACATGCCACTCCGCGAGGTAAGCCAAACCCAGCCCTCCACGTGCGGCTTCCCTCGCCAGGGCCGGGTTGTCGAAGGTTAGCATGCCACTCACGTCGATCTCAACTGGGAGGCCGTCGGCCATGAGTTCCCAGCGGTAGAGTGCGCCGCTAGGCAGGCGCATTCGGATACAGGGTTTGGTACGGAGGTCGGCTGGCGTGGCTGGCGCACCAATTTCTTCGATTAACGCCGGAGTACCGACGACGACGTAGCGCAGTGCCGGTTCAATTTGTATCGAAATCATATCCTGCGGAACACTCTGTGCAAGACGGATGCCAGCATCGTAACCACCGGCGACAATGTCGATCAGCCGGCCTTCGGTCACGATGTCGAGATGCACCGCCGGGTAGCGGGCGGCGAACGCCATGAACAAGGGCATGCAGCGCAAGGCGGCGGCAGCGGAGGTATTGATGCGCAGCGTGCCCGACGGCTGGCCGCTGCTACTGCCGGCCGTTTCCATCGCATGCCGGATGTCCAGGAGTGCCGGTGCAATGGCGGCGGCAAACTCGGCGCCAGCTTCCGTTACTGCGACGCTGCGCGTCGTTCGATTGAACAAGCGCACGCCCAATCGCCTCTCGAGCCCGGCAACCGTATGGCTGACGGCGGAAGTCGAGACGCCAAGTGCGGTGGCAGCCGCGCGAAAGCCGCGCATGCGCGCGACCGTGAGTACTGCTTCAAGTTCGGCAAGTGTGGTCATGAGTCCGAAGGAGGGTCTTCGCGGTTCGTCGCGGCTGACGACCGTGTGCCTGGGTCGATTGAAATGCCAGGATGGGCTGGCGTCGTCTCCAGCCCATCCTGGCGTGGCCGGCAAGCATCGTAGCTTGCCGGCCGCCTGGATCATTTGCGCAGGGCCTTGGCCAGGAAGGGGCGCATCAGCGCGCCGATCGTGGCACTGTCTTCTTCGAGCGCGAAGTGACCGGTATCGAGGAGGTGCAGTTGCGCCTTCGGCAGGTCGCGCAAGTAAGGGCTGGCGCCAGCTGGTGGGAAGATTTTGTCGTTCTTCCCCCAGACAATCAGCATGGGTGGCTGATGCTTGCGGAAATACGACTGCCATTGCGCATAATGCCCCGGATTGCTGCCATAGCTGTAGAACAGTTCGAGCTGGATGTCCTTGTTGCCGGGGCGGTCCATGTAGGCCTGATCCAGGGTCCAGGCGTCCGGACTGATCCGCGTGACATCGCGCGCGCCTTCCGTATATTGCCATTTGGTCGCGCCCAGCTCGAACAGGGGGCGCAGTTTCGCGCCATTGGCTTCGGACTTGTCCGCCCAATATTGCTTCAAAGGCTTCCAGAAATCGTTGTCAATACCTTCATCGTAAGCATTTCCGTTTTGCACGACGATGGCGGTGACGCGTTCGGGATGCGCAGCAGCGATCCGGAAACCGATCGGCGCACCGTAATCCTGCACGTACATCGCATACTTGGTCACGCCCACGGCTTCGGTGAATCTGTCGACCACCTTGGCAAGGTTGTCGAAGCTGTACCGGAAGTCCTTCATCGAGGGCATGTCGCTTTGTCCATAGCCCGGATAATCCGGTGCGATGACATGGTAGCGGTCAGCCAGCAGCGGGATCAGGTTGCGGAACATCTGCGATGACGTTGGGAAGCCATGCAGAAGCAGAATTGTCGGCGCGTTCTTCGGGCCGGCTTCACGGTAGAAAATGTTGACGCCATCGACCTTGACGGTGCGGTAGCTGACGCTGGCCGTGCTGGCAAGCTTGGCTGTAGCTTTAGCCGGTGCCGGCGCCGCGTAGGTAGCATTCGAAGCGAATACCAAGGTCATCGCCGCTGCAAGGGGGGCAAAGGTACGGATGATGCGCATGATGATTCTCCTGTGGATCAGTCAATGGAATGAGGTTCTCGTTATGCCTTGTGCCGGACTGCGTGATAGGCGGCTGGCAGGCCTGCCTTCGATCACGCTTAATTTGCGAGAACCGTGCAGCAGATGAATCCATTCTAGGGATGGTCGTGAAGGAGAAAAATGGTGGGGGTCTCAATTGAGTATTTCGCTTGCCGAAACTGACGTGCCGTTTGATAGGGATCCCATGCCTGTCGGGGACGGACGCGTTCTGCACGCCCAGGCACGCGCAAGGGCGGATTAGGTGCGCGCAAGCGGCGCTGGATCGCCAGCCCTTCCGGTGTTTATCAGTGGGAAGTTTGGATTGATCCCGCGCCGCCAGAGGCCACGTGCGCGCACTGGGCGGGCGGACTCGTATACAGAGACTGCAGGCCGGCGTCCTCGAGATCTTCGAGGAGCCGTATTAGCGTTGTGGAGACCTGCTTCAAATCGTACAGCAGGGGAACGATGTCGTTGAGCGCCGCGCCTGCCCGGATACGGCCGACGAGTTGGCCCCCTACATCGTGCAGGCTCCGGTGCGGCGCGTCGATGGCCTGGTACATGGGGGTATCGGCGAAATAGCGGCCATCGCCGATATACCATTTGCCAAGCGCACATTTGGTCAGGCACAGCGGGGGATAGCCCTCCATCTGCCGGACCGGGGAATCCGGAGGGAGTGCGCTGCGCTGGATCGCGTAGCTGACCATCTGGCGCCGCCATTGCACGTGGTCGACGATGGCCATGTGTACCAGCCCTATCGGCATGCCCCGGCATTTGCCGATGTTATGCCGGAACACGTCGAATTCTGCCAGCGGCAGCGGATAGCTTACCAAGTAGCCTTGCGCGATTTCGCAGCCGGCCTCGACCAGGAAATCGTGCTGCTCCGACGTCTCGACACCCTCGGCGACCACATGCAGTCCAAGCTCGTGTCCGAGCCGGATTGAGGAGCGAACGATGGTGGCGTTCTTTGCCGAATTCAGCATACGGCCGACGATGCCCTGGTCTAATTTAATGCTGGTAAACGGCCACTGGCTGAGTGTATCGATCGAGGAGTAGCCGACGCCGTAATCGTCCATCGCCAGCCCGATACCTGCCTCGGCCAGCGCATCCACATTGTGCACCATCCTGTGCCCGGCCTGCATGGCCTGGGTTTCGGTGATCTCGAGTTCGAGCGAGTCCGGCGGTAAGCGGCCTTGCGCCACGCTGCTCAGAACCTGTTCCGTCAGCACATCGTCCTCAAGGTCGGGTGCCGTTACATTGAACGAGACACACATGTCGCTGCTGATGCCCTTCGCAGCAAGGTCATCCATGAGCTTCGGCAGCAGTTGCAGCGTCAGGCGGTTGATCAAACCAGAACGCTCGGCGACCGGGATAAAGGCGCCAGGCGGGAGCAGCACGCCATCAGGGCGCTGCCAGCGTGCGAGCGCTTCAGCCCCGACGATGCGGTTGCTGATCAAGGATGCCTTGGGCTGGTAGTGCAGGATGAATTCCCCGTCACGCAAGCCCTGCATGACCTCGCTCGTCGTTACCGTGACCATGGCGACCCCCAAGCGGAAAGAATATTTTCTTTATCCGCCGATCGGTTCGCATCGTCAAGCGATTTGACAGGCTTGTACACTGTGTGGGGTTAGTGAGCGGGCCAGTCCCGGGAAGTCGACCGGCAGGCGCCAGAGCAATGCAGTCGCCAGCCCGATGAGGGCCGCGCCGGCGCCCGGCGGCAGCGCCAGGACGATCAGCGAGCCGAGCAGGCTGCGCAGGAGGCCGAGGACGGGGCAGGCACGCTCCAGCCTGGGAAGGGCTTTGGTCAGGTTTCGCATAACATTCTCCGGTAGGTTCGGACGGGAACCAGTTGACACGATGAGGTGGTGCGGGCGGATCCCGCGGGCTGCGTTGGCGGCAATAAGGATTCATTCTAGGGAACGCCTGCCGAAGCAGAAACGACGCGCCGGGAAATGGATTATTTCGGCAAACGGCATGCCTGACGCTCGGTTGCCGGTTTGGACCGGCTCGGCAATGCCTTGCATCGCACCTGCCTGTGCCTATACTGGGAACTGGCGCGCCCGCCGGCCCGAAGGAGGCACACGATGTCGACCGACCTGTACGGTCGGCTACCCGACGGTATCGCGGGTCTGAGCTGGGCTGAGGACGTGATCCGCGCCCAGCACGGAGCGGGCCGCTCCGCGACCTGAGGGCAGGTCAGGCACCCGCGGCGGGGGGATTAAAGGGCGAGGCGTCCAGGTATTCCCACTCCAGGCGCTCCGCGACATGGCGCAGGATCCAGCGCTCGACCTCGACTTCCAGGAAGCGCCCGGTGCCGCCGGTCAATCCTTGCGGATCGTCCTGGTCCCACAGCAGGCGCGCGCGCCCGCTCATCTGAAGCAGTCGGCTCCCTTCGAAGTCGGGAACTGACAGTCCGAAGCGTGCGTCCACTTCAAGGTTGCCCAGCGTGTTGAAGATGCTGTTGCCATGGTAGTCGGGTATGCGCAAGGTTCGCGGCCCTATCACCTGGACGAATCCGCGCGGCCCGCCGCGATGCGAGGCGTCGGCGCCGGTTGCGGTAGCTGCACTCGCCACGAACACCGTGTCGGCGGCGCGCAGCAAAGCCTCGACGCTGCCGCCAATACTGTTGCCGGTCGCAACGCCATCAGCGTTTCCTTCCGTACTCAGGGCACGAAGCGCGCGCCGTTGGATGTATTTTGGACAGTTGGGATAGGCTTCCTGCACAGTGATCTCGAGACCTGCCTCGTCCTTATGGCTGACCATGCCGTTGATGCGGTAGCGGCGCCGCGTGCCCAGTTCGATGAATAGCATGCCGACCGCCGGATTTGCCGCAATATTGGCCCAGAACGGATCGGCGCCGTCGCGCCGGCCAGTAGTGACCTCGAGTGCGATCAGTGCATCGCCGGCGGCGCTTACGAAACCCGGCTTGCCGTAAACGACCGATGACCAAACACGGCCGTCGGCATCGCTGCTTGCGAGCACGACCATAAACTGCTTGCTGATGAAGCTCCGGGCGCCGCCTAAAATGCTGGCAGCGATCACGGTGCCGTTGCGATCTGCGATGGCTGCTTCGCCTGCGCGCAGCTGGACTGCGCGCTCGCCTGGGTGAAATGAAAATACGGACATGATGGATTCCTGTCGTCTGGGTGGGCAATGGACGCATTGTCGGCAATAGCGTGACTGGACAGAATCCGTGCTCGGCGCAATTGATTGTTCCGCGGGATGAAATCACGCGTGCTACGCGTGCCGGTTGTTCAGGGCTTAGCGACTCGAGCCGCGCGTTGGCCGCCCATGAAGCCAGCAGTGATTGCGGCGACCTCGACCATCGGGTGTCCATTAGGAAGTGGCGCCTTCGAGGATATGCACCTGGCGGCGACGCCATCCCAGCTCGATGAATCGGCAAAGGCGCCATGGATCAGGACGATGGTCGGTTTGCCGCCTTCCTGCGCCGGCGCAGCGCTAGCAGGACATCGAACATTTTGCAGACTGCATGCGGGCAAGCGGCGTAGTTCCGGATGCATTGTCCACGCGTGGCCTGGACGGCGCCGAAGCGCGCCAAGGGCGAGTGCGCCTGGCTACCCTGGCATGCCATGCCTTGAGCTCAATGGCGCCGTTTGCTTTTTTTGAGGGCGGCCATGGCCTCATGCTGGATCATTGCATCCTGCACGGCATCGATTTCCATTTTGATGCTGTTCATCTGCTGGGCGAAGTCTCTGAGCAACTGGAGATGGGCAGGTCCGGACATGGTCGGGTGCAAGAGTTCTTCCTGGTGGCGTTCGCCAATCTCCTTGCGTTTGCCATGAAGCTTGCGGATGGCTGTCCGGTGCTCGCTTTCATTGCCTTGATCGGATTCATCTACAGCCTAATCGTTTCGGACGAGCGGCAAATCTTCCTATTCACCTAGTTCGTAAGGTGGTTTGTAGCACGTCCGGTTGACCACATCGACCGCATATTGTTCAGTAATTAGCGTGGACACATTGTCGACGCGCCCTACCTTTCAAACGTCTGAAAATTGTCGCCTGGCAACTGATGGGGTTGTCAGGATGTTTGCATCGGATGGCTGGCAGGTCCCGAACATTCCACTTCCCGAAATAATCCATTTCTCCGCGCCCCGTTTCTCAAGATGCGCCTGTCGGCCAGAATGACTTCCATGCCGTAACGACGGCTACCAATTCAACCGAACCATTCCAATCAGGAGCGCATCATGAAAGCAGCCATCATCATTTTCTCGGATCCAAAAAACGGCGGCGAAGAAGCCCTCGGACGCCTGTTCAACGGCTTGGCCGCCGCCTACGACTTCAAGCAGCGCGGTACTGAGGTCGCCATTTACTTCCAGGGTACGGGCACCCGCTGGGCCGGAGTGGTCGGCAACCCGGCACACCCGGTCCATGCGCTCTACCAGGCAGTAGCTGACACCGTCGCCGGCGTGTCCTGCGGCTGCGCAGACGTCTTCGGCGCCCGCGAAGATGCCGAGAAGAATGGCTTCGATCTGGTCACCGACAACAGCGTGCCCGGCACCTCGGGCCTGCCCAGCATCGCCCAGCTCGCCGCTGATGGCTACGCCATCTACAGCTTCTGATCAAGTGCAGTCTGACATGGCCACCACCGTGAACGAACTCCGCCCACCCTTGCCGCCATTTTCCCGGGAGAGCGCCATCGAAAAGATCCGCCTGGCGGAGGATGGCTGGAACAGCCGTGATCCCGCCCGGGTCGCCCTGGCCTACAGCCTGGATACCCGCTGGCGCAACCGCGCTGAGTTCGCGCAAGGACGGGACCAGGCAAAGGCCTTCCTCGAGCGCAAGTGGCGCAGGGAGCTGGAGTACCGACTCATCAAGGAGCTGTGGGCGTTCACGGAGAATCGCATCGCCGTGCGCTATGCCTACGAATGGCGCGACGATTCCGGCAACTGGTTCCGCTCGTACGGCAATGAGAACTGGGAGTTCGGGTCCGATGGGCTGATGGTCAACCGCTACGCCTGCATCAACGACCTGCCCATCCTCGAGCGGGAGCGCAAATTTCACTGGCGGCTGGGACGGCGTCCAGATGAGCATCCCGGGCTATCCGAGCTCGGACTATAAGCGCATGGGGGACGACATGATGGCATGGCTGATGAGATTGCTAGTGCGTCCTCCTCCCCGGAAGCACGCGGACGCGCCGCAAGACAGCGCGGAATGGCGGGCCGATCTTGGGCATGGATGATGGTGCCATGGCAGTTACCCAGGTCGCTAGTCGCAGGGAACGCAACATGAACACGTATATCGGCAAGGGCAGCACCTTCTTCATCACTTCTTTTCATGCAAAGGCTTGAGATTATGCGCTACCACATTCGAACCGTTGTGCAGCACGGCGTCCATGTGAAGGAGTTCCACATGGTGCCCGCCGATGGTTCCCGCGCGCCCGACTGGGCGCCCGGCAGCCACGTCGAGATCGGGTTTCGCTCGCAGTCGGGGGAGGAGTTCCACAAGGCCTATTCCCTGGTCGGCGCTCCGGGCGAGTGCCTGCGCATTGCCGTACAGCGTGAACCGGCGGGGCGCGGCGGTTCGCGCGTCCTGCATGACGAATACCAGCCAGGCATGCAAGTGGAGCTGGGCGCGCCCGTCGATGCGTTCAGCCTGAAGCGAGGCGCTGCGCGCACGGTCTTGGTTGCCGGCGGGATCGGCATCACGCCGATGACCTCGATGGCGCGGGCCCTCGACGGCGCCGGCCACCGCTTCGAACTGCACTACCTGGCGCGCGAGCCAGAGCGGCTGGTGCTGATGGGCGAGTTCGAGGGCATGCGGCACGGCGTGGTGTCGACCTATCTTACCAGCGGCGGACAACGCCCGGACCTGGACACGCTGATCGGTCCTTACGTGGAAGGCAGCGAACTACACGCCTGCGGCCCGGTGTCGCTGCTCGAAGCGATCCGTACCCGTGCGGCGGCCCTGGGCTGGCCCGCGGCCCACGTACACGTAGAGAGCTTCGGCGCGCGCAGCGCTAGCGAGGATAAGCCGGTGCGGGTCTACCTGCGCCAGAGCGACCTAAGGATCGAGGTCGCGCCCGGCACCTCGATCCTCGATGCGATGATTGCTGCTGACGCTTTCGTCTCCTACGACTGCAAGCGCGGGGAATGCGGCAATTGCTTCGCCCAGGTGGTGTCAGGCACACCCATGCACCGCGACGTCTGCCTCACGCCGCAACAGCGGCTCCAGGGCATGACCACATGCGTTTCCTGGGCCGCGAGCAGCGATCTCGAACTTGATCTTTAGGCTAGGCGGTAGCCAGCGGCATATTGAATGGCGAGGGATCCAGGTATTCCCATTCGAGCTGCTGGGGCGTGTTGCGCACCACTAGGCGCTCGACCTTGAAGTCCCAAAAACGCAAGGTGCCGCCAGTCTGGCCAGCGGGGTCCGGCATATCCCAGTGCAGCGCCACATCGCCCGTCAACTGCAGTAGGCGGTTGCCGGCAAAATCCGGGATGCAGAGGCCTGCACGGGGATTAACCTCGAAGTTGCCGAAGGTGTTGTAGAGACAGTTCCCGGGATAGTCAGGGATCCGCAGGGTGTGCTCATCCAGAATGGTGATGAAGCCGGCTGTCCCGCCGCGGTGGGAGACGTCAGCGCCGTATTCGGGATGGCAGCTGGCTACAAATAGTGTATCGGCCTGCCGCACAATATCCGCGACATCGCCTGCAAGCAGCGCACCATGCGTCGCTGCGGCAGGCAGGCCGCTGCTTCCGACCGCGCGCAGGTTGCGCCGCTGGATGTACTTGGGGCAGTTGGGATAGGCCTCGATCACGCCCACTTCCACGCCGGCCGCGTCGATCGCAGTCAGGCGGCCGTTGACGCGGTAGCGCCGTCGGCTTCCCAACTCAATGAACAACATACCTATGCTCGGGTTCGCGCCGATGTTGGTCCAGAACGGGTCGGTCTGGTCGCGCTCCTGCGCCGGTACTGCCAGGCCGATCGCCTTGCCGGTCTCCGTCTGTGCGAACCCAGGCTGGCCGAAGAGGACGGACGCCCAGACGCCACCACCAGCATCGATGCTCGCAACGACCGCCATGGACTGTTTGCCGATGAAAGGGCGCGCTCCGCCAATGACCGTATCAGTCAACACGGAGATGTTCCGGTCAGCTTGGGCTGTTTCTCCGGCACGTTCCTGGATGACGCGCTCGCCGCGGTGAAACTTGGAATGTTCGCTCATCGATGTCTCCGATCACGATATGAAGTTAGTCGCGTGCACTGCGTGAGTGCGGCAAGAGTATTGCGCCATCTTTTTTCGTATTGACAATCAAGCATAGGCCTTCAATCTCTTGAGGGCAAGGCCGCGCTTTCCGGCACGCGCGCTGCTTGTCTGCTGAACAAGCGCTCCTACCGAAACAATCAATTTCTCCCTGCACTATTTTTCGGCATCTCTTTACCGTCCAGAATGTAACTCATGCCTTGAACGGCTACCCCTCTCAACCGAACCATCCAAACCAGGAGCGCATCATGAAAGCAGCGATCATCATTTTCTCGGATCCAAAAAACGGCGGCGAAGAAGCCCTCGGACGCTTGTTCAACGGCTTGGCCGCAGCCTACGATTTCAAGCAGCGCGGTACAGATGTTGCGATCTACTTCCAGGGCACCGGCACCCGTTGGGCAGGCGTGGTCGGCAACCCGGCCCATCCGGTCCACGCCCTTTACCAAGCGGTTGCCGATACGGTCGCCGGCGTGTCCTGCGGCTGCGCTGATGTCTTCGGCGCTCGGGAAGACGCCGAAAAAAACGGCTTCGACCTGGTGACCGACAACAGCGTGCCCGGTACCTCGGGCCTCCCCAGCATTGCCCAGCTGGCGGCTGACGGGTATTCCATCTACAGCTTCTAGCCCAGAAGGGGCGAGCGGTGCTCGTCCCTGCGCAATGCATGACATGGACGCTAGCGCGTCCGATCAGGAGGTATGCATGGAATACGGAAGGAACAGGGCCGGCGGCGGTGACAGCTGTGAGCCGAAACTAGAGGCAGGCACCGGACTACCCGGCTCACAGCAGCAGATTGAGACGCTGGCGCAATGCTGGCACGATGCGCGCTCAACCGGCTTGCCGCTGTCGGTGCTTCACCTGCATCTTGGACGCATGCAGGAAATCGGCCAAGTCTTTGGTGACGAGATCGCGGACGAACTCCTGCGCCAGGCTATCGTCCGGCTCGGGGTTAGTCTACCTTCGCACAGTGTCCTGGCACGACTCAGTGACGATACCTTGAGCCTGATTCTGCGCGGCAGCGCTGTGGACGATGCGGCCGCGTACGCCGAAGCCTTGTGCCACCTCATGGATCGTCCGTTTGCCGTCGCGGGGATGGCTATCTGCATCCATGTCAGCGGCGGGCTGGCCGGTGATGCCGACGATGTCGTCTCTCCGGCGGCGCTTTGCCGCCGGGCCAACGCCGCCTTGGCCCAGGCCAAGCCGGGCGGCAGGCGAGTTGCCGTGTATGGCAACGCCCAGCAGCGCATGCAAGCAAGCCGACTGGCACTGATGGGCGATCTGTTCGGCGCGGTCGAACGCGATGAACTGCGCTTGTACTGCCAACCGAAAATCGATCTGCGAACTGGCCGGATCGCCGGTGCTGAAACGCTGGTGCGCTGGGCCCATCCAAGGCTGGGCCTGATTCCCGCAGCGCAGTTTATCGCGCTGGCGGAGCAAAGCGGAATGATCGGCCGCGTGACCAACTGGGTGCTGAACGCGACGCTGGGCTTCCTGCGCGGCTGGCAGGCTTATCCCGACGTGCAGACGCTCGCGGTCAATCTCTCGGCGCACGACATTCGTCATCCGGCGATGGCGCAACGCGTCCAGAACCAGCTCGACGCCTGGGGCGTTCGTCCTGAGCTACTCCAGTTCGAGCTCACGGAAAGCACGTTGGTGGAAGACCCGGCCGCGGCATTGGCGACGCTGACCCGCCTGAAGGATTGCGGCGTGGAGATCATGATCGACGACTACGGGACCGGCTACGCAAGTCTGAGCTATTTGCGGCAGTTCCCAATGGACGGCATCAAGATCGATCAGTCCTTTATTACGCCGATTCTCGGCGATATGGAAGCGGCAGCCATTGTACGGTCGACCATTGCCCTCGGTCACGCGCTGGGACGGAAAGTGGTTGCGGAAGGGGTGGAGTGCCAGAACGTATCGGACTGCCTCGCCGAGCAAGGCTGCGACCTGGCGCAGGGCTATTTGTTCAGCATGCCCATGCCTATCGAAGACCTGCCGGACTGGCAAGTCGCCCAAAAAGCTCAGCCTGCCATGTAAGTCAATGTAGCTGCGACGGGTCCAGCTACATTCGGAAGCAAAAAAAGGCAACTTCAGAACACAAGTGGGTTACATCGCTTTGATGTAATGCATCTACGCCATTGATGTGAACGGCAAACCGCCATTCATTTATCACCAACGTTCAATCGAAAGAGCACAAGTTCACCTGCTTTGCTGTCCCGTCACTATCGACTTCGGTTGGTTGCGCCCGAATCCACAATTACCGCGTCTACCTGCTTAATTCGTACAAAGAAATTGTGAAACCTGTGGCATACCGGCCTGGCTGCGACGCAGGCAGCCCGCCTGCGTGCCAACCCTAGAGCTGCGCCAACGGCAGCTTGCCCCCATCCGGATCGGCGTCGAGCACCTTGATCAGCCGTTCCAGGTCCTGCTCCATCCGCCCCAGCGTAGCCGGGTCGAGGCTGGCCAGCGCGTCGGGCAGGACGCCGGCGAATGGCAGCGGCGCATTGCGCAGCACCTCGGCGCCGGGCGGCAGTACCCGCAGCGCCACGCTGCGGCGGTCGGCGCCTTCCCGGGCGGTCGCCACGTAGCCGCGTTCGACCAGCGAGCGCACCAGGTTGCTGGCGGTGGATTGGTGGATGTCTAGTTCGCGCGCCAGACCGCCGGCGCCGATGCCGGGCTGGCGTTCGATCACCGACAGCGCCCATAGCTGGGCGCCGCCGAGGCCGGCTTCGCGCTCGACCTGGCGGAAATGGGTCTTCACGGCATTGAAGACGATGCGGAACTGGCGCAGCACGCGCATGGAGCTGCCGTCGTCGGCAGGCGGGTGGGAATGGTCGGGCGTCGGTGGTGTCATGCCGCCATCTTAGCGGAAACGCAATGGCCACACCGGAGCGGCCCCGCCGTTTGCGCGCGAGTAACGTGGCGCGGTGGGCACCGACTTGCGCTAGCATGGGTTCATGAATCGGCTGCTGGCAAAACCGCTCTTGCTGCGCCGGCATATGGTGTCGCGCGCCGCCGTGGCAACCTTCCTGGCTGGGCTTGCGCTGACGGGTCTCCTGTTTGGCGTGGCACGCCAACTGGAGGCCGACATCGCGCGCGCCGATTTCAGCCAGCGCACCGCCGTGCGCACCGCCGCCGTCACGCGCGCGTTCGCCGAAGCCGTCTCCGACCTGCGCTCGCTGAACCTGCTGTTCGTGGCCAACGGCGGCGAGGTGTCGCGCGATGCCTTCGATGCCTTTGCCCAGCCGCTGGCGGCGCGCAACGGCTACCTGCTGGCCCTCGAATACCACCGCTTCGTGAGCGGCGCGCAGCGCCCCGCCTTCGAGGCCGAGCGGGCCCGCACCTGGCAGGGCTTCGCCATCCGCGAACGCGGGCCGAATGGCCTGATCCCGGCTGCGCCGCGTCCGCGCTACCTGGTTGCCGACTACATCGTCCCGATCGCCTTTAACGCCCCGGTGTATGGCTTCGATGCCTGGTCCAATCCGCAGCAGCGCAGCTTCACCCAGCAGGCGATCGATACCGGCCTGCCGACTTCCAGCCCATTGCTGCGCCTGGTGCAGGGCGACGGCAACCTGCGCGGCGTGCTGGTGACGATGCCGGTTTACCGCGCCGGCGCCGAACACTATACGGTCGAGGGGCGGCGCGCCGCGGTGCTTGGCTGCACCACGGTGGTGCTCGACGCCGCGGTGCTGGTCGGCGCCAGCCTGCAGGCGGCGCGCCTGCTGACCATGGGCGACTACACGCTCACGCTGCATGGATACACCGCCGATGGGCGGCGGGTGGCGGTGTTCCGTCATCCGGGCGCACCAAAACCGCTGTCCCTGTTCGAGCGCTGGTTCGGCGGCGGCCCGGTGACCATCACCCGCAGCATCGAGATGGCCGGCGCGCGCTGGGAGGTCGAGGCGCAGCGCCTGACGCGGCGCCTCGACACCCAGGCCGGCTCGCTGTCCATCCTCGGCTACGGCCTGTTCCTCAGCTTCGCGACAGGCTGGCTGGTCCACCAGCGCGCCACGCGCACGCGCCGCATCGAATCTCTGGTCGAGCGGCGCACCGCCGACCTGGCCACCACCGCCGGTGCGCTGCGCCTGCACCAGCGCGCCATCGAGGCCGCGGCCAACCCGATCCTGTTGATCAGCGCGACCCATCCCGACTATCCGATCGAATACGCCAACCCGGCCTGCGAGCGCACCCTCGGCTATGAAGAGGGCGCCCTGGTGGGCCTGCCGGTGGGCATGCTGGCGCGCCAGGACAACGACGAGCCGGGACTGGAAGAATTGCGCCAGGCCCTGGACGCGCGCCGCAAGGCCCATGCGCTGGTGCGGCACGCCACGCGCGATGGGCGCGAGCTGGTGAGCGAGGTCTACCTGGCGCCGGTCAACGACGGGCATGGCTTTACCGAGCATTTCGTGGTGACCACCTATGACGTCACCGTGGCCAAGCGCTACGAGGCCGAGCTGGCGCACCGCGCGCGCTACGACACGCTCACCGGGCTGGCCAACCGCGCGCTGCTGTCCGACCGCATCGAGCGGGCGATCGCGGTGGCGAACGGCGGCCCGGTGTGGACGGTGGCACTCGACATCGACCATTTCAAGCTGATCAACGACACCCTCGGACGCCGGCTCGGCGACGAAGCGCTGCGCGCGATCGCCGGCCGCATCGCCGGCGTCACGCGCCAGGCCGACACCGCGGCGCGCACCGGCGGCGACGACTTCATGCTGGTGCTGTGCGGCTGCCTGGACGAGCGCCAGGCCGCGACCCAGGTGCAGGCGGTGCGCGACGCCATCGCCGAGCCGCTGCCGATCCAGGGCCACACGCTGGTGTTCGGTTCCAGCGCCGGCGTGGCCGGCTACCCGGTCGATGGCAAGGACCCGGAAACCCTGGTCAAGCATGCCGAGGTGGCGATGTACCGCGCCAAGGATATCGGCCGCAACGGGGTGCAGTTCTACGCCCCGCACATGAACGCGCACGCCACCGACCGCCTGGCCCTGGAAGGCGCCCTGCGCTTAGCGCTGCGCAAGGACCAGTTCGAGCTCTACTTCCAGCCGCAGGTGGACCTGGTCAGCGGGCGGGTGGTGGGCACCGAGGCGCTGATCCGCTGGCGCCACCCCAAGCTGGGCACGGTGCGCCCCGACCGCTTCATCGCGCTGGCCGAGGAGACCGGCCTGATCGTGCCGATCGGCGCCTGGGTCCTGCGCACGGCCTGCCGCCAGAACCAGGACTGGCAGCGCGCCGGCTTTGGCCCGCTGCGCGTGGGCGTGAACCTGTCGGCGCGCCAGTTTTCCGAGCCCGACCTGGTGCAGACCGTGCGCCAGGTGCTGGACGAAACCGGGCTGTCGGCCGACTCGCTCGAGATCGAACTGACCGAGAGCATGATGATGGCCAACGTCGAATCGGCGATCGAGACCATGCGCTGCCTGAAGGCCATGGGCGTGACCCTGTCGATCGACGATTTCGGCACGGGTTACTCCAGCCTGGCCTACCTCAAGCGCTTTCCGGTGGACGTGCTCAAGATCGACCAGTCGTTTGTCCGCGACATCGTCGGCAGCCCGGACGGCGCGGCCATGGTCGACGCCATCATCTCGCTCGCCCACGGGCTGCGCATGCACGTGATTGCGGAAGGCGTCGAAACCCTCGCCCAGCTCGACTACCTGCGCGGCTGCGGCTGCGACGAGGTGCAGGGCTACATCTATGGCCGCCCGGGCCGGGTGGAAGACGTCGAGCCGCTGCTGCGCATGGGGCGGATGGAGCCGACCCCCGAGCACGCCTGAGCAGTCCGCCGCGCGCCGGGGGCCTCCGGGCGCAGAGCGCGAGCCCAGCACGCAATCCCCACCGTCGTTTTGACTCTGGTCAGCTATACTTGCCGCAGACGCAATGCGCAACGCGCACCACCCGTAACAGGCAGCAAGGATTCATATAGTGGACCAGGAAGACAAGACCGAGATCAAGCACGACACCGGCAACACGCCGCGTGCACGGCTCAAGCAGCATGGACAGCGCCTGTTCGAGGGCGCGGGGCAACGGGCCCGGAGCAGCATGTCGATGGCCCGGGCGCGGCTGCGCGACCGGCCACTGGTCGAACAAGTGCTGCTGGTCGGGCTGTGGGCGCTCGCCGCCGGCCTCTCCGCCTTCTTCATCTACCTGCTGGTCCTGATCCCGCTCACCCCCGGCATCGACGACCTGCACCAGGCCCGCACCGCGCGCCCGAGCATCATCCTGTCCGCCGACGGCAAGGAGCTCGGCACCTTTGAAAAGGGCCTGCAGGAACGGGTCAAGCTGTCGCAGGTCTCGCCGCACGTGGTCAAGGCCCTGATCTCGACCGAGGACCACCGCTTCTACGAGCACCATGGCGTGGACTTCCGGCGCATCGGTGGCGCGCTGCTGGCCACCGTCAAGGGCGATGCGCAGGGCGGCTCGACCATTACGCAGCAGCTGGCGCGCAACATGTTCCCCGAAGAGATCGGGCGGGCACGCAGCATCAACCGCAAGATGAAAGAGCTGATCACCGCGATCAAGATCGAGAACACCTACAGCAAGACCGAAATCCTCGAGGCCTACCTCAACACCGTGCCCTTTCTGTACAACGCTTACGGCATCGAGATGGCGGCGCGCACCTATTTCGCCAAGCCGGCGCTGCGCCTGGACGTGCTCGAATCGGCGACCCTGGTGGGCATGCTCAAGGGGACCCACTACTACAACCCGGTGGCCAATCCCGAGCGCTCGAAGACCCGGCGCAACGTGGTGCTGTCGCAGATGGCCCGGCATGGCGCCTTCAGCGAAGAGCGCTACCGCGCGCTGGCGAAGCGTCCCTTGCGGGTGCGCTTCGCGCGCCTGAGCGACCGCAGCGGCAAGGATAATCACTTCACCGCCCACGTACGCAAGTGGCTGCAGGAGTGGGCCGACGAGAACGACTATGACCTGCAGCTCGACGGGCTGGTGGTGCACACCACGCTCGACCAGGGCTTGCAGGAAGCGGCGCAGCGCGCCGTCGAGCGCCAGTCCAACACGCTGCAGGCAGTGGCCGACGTCGAATGGGCGTCGTCGAACCTGCCGCGCTCCACGTCGAGCGGCATGTACGCCGCGATGCGCGGCGACGTCAATCCCTTCGCGTATTACTGGAATTCGCACCCGCGCGAGCTCGATGCCTTCGTGCGCGAATCCGGAGACTACCGCCGCGCGGTGGAAGACGGCGAAGCGCCTGACGCCGCACTCAAGCGCCTGAAAGGCGACCGCAGCTTCATGGCCGAGCTGAAGGCGGCCAAGTCGCGCCTGGAAGCGGGTTTCGTCGCGATGGACCCGGGTACCGGCGAAGTGCGCGCCTGGATCGGCAGCCGCAGCTTCGAGCGCGACCAGTTCGACCACGTGGTGCAGGCCTCGCGCCAGCCGGGCTCCACCTTCAAGCCGATCGTCTATGCCGCCGCGCTGGAGCGTGGCATCTCGCCCGACCAGACCTATCGCGACGCGGTGCAGGACATCCGCGTCGGCCCCGGCAAAGCCTGGCGCCCGACCGACATGAACGGCAGCACCGGCGCCATGATGACCATGCGCGACGGCCTGGTGTTTTCCAAGAATACGATCACGGCGCAGGTGATGCAGGAAGTCGGCTTGAGCCCGATCGTGAGCCTGGCCAAGGGCATGGGCATCCGCCAGAGCAAACTGGCGCAGGTGCCCTCGCTGGCGCTGGGCACCAGCCCGGTGACCCTGCTGGAAATGGTCAGCACCTACAGCACCATCGCGGCCCAGGGCGAATACCGCAAGCCGGTGTTCGTGCGCCGCATCACCGACCGCGAAGGCAAGTTGATTGCCGATTTCGTGCCTGATGCGCCCGAGCGCGCGCTGTCGCAGGCATCGGCCCTGAACCTGATCGACATGCTGCGCGGCGTCGTCAACCGCGGCACCGGCGGCGGCGTGCGCTACCGCTTCGGCCTGTACGGCGACGTGGCCGGAAAGACCGGCACCACCCAGAACAATACCGACGGCTGGTTCATCCTGATGCACCCGAACCTGGTGGCCGGCGCCTGGGTGGGCTTCAACGACAACCGCGTGACCATGCGCAGCAGCTATTGGGGGCAGGGCGGCCACAACGCGCTGCTGCTGGTCGGCGACTTCATGCGCGGCGCGATTGAGACCGGCAAGCTCGACCCGAATGCGCTGCTGCCGGGCGCGCGCGCGCCGGCCCCGCGCCAGATGGAAGTCCCGAGCGAGGAAATCGAGGAAGGACCGGGCGATTTGCAGTTCGAGGAGGTCGAGGATCCTGCCCAGGAAGGGCCGCCGGAATCGCAGATCGAGACCGACGAGCCGGAGGTCGAGGAGGTGCAGCCGCCGCCGATGCCGGAAGTGATCCCGGTACAGCCGCCTCCGCCGACGGGCGAGGATGAGATTATTTGATCTGCGACCGTTGTTAAATCAGGCTCCGGCCTTCGCCGGAGCCTTCGTTCCCCGCGTTTTGCTACCGTTTCATGCTACCCCGCAGTAACGGATACGGATTGACCGCCCCTTCCGTCCCGTACACTCCGTAATGCAAATGCGGCGGCGTCGCCGCCGCATTCCCCGTATTGCCCACAAACCCCAGCACGCGTCCTTCCTCCACCCGCATCCCGGCCGCCACGTCCGAAAAGCGGTCGAGGTGGGCGTAGTAATGCCGCTGGCCGCCCGGCCCCAGCAACCACACCACCTGGCCGCCCAAACGGTTGGTGCCGACGCGCAGCACGATGCCCTCGGTGGCGGCGCGCACCGGCGTGCCGCGCCTGGAGAAGATATCGATACCCTCGTGCCGGCGCCCGTTGCCGCGCTCGGCGTGCCAGGTATCGCGCAAGCCCTTGGGACGTACGCCCTCGACCGGCATGGCCAGCGTCGACGGCGCCGGCATCGAGGCCAGGCGCATGGCGTACAGCCCGTGGCGCAGCCAGGGATCGAGCAGGCCCCAGGCGGCGATCAGGAGGGCGGCGATGAGCAGGCTGCGCAGGAAGGTTCGCATGGGTCGCGCCATGACAGGAATACGCAACAGCTGGGGGCGAAAGCCCGGATTGACAGGGTCAGGCGGAATCGAACGTCGGCAGGGCCGATAGGGCCTGGGGCCGGCTCTCCTGCGGCGCGCCCGGCGCTTCGGCCGCACCCGGCGGGGAGCTGAGGGTGAAGGTGCCGACGCTCTATCCGCTGACGGCCGAACGCGTATGGATGCCGTAGACCTCGACGCCTTCGTGGGTGGTAGGGCGCAGCACGCCGCTGCCCGCATGCAGGGTGGCCGCGCGCATCTCGGGATGCATCTGCTTGCCGCTGGAGTTGGCGCCATGGCGGTTGCGGGCGAAGGTCACGCCTCTATTCAAACCGGGCTCCTTTCGGATGGACCGGCGCCGGGCGCGCGTGCCGGACTCAACAGGCGGCTCAAGGGAGGGGCAGGTAGCAGGCGGCGCGCGGGAACAGCCGCACCGGGTACGCTGCTACCGGGGCAGGCCGTCCGGACCAGGTGCATCAACGGCGTTTCAGGTGCTCACGGACCTTGTCGGCAACCGGCCCGACCTGTTTGACGGCATCTATCAGCTGCTCCTTGCTCACGCCCAGTGCTTCGGTCCAATAGCGTACTTCCCATTCTTCGTGCACGTTGATGCGGCTGCGGTCTTGCGAACCGGCTTTTTGCAGATTGTCGGACATGTTGACTCCTGTTGACGAGTTCGATTCAACTTTGGCACCGGTACAAACCATGGTCAGTTAGGCATTTCACCTTTCGCAAGATTTCTTATGCGCAGCACCGCCAGGACGAGATCCGCAGCAGCTGGCGGCGCGCGCTGGGCCACGCGCAGCGCAGGAACGCTATTGCCGCGAGGCCGCGGACAAGCGCGAGGAGTCGGGATGACACGCGCACTGACGGCAGGGCGGTGCCGGGGGGACTGGCTGGGTGGGAGGGTTTTGAGGTACGCTTGCCATATCGGCATTATTGAGGAGTCCCCCATGACCTACGACACCGCCCAGCCGGAACGCAGCGCGATTGACGCACTGCCCGGCACCACCGTCCTCGATTTCGGGACCAACTGGTGCGGCTATTGCCGCGCCGCCGAGCCGCTGATCGACGGGGCCCTGCGCTCGGGCTCAGTGCGCCATGTGAAGGTCGAGGACGGCCCGGGGCGCGCTCTCGGGCGCTCCTTCCGCGTCAAGCTGTGGCCGACCGTGATCGTGCTGAAAGACGGCCAGGAAGTCGCGCGCGTGGTGCGCCCGGTCTCCAGCGACGAAGTGCGCGTGGCCCTGGCCCAGGCCGGTGCCGCATGACGCTTGCTGCAACCCACCTCCCGGCCAACAAGCCGCGCACCGTCCTGTTTGCCAGCCTGATCGGCACCACCATCGAGTTCTACGACTTCTATATCTATGCCACCGCCGCGGTGCTGGTGTTCCCGCGGCTGTTCTTCCCGGCGGCCGACCCGGCCGCCGCTACCCTGCAATCGCTGGCGACCTTCGCCATCGCCTTTTTCGCGCGCCCGGTCGGCTCGGCCGTGTTCGGCCATTTCGGCGACCGGGTCGGGCGCAAGGCCACCCTGGTGGCCGCGCTCCTCACCATGGGTATCTCGACGGTCTTGATTGGTCTGCTGCCGACCTATGCGTCGATCGGCACCGCGGCGCCCCTGCTGCTGGCGCTGTGCCGCTTTGGCCAGGGCCTGGGCCTGGGCGGCGAGTGGGGCGGGGCGGTGCTGCTGGCCACCGAGAACGCGCCGCCATCCAAGCGCGCCTGGTACGGCATGTTCCCGCAGCTGGGTGCGCCGATCGGCTTCTTTCTGTCGGGCGGTACCTTCCTGCTGCTGGGCCAGGTAATGAGCGACGTTGAATTCTTCAGCTATGGATGGCGCATTCCTTTTCTTGCCAGCGCCCTGCTCGTGATCGTCGGCCTCTACGTGCGCCTGAAGATCACCGAGACACCGGATTTCCAGAAGGTGATCGACCGTGGCGAACGGGTCAAGGTGCCGGTGCTCGCCGTGTTGCAAGACCATCGCCGCGCCCTGGTTCTGGGCACCATCATTGCGGTGTGCACCTTCGTGGTGTTCTACCTGATGACGGTGTTCGCCCTGAGTTGGGGCACGATGAAGCTGGGTTTCTCGCGCCAGCAATTCCTGACCTTGCAGCTGGTGGCAGTGGTGTTCTTCGGCCTTACCATCCCGCCCTCGGCGCTGCTGGCCGACCGTTACGGCCGGCGCGCGGCCATGATCCTGGTGAGCGCGGCGATCGCCCTGTTCGGCCTGCTGTTCGGTCCGCTGTTCGGCGCCGGCACGCTGCTGTCGGTGGGCGCCTTCATGATCATCGGGATGTGCCTGGTCGGCTTCACCTATGGGCCGCTGGGCACGCTGCTGGCCGAAATGTTCCCGCCCGAAGTGCGCTATACCGGCGCTTCGCTCACCTTCAATCTCGCCGGCATCCTGGGCGCATCGCTGGCGCCCTATGTGGCGACCTGGCTGGCGACCAACTACGGGCTGGCGTATGTCGGCTACTACCTGTCGGGCGCGGCGCTATTGAGCCTGTGTGCGCTGCTGGCGATCGGGAAAGGCAGCCGCGGCAGCGGCGTGCAAGAGAAGATGGCCTGAAGTAAATACTGCTTGCCAATGTGCATATATCTGCACCAGAATGTTTGGCTCGTACTTACATTCCGGGACTCACGTGCAGCAGGCAAATAACAGGCAGGCAGATGCCGTCCAGATCGCAGATCTCGAACGCGACGCGCTGCAGGCCGGTGCGCGCGGCGAGCACCAGCGCGCGAACCGCTTGTGGGAAAGCATCCTGGCCAAGGCGCCCGACCATCCGCGCGCGCTGCGCTCGCTGTCGCACGCGGCTTTCCAGGCCGGACACCAGGCCCAGGCGCGGGCTCTGCTCGAACGCCTGGTCAGCGTCGACGGGCGCGACGTCCAGCAGTGGCTGAACCTGGCCGTGGTCTGCCTGGCGATGCAGGACGATGCCGGCGAAGAAGCCGCGATCCGCGGCGCCCTGACGGTCGATCCCTACGACCTGGTCGCGCTGCTGATGCGCAGCCGCCTCTACATCCGCCAGGGCAAGCGCCAGGCCGCGGCCTCGGCCTGCGCCGCGGTGGCCGCGGTAACGCCGCCCCTGCAGTCGCTGGCGCCCGACCTGCAGCCGGCCGTGCGCGAAGCGCTGGCCTGGCACGAAGCCTATAGCCGCGAATTCGGCAGCTACCTGGACGATTTCCTGGCGCCCCAGCTCAAGGAGATGAAAGGGGAAGACTTGCGGCGCTTCCGCGATTCGCTCGACATCATGGTAGGGCGCAAGCGCCGCTACGACTCTCAGCCGGCGCTGTTCCATTTCCAGGGCCTGGCCCCGGTCAGCTTCTTCGAACGCGCCGACTTTCCCTGGCTGGATGCCTTCGAGGCTGCGACCAGCGAGGTCCGCGATGAATGCTTGAACGTGATGGGTTCGGAAGAGGGCTTCTCGCCCTATATCAATTATGGCGACGACCAGCCGCTGGCCCAGTGGGCGGAACTGAACCGCTCTCCAAGCTGGAATGCCTTCCGCCTGATCGACAACGGCGAGGCGGTGGCCGGCAATGCCGGGCGCTGCCCACGCACGATGGCGCTGCTCGCCGGCGCGCCGCAGCCGGACCAGCCGGGCCGCACGCCGAGCGCAATGTTTTCGGTATTAAAGCCGCGCACGAAAATCCCGCCGCATACCGGCGTGAGCAACGTGCGGCTGGTGACCCACCTGCCGCTGATCGTGCCGCCTGGCTGCGGCTTCCGGGTCGGGAACGACACGCGCGCGTGGGAAGAGGGCAAGGCCTGGGTATTCGACGACACCATCGAGCACGAAGCCTGGAACGACAGCGACCAGCTGCGGGTCGTGCTGATCTTCGACATCTGGCATCCAGGGCTGTCGCCGGCCGAGCGGGCGATGATCACGGCCATGAGCGCCGGCATCAACGCGTTCACGCAGACGGCTGGCGGCTTTCAGCTGTAAATCAATGCGTCAGAACGAATAGACCATCGTCAGCGAGGTCTGGGTATCCAGGTTCTTCTTGCCCGCCGGGACGCTGCTGTCGTTGCGGGCGCTGAATCCCGCCTTCAACTGCATGGTCGAATTGATCTTGGTGCTGAGCGAGGTCTCGGCCACCGAGTGGGTGTTCGAGGTGCCTTTTTCGACGCTCACGCTCTGGGCGAAATAGGCCGAGGGGCTGACGCGCCAGCGGAACTGGGCCGCGCCGCGCACCGTCAGGCCGCTTTCGTCCTCGCCGGTGGCGCGCTCGCCCGCGAAATAGCCCGGGCCGATCTCGACGTCGAGCGATTTGTCGCCGGTATTGAACCAGTTCGAGCCGTGACCCACCGACACCGACGAATAGCGGGTATAGGCGCCGAAGCGGTCGTTCACGTGCGAACCGAGAAAGAAGGCGCGCCTGCCTTCGCCGAGAAGCTTGAGCGAAGCCTTGGCCGAAGCCGCGAAGCGCTCGGCCGACTTGCTCTTTTCGATATTGCCCTCGTCGTCCTCGTATTCGTCTTCCTTGAAGAAGCCGCTGACCACGAATTCATGGCTCCAGGCGGCGGTCTCGTGGCGGGCGTCGATCTTGCCCGTGATCGAGGTGCCGCTGGTGTTGCCGGACGTGGTGATCGCGCCCAGTTCGGCGGAGGTGAACCAGCCGCCTTCGGGGATCTCGGGCAGCGCCACGCGCAAGGGGGCGTGGACGTTGCCGACCACCGGCAGGTCGGGCCCGGCCCGGGCCGCGCCGTGGACGGCGCACAGGACCAGCGCAAGGGCGAAGGTCCGGTTTATCGCAAGGGATTTGAATGATTTCATGAGCATCGTTTGCCACGGGGGCGCTTGCAGGATGCGCGATATTGTATCCCAATGGCAGCGCGAAACGATGCTTTCCGACACAATTGGCACTAGGTACCGATATAGACGATCTTGAAAGTGAACAGTGCGGCAATCCCCCACACCACCGGCGCCACTTCGCGCGCCCGGCCCGTCAGCAGCTTGAGCACCGCGTAGGTGATGAAACCGAAAGCGATGCCTTCCGCGATCGAAAAGGTGAAGGGCATGACCAGCGCAGTGACCGCGGCCGGAATGCTCTCGGTGGAGTCGCTCCAGTCGACATCGCCCAGGTCGCCCAGCATCAGGCAGGCCACGAACAGCAGGGCCGGCGCGGTGGCATAGGGCGGCACCACGCCCGCCAGCGGCGCAATGAACAGGCAGGCCAGGAACAGCACCGCCACCGTGACGGCAGTCAGGCCGGTGCGCCCGCCGGCCTGCACGCCCGAGGCGCTTTCCAGGTAGGCGGTGGTGCTCGAGGTGCCCAGCAGGCTGCCGGCCACGATGGCGCCGCTGTCGGCCAGCAGTGCCTTGTTGAGGCGATCCATCTTGCCCTCGACCAGCAGGCCGGCGCGGCGCGCCACGCCCATCAGCGTGCCGGTGGCGTCGAACAGTTCCACCAGGAAGAACACCAGCACCACGTTCAGGATGCCGGCGGACAGGGCGCCGGGGATGTCGAGCTTGAGCAGGGTCGGGTCGATCGGGGGCGGCGCCGAGAAGATGCCCTGGTAGGTATTCCCGCCGAAGAAGAAGGACAGCACCGTCACCAGCACGATGCCGACCAGGATCGCGCCTTTCACGCGCAGGCGGTCGAGCGCCACGATGGCGAAGAAGCCGATTACCGCCATGATGGACTCGGGCTTGTGCAGGTCGCCGGCTTTGACCAGGGTGGCCGGGCTGGCCACCACGATCCCGGCATTCTTCAGCGCGATCAAGGCCAGGAACATGCCCAGGCCGACCGTGATGGCCACGCGCATCGAGCGCGGGATGCCATTGACAATCATGCCGCGCAGTCCCAGCACCGAGACCAGGATGAACAGGCAGCCCGAGATGAAGACCGCGCCCAGCGCCGCCTGCCAGGCGATGCCCATGCCCAGCACCACGGCATAGGCGAAATAGGCGTTCAGGCCCATGCCCGGCGCCATCGCGATCGGGTAGTTGGCGTACAGGCCCATGACGGCGGTGCCGAGCGCCGCCACCAGGCAGGTGGCCACGAACACGGCTTCCTTGGGCATGCCGGCGTCGCCGAGGATCGAGGGGTTGACGAAAATGATGTAGACCATCGTCAGGAAGGTCGTCAGCCCGGCCAGCAGTTCGGTGCGCACGTCGGTGCCGCTCTGCGTGAGCTTGAAGAATTTATCGAGCATTGTGGTGGCTCCATGCTTGTTTTGCCTGAAGCATAACACCGCGCTGAACAGGTGCCCGTGCGCCTGGGCGGCATCCGCGGCATCCGACGGCGTGCTGCATGCGATGCCGATGCGCTAACATGGCGGTTCATTCATTACCGACCTGCCGCCATGCCAAAGAATAAGCGCCCGCTGCCCCGTACTTCGAACAATCCGCGCGAGGAGGATGCCGGCTCCCAGGCCAACGAGCTGGCCGAGCTGGCGCTCGCCATCGCCGAGCAGGAAGAGTTCCCGGGCCCGGGTGGCGACGGCGAGCGCGAGGCAGAACTGGTGGCATTGGTGCGCAAGCTGCTGCGCAAGAAGCGCGACGAGGTCCTGTACGAAGCGATCGAGCAGGCCCGCTATACCGAT
Organism: Telluria sp. ZB4P37; assembly: GCF_059685855.1. NCBI lineage: Bacteria > Pseudomonadati > Pseudomonadota > Betaproteobacteria > Burkholderiales > Oxalobacteraceae > Telluria > Telluria sp. ZB4P37. The sequence continues at coordinate 874,404 of NZ_JCASID010000001.1, forward strand.
CCCGAAGCCTGCCGCCTGCTGCGCGGGCGCATCGAGGAAGAAGCCGCCACCCTGCGCCTGCGCCGCGACGACGGGAGCGACTACGAGATCGACGCCTTCCTGGTGCCGCTGTTCGTGCGCAGCCAAGGCGGACTGGTGGCGCAGGAAACCTTCCAGGATTCCACTGCCTTCGAGGAGCTCTCCGCCAGCTTCCATGCGGCAGGGCTGGAAGGCAAGGACGCGAAACTGGTGCTGATCCAGCATGCCTACGACCTGGCCGAGATCGACCACATCGCGTTTTCGACCCTGCACGAGATGCTGCGCGAAGCCGCCGCCTCGCTGCTGGACAAGAAGCTGCAGCCGGCGCCGGCCATCGAGGCCAGCATCCGCGGCTGGACCGGCGAGCGCTTCGCGCCCGACGAGTCGGCGATGGAACTGCGCTTCCTGCTGGGCTTTTCGCTCAAGCGCGCGAACGACCCCTTCCATGCGGTGCCCCGCGACGAAGCCGCGGCCGACGCCTGGTACGCCGCGCGTGCCGAACGCTACCGCGCCTGGACCCTCCAGGTGGCGCCCGCGCTGCGCCGCTGCCTGTCGCACGACCCTGAGCGCGTGCATGTCGATTTCCTCTACCAGGACCTGTTCTACGGCGCAAAGGAGCAGGGCGTGGCCGAGCTGACCACCCTGGGCACGCTGTCGGAAGTGGCGCGCACGCTCGTCGCCAAGGAGCTGGAAGCCGATCAGGTGCATGCGGCGGTGGCACCGATCGACGCCGGCGAGCATATCGTGCTGCGGGTGAACCTGTACGCCCTCGATGGCGGCACGCCCTGGGGCAGCGTGGAGGTGCCGGTCGACCTGGCCGCGGACCTGGGCGCGGAAATGGACAACCTGTGCGATGCGCTGCTGTCGCTCGGCCTGGAAGGGGTGTCGGTGGCCACCGGCTTCAGCCCCGACGGCCATGCCGAGGGCGCCGAACCGTATCGCGACGATTGATACCGGCGGTGGCCGGAAGGCCTCCTTTTTCCTACAGCCTTCCTGTCGGGTAAGCCAGGGCGGCGCCGGGTGTGGCAGCAAGACCGGCTTCCGAATGAAAACGGACGCGAAATGGTCTTTGCGGAAGTCAGATCAGGGAAGCTTATCGCTAGGGCTGAGTAAAAAATTTGACAACTTTTCGTAGTTGAACTTCCTGTTTTGCTGTAGGAACGCCCCTACACGGGCCTGCTCATCAGTAAGCTCCCCCCTATGAGGGACGCCCGTCCCGTCCGGTTGCAATATTTCCCAGTGCAAATATTGCAATGCATAAATCGAAATATTAGAAAATTTGCATGTTACGATCGTCGGGTACGGTCGGCTCCATGCTCGGCCGGAGACTGGCATCGAGAGAGAAAATCTGCCAGGCATGACCAACAAATAGATAGCGCCAACTAGGCGAAAAGGAAATGAATATGCCGACCCTGATCGTGTTTTGCCACCTCCGTTGGGACTTCGTCTTTCAGCGTCCGCAGCACCTGATGACCCGTTTGGCGGAACACTACGACATCGTGTTTGTCGAGGAACCGGTATATAGCGAAGGCCAGGCCTTCCTCAAGAAGACGGCCGTGGCACCGAACATCACCGTGTGCCAGCCGCATACCGCGATCCACGCACCGGGCTTCCACGACGACCAGATCCCGACCCTGCAGAACCTGCTGGCCGAGCTCGTCCCCGACGGCGAACAGCCGATCGTCTGGTTCTACACCCCGATGGCGCTGCCGCTGCTGCAGGGGCTGAACCCGTCCAAGATCGTCTATGACTGCATGGACGAACTGGCGATGTTCAAGAATTCGCCGAAACAGCTGCTGCAGCGCGAAAGCGCGCTGCTGAACATGGCCGACGTCGTCTTCACCGGCGGCCCGAGCCTGTACCAGTCCAAGCGCGACCGCCACGCCAACGCCCACTGCTTCTCGAGCAGCGTCGACGCCAAGCACTTCCGCCAGGCCCAGAACCGCGACATCTCGCATCCTGACCAGGCCCACATTCCGGGCCCGCGCCTCGGTTTCTACGGCGTGATCGACGAGCGCTTCGACGTCGACCTGGTATCAAACATGGCAGATGCCCATCCGGAATGGCAGATCGTGCTGGTCGGCCCGGTCGTGAAGATCGACCCGGCGACGCTGCCGAAGCAGCCGAACGTCCACTACATGGGCCAGCGTACCTATGACCAGCTGCCGCAGTTCCTGGCCGGCTGGGACGTCTGCCTGCTGCCGTTCGCAATGAACGATTCGACCAAGTTCATCAGCCCGACCAAGGTGCTCGAATACATGGCGGCCGAGCTGCCGTCGGTCTCGACCCCGATCACCGATGTGGTGGTGCCGTACGGCGACGTGGTGGCCATTGCCGACACTGCGGAGCAGTACATCGCCGCCTGCGAACGCCAGCTGTCGATGAGCGAGGCCGAGCGCCAGGCCATGGCCAAGCGCATGCGCGAAGTCGTGGCCGGCACCTCCTGGGACCGTACCGCAACCAAGATGCACGAGCTGATCACCAGCGCCGTCCCGAACACCGCGGCCCAGCGCCTGGGCGCGGGCAAGGCCGATGTCGCGGTCCCGGAACTGGCCACGGCCAAGGCCAGCGCGATGCCGATCGCGAAGACCGCCTGATGCAGGCGAACGGCCACACAGCGTAAGCGGCCAGCGGGTTGGAAAACCCGCTGGCTGGCGACTGCACGGCGGCGGACCCTTCGGGGTACCGCCGCCGTGTCTTTTTGCGCCGGCGTTTCGTGGGTTGAAAAAAACGGCGGCAGGTCCGGTGGGATCCTGCCGCTGGTCTGGCGACTCCCCGCGCGTCACACGGGGATCGATCGGTTGAACCTAACGATTGCTGCGGCGCCCGCCGCCGCCGTTGCCGCCGCCGGCATTGTTCCCGCCGCTCTGGCTGTTGCCGCCCTGGGCGCCGCCGCGGCTGCCGCTCTGCGAATTGCCGCTCTGCGAATTCGCGCCTGGCGCGCGGCCGCCGGCCGGCGCCACTTCACGCTGCTTCTGTTCGTCCATCGAGGCGAACCCGCGCTTGCCCTTGCCTTGATTGTTCGATGCCATGATCGTCTCCTTTACCTGATGACAAAGTTGGTTGGATCCCTGCCGGTGCCCGTCGCGTCTTGCGAGGGGCGTGTTCCGGAAAAGGTGAGTCCATCTTATGGTAGCGGCCTCGACAGGTGAATAGGAGTGGCCAGCCCAGCCGTGTAGGATCGTTCCGGCGCATGCATGCGGGCTCAATGGCGAACGAAACTGGCGCCGGCAGGCATTGGCGGCCAGCCTCCGGCCGGGTCGCCCGCATCGGCCACGCGCACCATCGACAGCGGGTGCGCGAACTGGATCTGCTGGTGCTGGAAGGCGCGGTAGATCCCCAGCAGGATCTCCTGCTGCGCATCCATGTGCAGGATGTAGTCCGGGCTGCGGAAGTGGTAGACAACCTCGAAATCGAGGGACCAGTCGCCGTAGCGGAAAAAATGGGCGCGCTCGAAGCCGACATCGCTGCGCGCCGCGATGATGCCGCGCACGATGCCGGGAATCGCCGTGACCCGTTCTTCGCAGGTGCCGTAGGCCACGCGCAGGATGAAGGCCACGCGGCGCGACGCGTCGATGCGCGTCACGGTACGGCGCGACAGGTCGTCCAGGTGGCGCAGTGCCAGCACCCGGATCACATACATCGCCCCGTGGTCCCGACGCACACACCCAGCGCCAGCATCCAGCTTTCGAGCTCGCTATTGTTCAGCAAATACTCCATCCTGCACTCCCCTTGCCGCATGCCGCCAGCGTCCAGTGTGCGGCGCAGGCAGCGCGGGGCGCGCACAGTTGACAGCCAGGCACATGCGTCGATACATTGGCCCATCGGCACGCAGGCAGATCCTCGCGGCCCCGACCGGCGGCATCGCAGCCGTCCCCAACGGCATCAGCCCATGGCCAAGCACACTCTTTCCTGTGGCACCCTGGTCGTCAACCCTCAGCGCAAGCTGCTGCTATGCCACGTCACGCACACGCCGAAATGGGATATCCCGAAAGGCATGCTGGACCCGGGCGAAACCGAGCTGGAGGCGGCGATGCGCGAGCTGCGCGAGGAGTCCTCCCTGGTGTTCGATGCGGCGCGCTTCCGTGACCTCGGGCCCTTCGCCTACCGGCGCGACAAGGGCCTGCACCTGTTCATGGTGGAGTGCGGCCCCGGGCTCGAGCGCCTAACGCACCTGCATTGCAGCACCACCTTCCCGCACTACGTGACAGGCAGGCCCACGCCCGAGATGGACGGCTACCGCTGGGCGGCGCGCGAAGAGCTGCGGGGCCTGTGCTGGCCGCGCATGGGCGAGGTGCTAATCAGGATCGCCTGGTAGGAACAGGATTGGGGAGCGGCCTTGCGCCACCGGTTAGCGAATGCCGCTAGTATGGGCGCCCTGTGATCGCCGTGAACGCATCCAGCGGCGCTCCTGCCGCAACCTGTACTGGAGGAAGAACAATGACTAGTCAACTGCCCGCCACCGGCCATGAAGTGGCCGACATCATGCGCGGCATCTACGGCGACGGCATCATCGCCTGCCGCGGCGCCTTCGAGCGCGGCCTGATCGACGAACTGGGCGCCGATATCGACCTGCTGTTCCGCGAGGCCCAGGCCCGGCCCGGCGGGGCGCTCAACCGCGGCCCGAACCGGTTCTATGTCGAAGTACACCCGGAGCGGCTGCGCGGCTTCGTGACGATCGCCAGCCACCCCTGGGTGGTGGCCGTGTGCAGCGCCGTGCTCGGGCCGGACTACCGGCTGGTAGAAGTCGGCTTCGACGTGCCCGGCCCGGGCGCCATGCACCAGCCCTGGCACCGCGACTTCGCCTCGCCGCCGGAAACCGCGCGTGGCCGGCGCCTGAGTTCGCTCGCATTCAACATCACCACCGTCGACGTCACCGAAGACATGGGGCCGTTCGAGATCGCCCCCGGCACCCAATGGGACCTGTTCGGCGGAGACCCGATGTTCCCCGATCCTTCGCTGTGGCCGCGCTACGATGCGCTTGCCGAGCGCAAGATGCCGAAGATGGGCGACATCTCCGCGCGCTCGGCCCTGACCATCCACCGCGGCACGGCCAACCAGTCGAACCGTTCGCGCCCGGTGCTGGTGGTCGGCGCCGACGCGCCCGATGCGACCAATGCCATCCGCCACGACCTGCAGATGTCGCGCGCTTTTTACGACAGCCTGCCGCCGCAGGTGCGCGAGCACCTGAGCTGCCGGGTGGTGGAACGGCTCGAGCCGATCCAGCAGGCCCATACGATCGAGGGCCTGAAGATGGGCGTGACGATGGGGTAAACCGCCCGGGAGCCCGGGCGGGCGGGTTCAGGGCTTTTCGGGGACCTGCTGGGAGGGGACGGGGGTCTTGAGGGCGTCCGGCAGCGAATCGGCAATGCCGTTTGCCGGCGCCTGGCCGACGCGGCGCGCCTCGTCGGAATGCTGGTCGAGGCTGACTTCTTCGGCGACGTCGAAGCGGCCGTCCTCGAAGCCTTCTTCGCCCGGCAGCAGGTTATCGGAGCGTTGCGCCTGCCCGCCGCCGGCGACCGGATTGGTGTCCTGCCGGGTGTCCTGCCCGGGTTCCTGTTTGCGTTGTGGTTGGTTCGGTGTGGCCATGCTGATCTCCTGTCGGCGGTTTTCCATGGCCCATTATCGCGCCGCACCCCTGGCGCGGGCGCACGCTAGCCCTGCCCATCCTTGCGCCGCTCCTTCTGCGGCAGGTTCTTTTCCAGGATCGCCCACAGGATCAGGCCGTAGGCCAGCAGGCGCACCAGGTAATGCAGCGGCGAATCCTCGCCGGTTTCGTTCAGCACCGCGGAATAAATCCGGTGCAGGCCCTCGATGAAGAACGACAGCGCGAAATACATGAAGAAGCGGTCGCCCGAGCTGCGCCAGAAGCGCAGGAAGAACAGGGCGATGGTCAGCGAGGCCATCGAGATCGCGCCATACATCATCTGGCTCATCGGCTTACTCCTTCTCGTAGATCAGGCCGTACAACAGCAGCAGGCAGGCCACCAGGGCGCTGACCAGGCGCAGCGGCATGAAGTCGATATCCGGGAAGACGATCTTGTCGAATATCAGGAACAGGTTGTTGAAGGTCATCACCGCGAAACAGGAGCCGCTCCAGAACAGGAGGCGGTGTCGGGTGCGGCGGTAGCTGGCGAACAGCAGCCAGGTACAGGCCAGCGAGGTCAGCATGCACAACGTATAGATGAGTGCGCCCATTAGGGTTCCTTGCGCAAGCGGAAAGCATCGGCGAACTGCTGCGCCTTGCGGTCGAGGGTGGAGTGGATCAGGTGGGTGATGTCGACCAGGTGCCGGGCGTACAGCTCGGCCAGCAGGTCGATGCGTTCGCGCATCAATTCGGTCGATGGCGCGTAGCAATACGTATGCGCGCGGTTGGCCGGGTCGGGCGAGGCACAGGGACGCGCCATCAAGGCGCGGCACAGTTCGTCGAGCAGGGCCAGGGCCGTGCGCTCGCTGATATACAGCCGGGACGCGAGCATCTCCCCGGTCCATTGCTGGCCGGGATCAGCGCGCAGCAGCAGCAGCGCTTCCAGGAAGGGCACGGAGGGCACGCTCGTCAGGACGAACCGGCGCAAGTCCTCGGGGATGGGTGGACGGTCCATTCGGGTCGATCGGAATTTCCCAAAAGGAAGCTTTAAAAGAAAACGAGGATTCTAGATCATTCTTCGTGGAAAGGCATTCAATCGTGCGCACGGTCACGGAGGCAGCGCAAACAGCTGTTTGAGCCCGATCAAAGACAAGCGGCTACAATGCGGCTTGTTCCCATGTCATTTGCTCACCATGCTTCGTTCTTTCCTGGCACGCCTGGGCCTTGCGGCGGCCTTGCTGTTCTCCGGCGCCGTCCATGCCGCCGGCTGCCCTTCGCATTACCTCGACGGCCGTCCGCCCGAAATCCGCAACCCGAAACTGGCGGTCGACACGCGCGAGCTGTGTTACGACGTGTTCGGCGTCATGCATTCCGGCGTGACCCGCACCGCACTGTGGTCGGCCGAGTTCCTGCGCGCCGACAACCTGGAAGCGGCCCAAGGGTTAGAGCGCGACAATGCCTTCCACGCCGAGCCGCGCCTGCCGCGCAGCCAGCGCGCCGAGCTCTCCGATTACGCACGCAGCGGCCTCGATCGCGGCCACCTGGCGCCGAACGGCGACATGCCCGATCGCCGCGCCCAGCGCGAAAGCTTTTCGCTGGCGAACATGGTGCCGCAAGACCGCAACCACAACCGCCATATCTGGGCCCCGATCGAAGGCGCGGTGCGCAAGATGGCGAAGAAGGAAGGCGCCCTGTACGTGATTACCGGCCCGGCTTTCCTGGGCACGAATTTGCGCAAGGTCGGCAACGTGCTGGTGCCGAGCCACCTCTACAAGGTGGTGTACAGCCCGCGCCAGAAAGCGGCCGCCGCCTGGTTCGTCGAGAACCGGGGCGACGCCCCGATCCACGCCATTCCGGTGGCCGAGCTCGAGCGCATCGTCGGCATCGAGCTGCTGCCCTCGCTGACGCGGCAGCAGAAGGAACGCATGCTGGCCTTGCCCAAGATCCGCCAGCGCAAGAACCGACATTGAATCCTGGAGGCGCCATGACCCGCAAGAAGAGCTTTACCCCGTATGCCAACGAAGCCGACGTGCTGGAGATCGGCGACCTGATGCTTGAGAACCGCGTCGACCGCATCACGGTGTCGGGCGACGTCGACCTGACCGCCGACAAACAGGGCTTGCAGGACGCTAGAATCCTGCATGAAACCCTGGGTGCCATCGTCGCCGCGCTCGAGGCGCGCGAGCTGCCCGACCGGCTGCCGCCGCCGGAGGTCAAGACCGTCGCCAACCCCTTCAACTGAGGCCGCGCGGGTCGGACACAAGGCCGCGTCTTCCCTGCGTCGGCGGCCTTTTTCCGGCTCATCATTCCAGCAGTCAAGGGTGTGCAGGTCTCACGCCGATTCGGGTAATCTCGTTCGCTCTCATCCAGCGATTTCGAGGAGCCGATTGATGCCCAGTACGACCCCCGAGCACAACGATCAGGATGGTGTGCGGATTCCCGTGATCGAAGAGCAGCTCGCCTTTGGAACCCGTGTCGTGGAAACCGGCCGCGGCGTCCGCATCCACAAGACGGTATCGGAGCAGCCTGTCACCATCGACGAGCGCCTGTCGCGCGACGAAGTGCAGGTCAGGCACGTCCCGATCGACCGCATCGTGGCGGCCGGCGAAGCGCCGGCCAACCGGTACGAAGGCGATACGCTGATCATTCCCGTGCTCGAGGAAGTGCTGGTCGTCGAACGGCGGCTTCGCATCAAGGAAGAGCTGCATATTACCCGGACCCGGCAGGAAGAACGCTACCAGGAAACCGTTGCGCTGAAAGTGGAACGTGTCGACGTGGAGCGATTCGACGATGCCGGCAATCCGCCGGAGCCATGACTGACCCCTAACGGAGGAACGACCATGCAACATACTCTTGTAGCTGTATTCGATAACCGCACCGACGCACAAAACGCCATGAACGAATTGCTGTCCTCGGGCTTCTCGCGCGAGGATGTGCGCCTGTCGGGCTCCGACACCGGTACCAGCACCACCACGACCACCACGGCCGACACCGATACCGGCTTCGGCAGCGGCATCAAGAACTTCTTCAGCGACCTGTTCGGCGACAGCAACGACAACGTGACCCGTTACGAAGGCGCGGTCAGCAGCGGCAAGAACGTCATCACGCTCACCGCCGATTCGCTCGACGAAGTCGAGCGCGCAGCCGATATCGTCGAAGGCTTCGGCCCGATCGACATCGACGAGCATTCGAGCGGCATGGGCGCCGCCGGTGCGATGCTCTCGGGCAGCCAGAGCGGCATGTCCTCGTCGTCGATGTCGGCGCAGTCGGCGCAGTCGGCGCAGTCGGCCTCGACCCAGCAGGGCGCCCTCACCGCCGGATCGCAGCAGCGCGATACCGCCACCCAGTCCGGGGCGACCCGATCGATCCCGGTGATGGAAGAGCAGCTCAATGTGGGCAAGCGCGAAGTCCAGCGCGGCGGCGTGCGCATCTTCTCGCGCGTCGTGGAAACCCCGGTCAATGAAACCATCGGCCTGCGCGAAGAGCACGTCGACGTCCAGCGCCGCCAGGTGAACCAGCCGATCAATCCTGCGGACGTCACCGCGTTCAAGGAGCAGACCATCGAGATGCGCGAAAGCGCCGAGGAAGCCGTGGTCGAGAAGTCGGCGCGCATCGTCGAGGAAGTCACGATCGGCAAGCAGGTCAACGAGCGCCAGGAGCAGGTCACCGACACCGTGCGCCGCACCGAAGTGGACGTCGAGCGGCTGGGCGCCACCGGCGCCATGGACAACGACAGCTATTACCGCAACCACTTCCAGAGCACCTACGGCACTTCGGGCGGTTCGTACGACGATTACGCGCCGGCTTACGGCTATGGCTCGCAGATGCGCAGCGATACCCGCTACAAAGACCGCGCCTGGGCCGACGTCGAGGGCGACCTGCGCACCGACTGGGAGACCCGCAACGCCGGCAAGGCCGGCTCGACCTGGGAAAGAATGAAGGCCGCCGTGCGTCATGGCTGGGACCGCATGACCGACGACAACAGCGGCAATCGTTCGTACTAGGACGGGCATTGCGGCGGCCTTCACGGCCGCCCGCAGCACGCGAAACGGCGCCGTCACGGGCGCCGTTTTTCATTGGCGTGGGCGGGTTGCAGGTCCCGCCGACCGGACCGCGCCAGGCCCGCGATCCGTGCACGGCAGTCGCGCGCGCGCCGCTGCGGGTTTGGAGTAATCTCAACCCATTCGCCCAGCCGTGGCGGGTGCATCGCGTGCAGCGGCCTGCGCCATGATATTGACCATTTCGGAGGAACGACCATGCAACATACTCTCGTAGCCGTGTTCGATAACCGGACCGACGCCCAGAATGCAATGAACGAACTGTTGTCCTCGAATTTCTCGCACCAGGACGTGCGCCTGTCCAACGCCGACCCGACCGGCATGACCGACAGCGTGACCGGGGATCCGGGCCGCGATACCTCCGAGCCCGGCGAAAGCCTCGGCGCCAGCATCAAGCACTTCTTCCACGACCTGTTCGGTGCCGACCACGGCGACCGCGTCAGCCGCTACGAGGGTGCGGTCACGCGTGGCCACCACGTGCTCACCGTCACCGCCGATTCGCTCCCGGAAGTCGAACGCGCGGCCGACATCGTCGAGCGCTATGGCCCGACCGACATCGACGAACAGGCTTCGGGGACCGGCGCGGCCGGCATGCCGGAGTCCATGCGCATGAGCGGCGCCGGCGGAATGCAGCAGTCGGCCCAGATGTCGGCCCAGTCTGCGACCCCATCTTCGGGGCAGCCGTCGGTTCAGGCCGCTCCGTTCCTGGCGCAGCAGCTCGACGACGCAGGCGACCGCAAGCTGTTCGCGCAGCAGTCGCTGAACCAGGCCGAGCCGATGGGCCAGACCTACCAGGAACCAATGGGCAAGAGCGGCCTGAGCGCCACCGGCGGCACCTCCTTCCAGGGTTCGACCCTGCAGGAGAACTCGGTGCAGGGCTCCGCGCTCGACGGCACCCAGGGCACGGATGCTTCGTTCGACAGCTCGGGCCAGCAGGGCGGCACGATCCGCGGCTCGGCACTGGAGGGCTCGGCCTACCAGGGCGCCGGCGCCGCTTCGCAGCAGCGCGACGCGATCACTGGCAGCGCTTCCAGCCCCAACATGGGATCGATGGAAATCCAGCGCGGCAAGTCCCGCATCTATTCGCCGGCGACGGGGACGGGTTCAGGCCCGAGCCAGGACCTCGGCAGCAGCTTCGGCGACGACGACGATACCCGCTTCCGCAGCCACTACGATACTCACCTGAGCAGCTCGGGCGACAACTACGACGACTACAAGCCGGCCTATTCCTTCGGTGCCGAGATGCGCAAGAGCCAGATGTACCGCAACCAGCCATGGGACGACATCGAGGGCGACATGCGCCGCGGCTGGGATTCGCGCATCGCGAACGGCACCGGCAGCACCGCAAGCGGCACCGAAGGCGTGGGCGGGGCCTGGGACAAGATGAAGACGGCGGTCCGGCATGGCTGGGAAAGCATGACCGGCGGCCACGGCATGTCGACGGCCGACCAGCTGGACCTCGACGACGACGACACTGCCTACCGCAGGCACTGGAACGCCACCTACAGCAGCGCCACCGAAGGCTCGTCCTATGACGAGTACAAGCCGGCCTACTCCTATGGCTCGGAGATGGCGAGCAGCGAAAAATACCGCGGCCGCCAGTGGAACGAAGTCGAGGACGACCTGCGCACCGGCTGGGTTACCCGCTACGGCAGCGGCGGGCAGTCGACATGGGAGAAGATGAAGTCGGCGGTGCGGCAGGGGTGGGATCGGATGACGTCTTGATCGGGGAGTGCGCGTGTAGCGCGTACTTCAATGTCGCTCCGCAGCCAGTAACCAGAAAAAATCGGCGCCCAAGGGCGCCGATTTAACGGGTACATATAGCGAAACGAACTAACTCACTCCGCAAACACCTGCATCGCCGGCGTGATCTTTACCGCCTCCGGCTTGATCCCCAGCTTCATCGACCCGATCTTCTGGTCTTCATCCAGCAGCGCCTGCGGCTTGTTGGCGTCGTACTTGACCGGCGAGAAGGCATCGCTCACCAGCTTTTCCTTCAGCTCGGCCGCATCCTTGGTGATCACCACCACCGACAGGTTCTTGCTGGAGAGGTGCTTCCTGATCGCCGCGTTCACGTCTGCCACGCTCAGTTTCGCCAGGGCGTCGCGCATCATGCGCGTGAATTCCGGCGTGCGGTACCATTGGGCGTCGAGCGCATAGCCGAGCTGCTGGTCCTGCGTCGCCGTCATCACGAACACGTTCTTCATCAGGTACCCGCGGGTGGTCTCGAAGTCCCGCTGGCTCAAGCCATTTGCCACCAGCTTGTCCAGCTCGAACAGGGCGGCGCGCAGGGCAAAGTGGCCGTTCTGCGGGGCGACCGGGCGGATCCAGACTTCGAACAATTGCGCCTTGCGGCCCAGGTTCGGGTTCGGGAAAAACTGGAACATCCCGCGCGGGAAGGCTTCGATATAGGCATAGTCGCCGTAGTTCAGGCCACGCTCTTCACGAATGCGCTGGTACAGGCGTGCGCTCGAGGCGCGGTGCTCGCCCAGCCAGGTCTTCGCCATCCACAGGGCCGGGAAGTCCGGGTGCGAACGGGTGACTTCCAAAGGCAGGCCGAAGGAGATCGCGGTCGCACGGGTGTTCTTTTCGACGATCTCGACTTCCAGGCCGTTCGGCATCCGGCCACGAATGTTCGGGGTCGGCGCCAGGCCGCTGCCGGCGGGCAGGCGTGACAGCGCGGTCTTGAGCGAAGCCGCCATCTTCTCGGACACGTCGCCCGAGATGCCCACCCGCACGGCTTCCTTGGTATAGGCCTGGCGGTAGAAGTTCTTCACGTCGTCCAGGGTGATAGCCTCGATGCCCTTGGTGCTGCCCAGCACCGGGTGGCCGTAGGGCGTGCCGGCGAAGACATTCGCCTGCAGGCGCTCCTTGCCGAATTCCTCTTCGTTGTTGTCCTTCAGGTCCAGCACCAGCGCATTCTTCTGTGCGTCCTTCAGGCGGCGGAAGTCTTCCTCGCGAAAGCCCGGCTCCAGCAGCAGCGGCAGGGCGATGCCAAGAAACTGGTCCCAGTTGTCCTTGTGGGTGGTGCCGGTGAAGGTGGTCATTTCCTTGTCGGTCTGTTCAACGAGGCTGGCCGCCAGCGGGAACAGGGCCTTGTTGACCTCGTCGATCTTGCGCTCGCGCGAACCGCTTGACGCGACCATCGCGGCGGTCAGCGCGGCCAGGCCTTCCTTGCCTTTCGGGTCATGCGCGGAGCCGGCCGCGAAGAGCAGCTTGAAGCGGATCTGCGGCAGCGTCGATTTCTGGACCAGCACGTCGAACCCGGTCCCGCCAGGCTTGGGAGCGAAGCCCGCCAGCTTCGGCAGCGTGCCAACCGCCGCCGGCAGCGCTTCATGCGACAGGGTAGTCACCACCATCGAGTCGTCCACCAGGTATTTGCGGGCGGCGGCCTGCAGGTCGGCCGGGCTCAAGCTGTCGACCACACGGTAGTAGCGGTTCAGGGTGCCGTAGGAACGGTCGAAGTGCACGTAGGACGCCAGGGTCGAGGCGATCGCCTCGGTGTTGTCGAGCGAGCGGATCAGGCCGTACTTGTTGGCCGACTTGGCATCCGCCAGGGCACTCGCCGCAACCGGCTCGTCGCGCAGCTTCGCCACCGTCTCCAGGATGGCGTCGCGCACATAGACGGCGTCGGAGGCCTTCTTGACGCGGGCGCCGATCGTGGCCAGCGTGGCGTCGACCCGGTTCGGGGTAAAGTCGAACAGCTGGTCGACCTTCTGCTCGTCCTGCACCAGGCGCTTGTACAGGGTCGAGGTGCGCCCGAACGAGAGCGACAGCAGCATCGACAGCGCGGCCTGGTCTTTTTGCGTTTCCGAGAAGGCCGGCGCGCGGAAGGCGACGGTCACCAGGGGCAGGGTGGGGGTCGGCCATGGCACGTGGCGGTACTGGGCGCCGCGTGCCGGCGGCTCGACCGGCACGTTCGACTTGAAGCTGCCGCGTTTCCACGAGCCGAAGTAGCGCTCGACCATCGCGATGGCCTTGGCCGGCTCGACGTCGCCGGCGACGATGACGGTGGTGCGCTCCGGACGGTACCAGCGATCAAAAAAGACCTTCGAATACTCGTACTGGTTGGGCATGTCCTCGATGTCCTTGAGGAAGCCCATCGTCGTGTGGCGGTAGGTGTGGGTGGTGAACGCTGCTTCGCGCTGCACCTCGAACAGCTTCTGCATCGGGTTCGCACTGTTCTTGTTGTACTCGCCCAGCACGGCGCGCGACTCGGTCTTGAAGGCCTCGACCGGATAGGACAGGTGCTGGAAGCGGTCGGCTTCAACCTTGAGCACGGTCTCCAGGTCTTCCTTGGCGAAGGTCGTGTAGTAGTTGGTCAGGTCGTCGCTGGTGTAGGCGTTCTGGCGCGCACCGGCTTGCGTGATGATCTGCTGGTATTTCTCCGGCGGATAGGCCGGGGTGCCGCGGAACATCATGTGCTCGAAAAAGTGGGCGAAGCCCGACTTGCCCGGTTCGACTTCATTGCGCGAACCGGTCTGCACCGGAATGTGCACGGACACCAGGTTCGGGAAGCCGGTCGGCACGACGATCACCTTCAGGCCGTTCGGCAAGGTTTTTTCAACAGCCTTGAAGGGCAGCACGTCGGCGGCGGGTGCCACCCTGGAAGGGACCGCAGCCATGGCCGGCGCCGCGAAAGCCAGCAGCGCGGCGGGAATGATCGTCGCCAGCAGGCTGCGCGACAGGATGGGTTTCAACACGGTCTCTCCTTATTGGAATATTTCTAACCGCGAAGGATAGAATATTCGACTAGGAAAGAACAGTGAATTCAGGCGTGCAGTCGTGGCGCGCAGCTGGGGGATGTTACGCCGCTTCGCTCAGGGGCAGGCTGATGCGGTTGCGGCCCAGGTGCTTGGCCCGGTACAGGGCGGCGTCGGCGATCGCGACCAGCTGGCTGGCAGTGCTGTCGGGCCCGGCAATCGCGGTGGCCGCGCCGATCGACACCGTCACGTGGCGGGTCGGGGCAGTGGAGGGCAGCTGCAGCTGCTCGACCCGGCAGCGGATGCGTTCGGCCACGATGGCCGCGCCCTTGAGCGACTGGTTCGGCAGGATCACGGCGAACTCCTCGCCGCCATAGCGCGCGACGAGGTCGTTGGCGCGCATTTCGCTGGACACGGCCTTGGCGATGCGCTTGAGGCATTCGTCGCCGCCGAGGTGGCCGTTGGCGTCGTTGTACGCCTTGAAGTTGTCGACGTCCACCATCAGGAGCGACAGCGGCTGGCCCTGGCGCAGGGCGCGCGCCCATTCTGCGTGCAGGGTATCGTCGAAGCAGCGGCGGTTGGCAAGTCCCGTCAGGCCGTCGCGAGTAGCCAGCTGCTCGAGCGCCACCTGGGCCATCTTTTCCTCGGTCAGGTCGCGCAGGGTCTCGACCACGGCCGACAATTCACCTTCGGAATCGTAGATCGGGCTGGCGTCGGCCGCCAGGTAGCGGCGGCGGCCGGCGCGCGGCATGTCGAACCAGCTCTCCAGGCACAGGCTGGCCGGGGCGCCCTCAGTCGCGCAGCGCGGGATGATCTGGCGCACCTCGTCGGTACGGTTCTGCAGCACCAGGTCGGCCAGGGTAGGGCGCCGGTGCTCGTAGAAGCTGCGCCAATGGTCGCTGGTGCCGAGGATTTCGCGTGCGGGAACGCCGGTCAGCCGTTCGCACGCCCGGTTCCAGATCATGACGCGGGCATCGCGGTCGAGTACGAAGACCGGGATCGAGATGGTTTCCATCAGTTGACCGACGAAGGCATCGTCTTTGACGAGCGCGTTCGCGACTGGCAGGTTGATGCCGGCGCTTGTTATTGTCGAGCTGATCATAAGGTCCTCTGCGGTTCCGGTCCAGCAGCCGAAGTGACTGCCAACAGGAAACGATTTTGCTACCGCAAGCACAGAATCTTATTGATTTTGAGCAAGATTATTTACAGGTGCTCGACATTACCCGTGGCGCGCATTCACGCCATCAACGGCTCCCGCCGTACCGGCAGGGTGACGGCGACGACGGTGCCGCCGCGCCGCCCGGCGGCCAGGCGCATGCTGCCGCCGAGGGCATCGGCGCGTTCGCGCATGCCGTCCAGGCTGCTGCCGCGCTGCGGCTGGACGGCCGGACCGGTGCCGTCGTCTTCCACTTTCAGGGTGATGTCGCGGGCCGAATCGACCAGGGTGACGCAGACCATGGTCGCCTGCGCATGGTGGGCCACGTTCGCCAGCGCTTCCTGCAAGGCACGGAACAGCACGGCGTCGGTTTCACGGTCGGTCGCGCAAGGAGCGAGCGGGTCGCAGCCGGCGTCGAAGCGGTAATCCAGCCCGTGCAGGCGGGCGAACTCGGCAAGGTGGCGCTCGGCGGCCTGGCGCAGGGTGGTGCCGGGGGCGATCGGGCGCAGGCCGGCGACGATGGCGCGCACGGCCCGGATCGATGCATCGAGATTCGCAATCGACGCGGTGAGCTTGTCGTGGATGGCGGGGGAAGCGCCGCGCACGGCGGCCTGCTGCAGCGCGAGTTCGACGCGCAGGGCCAGCAGCCGGTGGCCGAGTTCCTCGTGCAGGTCGCGCGCGATACGGGACCGCTCGGAGTCACGCACGCCTTCCTGGCCATGCACCAGCCGGCACAGCATTTCATGGCTGCCGGCCAATGCATTCTCGACATCGGCATGGGCATGGCGTTCGGCCGCCAGTTGCAGCTCGAGCGAGCGGCTGCGTTCTTCCGCTGCCCGCGAGCGGCGCTGCAGCAGCACGGCCAACGCGAGAGCGGCCAGCGCCACCATGGCCGTGCCCAGCAGCTCGGGCGGCGCGCCGCGCAGCGGCAGCGGCGGCGCAGCGGCAAGCTCGGCGGCCACGGCCGGCGTGGCGGCGGCGCTTGCCGCCAGCACCGACAGCTGAATTAGGAATGAGATGGAGTTTGTCATGGCTTCTTTCTGACTCACGTTCGGAACATTCCTCAGGAAGGTACATCGGAGTCCGACAGAGAATATTGCTGATCATCAATGCATGAACGCCACACCGGGCCATTGCGGCGGCATTGGCAGGACCGCGGCAGTAGCATGGCAGCGGCGCGGCGCGCTATAATGGAAGGTTGACGAGAGGCTTACTGTGACTTACAGCATCAAAGAGAT
Organism: Telluria sp. ZB4P37; assembly: GCF_059685855.1. Lineage (NCBI taxonomy): Bacteria > Pseudomonadati > Pseudomonadota > Betaproteobacteria > Burkholderiales > Oxalobacteraceae > Telluria > Telluria sp. ZB4P37. The sequence continues at coordinate 891,164 of NZ_JCASID010000001.1, forward strand.
CTTCTACACCTTGCAGGGAGAAGGCGCCCATGCGGGGCGCCCGGCCGTGTTCTGCCGCTTCTCCGGCTGCAACCTGTGGACCGGCCGCGAGCAGGACCGCGCCACCAGCATCTGCCGCTTCTGCGATACCGATTTCGTCGGCACCGACGGCGAGCGCGGCGGCAAGTTCCGCGATGCCGCCGCTTTGGCTACCGAGATCGACAGCCTGTGGCCGGCCACCCATGCGGCCAGCAAATACGTCGTGTTTACCGGCGGCGAGCCGCTGCTGCAGCTCGACCGCGCTCTGATCGACGCCATGCACGCGGTGGGCTTTACCATCGCCATCGAGACTAACGGCACGCTGCCGGTCCCTGGCGGGGTGGACTGGGTCTGCGTCAGCCCGAAGATGGGCTCGCAGCTGGTGGTCGCACGGGGCAACGAGATCAAGGTCGTCATCCCGCAGGCGGACCAGGACCTGGCGGCCTACGAGGGACTCGACTTCGAGAACTTCTATGTACAGCCGATGGACGGCCCGCTCGCCGCACAAAACACGCGCCTGGCGATCGAGACCTGCCGCCGCAATCCGAAGTGGAAGCTCAGCCTCCAGACCCACAAACTCCTCCAGATTCCCTAAGTTACCTGAAGCCGCAATGTTGACCATTACCCGCAAGCTGGAATTCGATGCAGGCCATCGCATTCCCGACCACAAGAGCCAGTGCCGCAACCTGCACGGCCACCGCTATACCCTCGAGATCACCCTTACCGGCGAAGTCATCAACGCTGAGGGAAATTCCGACAACGGCATGATCATGGATTTCTCCGACGTCAAGACGCTGGCGAAGGAACACCTGGTCGACGTCTGGGACCATGCCTTCCTCGTGTACGAAAAAGACGACAAGGTGCGCGAGTTCCTTGCGTCGCTCCCCGGCCACAAGACCGTGGTGATCGACTGCATCCCGACAGTCGAAAACCTGGCGCGCGTCGCCTTCGGCATCCTCAAGACGGTCTTCACCGACCGCTACGGCACCGGGTTACGCCTGCACAAGCTGGTGCTGCACGAAACCCCGAACTGCTGGGCAGAAGTCCTCGATGCCTGAGCAGGCGTCCGGGCCGGCGGCATCGCACTTCATGGGACTGGCCCTCGAACAGGCCAGGCTGGCCTGGGCGGAAGGAGAGGTGCCGGTCGGCGCGGTCGTGGTCAAGGACGGCGAAGTCATTTCCGTCGGCTACAACCAGCCGATCGGGCGCCACGACCCCACTGCCCACGCCGAAATCGTCGCACTGCGCGCGGCCGCGGAAAAGCTCGGCAACTACCGGCTGCCCGGCTGCGAGCTGTACGTCACGCTCGAACCCTGCATCATGTGCTCGGGCGCGATGATGCATGCGCGCCTGGCGCGGGTGGTCTATGCCGCGCTTGACCCGAAGACCGGCGCCTGCGGCTCGGTGGTAAATTTGTTCGAGCAGGAAAAACTCAACCACCACACCGAAGTCACGGGTGGCCTCATGGCCGAGGAAGCAAGCAGCCTGCTCAAGGCCTTCTTCGCTGAACGCAGGGCCGCGGCCCGGAAATTGCCGGACAGGCCGTAGGCCAGGGCAGTGCGCGGGTCCATGCGACAGCGCAGGCCCGCGCACCGGGTGCGGGCGCCCGCAGGCTTGCGAAAGTGGTATGCTCGATTCAAGCCGTCCCGCGCGGCGAGTCCATTCCACCGCAACGCCGAGAGAACCGATGCCGCCCTGCGCGGCGCCGATATGTCGCCATGCCAACGTTGAATGCCAACGGAATCCGCATCGCCTTCGATACCGCAGGCGATCCCAAGGCCGTGCCGCTGCTGCTGGTGCATGGCCTCGGCATGCAGCTTGCGAGCTGGCCCGACGAATTCGTCGACGGCCTGGTCGAGCTCGGCTTCTACGTGATCCGTTTCGATAACCGCGACAGCGGCCTGTCGACCAAGTTCGAGCAGGCCGGCGTACCCAACCTCTCCATCGCTGCATTCAAGTCGACGCTCGGCTGGCCGCTGCGCGCCGCCTACTGCCTCGACGACATGGCCGGAGACGCCATCGGCGTGCTCTCCGCGCTGGGGGTGGCGCGCGCCCACGTGGTCGGGGTATCGATGGGCGGCATGATTGCCCAGATCCTCGCCGCGCGTTACCCGCAGCGCATCCTGAGCCTGACCTCGATCATGTCGAGCAGCTGCCGGCGCGGCTTGCCGGGCCCGGAGAAAAAGCTGCGCAAGCTGCTTGAGCGCCGCCCGGGCAACCCGTCCGACATCGAGAGCATCATCGATCAGGGCATGGAAGTCATGCGCGCCATCGGCAGCCCGTCCTATCCAACGCCCGAGCGCCTGCTGCGCCGGCGCGTGGCCCGCTCGGTGCGGCGCAGCTACTGCCCCAGCGGGGTGGCGCGCCAGATGATGGCGATCGCCGCCTCCGGCGACCGCTGCGCCCAGCTGGCTACCATCAGCGCGCCCTCGCTGGTGATCCACGGCGCGGCCGACCCGCTGGTGCCGCTGGCCTGCGGCGAGGATACCGCCAGCCGCATCCCCGGCGCCCGCCTCGAGGTCATCGAAGGCATGGGCCACGACCTGCCGCCACAACTGGCCGAGCGGCTGCTCGCCTTGATCGATGCCCACGCCAGGGGTAAGATGCTACCGGACTCAACACCCCGGCTATTTGTCAAACAGTGATCACCCAACAAATCGGCATTGCCATCATCGCCCCCGGCGGCCAGGCCCTCGACCCCTGCGCGGTCGACCGTGCAGTCAGCCGCCTCGAGGCGCACGGCTGCCTGGTCCACAATTACTACGACCACGCCTCCATCCACGAGCGCTTTGGCGGCACCGACCAGGGCCGCCTGGCCCAGCTGCAGGCCGCGGTGGCCGACCCGGATATCCAGCTGATCATGGCCCTGCGCGGCGGCTACGGCACCACGCGACTGCTGCCGCAGATCGATTTCGAGGCGATCGCCGCCAGCGGCAAGCTGGTGGTCGGCTTCTCCGACGTCACCGCCATCCACATGGGCCTGATGGCCCGCACCGGCGCCCTCAGCTATGCCGGGCCGATGCTGGTGGGCGACTTCGGCGCGCGCGACACGGTCCCGTTCACGCTCGACAATTTCTGGCACTGCCTGGCCGGCCCGACCCATACCATCACCGAGTGCGCCAGCGGCAATCCCTGCATCGAGACCTCCGGCACGGTCTGGGGCGGTAACCTGGCGATGGTGGTGTCGCTGCTGGGCACCCCGTACTTCCCGAATATCGAAGGCGGCATCCTCTACCTCGAGGACATCGGCGAGCATCCCTACCGGGTCGAGCGCATGCTGCTGCAGCTGGAGCACGCCGGGGTACTGGCGCGCCAGCGCGCCGTCGTGCTGGGCGATTTCTCGGGCTACCAGCTCAGAAAGAACGATAACGGTTACGATTTCGACACGATGCTGGCCCACCTGCGCGCCACGCTGCCGCTGCCCGTCATCCATGGCCTGAGCTTCGGCCATGGTCCGCGCCGGGTGACGATTCCCTTCGGCGCGCAGGGGCGGCTGGCATCAAACCCCGAAGGCTTCACGCTCAGCTTGTCGGATTACCCGACGCTGCGCACCATCGGCTGCGGCTGAGCAGGGCATGCCGGGCCCGGCCGATACGCCAAACCGGGGTTGGCCGGCACGGTCTCGCCCAGTCGCTGCTGCGATGGTAAAATGCACGGTTAATCGTAAACTCCGCTTCCAAAGGTTTCCTAGTGCTATCCACAGCCAATATCACCATGCAGTTCGGCGCCAAGCCGCTGTTCGAGAACATCTCCGTCAAGTTCGGCGACGGCAACCGTTACGGCCTGATCGGGGCGAACGGCTGCGGCAAGTCGACCTTCATGAAGATCCTTGGCGGCGACCTGGAGCCATCGGCCGGCAACGTCAGCCTCGACCCGGGCGAGCGCCTTGGTAAACTCCGCCAGGACCAGTTCGCCTACGAAGACATCCGCGTGCTGGACGTCGTCATGATGGGCCACACCGAGCTGTGGAACGCCATCTCGGAACGCGACGCCATCTATGCCAATCCGGAAGCGACCGACGACGACTACATGCGCGCCGCCGAGCTCGAAGGCAAGGTCGCCGAATACGACGGCTACTCGGCCGAAGCCCGCGCCGGCGAACTGCTGCTGGGCCTGGACATCGCGGGCGACCTGCACCAGGGCCCGATGAGCGCCGTGGCGCCTGGCTGGAAGCTTCGCGTGCTGCTGGCCCAAGCCCTGTTCTCGAATCCGGACATCCTGCTGCTGGACGAGCCGACCAACAACCTGGACATCAACACGATCCGCTGGCTGGAAGACATGCTCAACCAGCGCAATTCGACGATGATCATCATCTCGCACGATCGCCACTTCCTGAACCAGGTCTGCACCCACATCGCCGACATGGACTACGGCACCCTGAAGGTCTACCCGGGTTCCTACGACGACTACATGCTGGCGTCGACCCAGGCGCGCAACCAGCAACTGGCCAACAATGCCAAGGCCAAGGAAAAGGTCGCCGAACTGCAGGAATTCGTGCGCCGCTTCTCGGCCAACAAGTCCAAGGCGCGCCAGGCGACCTCGCGTGCCAAGCAGATCGACAAGATCAAGATCGAAGACTTCAAGCCATCCTCGCGCGCCTATCCGTTCGTGCGCTTCGAAGCCGAGAAGAAGCTGCACCGCCTGGCGGTGGAAACCGAGGGCTTGAGCAAGGCCTACGACCGCCCGCTGTTCAAGAATTTCTCGATCATGATCGAGGCCGGCGAGCGGGTCGCGATCATCGGCGCCAACGGCGCCGGCAAGACCACGCTGCTGCGCTGCATCGGCGGCAAGGACATCACCGGCCTGGACGCCGACCATGGCCGCACCAAGTGGGCCGAGAACGCGAACGTCGGCTACATGCCGCAGGATCCGACTGAGGAATTCCCGACCGACGCGGTGCTGACCGACTGGATGGGACGCTGGACCAAAGAGGGCGACGACGACCTGGCCGTGCGCTCGATCCTGGGGCGCCTGCTGTTCGGTGGCGACGAGGTCAAGAAGTCGGTCAAGGTGCTGTCCGGCGGCGAAAAGGGCCGCATGATGTATGGCAAGCTCATGCTGGGCCGCCACAACGTGATGCTGCTGGACGAGCCGACCAACCACATGGACATGGAATCGATCGAGTCGCTCAACATCGCTCTGGATAAATACGAAGGCACCCTGATCTTCGTGTCGCACGACCGCGAATTCGTGTCGTCGCTCGCCACGCGCGTGCTCGAAGTGAAGGAAAACGAAATCGTCGATTTCCGTGGCAGCTATGAAGATTACCTGAGCAGCCAGGGTATCGAGGCTTGAAGCCGATGCACTGCATCCGCGGGATGGGCTGAATCATTCCCTCCTGCGGATGCCTGACTGGCCGCCGTTCCCGGCCCGTTCCACGAGACCATGACCTCATGATTACCGTACCGATCAAGACCTATGAATACGACCACCCGCAAGGTGGCCTTTCCTGCACCTCGGAAGCGTGGGCGCGCACGCCCGCGACCCCGACCGCCAGCGAAAAAATCGAGCTCAAGGAGCGCATTCGCCGCTTGTTGAAGGAACGCGACGCGGTGCTTGTCGCTCACTATTACGTGGACGCCGACCTGCAGGACCTGGCCGAGGAAACCGGCGGCTGCGTCTCGGACTCGCTCGAGATGGCGCGCTTCGGCCGCGACCACCCGGCCAGGACCCTGGTGGTGGCCGGCGTGCGCTTCATGGGCGAATCGGCCAAGATCCTGAGCCCGGAAAAGACCATCCTGATGCCGGACCTGGACGCGACCTGCTCGCTGGATCTCGGCTGCCCGGCAGACGAATTCGCCGCCTTCTGCGACCAGCATCCGGACCGCACCGTGGTGGTGTACGCCAACACCAGCGCCGCCGTGAAGGCGCGCGCCGACTGGATGGTGACTTCCTCGATCGGCCTGGATATCGTGAAACACCTGCACGACCAGGGCAAGAAGATCCTGTGGGCGCCGGACCGCCACCTGGGCGCGTATATCCAGAAGCAGACCGGCGCCGACATGCTGCTGTGGCAGGGTTCCTGCCTGGTGCACGACGAATTCAAGGGCGTCGAGCTCGACCTGTTGAAGGCCGAGCATCCGGAAGCCAGGGTGCTGGTGCACCCCGAGTCGCCCGCCGCGGTCGTGGCCCAGGCCGACGTGGTCGGCTCGACCACCCAGCTGATCAACGCCGCGGTGAACTTGCCGGCGACCACCTTCATCGTCGCCACCGACAACGGCATCCTGCACAAGATGCGCCTGGCCGCCCCTGGCAAGCATTTCATCGAAGCGCCGACCGCCGGCAACAGCGCCACCTGCAAGAGCTGCGCGCATTGCCCATGGATGGCCATGAACGGCCTGAAGAACCTGGCGGAGGTGCTGGAATCCGGCGCCAACGAAGTGCATGTGGACCCGGAAATCGGTGTTCAAGCCAAGCGCGCGATCGACCGCATGCTCGATTTCGCGGCCGCGAAAAAAGCACAAGCCCTGCCGAGCGGTGCGCTCGAGCAGAACACCACTTTGTTCCAGGGAATTGGGCCCGCATGACGACCCTCCGTAACCAGCACGACCAGTTCGACGAGAAACTGCAATCCGCGTTTGAAGCCAATATCCTTGCTGCGCTGCTGGAAGACATCGGCAGCGGCGACCTGACCGGCCTGCTGGTGCCGAACGACACGCGCGTGCAGGCGCGTGTGATCGTGCGCGAAAACGCCGTGCTGTGCGGCGCGCCCTGGTTCGAGGCCGTGATGCTGGCGGTCGATCAAAGCATCGCCATCGACTGGAAGTATGCCGAGGGCGAGATGATGACGGCGGACTCTGTCGTCTGCACCATCGAAGCCAATCCGCGCTCGCTGCTGACAGCCGAACGCGCGGCGCTGAACTTCATGCAGCTGCTGTCGGGCGTGGCCACCGCCACCCGCAAGTACGTGGACGTGATCGAAGGCACCAAAGCTGCGATCCTCGATACCCGCAAGACACTGCCCGGCCTGCGCCAGGCCCAGAAGTATGCGGTGCGTGTCGGCGGCGGCAAGAACCAGCGCATGGCGCTCTACGACGGCATCCTGATCAAGGAAAACCACATTGCCGCGGCCGGCGGTGTGTCGAAGGCGCTGGCGGCGGCCGCCGCCCTGGGATCGAATGCACCGGTGCAGATCGAGGTCGAAACCATCGCCCAGCTTCAAGAGGCGCTGGCCGCCGGCGTCAAGTCGGTACTGCTGGATAACTTCGATCTGGCGATGATGCGTGAAGCGGTGGCGGTCAACGCCGGCCGCGCGCTGCTGGAAGCCTCGGGCGGCATCAACATGGACACGGTGCGCGCGATTGCGGAAACGGGTGTCGATCGCATTTCGATCGGCAGCCTGACCAAGGACGTGCGCGCCACCGATTACTCGCTGCGGATCGTGGGCTGATGATGGACTGGAGCAAACTGCGCCTCTCGACTGGCGCCCGGATCTTCTGGCTCATGTTCGGCCTCGTGCTGGGCGTGCCGACCCTGCTGGGCGGGCTCGCCAGCCACAACACGGCCGACCTGTGCTTCGGGATCGGCATGATCCTGGTGGGCGTGCGCGGCTTCCTGCGGCCGGTCATGTTCGGCAAGGCGCTGAGGATGGAACAGGACCCGCAGACCGCGCAAGTATCGATCGGCTCGCCGATGCTGCACGGCGGGCTGTCGATGGTGATCTTCATCGCGTTGACGGCGGGGATCGTGATCAAGTATGTGATCAAGGCTTGAAGCACGCTCGGGCTCGTCGGTAGATTCACAGCATCCCGCGCCCTGAAGACCGTCCTACGCGCCACTGGCGGGAAGTCATTTCCGCCAGTGGCGCGTAGTCATTTCCGCCAGTGGTGGAAATGACAGTTTTGAGGATGGCGGGGATTGAAGCACCAGCATTTCTCAGCCATCAGGCAAACCCTCACACCCCGCTCTCGCTCGCCCTCGCCAGCGCCTCCGCCTCGGGCGTGCGCACATGCACCGGTTTACCCGACTGCGCCGCAATCGCATCGATCGCCGCCATCACCTTGTCCGGGTGCGCATAATGCGTCATATGCCCCACGCCCGCTTCCAGCTCCAGCTGGCTGTTGGCCAGGTGCCCGTGCAGCCTTTCCGAGTTGTGCCCGCAATTGACGATCTTGTCCTGCGTCCCCGCGACGATTACCACCGGCACCTTCAGCTCGGCATAGCGCTTCGACAGCGACACCGCTGCCGGCACCATGAGCGCGCCTTCGGCGGCGCTGGCGCGCAGCTGCTTCGGGCGCAGCGCCATCCAGACCGGGAAGCGCTTGAAACGCTCGGCCACCGGCATCGGCGAAAACATTTTCTTGCTTGCGAGGGGCCACAGCAGGCGCGAGCCCAGGGGCGAGATGGTATAGCGCAGCAGGTCGCCCAGGACCGGAATCGCCGGCGGCGACGCGGCCACGGCATCAAGGCGCACGCTCGGATAGTAGTAACCCGACAGCAGCACCAGCCCGCGCACGGTGTCGGGCGATTGCAGGCCCATGGCGAGTGCCACCATGGTGCCCCAGGAATGGCCGGCGACGATGCTCGACTCGACGCCGAGCTGGGCCAGGGCCTTGTTCAGCAGTTCCGCCTGCTTGTCGGGCGTCCAGAGCGTGGTGCGGGGACGGTCGCTGTAGCCGAACCCCGGCCGGTCGAAGGCGATCACGCGGTAATGCTCCGCGGCGTGTTGAAACAGGCCGCTGGTGACGAAATCCTCGGCGTGGACGCCATTGCCATGCAGGAGCACGAGGGTCGGGCCGGCGCCGCGCTCGAGGTAATGAAGGCGTACGCCGTCGACCTCGATGAACTTGCCCTGCGGCGGATTATCCTGCTCGGCCTGCCGGGTCTTGGCGCGCACGTAGAGGAAGGAAGCGGCCAGGCCGATGCCGGTGAGAATGGCGCCGGTACTCAGGCCGGTCGGACGCGATGCGATGGAAGTAGTGCGGTAGCGCTTGGTCACAAGATCCCCCTGTTATTCGTTGATTGGTTGGGACTCCTCCGGCTCCTCCGCGTGGAGCAGGCCGGCAACGAGCGGCAGCAGCCGCTCGGCCGACTCTTCTATTTTATGTGCGATCAGGTCGTCCGCACGCGTGCGCCCGAGGTTGACGGCGGCAATCGGCTTTCCGGTCCCGGCCGCCATGCGGCAAAACCGGAAACCCGAATACACCATCAGCGACGAGCCGACCACGAGCAAGGCATCGGCCGCTTCCATGCTGGCCACGGCGCGGGCGGTCCGCGCTTGCGGGATACCATCGCCAAAGAATACGACATCCGGCGAAAGTGCGCCGCCGCAATGGACGCACCAGGGCAGGTGGAAATCTTCCAGGGCATCCGGCTCGATTGCGGCGTCCCCGTCCGGCAGGGGCGTGGCCAGGACGTTCGCCAGCTCGGGGTTGGCTTCATCGAGCATGGTCTGCACGAAAGCACGGGAGAAATCGGCCCGGCAATGCAGGCAGACGACGCCGTGGACGCTCCCGTGCAGCTCGAGTACCGACGGGCTGCCGGCGCGCTGGTGCAGCCCGTCGACGTTTTGTGTCAGCAGGGCGCTAAAACGGTCGTGCTGCTGGAGCCGGGCCAGCGCGCGGTGGCCGCTATTGGGGAAGGCCCGCGCCATGATCGGCCAGCCGACCATGCTGCGTGCCCAGTAGCGGCGCTGGACCTCGTTTGATCGCCGGAATTCCGGTCCCTGGATGGGCAGCCGCCCCCGTCGCACGCCGTCGCGGTCGCGGTAACCGGGAATGCCGGAGGCGGTCGACAGGCCGGCGCCGGTGAGTACCAGCGCGCGGGGATGCCGCTCCAGGAACTGGGCGAGTTCCCCGGCGGCATCCTGCAGGGATGAACCTTCTGCCATCTTGCTTTCCTCCTTGTCAGGCTGCGATCCTAGCATCCAGGACCGGGGTGCCGGAACACGATTGCGCGATCGAACACGCGCCGGATCAGCGCGCCGAAACGAAGATGCCGCCCACGATCAGGCCGAAGGCCAGCACATGGTAGAGGTGCGGCGCCTCGCCCAGGAAGCTTGAAGAAAACAGCGCCGTGAACAGCGGCGTGAGGTTGATGAAGAAGGCGGCGATGCTCGGCCCCGCGCGCTGCACGCCCGCGCCCCAGCAGCGCATCGCCAGGATGGCCGGGCCGATCGCGACATACAGCAGGGCCGCAAGCAGCGGCCAGCTCCAGGCGATCTGGACACCCTGCAGCGCCCATTCGCCGCCACTAAGCGCGGCCGACCACAGCACGCCATAGGCGACCTGGGCCAGCAGGAAGGCGGCCCAGTCGGCGCGCAGGCCTGGTGCGTCCTTCTGCTGCATCAGCATCCAGCTGTAGAAGGACCAGGCGATCGTGGCCAGGATCATGTACAGGTCGCCCGTCACCAGCCGCAGCTGCAGGAGCTGGTGCACGTCGCCGCGGCACAGCACCACCAGTACCCCGGCAATCGACAGCACGGCACCCACCACCTGCTTGCGCTTGACCGGCATGCCGTAGAAGAAGCGGCCGACCAGCAGCATCCAGACCGGGATCCCGGAGGCAACCAGGGTCACGTTGATCGGCGTTGAGCTCTGCAGCGCCAGGTATTGCAGCGAGTTGTACAGCCCCACGCCCAGCAGGCCGAGCACCGCATAGCGCCGCCAGTTGGCCAGCACGCCGCTGCCCGGCTGGAAAGCCGCGCGGCCGAGCGGCAGCAGCACCGCCAGCGCGATGGTCCAGCGGATCAGGTTGAGCGTCATCGGCGGCACCGCGTCGCGCACCAGGCGCCCGACGATGGCATTGCCCGCCCACAGCACCGGCGGGACGGTGAGCAGCAGGATGGTCGATGGGGTGAGGGCGGGGCGGTTCATGGCGGGCAGCCGATCCGCGCAGGGACCGGCGTGAGAAACTTAGCGGCGTTCCGGCGTCAGCACGCTCGGCAGCGCCTTCGGCAGCGTGTCCGGGAAGTCGCGCGAATAATGCAGGCCGCGGCTTTCGTGGCGCGACAAGGCGCTGTTGACGATCAGGGAGGCCACTTCGACCAGGTTGCGCAGCTCCAGCAGGTCGTGGGTGATACGGAAGTTGCGGTAATACTCGTCGATCTCTTCCTTGAGCAGCTTGATGCGATGCTGGGCGCGTTCGAGGCGCTTGGTGGTGCGCACGATGCCGACGTAATTCCACATGAAGCGGCGCAGCTCGTCCCAATTGTGGGCGATGACGACTTCTTCGTCCGCATTCGTGACGCGGCTTTCGTCCCACGGCGGCAGCGCCGGGCTCTCACTGGGGGGCGCAGCCGCGATCTGGTGCGCGCAGGCGCGCCCGATCACCACGCATTCCAGCAGCGAATTGCTGGCCAGGCGGTTGGCGCCGTGCAGGCCGGTGCAGGCGGTTTCGCCCACCGCATACAAGCCCGGGATGTCGGTGCGGCCCGCCAGGTCGGTCACGATGCCGCCGCAGGTGAAGTGCACCGCCGGCACCACGGGAATCGGCTGCTTCGTGATGTCGATGCCCAGCTCCAGGCAGCGCGCGTAAATGGTCGGGAAGTGCTCCATCAGGAATTCCGGACTCTGGTGGCTGATGTCCAGGTGGACGTAGTCGAGCCCGCGCTTTTTCATCTCGAAGTCGATCGCGCGCGCGACCACGTCGCGCGGGGCCAGCTCGCCGCGCTCGTCATGGGCCGGCATGAAGCGCGTGCCGGCCGCGCTGCCAGCTTCCGGCGGCAGCTTGAGCAGGCCACCTTCGCCGCGGATCGCTTCCGTGATCAGGAAGGACTTGGCGTACGGGTGGTACAGGCAGGTCGGGTGGAACTGGATGAATTCCATGTTCGACACGCGGCAGCCGGCGCGCCAGGCCATGGCGATGCCGTCGCCGGTGGCGGTGTCGGGATTGGTCGTGTACAGGTAGACCTTGCCGGCGCCGCCGGTGGCCAGCACGGTGTGCTCGGCTTCGAAGGTGAGCACGTCGCCGCTTTGTTCGTCCTGGACGTACAGGCCATAGCAGCGCGGTTGCCCCACCAGGTGCGGCGCTCCACCGTGCACGCCCTTGCCGGTCAGCTTGTCCGAGGTGATGACGTCGATCGCGCAGTGGTGCTCGAACAGGGTGATGTTCGGGTGCGCGCGCACCTTTTGCTCCAGCGTGACCTGCACCGCGTGGCCGGTGGCGTCTGCCGCGTGGATGATGCGGCGCTGGCTGTGGCCGCCCTCGCGGGTCAGGTGGAAGCCCATCTCGGCTGAGGCGTCGCGCGTGAAAGGCACGCCCTGCTCGATCAGCCACTCGATCGCGGCGCGGCCGTTTTCGACGATGTAGCGGGTCGCCGCTTCCTCGCACAGGCCGGCGCCGGCGATCAGGGTGTCGGCGATGTGCTGGTCATGGCTGTCGCTTGAATCGAGCACCGCGGCGATGCCGCCCTGGGCCCAGTTGCTGGCCCCATCGAGCAGCGCGCGCTTGGAGATGATCGCAACGCTGCGCGTCTGCGCAAGGTGCAGGGCCACCGACAGGCCGGCCAGCCCGCTGCCGACAATAGCGACGTCAAATTTCATGGAGGAGTGAGTTTTTATACGGAGGCGTCACTATAGACGATTTGGCCATTCCGCGCCGGGCTGCGGCCGCAGGGACAGGGCCGGCTCAGTGTACGTCGGCGCACCGATGGACCCTGGCCGCGGCGCTACTATCGGGTTTTCATTCCTATTCCAGAGGACTGCCATGCCAGCAAATACCACCCCTGCGCACGCCGCCGCCCTGTCCGACAAGATCGGCTCGATGCGCTTCGCCATGTTCACCACGCGCGACCAGAACGGCCACCTGATCAGCCAGCCGATGACCAACCAGCAGGTCGATTCCGAAGGCGCCCTATGGTTCTTCACCCGCACCACGACCGAGCTGTGGGATAACATCGCCCATGAGCCGGAGGTCAATATCAGCTTCGCCAATACCGACGACAGCAACTACGTGTCGGTGAGCGGCAGGGCCGAGCGGGTGGTGGATCGCGTGAAGATCAAGGCGCTGTGGAATCCGATGGTGCAGGCCTGGTTCCCGGCCGGCCCGGAGGACGAGCATGTGGTCCTGGTGCGCGTGCTGCCGCATGCTGCCGAATACTGGGATTCGAACGACAGCAAGATGGTGCGCCTGTTCGCCATGGCCAAGGCTGCGGTGACCGGCTCGACGCCGGACATGGACTCGGACCACGGCAGCATCCGCATGTAAGTGCAGGCGCCCCGGCTGCCCGGGCTTGCCCCGGCCCGCCGTGGTCGCGTAAAGTGGCTGCTTCATCCCCGGGAGCAGACCATGGCGCGAGCAGGACGAGGCAGGGCAGGCGCATGACGCCGCTGGAAATCGCGGCGAATGCCTTTACCGCCGTGGCGATCGTGCTCGCCGGGCGCAACAGCGTCCATACCTGGTGGACCGGCATCATCGGCTGTACTTTATTTGGCTTGCTGTTCGCGCAAAGCCGGCTGTATGCGGACGTGGTGCTGCAGGTGTTCTTTGTCGCGACCAGCCTGCTCGGCTGGTGGCGCTGGATCCGCGGCGCCGCAGGCACCCCGCTGCCGGTCACCCATGCCGGCGCCAGGACCCTGCTGTGGATGATCCCGGCCGGCTTTGCTGCCACCGCCTGCTATGGCGCGCTGCTGCACTTCCATACCAATGCCTACGCGCCTTTCGTGGATTCGGCGGTGCTGGTGTTCAGCGTGATCGCCCAGCTCCTGATGATGGGACGACGGATCGAGAACTGGCCGGTGTGGCTGGTGGTGAACACGATCGCGGTGCCGCTTTATTTCAGCCGTGGGCTCTACCTGACCGCGGTGCTGTACGCCTTCTTCTGGGTCAATGCCATCGTCTCGTGGATCTGGTGGCGCAAGCTGGCCGCGCTCGACGCGCACAAGGCGGCGCTTGCGGCGCGCGAACTCGCGCCAACGGCCTAGCGCGGCGGCAAATCGCCCGCATCCTGGTTGCCGCCGGTCTCCGGCGTACCCAGGCCGGTGCCGGTCTTGCTGGCCTGGTCCGGGCGGGTGTCCTGGGGCCCGCGCGCGGTATGGGTCATGGCACTGCCCGGCGCTTCGTGTTCCGGCCGCGCCTGCGTGGCCTCGCCATCGGGCGCATTGGTGGTGTCGCCCACCTGGTTGCGGGTCAAGCCGTCGCCGCCGTTGCCGCCGGTTTCCTGCTGGGTTTCGTGGCTTGGCGTTGCGCCTTGCTGGCCGCTGGTGGCGTCGCCGACGCCCAGGGTCGTGGACGGGTCGTCCTGTGGGGTGTGTTCGCTCATCTCGGCCTCCATTGCATCATGAACGCCGATTATGCACCTGCCTGGGGCCGCGCCGCATCGGCTGGCGGAGCGCGCCGATGTAGGACGGGCGCGCACACCAGGCTGCCTATTGGTAGCGCCCGTACACCGCCGCCTTGCCGCCGTCTTTCACCAACAGCACCTCGTACGGCTCCTTGCGCGGGCCTTCCATGCCGGGAGAGCCCATCGGCATGGCCGGCACGGCCAGGCCACGCGCCTTCGGTTTTTCGCTTAACAAGCGCTTGATGTCGGCGGCCGGGACGTGGCCCTCGATCGCATAACCGTTCACGCGTCCGGTGTGGCAGGAGCCGTATTGCGCCGGAATGCCGAATTTCTCGCGGTAGTCCGACGGGTTGGCGACGTCCCTGGCCTTGACGGTGAAGCCATTGGCCTCGAGATGCCTGACCCATTCCTTGCAGCAGCCGCAGGTGGCGGTTTTATAGACCTTGATCACTGGTTGCGCGGCGCCGGCAGCGAGCGGAAAGGCGAGCGTGGCGGCAAGGGCGGCCTTGGTAGAAAAACGCAGGGGCATGATGGCTCCAAAGTAGCGGGGACGAGCCGGTATTATGCCGCAGCCTTGATTGCCGTGTCAGGCTTGCGCGAACCCTTGGTAGGCTTGCAGGTCGGTGCTATACTGTATAAAAACACAGTAGATTCAAGCAACCATGCCTACGTTTATTCCGCTCGACCTCGATCCACCCGCTGAAGATTCTCCCGAGCGTGCCGCCGCGAGCGCCCGCGGCGGGGTCTTCCGTGGCGTGGCCGACGAGCCGGTGACCGACGCGAAAACCGATGTCGAACTGGCGCGCGAATACATCGGCCACGGCGAATTGAGCCCGAAATCCATCGCCAATACGCAGAAAGAGCTGTACCGCTTCCTGACCTGGTGCCGCGAAGAGGCGCGCAAGACCTTCCGGCAGCTCAGCGTGGCCGACCTGAACGCCTACAAGGAATTCATCCGCAACCCGCCCTCGGCGTGGACCAGCACCACCAAATGGCCGCGCAATGATCCGCGCTACCGCCCGTTCTCCGGGCCGCTGTCCGACGCCAGCCGGCGCCAGGCCATGATTGCCGTCAAGGGCCTGCTCGGCTATGCGGAGCAGACCGGTTACCTGCGGCGCAACCCGGCCAGGATGGTGCGCAACGTGCGGGCGTCGAATGCCAGCCGCATCACGCGCTACCTGACGACCCAGGCGATTGCGTACGCGCTCGATGCCGTCACCAGCCGCGTGGCCGAGACGCCGGCGGCGATCCGCCAGCGCGAGCGCGACCGCTTCCTGCTGGTGGCGTTTGCCCAGACCGGCGCGCGCCTGAACGAGATCGCCGGCGCCAGCATGGGCGCCATCTACAGCGAAGGCGACAAGCGCTGGTGGCTCGACGTGATGGGCAAGGGCGCCAAGCCGCGCCGCCTGCCGGTGCCGCCGGCGATGCTGGCGGCCTTCCGTGACTACCGCCGGGCGTTCGGGATGCTGCCGCAGGCCAGTCGCGCCGACCGCACGCCGCTGGTGCTGTCGAGCCGGCGCGAGAAACCGGTGCGCATCACCGACGAAGCGGCGTCCGAAGCGCTCAAGGCGGTGTTCATGGCCGGCGCCGATCGTGCGGCAGCGCTGGGCGACGCCGACAGCGCGGCATCGCTGCGCCAGGCATCGACGCACTGGCTGCGTCACAGCATGCTCACCAACCACGCCAACAGCGGGGTGCAGCTCAAGACCCTGCAGGACACGGCCGGCCACGCCAACATCGCCACCACGGCGGCCTACCTGCACAAGACCGACCACGAGCGCCACGACGAAATCGTGGGCAAGGGGCCGGGCCTGGCGGAGTAGGGCGGCAGCTGGCTGGCTGCCCGCGATCAGATCGGCAGCTCGGATTCGCCGCCGGCCGAACTGCCGAAATCCTGCAGGTCGTCGAGCGACAGGCGGCGCTCGTTCAGGGCCTGCACGATGGACTTGAGCTGGTCCGCATCCGGATGGAGGTAGACGATCCGCTGTTCCAGTTCGTTGTCCCAGTATTTCGTATAGGGGACGTCGGTTTCCGACATGACTTTGGCATCGAAGCTGCCGTCCATCATTTCACCGACCAGGATGACCTTGGCGGTGTCGGGGGTGGTGTTCTTGACGGTCGTGCCCATGCTCATCCTTTCGAGTGATCAGTTCGCATCGGCACATTCTTACCCACCTGCCCAGGCCGCGCAAACGGCTGGCATTCAGCCGTGCGCGCTTATGCAGCTTGCACTCAGCGAGCAGCCTGCGGCGCAGGACCCCGGATGCAAACGGGCTTGCCGACCACGTAGCGCAAGCCGCCCGGATAGCGCGGGTCGCCGGGAGGAAGGGCGACCCGCTTGCCCGGACCGCATAGTTCGGCGTGGGCCGCATCGCTGGTGGGGTCGAACATGGACTCGATCGGATGGCCGGGAAGGCCGTATGTCGCCACGGTGAACTTGTGGATCGCACCATCGCGATGCAGCACCCGCTCGATGAAGATCTCCGGCTCCGGCGCATACAGGCTTGGGATCAGGCGCAGCACCGCCCGCGCGGCCGGACTGAACTCGATATACACGTAGCTGCGCGCGTGCTTCATCGCGCCCGCCTGCACCAGCAGCATGGCCGCCAGCAGCATCACACGCCAGCGCGGAACGCGCTGCATCCAGCTCAAGGCCAGGTAGAGCAGCGGCATGCCGCCCCAGAAGGCATAGCGCATCATGCCGTTGGCGCCCGAATTCCAGTTGATGGTGGACAGCGACGGCAGGGCCAGCGCGGCGCTGAACAGGATCGCGGCGAACGCATGCGGCAGCCAGCGGCGGGCGCCTTTCTCAAACAGCTGCACCGCCACCATGGCCAGCACCACCGGGAAGCCGAGCATCAGGCCCTGGTTCAGGTCGAAGTAGAACGACAGCAGCCGCGCGCCGGTAATCAGGTCCTGATCGGTCGACATCGCCGCGATCTGGCTCGGCATGCCGAAGACTGCCTGGTTGTACAGGAAGGGCGCGAGCGCCATCGCGGCCATCATGGTCGATGCCAGTACCGTATGGCGGTCGACCACCCTGCGGATGGCCGCGCTTGCCGGCAGGCGCTCGTGGGCGTACAGGTAGCAGATGCGGATCAGGGGCGCGAACACCGAGAAGAACACCAGCGGCGGATTCTGCATGGCCCCCATGCCGGCCAGCAGCGCGCCGACGTAGGGACGCCCGAGCAGGACATACAGCAGGCCGGCAAGCAGGCAGCAGCCGGTGAAGAATTCGGTGCTGGCCCAGTTCGCGTACAGCACGCCGCCCGAGAGCAGGAAGAACACGATGGCGAAGATCGTCCGGCTGCTTGACCTGGTCATCCGGAACATCGCCACCGCCAGGATGACCAGCGCAGCGAGGTTCACGATCTGGAAGGCCTTGAACGGCTGGCCGCCCGTCGCCGCGATGATCTTGAAAGGTAGCGCCGCCAGCGCGGAATAGGCGAAGAAATGGATCGCGTAATAGCCGCCGTCCTGGCCGCGCACGATGCCGGGATAGGGCATGGATTCGCCGCGCTGCATACCGGTGCGCAGCTGTCGGTGCAGGGCGACGAAGCCGGGCTCGGGCGAGAGCCGCTCCGCCATGTCGAGGTCGGCCAGCCGGATGTCCGGGCTGGCGTGATTGGCCAGCGCGATCGTCATCAGGGCGTATTCCTGGAAGTCGCCGTCCTTGGCAGGGCGGTACAGCAGCAAAGTAGCAAGCGAGAGCAGGAAGACGAAGACGGCGAGGCGGCCGCCTGGGTGGGCTGGGAATCGAGGCTTCATGTAACGGCATCGCGGGGCCGAAGGTGAATGGCGCGTGGCATCGCCACAGCCCGTCGCCGACCCCGCATCACATCCTTCTGGCGATAAGGGAAACGGTCGGGATTCTAGCTGGCTATCCCGGCAATGGGAATGCACCGCTGCAGTATTATCCCGAATGGATAGGCGAGGGCGCCTGATGCCGGGACGTGCTCAATGTAGTGCGCGCCTGCCGGCATGCTGTGCCTGGAAGTGA
Source organism: Telluria sp. ZB4P37 (assembly GCF_059685855.1). NCBI lineage: Bacteria > Pseudomonadati > Pseudomonadota > Betaproteobacteria > Burkholderiales > Oxalobacteraceae > Telluria > Telluria sp. ZB4P37. The sequence goes on from NZ_JCASID010000001.1 coordinate 909,403, forward strand.
ATGAAAGCGCGGTTGCCGAAGACCTGCCTGAGCTGGCGGCCCTGCCGAAGCGCTTGCGCAAGCTGGGACTGTCCTTTTCGCCCGACGATTTCGGCACCGGCTATTCGTCGCAGGCCAAGCTCAAGCGCCCGAAGTCTGGGGTGTGGCGGGTGCCCCCTGATGGTGCCGTGCTGCCGTCATGTCTGATAAATCGTTGCGGATGGCAGCTTGGCGGGACGGCCAGTATCCAGCTTTCCTACCTGATAGTTCACTCGACATTAGCATATATAATGTCGAGTTCGTTTCGTGGAATGCGTGCGCCTTCATCGTGCAGGGCGCCCTTGGGTATGATGTCGCCTCGCGACCTGTCCAGGTCGCTTGGTGTCATGGAAGATCAGAACACATGCGGATCGAAGTTGTATCTGCCGGCGCCTCCGCCGGCCATAACGAAGACTGGGCTGGACATTTCCATTCCGATGGCATCACCGACCTCGTCATCATCGACGGCGGGACCTCGGTCGCCGACCGGGACTATGTCGCGCCGGGCACGGGCGACGTGGTCTGGTTCGTCAGCCATTTCGCCGCCGCGCTGGGACGCTGTATCGACGCCGGCCTCAGCCAGCACGCAGCGGTGCACGCAGCCATTGATACGACGTACCGTGCGTATCGTGAGCAAGCCGCCGGTCTCGATGTGCCGCCATACGCCTGGCCAATCGCGGCGCTGACCTGGACCCGCATCACGCCCACGGATACTGGCTACCGTGCGCAGCTGTACTGTCTGGGCGACTGCAAGACCCTGATGCAAGATCCGGACGGCGGCGTGGTCGACCTCGACCCGTTCATCAATCCCCAGGAAGGCGTCCTGCGCGCCGAAATCGCCAGGCTGCGCGCCGAAGGCATCGTTGACGGCCCGGAGCGCCATGTACGATTGCTGCCGATCCTGCGCGCACGCCGCGAATTCCAGAACACGGTCGCGGGGCCGGCAGCCCTGTGCCTGCGACCGAATGGCGCCTTCCAGGCGCGCACGGTCGAAGCGGACCTGGCGCCTGGCTCGGTGGTACTCGGCATGACCGACGGCTTCTACCGGCTGGTCGACACCTACGCGCTGCACACGCCGGAATCGCTCGCTGCGCTCTGCACCGAAGGCGGACTGCAGCCGGCGCTCGACGAGCTGCGCAGCTTCGAAGCGAATGCGCAGGCACAGGCCGCGGCGGCGGACTCGGTAAAGCGTGCGGACGACGCGTCGGCGATCCTGTGGCAGGCGGGGCTGTCGTCGTGAGTGCGCCGGCGCGGCAGCGATGAAGCAGGTCGCGCAGCGCAACGCTTTGCGCAGCGTGCTCGCCGGCCCATCGCGCGGCCTCAGGGCTGCTTGTTTCCTTGGTCAAGCCCTGTAGGCGGCAGCCTGCAAGCCAGGGTGGGCCGGTGGCATCGATACGCATAGCGCAGTTAACATAATATAGATTATGCGTACATTGAAATGCAGGACGCTCCCTTGACTACCTGACGCGTCCGTCTGCATATAGTTAGAACTCAAATGCGCATAAAGTCGGACCTGGAGCGCTCCGACGTACAGCTTATGGCATCGAAGTGCTTTTCATCGAGATTCGCCAATCTGGATCGGTGTCATGGCCATTGCGTCGAGAAATCGATCCCGGCTCCATGTATCGGATTTACGTCAGAAACACGTGAGTCGGCCAGGATACCGTCCCGCTCTAGGCGGGCACGCATGGCGCTCCTGTTCTCAAACGCCAGCATGTTGTCGAGAACATAAACGAACTCGCCTAGTTGGCGTTCAAACGCCGTGCACGTGCTCTGCATCATTGCAGGACCCGCCACCGCGGACGACTCCCTGGTCACCGAATTGCGACAGATGCTCCTTGACCTCGGCGGGCGCCCTCCTCCGCGGAGACAGGCTTCAGCCGACACCTGTTTGCGAGCCCGATGCAATTTTCCTGCAGCAGCGGCTTTCGAACGCGGAAAAGCTCTTGGCGGAATCAAAAGTGGCAGCATCGCAGTTCGATGCGCGAAACCGGGTGCTGCAAGTTAAAACCGAACAGGCGCGGGAGCAAGTTGAGATCCGGCGCGCGAGCGGCGCCGCCATGCACGACCAGCTGACGAATCTGACGCCCGATCGACGATGCGCGGCAGTTCGCATTGCTGGCCACCGATGGAGCACGGCGTGAAACACGTGCATGGAAGAAGCGCTGCCTCGCCGCGGAGGGATCGGTCCTTCGTCTGCCCGACGAAGAGGCAAAGCGCCTTGTGACGCCAAGGTAGCAGGATTCGGCCGCTCAGCTATGCAACGTCGCGGGTGACGCGAGTACTTCCAACGGCGGGGATGTGAAAATGTCGATGGAATACGCAGGGTGGCGCGACGTAAATCCTGCAATGCGGCATGTCGAAGCGGTGGATCCATATTCCCGGCTTGCCTTACGCCGCCAATGGCGGAGTCTCAAGCGAGCGCGCAAGGGAACGGAAAGGGGCAAGGGCGCGAGTGGTGGCTTGGGAAGTTCAATTAAACCGCGCTTCACTCAGCGGCGTTTGGCCCGCGCAGCCGGTGGCCGACATCCATTACCTCGCCAATGGCATAGAAGTGTCCACCGGCGACGTAGTGCAAGCTACGCAACGCCGGATCAGCCGTCTCAAAGTTCCAGTGTCCATTCGAGAAGACCCGCGTGTCCGACCATGCGCCCTCGATTTCGGCGATAAACAGGTCATAGGCCTTCTCGTTGTGCGGTTCGTGTATGACCCGGCAGGCCAGCCACGCGGAACATCCGCGCACGAACGGCAGCTCCTGGCCTGCGATGTCAAACAGCTCAACGCCACTGCGCACCAGCTTGCCGGGCTCGCGCGCAAGGGTGCAATGTCCCACTTGGTAGGTCAGGTCAAGCTGCGCGACAGTCGGCACTTGGATCACGAAGCGTCCGCTACGCTCGACGAGTTCGCGGGTTTTGGCGATCTTGTCAAGCACGACGGTGAGCTTGGGCGGCGCATAGTCGAGCGCACAGGCCCAGGCTGCGGCCATGACATTGTCTAGGCCGCCATGCCGCGCGGACACCAGAACGGTCGGTCCGTGGTTGAGCAGGCGGTAGGCTTTATCCAGCGGCACCGGCGCAATGTTTTTGTCCATATATCGTTCCTCGTTGGAAAGTGCTCCACTCCATAGACTACATAGCAACGTGTCGTATCGGTCCGATGCCTTTAAATTACCGGATCGGCCGCCACGATATGCGTGCCCGGTTGCCGACTAATCGCGCCCGCCAGCAAAGGCCGGGCAACATGCTGTACCGGCTTGCGACGCCAAGGCGCGGGCGGCAGCGCCCTCCGCCACCTTCAGTCCCGCCACCAGCAGACGTTCGGACGGCCGACTTCCTCGCGCGCACCAGCGATGATGCCAGACCCTACCAGGGCAGGAAAAAAATTCTTCGTCAGCCAGGTAACGCTTCAACCCGGCCTCGACCCGGTGTAGAAAAAGCGCGAATCGGTGGTACCTGCCTGCCAGTGCCATCGTCGCCAGGGCAAGAATGTAAGCTGTTGACCTTGCAATTTAATTGGAAGCTCGAATATGGCAAGCCAATGGCTCCTGAACGCAGCAAATTCACGCTGCAACAGGAACCGTTCAATCAAGACGGTTCAGTTTTATTTGCAGTACGCATGAAATCAACGAAGGCACGCAGCTTTCCGGGCATGTGCTCGCGATGCGGGTAATAGAGATGAAAAGCGTCGTCCAGTGCCCAGTGCTGCTTCAGTATGTGCCGCAGCATCCCGCCAGCTAGCTCTTGCTTCGCAAAATCTTCCAGAATGAATGCAATGCCGTGGCCTTGTATTGCAGCGTCCATCACGGATCGCATTTCGTCAAAAATAAAGCGCCCTTGAACATCGATTTGAACCATTTGCCCACGATCTTCGAACTCCCAGTCATATAATCTGCCCCCAACGCAATAGCGCTGGCGTAAGCAGTTGTGCTTGAGCAGTTCAGCCATCGTTTGTGGTTCATTGCGCTCGCGGAAGTAATCCGGTGCCGCCACCACAATTCTTTTTTGTACTTTTCCCAGCTGTACAGAGATCATGTCATTTTGCAGTTTCCTCCCCATACGGATGCCGATATCAAAACCCGCACTGACTATATCGATCAGTTGATTATTGAGTGATATCTCGACATTGATCAGCGGGAATTGTTCCAGGAACGACGCTATGTGCGGCTCGATCAAGATACGGTAGGCAACGTAGGATGAACTGACGTATTCCTTGGCCTTGCCGCAGCAGTCCGCGATGGTGTCAGGGCCGGGACCCTGGTCGAGCTACCGATGCAGCCGCGTCTGGACCTGAAGGCGCGTTTTGCCTACGTCACCCTGGCTGGACGGACCGAGGCGCCGGTCATGTCAGTGTTTCGGCGGTTTGCAGCGCAACGGCTGCGGGACTGACCCAGGCGGCAGAAGGCCAGCGACCGGGCATGCCCGCGAGGAGCGGCAGACAGCCGCGCGCATGATCCGCATCGCTACCACCGGTGCCGTCAACAGCAGGAAGCCGACAATCGTCACCGCATGGATCACCAAGCGCGCCTGTGACACGGTGAAATACAACATCGAGGCGGGCGGACGATTGCCGTAGCGGAGCAGGACAAGATTGCTATGCAGAATCGCTTACACCCGCTCGATGACCATTGCAATACCCTGCCCCACCCCGATACACATGGTGCACAGGGCATACCGGCCTCCTGTGCGGTGTAATTGGTACATGGCCGTGGTCACCAGCCTGGCGCCACTCATGCCCAGGGGGTGGCCAAGGGCGATGCCGCCGCCGTAGGGGTTGACCCTGGGATCGTCGTCGGCAATGCCAAGTTCACGCAACACGGCCAGCGCCTGCGATGCAAACGCTTCGTTGAGCTCGATGATGTCGATCTGGTCGAGCGTCATCCCGAGCTGTTTCATCAGCTTCTTTGTTGCCGGCGCCGGGCCGATGCCCATGACCCGCGGCGGCACGCCCGCAGTGGCCATGCCGACGATACGGGCTCGCGGGATCAGACCGTATTGATCGAGCGCTTGCGCGCTTGCCAGGAGCAGCGCACAGGCGCCGTCGTTCACGCCCGAAGCGTTGCCGGCCGTGACGCTGCCTCCCGGATGGACGACGCCCTTCAGTTTGGCCAGCGCTTCCATGCTGGTTGCTCGCGGGTGTTCGTCCTGCACAAAGGCGATGTGATCGGCCGCCCCCGCTGCGCGGCGGCTCTGCGGAATCAGCACCGGCACGATTTCATCGGCATACAGGCCCTCTTGCTGCGCGCGCGCCGTTTTCTGCTGGCTGGCCAGGGCAAAGCGGTCCTGGTCTTCGCGCGATACCTCGTAATCCACGGCAACGTTCTCCGCCGTCTCCGGCATCGAGTCGGTGCCGTACAGGTGCTTCATCTGCCTGTTCGGAAAACGCCAGCCGATCGTGGTGTCGTACATCGCCGCCTGGCGCGAGAATGCGCTTTCCGCCTTGCCCATCACGAAGGGCGCACGCGTCATCGATTCGACGCCTCCGGCGATCATCAGCTGGGTTTCACCAGACTTGATGGCGCGGGCGGCAATGCCGATCGCGTCCATGCCGGAGCCGCACAGGCGATTCACGGTCGTGCCCGCCACCTCGGGCGGCAGGCCCGCCAGGAGCGACGACATATGCGCCACGTTGCGGTTGTCTTCGCCGGCCTGGTTGGCGCAACCGAAAATGACGTCGTCGATCGCGCTCCAGTCGACGCCGGGATTGCGCTTCATGAGTTCGCGCAGTGGCAGCGCGCCGAGGTCGTCGGCCCGCATGTCCTTCAGGGCGCCGCCGTAACGGCCCACCGGCGTGCGAATCGCGTCGACAATATAAGCTTCATTCATGGCGATCTTCTCCATTCAGGTGGGCTAACAAGGGCGCGTCAGTGACGGCCTGCAGTTCGCCAAACGTCAATCCCGGCGCCATCTCCCGCACGAGCAGGCCGCCCGGCGTGACATCTAGAACGGCCAGGTCTGTGTAGACGCGGGTAACGCAGGCCACACCGGTCAGCGGGTAGGTGCATTCACGGACGATCTTGCTCTCGCCAGTCTTGGTCTGGTGGTCGGTCATCACGAACACTTTTTTCGCGCCCAGCGCCAGGTCCATGGCGCCGCCGACCGCAGGGATGGCATCGGGCGCACCGGTATGCCAGTTGGCCAGGTCGCCCTGTTCCGACACCTGGAAAGCGCCAAGCACGCAGATATCGAGGTGGCCGCCGCGCATCATTGCGAAAGAGTCGGCGTGGTGGAAGTAGGCGCCGCCGGTAAGCAGCGTGACTGGCTGCTTGCCGGCGTTGATGAGGTCTTCGTCCTCTTCACCCGGCGTGGGGGCCGGCCCCATGCCAAGCAGGCCGTTCTCGCTGTGCAGGAACACCTCGCGGTCGGCGGGCAGGAAGTTGGCCACCCTGGTCGGCAGGCCGATGCCCAGGTTCACGTAAGCGCCTTCAAAAATATCTTGCGCGACGCGCTCGGCGATTTGATCACGGCTGAATTTATTCATAGGGCGGTTCATGCGGCCTCCTCAACAACGCGCTGGACGAAAATGCCGGGTGTGACGATGACTTCGGGGTCGAGTTCGCCGAGCGGGACGATGCTGGCGACCTGCGCAATCGTAGTCTTCGCCGCCATGGCCATGATCGGGCCGAAGTTGCGCGCCGTCTTGCGGTACACGAGGTTGCCCCAGCGGTCGCCGCGCAGGGCCTTGATCAAGGCGAAGTCGGCATGGATCGGCGACTCGAGCACATAATGGCGGCCATCGATCAGGCGCGTTTCCTTGCCTTCTGCCAGTTGCGTGCCGTAGCCGGTCGGCGTGAAGAATCCGCCAATGCCGGCGCCGGCTGCGCGGATGCGCTCGGCCAGGTTGCCCTGCGGGCTGAGCTCGAGTTCAATTTCCCCTGCCCGATAGAGGGCGTCGAAATGATGCGAGTCGGCCTGGCGCGGAAATGAGCAGATGATCTTGCGCACGCGCTTGGCCTTGAGCAGTGCCGCCAGGCCCGTTTCGCCATTGCCTGCGTTGTTGTTCACGATCGTCAGCTCGCGCGCTCCGTGCTCGATGAGTGCGTCGATCAGGCTCGAGGGCATGCCCGCGTTGCCGAAACCGCCGATCATGACAGTGGCGCCGTCATGCACGTCGGCGACGGCTTGCGCCAGCGTGTCATATGTCTTGTCAATCATGTTATTGCCCTCCTCGCACGGCCGCGCCGCGCATCTTTGAAAAAAATTGTGATGCCAATGTTTGCTGTCAGGAACCGAGACCTCAGAAGCTGTGGCGCAGGCCGACCATGACGCCGTTCTGCGTCATGCCGGGGCCTGCCGTGCCGCCAACGTCCAGTGCCACCGCCGAGCTGCCGTCGTTGTCCATGCGTCCGACCGATGCATGCATGGCAGTGCGTTTGGACAGCGCATAGGTAAGGCGGGCGACCAGCAGGGTCGCATCCGAACTGGAGTCCCTGATGTCGCGCCGCGCGACCTGGGCATCGATGGTCAGGGCTCCGATCGGATGGCTGGCGCCGGCGTAATACAGGATCGATTCGGCCTGCCCCGTCGCGGCATTCGTGTCGCGGTTCATCAGGCCTGCGCCGAGTTTGGTCGCCCCCAGCATCACGTAAGCGTTGACCGTGGTCCGCACATCTGTGTTGCCGCTGCTGGTAAGCCCTCCTCCCGCACCGGTGCTGCCGTGCATTCGGTCATACGAAGCGTTGATGCCCCATGCCTTGCTTTCATAGCCGGCCAGTGCCGTGTACTGCCGGCAGGCTTTCGAGTCGCCGGACACCTCGCCGGCGCAATTGGTTGCGGCCGGTCCACCGGCTGCTGCTGCGTCGCGACCGAAGCTATAGGTTGCGCCCACGACGATGCCGTCGAAGCTGCCCATGTAGCCGATTGCATTGTCGCTGCGGGCGTTCGGGATGTAGGGAGCGATACTGCTGGTGGAGAACAGGTTCGGCCCCATCACGTCGGCCTTCATGAATGCGACAAAGGTCATGTTCACCTGCCGTCCAAGGGTCAGGGTGCCCCAGGCGCCCCTTAACCCGACATTGGCCGCGCGTCCGAACAGGCGCCCGCCCTGCCCAGCCGTGCCGGTGTCCGGACCGAAGCCGTTCTCGAGCACAAAGAATGCCTGCAGCCCGTTCCCGAGCTCCTCCGTCCCCTTGAAACCGATGCGCGACGGCACCGAGCCCGTCAGCGAAGGCAATCTGGTGACCGAATTGCCTGCCGCGTCGGCATTGGCGATATGGGCGACGCCGGTGTCGACGATGCCATATACCTGCACCGCCGTCTGGGCCATGGCTGTGGTGGCGATCATGCCGAGTGCCAGTAGAACCGCATTGCGAAGGAAATTCATTACGTCTCCGTCGATTATTGTTTGCTGAAGGCCGGTTCGGCCACGCGCCGCACGGCGTTATCGTTGGCGGCCGTTGCCGAGCGCTCATGCCTGATCAGCGATACCGCGACGGTGGCAATGACGGCAGGTATGGCAATGGCCAGGAAGTTATGCTGAAGCGGCAGCGCCATGCCGACCAGGGTGCCGATGACGATGGGCGCGAGGATGGCGCCGCTGCGACCGACACCCGAGGCCCAGCCGATGCCGGTCGACCGTATCGCACTCGGATAGAACTGGCCTGCGTACGCATAGGTGACGATCTGGGTGCCGATGGTCGATGCACCAGCCAGCCCGACCAGGAGGAACAGTACCGGGGTCGATACCGGGTAGCCGAGGAGCGAGATCGATACCGCGGCCAGGGCATACATCGCCACCAGCACATACTTGATGTGGAAGCGGTCGGCAAGCCAGCCGCCACCGACGGCGCCAATCACGGCGCCGAAGTTCAGCACCAGGACAAAAGTCAGTGCCGAGCCGAGGCTGTAGCCGGCGCCGGCCATCAGCTTGGTCAGCCACGAGCTCAATGCGTAGACCATGAACAGGCACATGAAAAAGGCGACCCAGAACATGACCGTGCTGAACGCCCTGCCTTCGTGGAAAAGCTTGCCCACCGGTGCGCCCGATGCGCGGTCGACCGCCGGCAGTTCGTAGCTGTCCCCTGGCTGGACCCGGTAGCCTGGCTCGAGCCGCTGCAGGACCATCTTCAACTCGTCGAGACGGCCCTTCCTGACCAGGAAGGGCATCGATTCAGGCATGGATTTGAGCACGAAAGGGATCAGCAGCACCGGCACGCCGGCCGCCAGGAACACGGACTGCCAGCCGTACTGCTCGATCAGGCCCTTGCCCAGGATCGCGGCGAGCATGCCGCCCACGGCGTAACCGCTGAACATCAGCGTGACCATCGTGGCGCGGATCTTGCGCGGCGAGTATTCGGTCATTTGCGCGACCACGTTCGGCATTACGCCGCCAATTCCCAGCCCGGCCAGGAAGCGCAGCGCGCTGAACACGTACGGGTCGCCGGCGAAACCGGCGGCGGCCGTGAAGACGCTGAAGAGCGCGATACAGATGACGATGGCCCAGCGCCGGCCGATGCGGTCCGCAAGGGTGCCCAGCGTGATCGCCCCGAACATCATGCCAAAGAGCGCCGAGCTGACCATAAAGCCGGCGTTCTGGGCCGTCACGCCCATGTCCTTCATGATCGACGGAACGGCGATACCGGCCACGGCCAGGTCGTAGCCGTCGCAAATGATGATGATGGCGCACCACAGGAGTAGCGAGCCGTGGAAGCGGTTGAATGTCGCTTCGTCGGCGATTTTGTGGATGTCGATATGTCGCATGATACGTGTCTCCGTTATCGTTAAAGTTATGGTGCGAACCCGGGTTTACTTCGTTTTCTACTACTGTTTGTGCTGCCCTTTCGTCACGCGTGCGTGCAGAATCCAGTAGGCGATCATCCCGATCACGATGCCCCAGAATGCCGAGCCAAGGCTCAGGAAGCTCATGCCGGACGCGGTTGCAAGGAAGGTAATGACGGACGCTTCGCGATGGTTCTCAGCGACCACGATGCCGACCAGGTTCGCCATAATCGGCCCGAGCAGCGCCAGGCCGGCCAGGGTGACGACCACTTCCTTTGGCAGCGCCGCGAACAACATCACGATCGAGCCGCCGCAGAGGCCCGCCAGCAGGTAGAACACGCCGTTGGCGATGCCGGCCACGTAGCGCCGGCGCGGGTCTTCGTGCGCGTCCGGGCCGGTGCACATGGCGGCGGTGATGGCGGCGATCGCGACCGTGATGCCTCCCGTGAACGCCACAGCCAGCGACACCACGCTGTTGACGGTCATGATCGGGCGCACATTGGCCGCGTAGCCCGACGTGTGGAGCACCGCCATGCCCGGCAGGTACTGGCCGGTGAGCGTCACGAGTACGAGCGGCAAGGCCAGGCTGAAGGTGGAGGACCACGACCAGGCGGGCGCGATAAACCGGGGCGCTACGAGCTGCAGTTCGATGCCGGAAAAGTTGGTGGCGTCGAGCAGAAGGGCGAGCACCACGCCGGTTGCCAGCAGCAGCATCACGCTGTAGCGCGGCGCCCGGCGGCGGAAGACCAAGTAGGCGAAGATCATGCCGAAGGCGAGCAGCGGCAGCGATCCGGTGGAGCGGAAGGCATTCAGGCCGAACGGCAGCAGGATGCCTGCCATCATGCCGCTGGCGACGCCCTTTGGTACATGGGCCATGAGGCGGTCGAAGGAGCCCGACAGGCCGATGACCAGCAGGATGGCTGCCGCCGTCAGGTAGGCGCCGATCGCCTCGTTCAGCGAGAGCCCCGGGAACAGCGTAATCAGCAAGGCGGTGCCGGGCGCGGACCAGGCGGTGATCACGGGCGCACGCAGCATCCAGCTCAGGACAATGCCGGAAACGGCGGCGCCGATCGAGATGCCCCAGACCCAGGAGGCAAATGCCGCGCTGTCGACCTCGGCGGCCTGCGCCGCCTGGTAGAAGATCGCCAGCGGTCCGGTGAACGACACCAGCACTGCGAGGAAGCCCGCCGTGACGCCGGAGGCCGACCAGTCGGACCAGGACCGGTCGGGGGCTGCCTGCAGGACGGCCGCCTCCAGGCCGACAGCTCCGGCTTGCGTTGCCGCTTCGGCCTGCCTGCGATGACGGGACTGCTGCATGCGTGCCTCCAGTGTCGATGATGCCTGCGGCCGGCTTCAAGCCAGCAGGAATGTAAGGACGGCGTCGGTGAACCGGTCCGGCGCTTCGATGTTCGACAGGTGGGAGGCGGGCAGCACCGTGACAGTCGAGCCTTCGATTGCGCTGGAAAGCTGCTGTGCATCAGCGACGGTCGTGACCGGGTCGAAGCCTCCCGCAATGACCAGCACAGGCGCCGTAATGCGCTGCACCGCTTCGTTCAGGTCGGCCGCCGCCAGCGCGTCGCAGCAGGCGGCGTAAGCTTCCGGGTCGAGGCCACGCACGGTCTTCTGCATCGTGCCCACGACGACTGGCTGGCGCGCAACGAATTCGGGGGTGAACCAGCGCCCAGGCGAACCGGCGGCAATCTCCAGCATGCCGTTGGCGCGCACGGCATTGGCCCTTGTTCGCCAGCCGTCCGGTGTGCCGATGCGCGCGGCGGTATTGGCCAGCACCAGTTTGTGCAGGCGCCGTGGCGCATGGACGCCCAGCCACTGGCCGATAAGGCCGCCCATCGACAGGCCCGCGAAGTGCGCGCGGTCGATGTCAAGATGGTCGAGCAGTGCCAGCACGTCCGTGCTGAGCAGTTCGATTGTGTACGAACCGGGCGCGGCGCCGGTGTTGGCGACCGAAGCGCCATGCCCGCGGGTGTCGTAGCGGACCACGTGGAAGCGCCTTGCGAGGACCGCGGCCTGCGCGTCCCACATTGACAGATCCGTTCCGAGCGAGTTCGACAGCACGACCGTGGGCCGTGTACGCTCGCCATCGCAGCGATAGTGCAAGGGGGCGCCGTTGAGGGGAATGGTCGCCATGTTCACCCCTGGTCGCCGCCACCGACCGGCAGCACGGTGCCCGTGATGTAAGACGCCTCATCCGACGCAAGGAACAGAATGGCGCGGACCTGTTCGTCGATCGTGCCGTAGCGATGCATGGGGTTTGAAGCAATCGTCTGGTCGACGATGCCCTGGTACCAGGCTTGCTCCTGTTCGCAAAGCGGCTCCGGGTTGCGCGGCACGATGCGCGGCGGCGCTTCGGTGCCGCCGGTCGCCACTGCATTGACGCGGATGCCGTCCTGCGCATGTTCGAAGGCCAGGCTTGCAGTCAGGGCGTTGACACCGCCCTTGGCTGCCGAATAGGGGATGCGGTGGATGCCGCGGGTAGCCACCGATGAGACGTTGACGATTGCCCCGCTACCCTGTTCAATCATGCTGGGCAGCACGGCGCGGCAGCACCAGAGCGTTGGGAATAGCGAGCGGCGGATCTCCGCTTCGATCTGCGCTTCCTCGTATTCCTGGTAGGGCTTGGCCCAGATCGTACCGCCGACGTTATTTACCAGCACGTCGATACGGCCGAATTCGAGGAGCGCGGTCTGAACCAGCGCACGGGCACCGGCGTAGGTCTCCAGATCAACGTGGGCCAGGGCCACGAGCGCGCCTATTGCCTGCGCATCGGCGCCCACTTCCTCAAGGATCCGGGCGCGGTCCGCCAGCACCAGCCGGGCGCCCTCGCGCGCGGCCGCCAGTGCCACCCCGCGCCCGATGCCCTGGGCGGCGCCGGTGACAATCACGACCTTGTCTTCAAAACGTCCACGTTCAAACACGATCATGCTCCTGCGTTGGGCGAGAATTTTTCGTAGTGGAAGCTCGCGGGATTGACTCCGGTCTCCGCGAGCCAGGTGCGCACGGCGTCCACCATCGGCGGCGGACCGCACAGGTAGACATCGACCTCGCCGTCGTTCATCCAGCACGGTTCCACATGGGCGGTGGCATAGCCCTTGCGCGGATGCGCGCTGTCCGGCGCGGCCACGCAGGTGACGTAAGTGAAGTTCGGATTACTTCCCGCAATCCGCTCAAGGTCATCGAGGCCAACCAGGTCGTGGTCGTTGGTCACCGCATAGACGAGACACACCGGGTGCGGAAAACCGCTCTTCTCCAGACACGAGAGCATCGACAGGAAGGGCGCGATGCCGGTGCCTCCGGCCAGGAACAGCACCGGCCGCGTGACAGGACGCAAATAGAAACTGCCGAAAGGACCGAGGAAGGTGATCGTGTCGCCCTCCCCCGCCTGATTCGCGAGATAGTCGCTCATGCGCCCGTTTGGCACGTTACGCACGACGAATTCGGCGCGGCTCGCGCCTGGAGGCGAACTGAAAGAATACGAGCGGGTCAGGTTGGTACCCGGAATGGCGACGTTGACGTATTGCCCGGGCAGGAAGCCGGGCGCCGCGCCTTCCTCGAGGTCGATCGCAAAGCGGATGGTCGATGGCGAAAACTTCTCGACCGAAGCGATCTTGCCCTGGTAGCCGTGGGCCCCGGACTTGCAGGCCTGCGAGGTCGCCAGGATCTTGACGACGCAATCCGACTTGGGCCGCATCTGGCAAGCCAGCACAAAGCCCCGGGCAGCGTCGTCGGGTTCGAGTGCGTCGTCGATATAGCCCGACGCCGGCATGTCATAGCTGCCCGACTCGCAATGCGCGCGGCAGGTGCCGCAGGCGCCGTCGCGGCAATCGAGCGGAATGTTGACCCGCTGGCGATAGGCGGCATCGGACAGCGTTTCGTTGTCGTTGCACGCGATGAAGCGGGTGATTCCGTCTTCGAATTGCAAGGCGATGTGATGGTTCATCGTCTGTCTCCTCCCCGGGTTCTCCGGGCTGAATGTGCGGCTTTAAATGTGGTACACGTCGATGACCTGGTGGATGTAGTCGTTCTTCAGAACGACGTATTTGTCCAGGATTCGCGGCGCTGCGCCGCCAAAGTCAATCGTGTAGCGCGACATGCCGAAATAGGAAAAATCGGTCTTGTAGCGGTGGCTCAGCGTATGCCAGTTGAAGCGCACCGTGACTACCATCCCTTCCTGCTTTTCAACTTCAAGGTTTGCGATGTTGTGGCTGGTTCGCGTGTCGGGTATCGTGGCGCTCGAGCGTTCCGTCTTGATCCGGAAGACGCGGTCTTCCAGGCCCTGGCGGGTCGGGTAATAGACCAGGGAAATCTCGCGCTGCGGGTCGCTCACCAGTTGGCCGTCGTCGTCCCAGGACGGCATCCAGAATTGCGCCTCCGGGTGGTAGCACTCCAGCCATTCGTCCCAGGCTTCATCGTCGAGCAGGCGCGACTCGCGGTACAGGAAAGCGGCGACGTCTTGAAAGGCGATGGCGCTCATGCTCGCTCTCCTTCATTGGACTGGATGGTTTGAGACGCTTTCGCCCGTTGCATGACGTCGAGCCAGTAGCGATGCTGCACCGTGTACAGGCCCTCGTCCTCGGTGCGCACACCGCTCATCACGGGCGCGAGGCCGATTTCTTTTGCTGCCTCGTCCGGACCCTGGATCCAGTGCGTCGAGCCCCGGCACATGTCGTTCCACGGCATGGCGCTGCCGGCATAGCCGGCCTGGCAGGCGCGGAATTCTTCGAGGTCGTCGGGCGTGGCCATGCCGCTGACGTTGAAGAAATCTTCGTACTGGCGAATGCGGCGCGCGCGGGCTTCATCGGATTCACCTTTCGGCGCGATGCAGTAGATCGTCACTTCCGTCTTGTCAACCGAGATCGGGCGCAGCAGGCGGATCTGCGAGCCGAACTGATCCATCAGATAAACGTTCGGATACACGCACAGGTTGCGCGAGCGCTCGACCATCCAGTCGGCGGTCGGCTTGCCGTACTGGGCTGCATACTCGGCGTGACGCGGGTAGTTCGGCCGGTCTTCGGGATTAGCCCACTTTGTCCAGAGCAGCATGTGACCATGGTCGAAGGCGTAGAAGCCGCCGCCCTGGCGACCCCACTTGCCGGCGTCCATTGCGCGGATCTTGTCTTCACGCTCCGCAGCTTCCTTTCTGCGGCTGGTCGTGGCGGCGTAATTCCAGTGCACCGCCGAGACGTGGTAGCCATCGGCGCCGTTTTCGGCCTGCAGCTTCCAGTTGCCTTCGAAGGTATAGGTCGACGCGCCGCGCAGCACTTCCAGGCCGTCCGGCGACTGGTTGACGATCATGTCGATGATCGTCGCTGCTCCGCCAAGGAACTCCTCCAGCGAGGACACGTCCGGATTCAGGCTGCCGAACAGGAAGCCCTTGTAGTTGGCGAAGCGCGCCACCTTTTTCAGGTCGTGCGAGCCTTCCTTGTTGAAGGATTCGGGATAGCCGGCGTCTTCCGGGTCCTTTACCTTCAGCAGCTTGCCGCTGTTGTTGAAGGTCCAGCCGTGGAACGGGCAGGTGTAGGTCGCCTTGTTGCCACGCTTCAGGCGGCACAACTGGGCGCCGCGGTGGCTGCAGGCGTTGATGAACGCGTTCAGCTCACCCTGTCGGTTGCGCGCAATGAACACCGGCTGGCGGCCCATCTGGGTCGTGTAGTAGTCGTTGTTGTTCGGGATCTGGCTTTCGTGGGCCAGGTAGATCCAGTTGCCCTCGAAGATGTGCTTCATCTCGAGTTCGAACAGGGACGGGTCAGTGAAGGCACTGCGATGCAGGCGATAGTCGCCGCGGGCGTGGTCTTCGATTAGCAGCGAATCGAGGTCGAGCTCCGCCACTGCCGCCGGGTTCGGGGAACCCGCGGACACAGGATGAATCGGGATCATGGTGTTCTCCTTCTAGCCTTGACTCAGGCAGCTGCGCGCAGGCGCTCGACTTGTGCTGGCGGCGCTTCGGCGACTTCGCGGTGCAGGCGGAAGTCGAAATCGATCGATGCAAACGGCTTGTCCTGGCCGCGCGCGGCGATCTCTGCAGGGGCCTCGATGCGGGTGACCGCTGGCACCAGGCCCTCGCGGCTGGCAAAGGCAAAGTCGTCCCACAGGTACTCATCGCCGTCGATGTTGATCTGGGTGGTCAGCTTGCGCTGGCCCGGGGCGCTGACGAAGAAGTGGATGTGCGCCGGGCGCTGGCCGTGGCGGCCGAGCTGCGCCAGCAGCGTGGCGGTACTGCCGCCCGGTGGGCAACCATAACCCTTCGGCATGATCGACTGGAACCCGTAACGCCCTTCAGCGTCCGTGACGATGGTGCGGCGCAGGTTGAAATGGGACTGGGTCGAATCAAAGAACGAGTAATTCCCCAGCAGGTTGGCATGCCAGACCTCAACCTTCGCGCCGGCGACCGGAGCGCCGTCCGCATCAAAGACCGTCCCCTGCATGAACAGTATTTCTGCCTGGTCGCTCTCGGTGCCGTCGTCAAGGCGTGCAAAGCCCTGGCTCTGCGGCGCGCCGGCCACGTATAGCGGGCCTTCGATCGTGCGCGGCGTCCCGCCCTCGATGCCGGCACGTGCTTCGGCTTCGTCGGCGCGGATGTCCATGAAGCGCTCCAGGCCGAGGCCCGGGGTCAGCAGGCCAAGCTCATTGTTCTTGCCGGCGGTGCTGAGGAATTCGACGCCCTTCCAGAATTCGCTCGGCTGGATGTCCAGGTCTTCCATAGCCTTGCACAGGTCAGCGACCAGGCGCAGGACGATGGCCTGCACGCGTGGATTGGCTGGACGGTCGGCCGCGTCGACGATCCATTGTTTGGCCAGCAAATCAATTTGTTGATGGTTCATTTCTTGTCTCCTTCCAGGTTTAATCGGAACTCAAAGGTCGCCGGCGCGGCTTGAGGACGGGTGCCGGCACAACGGTGTGACGTCGATGCGCATGTACGGGAACAGAGGCAGCGACATCAAGAGCGCGTGCAGCTCTTCGTTGCCTGGCACGTCGAAGATGCTGACGTTGGCGTATTTCCCTGCGACGCGCCACAGGTGGCGCCAGCTCCCTTCTTCCTGCAGGCGCTGCGCGAGCGCCTTTTCCTCAGCCTTCAGCGCGTCGGCCTGGTCTTTCGGCATTGACGCGGGCAGCTGGACTTCCATGGTTACGTGAAATAGCATTGGTGCTCTCCCTTGGTTACTGGCGGCGCATGCGCCGCAGTTTGTCGGCGTCGACTCGCACACCCAGGCCCGGCCCCGCTGGCACCTGCAGCGCGAAGTCGGCATAGACCAGCGGCTCCTCGAGTACTTCTTCCGTCAGCAGCAACGGACCGAATAGCTCGGTGCCCCAGGTCAGGTCGGTGAAGGTAGCGCACAGGTGCGCAGTGGCGGCGGTACCGATCCCGCCCTCCAGCATCGTGCCGCCATACAGGCCGATGCCGGCCAGCTGTGCGACGGTTGCGACCTGCTGTGCGGGAACCAGGCCACCGGACTGCGCGATCTTCACCGCGAAGACGTCGGCGCCATTGGTACGTGCGATATTGAAAGCATCGATCGGACCGTGCAGCGCCTCGTCGGCCATCACGGCAACGTCGAAGCGCGCAGCCAGGCGCCGCATGGCGTCCCGGTTATCGGCGCGCACCGGCTGCTCGATCAGGTCGATACCGCCCGCTTCCAGCGCTGCGATGCCGCGCACGGCCTCAAGTTCGCTCCAGGCCTGGTTGACGTCGACCCGCACGCTGGCCCGGTCGCCCAGGGCGCGCTTGATTGCCAGGACATGGCTGACATCGTCCTGTAGGCTGCGCGCGCCGATCTTGAGCTTGAAGATGCGGTGGCGGCGCTTTTCCAGCATGATCTCGGCTTCCGCAATGTCCTTCGCGGTGTCGCCACTGGCGAGGGTCCAGGCCACCGGCAGTGAGTCGCGTACCCGGCCACCCAGCAGTTCGCTGACCGGCACGCCAAGGCGCTGGCCCTGCGCATCCAGCAGCGCGGTCTCGATGGCGCACTTGGCGAAGCGGTTGCCCTGGATCGTCTTGCGAAGTTTTGCCATGACAAGCGCTACGCTGGAGGCATCCATTCCCCGGACTAGCGGCGCGATGTGCGCATCGATGTTGGCCTTGATGCTTTCCGGGCTTTCTGCGCCGTAGTTCAGGCCGCCGATCGTGGTGGCTTCGCCCCAGCTTTCGATTCCGTCATCACAACGGATCCGGATCAGGACCAGGGTCTGCGTGTTCATCGTCGCGACAGACAGCTTGTGCGGCCGGATGGTCGGCACATCGACGAGCGTGGTTTCGATTTCGCGGATCATATTCAGTTCGTATAATGTGTGAGGTGAACACACGATATTCCCTAAAATATTGACCGTCCAACACCGATTTAGTATTGATTCGATACCTTGGAGGTATGAACATGGAGTTGCGTCATCTGCGCTATTTCGTCGCCGTGGCAGACGAGAAGAACTTCACCCGTGCGGCCGAGCGTTTGCATATCGCGCAGCCTCCGCTGAGCCGGCAGGTGCAGCAGCTCGAAGAGGAATTAGGGGTGCTGCTGATCGAGAAAGGCTCCCGCCCCTTGCGCCTGACCGAGGCCGGCAAGTTCTTCCATGCGCATGCACAGGAGCTGCTGGACAAGGCGGCCGACCTGAAGGCAATGACCCAGCGTGTCGGCAAGATCGACCGCAAGTTTGCGATCGGCTTCGTGGCGTCGACCCTATATGGCCTGTTGCCGGAAATCGTGCGGCGCTTTCGGAACCGCTACCAGTCGCTGGATATCAGCTTTCACGAGATGACGACGATGGAGCAGCTGCAGGCCTTGAAGGAAGGCCGGATCGATGTGGGTTTTGGGCGCCTGAAGAGCGAGGATCCGGCGATTCGCCGCATCGTGCTACGCGAGGAAGCGTTGATCGTCGCGCTACCCGTAGGCCATCGACTGGCACCGACAGAGGGTCCGTTGACCCTGTCAGAATTGGCCAAGGAAACACTGCTGGTGTATCCGAAAAGCCCGCGCCCGAGTTTTGCCGACCAGGTGCTGGCCACGTTCAGGGAGCGCAACCTGGTGCCGCGACAAGTGCAGGAAGTGCGCGAGCTGCAGATCGCCATTGGCCTGGTCGGCGCTGGCCAGGGCATTGCGATCGTGCCGCAAAGCCTGCAAGGCATGATCCGCACCGACGTCGTCTACCGGCCCCTGGACGATCGCCGGGCGGTGTCACCGATCATTTTCAGCGCGCGTCATATGGACCGGTCACCGGAACTGGTGAACATGCTGGAAGTGATCTACGAAATTTATGATGAGCTGGGGATCGCGCACGTAAAGCATGCTTTGTAGCATGCTCCTGGCGGCATCAGACGCTGTCAAAAGCCTATGAGGAAATGCCGGTTAATGGCCTGCCGGACCTGGCGCAACGCCGCGGTCACCGTTTCGCCCGGGCATCACGTTCACGCCTTGATTCTGCCCTGATCAAGGCCAAACGGCCACATTCCGTTATCGGGCTTGCCGGACCGCGGCACGCGCCCGAGCAAGCCCGGCGCGCACCGCGCTGGCACGCCGATCGTGCATGCGCGTGCTCAAACTGTCCGCCTGCCGCCCCCCCTAAAATGGATCTTCCGCCGCGCCTAATTGCTATTAAGCAACCCAACTCGGCTTTGCCGTGTGTCGCACTTTAGATATATCAACACTCCTGCTGAAGGGATATTGGTTTCAGTTCGAGGAGGAAGCGGGCTCCAATCCACCGACGAGGCCAATCGTGACCAACCGATTCATTTCGTTCCTGCTCATCGCCAGATGGGCCAGCGCCATTGTCGCGCTGATGTACCACCTCCGGTTCCTGCTGTTCGTGAACTACGATGCCGTCCATGCGAAAACCCTGTTTTCAACAGGCTTTTACTTCGTCACGGGGCTCGGGCACGAATCCTATGCCGTCTTTTTCATCCTGGACGGCATTCTTGCCGGGCTCCTGCTGCACCGGCAGCGTTCGCGGGCCGGGCCGGGCCGTTCGCCTGTTTCGCTGCATCTGGGCTCGCTCTACAAGATCCTCCTGCCAGGCCTGATCGTGGGCGCAACTCTCGACCTCACCGGGGCGCAGTTTTTTGGCGGCACCGGGGTCTACACCGATTTCCCGGAATTGACCGTGCTGACGCTGACGTATTCCGCACTGTTCGGCAACGCCCTGATGCTGCAGCCATTCATCGTTCCCAACTTCGGCAGCAACAGCATGCTCTACCTGCTTTCCTACCTGTTCTGGTCCCTGATCCTGCTGGTTGCGTTCGTCCGTCTCGGCCTGAACAAGCCACGCGGGCGCTATGTGCAGCTTGTGCTGCTGGCGGTCGTGGTCTTTGTCATGCCTTACCAGTTCCTGATCTGGGCCGGCATCTGGCTGGCCGGGGTCGGCGTCGTTTTCCTGAGCGAATCACGCGCCTTGCGGCCGCCCTTGCTGGTCGCGGTGCCCTGCTTTGCCGCCGCGCTGGTCCTGTCCCGGCTGATGGGCAGCCGCACCGGCCTGCTGCCGGAACCGTTTGGCGAGCTCATCATCCAGAGCGCCTTCGCGCTGGTCGGAGTCGGGTTTGCCGCCATCGCCTGGGCGCTGTATCCGAAACAGCCCGAGGACGGGCGCGCCAGCCGCGCATTCAAGGCCAGCGGCTCGGCCGACGGGTGGTCGGGACAGACCGCGTCGTTTACCTTCTTCTGCCACTTCCCGGTGATCATGCTGCTGGTGGCGATGGTCTCGGCGCTGCTCGGCCAGGCGCTCATGCAGCAGCCGACGCTGGCTACCTATACGCGCTTTGCCTGCCTGGTCGGGGTATGCATCGTCACGGCTGCGGTGGTCACGCGCGTGGCGAGCGCCGCCACGCATGCGGTGGCGTTCAGGCGCCAGCCACGGGCCTGAACCATCGGCACTGGCGCCTGCCGGTGCAAGAAGCACGCGCCGCCGGGGCCTCGGACTACGCCACGAAGCTGGTCGACACGGTACAAGTTACCGGCGGCTCTTACGTGCCCGGCAACGGCAGTACTGCGGTTCTTACACATATATAGACCGGAAAACCGGGCTGACCAGTTATATGAACGCCCAACACATGCCATATGGGTAGCGCATTTGTGTGGAAAGCAGGCATATCGCATTATTTTCAATTTATTTCTACATGGAACTTAATGCCGCACAGAAACCTGTCGCCTTGTACTTGTGAACGCGAGTGACGCACTCCACAACCCGACCACTGACAGGAACCAATCATGCTGAGCCTCCACACCAACAACGCCGCACTGTCCGCACAAAACTCGATCAGCCGCACCCAGAGCTCGCTGTCGACCTCGATGACCCGGCTGTCGACCGGCTACCGCATCAACTCGGCAATGGACGACGCCGCCGGCCTGCAG